>CASEDF010000041.1:584-2034 GCA_949286705.1 uncultured bacterium | reverse complement strand
ATTTGTAAAAAGAGTGGCCGAATTATCAGGTGTTTCACAGAATGAAATCGCAACAATGTTCCATAGCGATATCGTATATCAGGTTATCCTGCCTAAGATTTTGCATGAAGGCGGTCAAGATACTCGCGGCTGGCGCATTAGCGAAGATTTTATGATGCTGATGGCTGATTATGGCGAATATTTCTGGCAACAAGACTGGATGAGCGGAGAAATTCTGTTGGAAATAGCTATGCAGCGCATATCAAATGGTGCTGTTCTGCATGAACCGACAAGCTATAATGTCCTGCCTGAAAAATATTACAAATATTCTGCCGCTTGGGATCAGCCTGGTTTAATGACTGACGGATGCTGGAGATTTTTGAAAAAACAGGCTGCAACTTGCCTGCAGTCAAAAAATCTGAAAAGCCATATGTCCAAGATTATCTGCGGATTGGCCGAACATCTTGATAAAGAGGGCAAAACAAAGAACGGTTATATGCTGTCTTCATCTTGCCTGAAATCAGTAACGCCCAAAGAGCTTTTTAACTGGGCCTGGCAAATGATTTACGAGAATAAAGAAATAGATTCCAAAGAGCTTTATCATTACTTTGCCACGCCGAAAAGATGGCAGCTATACCCGGTATTGTTCAAAGAACGCTGGAGCAAGATTGATAAAAAAGACTTTTATCAAAGAATTGGAGTTAATGGCCTGTTCAACAAATGGAGAGCCAGAAAAACAATTTATGCTGCCACTGTTTAAGTTCTGAAATTTTTAAGAGGTAAGGAAAATCCCTTGCCTCTTTTTTTTATTTCCGTTAGGAAAATTCACCTCCGAAGATCAAAGTCAAACAAAATTCCTCTTAGTTATTGCTGGACACTTTTTTTTCTTGTCATCCCTGGACACTTTATTTTCTATGTCATTCCCAAGCTTTTTATTTTTTTATGTTATTCCCGAGCTTTTTATTTTTTTATGTCATTCCTGAGCACTTTGTTTTTTATTATGTCATCCCCGGGCTTCTTTTTTTATGTCATCCCCGGGCTTGACCCGGGGATCCACCCTTCAAAGCACAAAGCTATTCACATCCCCGCCGGAGCAACGTGACCTCTGCAGCACAATGGTACCGATTGAGCGCCGCCGGTCGCACCGGTCATCCCCGGGCTTGATCCGGCAATCCAAGTCAATCATAAAGCCAATTTATTTATCTGGATTCTCGGGTCAAGCCCGAGAATGACATTGCCATTATGCTCTTCACAAATTCCACAGGAGCATCGTGGCCTCTGTGGCACAATACTGACAACCGACCGCTGCCGACGTTCGGCCGCCTGCCGTGCAGGTCCGGCAATGACGAAGTTCCCATCTTTGCTGAAAGTGTGCTAAGTAAAAACAACCGCTGCTCCGGTTGTTTTTATCTGCAAAATCTTAGAAAACCTTAGAGAGTGAAGGACGCATGAGCGGCCTGAACGAACTTAG
>CASEDF010000041.1:0-569 GCA_949286705.1 uncultured bacterium | reverse complement strand
AAAACAACCGCTGCTCCGGTTGTTTTTATCTGCAAAATCTTAGAAAACCTTAGAGAGTGAAGGACGCATGAGCGGCCTGAACGAACTTAGGTTCCTAAGAGAAATCGTCTTGGCGCGCCGTTAAAAAGTAAAAATTTCATTGTGCAGATACAACAAAACCCTGCTAAATAACAGGGCTTTTGTTATATGGCGCGCCCTAGACGATTCGAACGTCTGACCCACAGCTTAGAAGGCTGTTGCTCTATCCAGCTGAGCTAAGGGCGCTAAAAACAGCAATTCTCTAACAAAAACACTTTTGCCGGATACAAAAGGGACTATACATTTTTTCTTTTTTATTTACAAGAATTTTTTTCAACTTTTTTCAGTTCCGATTATTTTTATCAGAAATTTATCTGCCGCCATTTGCAAAATAAGCATTTTCCATATAATTACAGCAAATTTTAGAACGGTCAACATAAATCACTTTCCCGCAAACCGGATTAAAAGTCTTATTATCATAAATAAGCCAGATAACATTCATATTTTTTAGGTCATCTTTAGGCATTTCCCCAGAATATCCGTCAGTAAAA
>CASEDF010000040.1 GCA_949286705.1 uncultured bacterium | reverse complement strand
GACGCAGATAACTCAAAATCCAAAAGAAATTTTGGAAAAATTCTCTATTTCTTTAAAAGATACAATAAATGATGAACAACAATAAGATCATAACTATTAGTGGATTGTCTGCTTGTGGAAAAACAACCCTTTTAGGAAAGCTTCGAGACAGATATGGCGCTTTTTTAGTTCCTTCGTCGTCATCACTAAGGGATAAAAACAAAAATTTTCAGGATATTTCTGATAGTTTAGAAGATAATATTGTTAAACAGAAATATTATTTTGAATTGGATAAAAGAGTCTCGTCAATTGCCCAGAATGCAAAGAATGAAGGAAAATTGGTATTCTGTGATCGGGACTTCTTATCTGCTTTAGCTCACAATTATGCAGTTCATCAACAGTTTCCTGAAACAAGCGTATATCCATGGATGATAAAAGCCTATAGTAAAGCATTGCAGCATAAAGAGCTTATTATCCCTGATTTACATATATTTTTGGATGTATCTCTTAATGAAAGGATACGCAGAAAACAATCTGATCCTGAAAGGATTCGTGATAATTGCTTTTTTGACCCTATATTCTCAAGAAATATGGAAACCTTTTATAAAGGAGCTTTGCAAACTATTCCGTCCTTATGGGTTGATTTTAATATGGATACAACAACTGAGCATATTTTTTCTGCAGTAGAAAAAATTCAAGAGCAAAAAACAGTCAAAGTTGAAAACCTTATTAATTTTATAAAAGATACTATGCATGATAGGCGAATTGATACGTACTTTAGAGAAAATCACAGTAGATAGAACATCCATAGGAATAGAAGGTGTTCCATTTTCTGGAAAAACATTTTACATTCATAAAAATTATAATTGTAACAAATTTTATAATTTATCTGAACATATGCTTTTTCAGAATACTGTACCTAGCTTTGTTACATCTCCTTGGCCAAGTTATCCTGATGCAATGATTTTTCGTCAGGCATATTTTTTAAATCTGGAACAAGAACGTTGGAATTTTGCTAAAAATATATCTCAAATTAAAATCTTTGACAGGACCGTTTTATCTATTATTGGTTATCTATATGCTAGAACTTTGTTGTTATCTTCCTCTAAAGAAGTTTGGCTTTCTGTTTTGGGTATCTTGGCAGAAGCGATTAAGCAAAAAAAAAATAAAAATTCCAGCACAAATAATTTGGCTTGATACCGATTATTCTCTAATTCTGAAAAGAGCAAAAGATAACGAACGTGGTTGTGAGGATTTTCTGTTAAAGAAATCTACTTACGATATTTTACGTGAATTTTACAGAGAAACATTATCTTTATTACATGATAATAAGCTTATTTCATTAAAAATTATAAAGTCGGAGTAAACATGCCAAAACTTAAAGTTGTTGAATTCCAAACTGTTTCTTATTGTAATTCAGATTGTTTAATTTGTCCATGGAGTCAATTAAAGAAGCACGCCACCCTGAAATATATGGATGAAAAAACATGGTCTAATTTACTCTTTTGAATAAGCTTTTTTACATCATCCGGTGTTCCGTTCAAAACAATTTCATGAGCTTGTTCATCACTGATTTGAGGCGTTGCAGCATGAACTATTTCCGGCTTAAAAAATATTAATGCGATAATTAGCAGTTTTATTATTTTCATTCTTCCTCCAAGGTAAAAAATTTTATTTATACAACAAAACCTTTGCCGGGTGGGCGGCAAAGGTTTTGTTAATGTAGAGGCAGGAGAGAAATATTGTGTCGAGACACAACCTGAAAGGTTGAATGGTGTTGTCTTTAGCGGCATATTCCTCTCCTATAAGTTTTATGTTGTGATAGTAGCATCTATATGCGTGATGTCAAATGAAACTTGAGAGCGAGAGAAAGCTATTACGATTTTTATGTTGCTGTTTTACAAGCTGAAAACAGGCTGTTAATCAGCCTGTTTTTCGGAAGTAACAATAAAACGGCTTTTTCTCCGTTGTTCAAAGCCATAAGTCAGATCATTTGCCCCAATCCATTCGCCAACCTTGTTTAACGGAAAAAGTTGTCCGCCGTGGGTATGGCCGGAAAGTACCAAATCAACTTCTGCGGCGGTCTGATTATCATAATCATTTGGCTGATGGTCTAAGACAATTGTCATTTTGTTTTTATCCAGCCCTTTCAACAATGCCTTCATCTCTGCCCGGGAGCTGCCGCGCTGTAGCTCTGACATATCTTTTCGGCCGATGATATAAAAATCTTTTCCGATCAGAACGTTTTCATCCTGCAGAACTTTAACATTGTTTTTTTCCAACTCTGCAATCAGCTCACTGCCGGTAAATCCGCGGAGCTCCGGACTGTAATAACCTTTGTCGTGGTTTCCGAAAGCAAAATGAAACTCCACCGGCTAATGCCGGTGGTATCATTTTAGTTCAAGCCAAGCTTGCCCCATATCTTCGCGCCCTTGGTGTTCAATGTAGCGTTGTAT
>CASEDF010000039.1 GCA_949286705.1 uncultured bacterium | reverse complement strand
GACAGCGGACACAGAGGAGCTTATCACAGAGTAAAGGAGAATTGAGATTATGGCAGAACTTGTCAAGGACTTGGTGCTGGTATCGCTGGGAATGGGTATTGGTGTTGTCCTTATGTGTATCGCACAGGTCAGCAAAATGGCTGACGAACAAATGGAAGAAATCAAAAAAGAAAGGATTGATAAAGAATGAATTTCGGACAGAACTTATACAACTGGTTTTTAAGCAACGCACAGAGCCTTGTGTTAATGGCAATCGTGGTAATCGGTATCTACTTAGGATTTAAGAGAGAGTTTTCTAAGTTAATCGGCTTCCTTGTGATTGCCTTAATCGCCGTGGGGCTGGTATTCAATGCAGGCGGTGTCAAGGACGTGCTGTTAGAGCTGTTCAACCGTATCATTGGAGCGTAATAATCAGCAGTTTGCGGTCACGCAAACTTACCTGTCCCCCTATGGGAGTTCGGGCATAGGGGGAATGAAAGGGGGTGACGGAATGGTACGCAGATAAAAGATAGTCACGCTATGAATTTTATTGAATGGCTGATTTTCAACTGCTATAATGTGGATATAGAAATAGGCGAACTGGAATTTATCGAAAAAATTTTTATAGTAAATATAATTTGATAAATAAGAAAAAGTCTCAAAGAAAGAAGAATAGGAGAATGTGTATGGGAACAAAAGACTGGATATTATTATTAGTGCCTATTTTTTGTAATGGAGTAATTATTTTTATATTACAGAAAATTTTTGAAAAGAAACGGCTTCGCCCTTTTTCTTCTGTGATTGCGGAAATCTGCCATGCGCTGATAAAAATTGTCGAGCATACGCTGATAATCGTTGGTAGCTTATAAGATACAGCATACAGACCATTTGCTTCATTACCAAGCATATAAGACACGATAAAGCGGTCAGAGACGTTTGTGATCCACCAGCAGATCATGTTTGGAATCAGCGGGAGTGAATATAGAACCATCTCTTTCCACAAAGAAAGATTGATGTGTTTAAAGTTTACATAGCGCCACAGACTTGCGATGAAAAATAGAAAAACATAGAAAGAACTTGTTGACAAGTTCTTTTTTTGACATTATACTTTAGTAAATTATATAATTTTTTCAATAGAAATTTCTATCTATTATGGCTGATTAGATAAATTTTTTCAAGTCATAAAATCCATCATAAAAAAGATCCAAAAAAGGAGGTAAATTTTAGTGCACTAAAAATAAATTTATGAATAGAAAGTTTGTTGCAAAAAGTAATTTTGTATTAAGAAGAGTTTTAAATACAAAAGAAAATATAGATATTTTAATAGAATTTATAGAAGTTATATTAAACATTAAAATAAAAGAGGCTACAATTAATCCCTATTTAGAAAAAAGAAAAGAAAATTTGCCAGCAGAAGAAAATTTTGGAATAGCAGATCTTAGAGTAAAAACAAATGAAGGTAAAGAAATAAACATAGGAATACAGATTATTGATGGAGAACATGTTCTTACAAAAATATTTCTATATTTTGCACAAATTCATGTCTATCAATTAGATCATGATATCAAAAGAAAAATTGTAGAAACCAAAACTATTAATATATTAGATTTTATTGTAACCAAGAGTAAAGAGTATCATAGTAGAATGATATTAGATAATAAAAAAAGTTTTGAGAGGCTAAGAATGGATCTTTCGAAGAAAAATAAATTACAAATAGAATACCCACCTATGAAATTAATGGATATGTGTATGTGGCAAATCGGTTATGATTTAAATGAGGAGGGCAAAAAGTGATTCGCTCGGTTCAGTTAATTTGCGCCGAATGCGGCAGTGAGTTTGTGCCGGAAGGCGGCGTTTTGTATTATAAGGACAATTATATTAACAATACCGTAAAAGAGGCAAAGTTCATCTGCCCGGCGTGCATTAAAAAATGGCACGAAAAATGGCAGATTAAAAATGCCGGATTTAACGAAGTGGACTATGTGATGACCGTCACCATCGAACTGGACCATCGAACTGGAGGACGGCACGGTTTACGAAGATTTGGACTGCACGCCTATGGACGGCTATGTGGTTGCCGGTGTGGATATTCCGCCGGAGGCGCAGAAAAAATTGTATGAGTTTTACCACGAATGGGATTTAAAACGCAAGCATGATGTGCTGAAATACTGCACTTTTAAGGATGAGTTTATGCGCACCAGCTTCAGCTGCGAAACCTACGGCGGCGAAAAATATGAGGACGTTGCCTTCCGCGTGAACATTAAGGGCGTTATGGAAACGGCTGTGCCGGTGCCCGATTATATTTTGAAACAGATTATTGACGCTTACAGTATTTACGAATTGCAGAACAGGGAATAACGGGGGAAAA
>CASEDF010000038.1 GCA_949286705.1 uncultured bacterium | reverse complement strand
ACCGTCTAACTTACTTTAGCAAAGGAGTTTTTTATCTGTAAAGCTATAAGCTCTCCGGAACTACCGGCCTAGCCGGTAGTTTTCTTGTTACAAAAAATCAACCCCAAAATAGGTGTTGAAAATTCATTTGTCTTTAAACTTGATTGTGCTCTCAATTTATCTGCTGCATTCCACAATTCTTCTTGATATGAAGTGTTAGATGCTTTTTTTGATGCTTTTGCCATAACAAACCCTTAATAAATAGTTAAACAGATTATTATAATACTAATATAGAAATGTAAATAATTGGTTATTGACAGATAGACAAAACGAACAAGAGGTATTTATGAAACAAGATATGGAATTAATTAAACTAATTTTGCAAACTCTCGCAGACAATGAAAATTACTTTATGCTCTCAGATCATCTAGCAAAACAAATTCAAGCAATAACAAATGAAAAAGACGCTTTTAATAATAAATTTATCGGCCATTTTTTCTTAGCTAAAGATGCCAATTTGATTTCTGAAATGAGTGTTTGTTTTTTCACAGGACAAGGTTATAACAGAGCAATGCCTGCTAATGGAGGGAAAGTTCGGATTACCGCTCAAGGGCTTGAATTTTTAGACGCTTTAAAGGAAGATACTATTTTTAACAAAATAAAAGATTATTCTATTGGCATAGCTGCTGAAACAGGAAAATCTCTCCTTGTATCATTAGCTTCAAAAACTTTAGGTTTAAGTTAAGTCTGCATTTTCCGCGGTGGACAATGCAGGAGTATTTAAAAACGGTCAATGATACTCAAAAATGAAATGCCATTATTCTCCGGTCAAGAGACGAACGGGAAATTATATGTTTATGTGTGCAATAAAATAATTTCGTGACGTATTTTAACAAAACTCGAGTAAAACCAATGAATACAGATGAAAAAATCAAATATGTAAACGAAATATTTTATCTAAAAAAAGAAATTAAAAGGCTCAGGGCGATTTTGAAAAAATATGCCGTACCTACCAAATATGTCTGCCGATATTGTGGGAAAGAGGCAACTAAGCCTCACGGTGGCAGATGTCCTTACAGCCCTTATCCCAACAAATGCCACGAATTTATAAAAGCATAAAGAGCTTTTACTTATTATAAAGTTTCAGTTCGCCAGCTATCCTATCTTTCGCGCCAGATTTTTTGATAAATCTCTTCCCAGCCGGAATTATGGCTGGCGTTTTTAACCTTAATTATCAAATCCTCATTTCCGACAAACTGTTCCGTCAATACCGGAGGAATGACTTTATCTTTTGTGCCGACATAGTGGATTTGCGGAAGCTCTGCAAATTGATGACGATAATCAGCCAAGTTCATTGATTCATTCAGTGGGGGTAAGTTATGATATTGTGTCCATGCTAAATGGTCAAGATTTCCGGCAATGGTGATGATTTTCTTGATATTCAAACCATTTTTAGCCGAAGCTACTAAACCTGCTATTTGCGCACCACCGGAAAACCCGATTAAAATCACCGGATGCTGTCCTGCAATTTGTTTGATAGCCTCATATTCGGCATTAACGACTTCATGCGCAAAACGCGCCGTTGTCCAATGTCTTTGAGAACAAATCGCACTTTTGACATACTGACAAGGTCTTGCAAGATAAATCACATTCGGGCTATTGTCCCCAAAAGCCAATTTGCGAACCAACTCTCCTTTAGGTGTCGGGTCTTGTGTGGGGCGTCCGTATGCGTTAAATGCATAGCCGTCTCCTTCAATATAAATTTTATATACCCCATTCGGTTTCGTGATTTTTTGCCAGCTTGCAATTGTGAAATCTCTCGTTGCAATTTCTTTATATTTATACGACGGAGGGACGGAAATACTTTGGCAGCCGCTCAACAAAAAAATCGCAACTAAAATTTTATAAAAGCTATATCTCATAATTCATTATATGCACAAGATTGTTAAAAAAAAGAAAATACCCTGCAACTTTCTTGTTACAGGGTATCTTCGTACTAGTTGTTAAGCATTAAAATTTATATTTAGCGTTTAACAAACCGGTGTGGTCTTGGTAATCCTCACGGAATTTACCTTCATAACCTAGAGAGAGTTCAACATTATCATTGAT
>CASEDF010000037.1 GCA_949286705.1 uncultured bacterium | reverse complement strand
TTCAGCATCCGACTTCAGCACAACCTTCACAACCGGCTGAATCTTAACCTCTTGCGATTCCAGTCCGATGAAAGAAATCACTAAAGTTTCCGCCGAACTTGGCACATTGCTCAACGTAAAATTACCGTCAATGTCGGTAACTGTACCTACAGTGGTTCCTTTTACCAACACTGATGCGCCCACAACGGGTAAACCGTCTTCGTCCGAAGTGACATTACCTGTCACCTTAGAAACCTGAGCGTTTACCAGACCTATGCCTATGAATAGACAGGTCATTAACAGCATCAATTTTCTTTTCATAAAAATCTCTCTTAAAGTTTAACTTTACATTAATAAATTTTCATTCACTCTAACAAGGCGCAAAGATAATGATAAAATTTTTATTTTTTACGATTATTCAAGTATTATACCCAAAAAAGTTGCTTTTTAACACTTTTACCTCGATAAAATGAATTTCAAATGAATATTTTTTCGTAAAATACTTATTTTTTTGTTAGAAAGTATCATTCCGAACTGTGTTATAAAAGGTAAATATTTTGTAAGGTCTTTATAATTTTAATTTATTACTAAGCAACGGCTGTTAATCCTTTTTTATTAACTGAAACCTATTTTTTATTGTATTTCATTAAAAAACAAACGTATGAGAAAGATTAATTACCGACTGGTGTACAACCGCAAAAAAAAGTTAAACAAAGAAGGCAAAGCATTGATTCAGGTGGAAGCATATCTGGAGAAAAAGAAGATTTACTTTTCGACACATTTATATATATTTCCCCGACAATGGGACGCAAAACACGGACAAATTGTTTCACACCCGCAAGAAGAAGAATTGAACCGAATGCTTGATGAGTTTATATTAAGTCTTCAGGCAAAAGAATTAAACTGCTGGAAACAAGGAAAACCGATTTCACTGGCACTGTTGAAAAGCGAAATGACGAAAAACGAACAAAAAGCAACGGGAGTTTTGGCGTTCAGTAGAAAATGGGTAGAACAATCATTGCGCAAAGACAGTACCAAAAACAACATGAAAACCACGCTCGACATCTTGCAGGCGTTCCGTCCGTCGCTCAGTTTTCACGACCTGACCTATAATTTTTTACTTGAGTTTGAAAGTTTCATGATTAGCCGTCGGTATCAGGTCAACACGATAGCCAAACACATGAAACATTTGCGTACGATAACCAACGAGGCAATTCGTCAGGGGTATTTAAGCTACGATACGTATCCTTTTCAGAATTATCGGATAAAAACAACACAAGGCAAACATGTTTTTTTGCTTCCGTCGGAAGTCAAGCAGTTAGAAACGTTGACCTTACCGAGCCACGACGCGCACTTACAGCATACGCTTGATGCTTTTTTATTTTGTTGTTACAGTGGATTGCGCTACTCTGATTTTGTCCGGCTGACGGCTCAAAACCTCATTACAGTAGACGGATGTCAATGGCTTAGTTTCCGTTCACAAAAAACGGGAGTTAAAATCAGCCTTCCTCTTTATTTGCTTTTCCACGGGAAAGCGCTCACTATATTAGACCGTTATAAGTCTGATTTGAAATCATTTTTTTCGCTACCGCTCAACTCTACCGTCAACCGTGAGCTGAAAAGAATAAAAGTATTGGCAAAGTTAAACAAACATTTTTCTTTTCACACCGCCCGACATACCCACGCCACATTATTAATATATAATGGTGTACAAATAACCACGGTTCAAAAGCTGTTAGGACATCGCAGTGTAAAGACAACAGAAATTTACAGCGAAATCTTCTCAGGAACAATCATCAAAGACCTGAAACAGTGTAAGTTTTAACTCCGCCAATCATGTTATCTTTCATCAATAAATTCCAGCTTCATCATTTGCCTCGCCCGCCTTCAAAATAGGGATTGATTTTCAGCACTTTATGTTTCACAAAATTCTACCGCATGTTTTGGTCAACGCAAGCCTTTGTTTTGGTTAAAACATGCGGTAAAACCTTATAACGCTTCCCATAGAATTTTAGAGGGCGTCAACATATCCTCAGAAGCCCAAAGAACACTTTGGGTAGAACCTTTTTATCCGACATGGGCTTTCAGTTTTATAGAATTAGGGTTGCCGCATAGAACATCTTTGATAAATAGAGAGTAATACACTGATTAACAATATGTTATAATATTTGATAGTTCGGCGGAAACTTTAGTGATTTCTTTCATCGGACTGGA
>CASEDF010000036.1 GCA_949286705.1 uncultured bacterium | reverse complement strand
CTGTTTCTCCGATTGGGTAAAGCGTCCCGCATACAACCTCAGCCAATGTTTTGGCAAATTCTGTTTTTCCGGTTCCCGGTTCGCCGTATAAAAGGATATTAATCCCCTTTTCATTATTTTGTAAAGCGGCGTTCAATATCTTTTTTAAAGTATTAATTTTTTTTAAATGTTTAAAATCTTGCCATTCAAGATGCTTTTTTAACGGTCTGCCTAAAATATAACGTTTAATGTCTTCTGTATTTTTAAACTTTTGATAATAAAAAGTTTTGGCAAAACCTGTTATCTCTATGTTTCCGTCATATTCAAATTCTATCAGTCCGAGATTAGTCAAATACGAATTCTTTGAACATATTTGATATATTTTATCAGGAGAAATCCCTGTAAAAATTGCCCGTTCTGTCGGTGTTAAACGAGAATGTCTGGCTTTTAAATCAGATAAGACATCTTCTAAATAATCGTCACAGTTTGACCGGATAAAAAAACCGAGAATTTCTTTTTCTTCATTGGTTAAGGCAAATAATTCTTGTAAAAAAAGCAAGTTTTTTTCCAAAAAAGTAGGTCTGATTTTGGAAGATAATGCATATTTCTGACGCAATTTTTCTGCATATTCCGTAACCATTTTAACGGTTTTCAATTTGTTTTTTCTGTAAAAGGCCAAAAAATCATCTTTTGTAAGTTCTTCTTGTTCATCAAAAAAATTGTATTTACAAAGTAAGATTCCGTCATTTGCCAGCCACTCTGCAACATTTTCAATATTATTTTTAATATATTTTTTATTTGCTAATGCATTGGCAATATATAAAATTTTTTTCTTTTCCTCAAAATCATTAATCATAATTTTCTCCGTCCTTATTCATAAAACAAGATTAGCATATGGCCGCGACATAATCTGTCGTATTGGTGCTGGCAGATCAAACACTTAAAATCTCATGATAAAATCAAAATAACAGAGAAACACGACAAATTATGACGCATGATTCGGAGAGCTCAAAGACATAAAATGAAAATTAAAATAAATGATACATATCATGAAACAAAAATAGATTTTGACTTTTTATTTCTGTTTGATATTGTGAACTTAGCCCGTGTTAAGGGTGGGACTTTGCAATCCCTCAGTATACGGTCTGAAAGAGAAGACAGACCGAAATCAAAATACTTCTCCCAGTATGATGACTGGGAGATGATGTTATGTCCAAGCATTTTGCCAAAAGCATCATGCTGTTATACTGCAGTTGCAAACTCCCAGTCGCCTGATATGCTGTTGGCGACTGTTTTTTTATTTTAAGCAGGAGAACGTCAATTTTTGACATATCGATGATTTATATTTTTTATGTTAACCAATATCAAAGGAGTATATAATGAATATTTTTGAAGCATTAAGCCAAGGTAAGGGGCGGATCAATGAAGAAAATACGAGTTCATTTCTGGCCTATTTAATGAAAGAAAATGAAAGTCACGGGTTGCGTAGAGAATTTTTAAAACGTTTCTTAAATTTAACGGAGCTGCAAAAAATAGATTTAAGTGATTATGATGTCAATATTGAACTTGAAAAAAAGTTTAATGCGGTTAATAACAAGTCGAAAGATAGAAAAATTGATATCCTGATTACGATAGATACAAGAGAATTTCCCGACAAACATATTTTGGCAATTGAAAATAAAATTGATCCCGCTTCATGCGATAGTAAACAATTGGCTCAAGAATATAAAAATCTCAAAAAAGAATATCAAGATGCAAATATTTATATGATTTTTCTTACTCCGGATATAAATGACAGCCGCGTAAAAAAAGAATATCAGCAGCTGGAAGAAGAATTTTATAAATCTCAGGAGAATAACAAAAAAGATAAAATATGCTGTCTGCAATGGAAGAATGTTATAGATACCATAAAAAAAATGATAGATGACGAGCAAAATATGGAAATATCGCCGATATCAGATTATCTGAAACAAACATTAAAAGCCTTTTGCTATTATATTAACCATTTATCAGACGTGTCAGTTAAACAAAAAATACGAGTCATATACAATCGGGGCAACGGAGATGAAGTTTATGATTTGGTTCAGCTCTCCGACGGAAGCATGCGCATCGACTGTGACAACCGCGAAGGACTGATGCCCAAACATATGATATTTGATGTACTATTTGAATTAGGAAAAAGATATAATTTAAAGAAATATATCAAAAAGAATGCCCCGCAAAGCCGATGGGGAAAATATATTGATGGCTCCCCCCGCAGCTTGGGCATGGATATGTTTAAGGAACTAAAGGCACTAAAAGACAAAAATATTAATGGTGAAATCCGAATAACAGATGAAAATCCATGCTTTTCACCGGAAAACAGAAAAAGCGGAAGCAATATTTTTTAACCCAAAACAGAAAAAGCGGAAGCAATATTTTTTAACCCAATAGCTAATAAGGCAGATAAATTACACCGGCTCTTAACATAATACGGGAAGGTAAAAATTCTGCCTCAATGAAATGGATTTTGAAAATATATTGATTAAAAAACAGTCAAAATACAAAACAAAAGCCGGTGTACATCATCATAAGGGACAGTCATGTTTTGGCATTACTGCCCCTTATGCAATACTCGGCTTTTTCTGATAAACTAAATTTATGTCAGTAAATGTTTGTTGTACCAGTTGGCAAAGAATTAAGTTTGGCAATCAAATCATTTACCGTTAATTTTGAAACTTCTCTCTCAGGCGGATCTACTGGGGTACAATTCGATTTGATTTCAGTTGACCCGGTTTGAAGTAACCATAACGCTGATCTCATTTGTTTAGTAAATACACCTGTTTTCATACTTTTGAAACCTTTTTTATGAGACCAGTACTTTGATGAATTTCCACCACTCAAAGGTGAACCTGTAATGCAGTAGAAGTATTTATCATCTTGTTTCCAGTCGGTTTCATCCCAAAGCTTAAGTAATTCACCAATCGAAAGTTTGATTGACGGTGTATACAATGGAAAACAACCCAAACCGGCAATTCGGATGTTATAATACTCTGGTGTATCAAATATCAGTTGTTTGTGTTCTTGGATTAAGTCAAAATTATTGAAGAATTTTTCTAAATCTTGATCATTAGCCTTGTCTGGCTTTGCAAAAAAATGTATTGTCATATTAAAATCTCCTGTTTAGTCCGCTCAAAGTGGGACAAGTTTGGTTTTAAAATCTCCTGTTTAGTCCGCTCAAAGTGGGACAAGTTTGGTTAAATTCACTTTACGAGATCCATTATGTGCAAAATCATATAAAAGTCAAGTGATAATCCTTTTTATTATGGGGAAATGAGAGTAAAAGGAAAGCTAATAAGGCACGTTTATAAGCCCCTAATAACAAAAGATATATGGGATCAATGTCAAATTAATAGAGGAAATGCAGCGGCAAAACCTTTTAGATACTCTTCATTGCCTTTTTTATATCGCGGCTTAATAACGTGCGTAAATAGTGGAAAAACTTGTCCCTCTGAAATCAAAAAGAAACAATTTGCCTATGTTGTCTGTTATCGCAAAGACGGATCGCGAATGTATGTTCCGGAAAGTGAAGTCGATAATCAAATCGGATATATATTAAATAGAATAAAACTTCCGGAAGGATATATCGAAGCCTTAAGGGAAACTCTAAAAAGCTCAAAAGCCGCCGAGATAGAATACAGAAATAAAGAAGTAGGAAGGTTAAAATCTGAACAAACTAAGCTACAAGATAGGTTAGATCGCCTTTTTGAAATGCGTCTCGACGGAGAAATAAATAAATCGACTTATGAAACTAAAAGCAGCGAATTAAAATCTCGTCTCGGAGAGGTGGAAGATAAAATAAAAGCCCATAGCAAGGCAGATGACGGGTTTAATGAAACTCTTATCGGCCTTCATGAAATAGCCAATCATGCCGGAGAAGCGTTTTCTTCTGGTTATAGTTTGGAGCGTAAACGTTCACTTCTTAAGTTTGTTTTTGAACGGCTAGAAATGGACGAGGGAAGAATCGGTTACAAATTAAACAGTCCGTTTGATGTAATAGAAAGTTCGGTGTCCGGTTCGGGCTCAAATTCCGGTGGCTCGTTCGAACTCTCCGAAAGCAAGAAAAATCAAGGGATACAAGAGAAAGTAGGCCTAAAAATTAGTTGTTGCAAAAATTCAGGATTCGAACCGAAAAAAATATATAAAAACAAGAGGTTAGAAACGAAAATCTAACCTCTAAACAGTCTGGCTGGGGTGGCTGGATTCGAACCAACGAATGTCGGCACCAAAAGCCGATGCCTTACCACTTGGCGACACCCCAATAACGATTGCTGAACCAGTGCAC
>CASEDF010000035.1 GCA_949286705.1 uncultured bacterium | reverse complement strand
TCCATATTAATGCCGGAACGGAGATTTATATCTCTTTTACGTAAAGACAAGGTATAGATAAAAAATTTTATTGTTTTGTAATGTTCTGCGCTTATATCGGTTGCACCACATATTATCAAGGAGAAGGACATGGAAAAGAACGAACATTGGCAGGAACAAAACCATATTCATCCGCATCTTCCGGTTGGGACTTTTGCCCAGCCGGCCGGTGTTATTGTCAAAACGCTTCTGCGGGGGGCAAATAATAATCCGACCCTGGCTCTGCACCGACTTATGTTCTACATGAACCGGGCAGGAAAACATCTTGAAAATGCAGAACAACTGGAATTGGCCAAAAAGAGGAGGCTGGAAGAAATTATTAAATCGCGTTGGCATTGATGCTTTCTATAACTTGAAAAAGTTTGTTTCGGGCTTAGATTGTTATTGCTAAGCTGACTAATACAAAACTTAACCTTTTTAATCGGAGGGGAAATGAGAAATTCTTTAACAACAAAAGACAAGGGGGCGGAATACGATGTGCCGATACACGCTTCATCCGGCGGCGACCTTCGTAATCTGATGTCTCATCTTTGGCATATGGTCGATTTTCCCAGATTTAACAACACCATCAATCTGGAACCCAAAATCGAAGTGTCGGAAAACAAATCTAATGTTACGGTCACGGCTGAAATGCCCGGCGTGGCAGAAAAAGACATTGATTTGCAGATTTCTTCCGACGGATATTTGACCATAAGTGCTGAAAAAAAAGATGAAAACTCGTCTCAAGACAAGGATCATTACTTTTCTGAAATTTCATACGGGATGGTACGAAGAACCATTCCATTGCCCTGGGATCTGGATTATAACAAAGCTGACGCTGAATATAGCGACGGCTTGCTCAGGGTGGCAATTCCGAAGTCTAATATTGAAAAACAGAAAGTCAAAAAGATCAGTGTCAAAAAATCAAAATCTTCTAAATAAGTTATACAGCCTGTTTGAACAACAGGCTGTTTTTCTTTTTTAAAAATCAATAATTGCTTATAATTCTAAATTCTCGCTTTGCCTGAAAAAAGATTATGAATGTCTGAATTTTTAAAGACATACTATTTTATGATTGCATTTTAAAGAAAGCCTAAGTAGTATATATGAAATTTTATATGTTTTATTGCGTTCTTTAGCTGAAGCGTTAAGGGGATAACCTTAATTTTCAGAAAGATTGTAATGCATAAAATAAAAAAGCAGCCAATTTCTGCACAGCTATTGTTCATATTATTCTACTCTTTAGAAATTGTATTGTGGTTTATATATGAGGTTGTACTAATAAAAACTAGAACGGTGCGGGAAGATATGACTAAACTCATTAATAAGGTTGTAATAGTAAACGACAGAAGAACAAGCATCCGGTTATGCCATAAAGAATGGGAGGCCTTGGATGAGCTTTGCAATATGGAAAATATCTCCAAAAATGATTTGTTAAGCCTGATTGAAAATGGAAAACGTAATTCTTTGGGGCTGACTTATTCTGCCCGACTGTTCATTATTGAGTATTTTCGTCAGGCGGCAACAACAGAAGGACATTTGGTTGCCAAACACTGTATTAGTGACGGTTGGGTTTCTTTACGGCAGAATATTCAAAAATCCATTAATGACTAACTGATCGGTAATATTTTTCTTACTTTTTATTTCTCAATTTAGCGTGACGCTGTACGAAATGCTGTCGGCACTTGAAGGGCTGATTCTGCCTGAACAAACATTGTTAATAAATCTTCTAAAGATCCCTCATGATTTTTTGCTAAATCTGCCAGCTTATTATAGCGCGCGGCTAATTTATCATATTCTCTAGGATTTTCAAACTGCAGGGCATATAATCGCTCTTCTGTCGGCGCAAGTTTTAAAACTTCGGTTTTTCGCGGCATTATGTCTTCCCAGCTCTCTGCTTTTTGAATATATATCGTTCCGGGGGAAGTGGAATAAGGTTCTCCCATGGCGGCAATAACCGGTTGATGTGTTACCAGATGAATATGCCGGTATTTCTTATTTTGCGCATCGGCTATAATCTGTCGGCAAAATTCGAAAATTTCTTCCGGCAGGGCATTTTCATACAAAGCATTATTAATTATGATTTGGCGGCAATTTATTGACTTCCCTCGAACTGCTGCCGTGGCTTTTGCCCTTGCCAGAGGTGAAGCATATATCACATCAACCGGACAGGAACATTTTTCCAACTCCGAACCGCTTATCCAAGCATCGACTATACCGGAAGGCGTTATCGGATATTTGGCTCCGTAACGATCATAGGGCTCATGGCGTGAGACTGAAAAAAATATCGTCATTGTGTTTCTCTGTAATTTTGCATCAATTTGTTTTACTGTAGCATTTTCTTTTGAATTCTGCAATATTTTAGGGACAAGAGGAAGAAACTTTTTATAAATGAAAAAAATGCTTGCTTTTTTTCTGCCAAAGCCGTATAGATTATTTTTGACAACGGGATGTAGCGCAGCCTGGTAGCGCATTTGCATGGGGCTGAGATGCTAAAAATGCTCCGGGGGAGGATTTTTAGGATTTCAGGCGACAGGAAGCCGGAGAGCAAACGAAATTTTATGAAGTTTGCGATACGCTGCGAACCGAGCCGGAGTGAACGAAGTGAACTTAGGGGCCGCGGCTCCTTGCTTTGAAATTATTATTTTTGACAACGGGATGTAGCGCAGCCTGGTAGCGCATTTGCATGGGGTGCAAGGGGCCGCTGGTTCAAATCCAGTCATCCCGACCAGTTTTAATATAGATATCAAATTGATTATCTGACAGATAACCGGATGTTATTGCTCCGGTTATTTTTTTATTACTGCATTTTGTTGGTTTACGTTCCTTTTATTTTGAATATTTATATAAAACATCCATTAACAAAACCATGGC
>CASEDF010000034.1 GCA_949286705.1 uncultured bacterium | reverse complement strand
AGGATGGCAAGGAATATTATATCCGCTATTTTTGGAGCCTAAATGATTGGTTGACGGAATTTGAAAACCAAATCTACTTAGTTTCTACAAACAGAGAAAAAATTAATTTTAATATTTATAAATTTAATCCGGATTATATGAGTTTTGAGCAAGCATGTAAGTTGGAAGTAAAATCTTTAACTTTTAAAAATACGATTGCTTCCAATGATTCCGTTTGCAATAAGATCATTAATAAGCAATATTTTTCGCCGGTTCCTATTCCTGCGGAAGAGTATTTTTCAGCAGCAGATTTTGAGCAATATATAAAAGATATATGCCATATTGAACATATTCACTATTCTCAAGATCTTCAGAAATATCATGACTGCCTGGAAAACCAAAAACCTTCAGTTGTGTCGTCCAATACTTCCATACATGGAAAGAATGGCGAGCTTATAAATATCGATATTGATAATGACGGAAAAAAGGAAAATCTGCTTTATTTGAATTATGCTTCCGGCGCAGGTGCAGGGTGTGATGAAACGTTTTATGCAGAATATATTCCTCAAAATACGAATGTTGATTATATTTTTTCTGGTTTAGAACCACACTGCGGGCGGACCTTGAAGAAGCCTGTTACGATTGATCATACAAATTATATTCTTACCGTCATGGAAGACAGACCTAAAAAATTATATCGCCTATATAAAGATACAGAAGGAAAGAAACAAAAAGAATTGATTTGTAATTTTGAGGCTGTGCCGAAATATTATTAATCCCGGGGATTTGTATTCGGAGTGATTTAAGTGTTTATCCGCCGCAAACCTTGCAGGCCCGGGCGCCTTGTTTTTGGGCTTTTTGTCGGGTTGTGCGAATGCAGTTTTTTGTGCATTTTTTTGCCCATCGACATCCGGGGTTGTGATAAATATAAGTTTTGGTGTTCAGCATTACATAATTGTCTTGCGCCTCTGCCGGGCTTAGCGAAATCCCCAGGAACAATATCAGACAAAAGGTGAGTATTTTTTTCATTTAATTAACTGACTTTTCTGCTTTGGCGATAATTTCTTTTAAGTCGACACCGATAGATGAAGCAACCATCATTAACGTGCGCAATGTCGGGCTGTTTCTTTTATTCACCATCAAAGTAATGGCTGTACGGCTGATTCCTGTTTCTTGGGATATTTGCAATTTTGTAATTTTGCGTTCAATCCGCTTTTGTTCAAGAAGCTCAACCACTCTCTGTGATATTTTTTCTGCTTTTTCTCTATTCATGTTTCTAGATTAGGGGTTGACATCTTAGTTTTAAATGTAATTATAATTACACTTTTGTGAAAATTTACGAGATACGGAATTTATGTTGAGGCTAAGCAAGTTTATTGGAAAAGGGGCGACCAGGATATGTTTTGAGCATCCTGAAGATCCAAATAAATGTATTAAAGTTGCCGTGCGCCCCAAAGATAATGCCGTGCTTGAAAAAGAGTTAAAAACATATTTTTTGGTTCGGTTGTATATAGAAGAGTACCTTATTACTTATGATCAGAAACCGGTTGATACGAATCTGGGAAAAGGACTTGTTTGTGAGCTGCTTCGTGATGATGACGGAAGTTATTCAAAATCGTTGGATTATTACTTGTCCAAAGGCCCGCTTGATGATGAGATTGTAAGTCAAATATGGCATTTCAGCTATAGTTTGGTTGAGCATGATGTGTTTTTTTATGATTTTAATTTGAAAAATTTTATTGTTCAGATTAAGGGCGGTCATAAGTTTTTGCATTATACTGATCTTAAAAGTTTTGAAAATTATAAGTCTTGGACTTTTTTAAAGTTGGAGAAAATTATTATGCCTCTGGCGAGATATTTGATGATTAAGCGATTAAAACGTTTGTTTGATATTTTGGAAATCCCGATAGTTAAAAGTTAAGCTTAAAAATGCCCCGTTGCAAAAACGGGGCATTTTGCGGTTAGTGCAACGTAATTATTTTTGCGGCAATTTGGCGGGCCATTTCTGCCAAAAGCAGGCTTTGAGCAGAGACAAATTCTTCATAGTTGTCTCCGGCCGGTCGAGACAGGCTTGTCTGTCCTCGGTAGATGATTTGTCCGTTACGATTTAGAATATACCACCAGGCTTCCAGTGTGGCATTTTTATCAAATTCACCGTCCAGCCGGTTGATTTCAATCGAAATGGTGTAATTGTAATTGTCGCTTATGATACTGCTCGGTTTTATGAACGATTTTGGCAGCAGATAGGCCATATCGGATGCCAGCGTGCGGCGGATAATGCCGGATAAAGATGAACTCCAGCGGTTGAACTCCGATATGTTGTATTCTACTTTGTTTTCAATTGTTACAATTTGCGGACGGTTTATGTATTCAGGAATCTGGACTTCCTGAATGCCGATGTTTAATTGTACTTGGCTTATCGGATCAGCCGGGACGGTTTTGAGCATATAAAACTGGGACGGCGGGCTTTCTGTGAATCCGATACAGCCGCAAAGGAGAAAAAAGGCGCATAAGCTTATTAGTTTTTTCATTTCTCTTTTCCTTTCAAAAGGGCTTCCGGATGGCGTTCCAGGTAGTCTGTCAGATTGCGGAAAGAATCGGAAGCCTCGCGAATGCTGGTCATGGTTTG
>CASEDF010000033.1 GCA_949286705.1 uncultured bacterium | reverse complement strand
GGGGGCAGTTATGGAAGTTTTAAAAGAGCATGGGCTGTTCTTTTTGGATTCCAAAACATCGCCGCGTTCTGTGGGCAGGGTGGAAGCCGGAAAACACGGTGTAGTTTATGCCCACCGGCATGTTTTTTTGGATAACGAAAATAATGTCGATTATATTAACGGTCAATTGCGCCTGACGGAACGGATTGCCAGAAAAAACGGCTATGCTGTGGCAATCGGCCATCCGAAAAGCGGCACGTTCCAGGCTTTAGCGGCCTGGTTGCCGGAACTTGAAAAAAAGGGAATAAAACTGGTGCCGATGAGCAAAATCGTTGAGGTAACGGGCATTCCGCAATAAAAAACAAAAAAAATACAAAAATCTGAAAAAATATCTTGACCGGAATAAAAATAACCTTTATATATGCAGCTAGTTTCTAATGACCCCATCGTCTAGAGGCCTAGGACACCACATGACCCCATCGTCTAGAGGCCTAGGACACCACCCTTTCACGGTGGGAACACGAGTTCGAATCTCGTTGGGGTCGCCACTAAAACACCAAAACCCTCCATTGGAGGGTTTTGGTGTTTTAGTATGCGAACTCCGAAATTTGAACTCGTAGAGTTCGAAGCGGGTAGTTGGCGAGCGCGATTTTAAGAAGCGCGAGGCTTACGGCGCAAGGAGGCCCCGCCCGCGGGAGTCCCTAATCCGTTGGGGTCGCGCCAATATATTACCCTCCAATGGAGGGTTTTGGTGTTTTAGTATGCGAACTCCGAGATTTGAACTCGTAGAGTTCGAAGCGGATAGTTGGCGAGCGCGATTTTAAGAAGCGCGAGGCTTAAGTTTTAGGAAAGTTATTGATTTTTTAACATTTATGTGCTATATAATATATAACAGGAGTAAATCCTTGCGGATGGGGTTCTGAATGTTCCTCGTAAATAGTTCGTAAGGTATCCTGTATTTTTTTATTTAAATAGTAAATAATCTTCAACAATAAATTTTTTTATCATTTCATAATAACTCTCGTCATTATGCTCATATTTTTGAAATATTCCCCAAGATAGAAAATCTACAATTTGAAGACATTTATGCTTTGATGACGATTTTATTTCTAACTTCAAATCAATTCTATTTTTGACCTTTGTTGTAATGTAATTTGTAAAAACTTTATTCAAATATTTGTTTGTATCTTTTTGTGATGCAACAAAATATATCGGCTCTTTGGTATTACATAATTTCTTATTAATAATCCTATCCAACAAAATATTGGTAACGTAATTATAGAGGACATTTTTTTCATTTTGCAAATCAGTGTACACTTTTGACTTATTTAAGCGGATTACCATAACTGAAAAATCTTGTTTTTCTTGCAGCAAATTATACAATTTCATTTTAGTTTTAGGATGTTCATGACAGGCATGAAGCGTCCCGCAATGATTTTTTTGTTTATCCGGAGGCATAGAAAGAAATGTTTTCTTTACAATCTTTTCAAATGGATTCGGATTGTCGCAAAAGAAAAAAGTTATAAGAAAGTTTTTTGAACAACGAGCTTTACTCTTATCAAATCCTAAATCTCCGCTTTCATCCATAAAAATGTATGCCATACCAAGTCCTTTGCATCAATTTTGGAGAATTGTAGTCTTATTATAGTTTAAAATTTGTGAATCTTTATTTTTAACATCCACGAAAAAATAACAGATTAACCAACATTTCGCCAGTATATAATGGAGGGTTTTGGTGTTTTAGTATGCGAACTCCGAGATTTGAACTCGTAGAGTTCGTGTAGCGTGAAAAATGGTTCTGGATTTATTGCAAATATGTCATCTTTATTGTGCAAAGAGATGGATATGTATCCGGCTTACACAAGTAGTGTTATATTCAAACCCCCAAAAAGCTGCCAGAAGGCAGCTTTTTGGGGGTTTGGAAATTAATCATGACGCGGCAATTGTCTTTCTTCCAACAACTTTTCTACCAGAGTATTAGAACGCTTTTGATGTTCTAATACTCTGCGTCGATGTTCCTCCGTGCTGCGTTGATATTCCTCCAGTCTCGCGGCATATTTTTCCTTTGCCATTTCGTTCGTTGTTTTGGCTCCATATGCGCGTAGAAGTTTTATCATAGCCGAATCAGAAACATCATCCAAGACATGGCATTCGACATAGTAATGGTCCCTCTCCTCTTCGCTATAGCCATCGTAAGTATAAAAGCGGGGGACGACAGTATAAAGCGAAAGATTGGGATCGAGCCCCTTGTCAAGCATTTCGAAAACCCCTTCGTAATCCAAGTCTTTAACTCTTTTCAGGAGTTCTTTTATATTTGGATCCGTTTGGGGTTCCCGTTTTTTATTAATACTTTCTTGCGTTAATGCTCTCTCTTTTCCAAACAATTTCTTAAATAATTTTTTCATAATTTTGTTAAGTTTTAAGTTAATAATTCCGTTTGCAATATAAATTATATTGATAATTTATTAAGATTGTCAATGGACAAAATTTAAAAGAAAAATGATGCACAAAGTGACCTTGGTAGATTTTAAAGTTGAGATTTTGTCTAATTTGAAAATCTGTACGATGATAGAAAGCCTTTAAATGGCCTGTAAACACCGTTTAGCAAAGGATTTAATAAAAGGGCGTCCCGATATATCCCGGTAAATCCCTGTTTATCCCGGAACCCCAGTTATCCAGAACCATCTTTCTTCTTACTATCCGATTATACAAGTTCCGGAAGATACTCGGAGATAACCTTAGTTCAAATTTATTTTTTAATTCTTTTTCTGGCCGTGATATAAGCGACGATCAAAGAAACAACGGCGGCAAGAAGCGCTGAAATAGCTAACCCGAACAACAAATGTTCCAATACAACATCAGTATAACCGAAAATCTGATAACTGCTTATTATCGCAAAACCGATAATAATCATAAGATAAGGGATCCAGCCAATCGCAGCCAGATAATATGCAGTTTGCGGATGTTTGCTCATAACAAAAGAAATAAATCCCGGCGTTTTATTAAAAAGGAGCATTATTGCGCAAACGATGAACGCTAAAAATACAACATCGGAAATAAGCTCAACGCCTAAGAAAGAAAAAGGAGTTTCTAAAACACCATACATACCGCCCAATACACGAGCTTCTTTCGACCATAATTTCATTGTTTGAACTCCTTTTTATTATCCAGAATTTAGTTTAGAATAATATTTAATCCTTTATTTTTTCTTACGATTAGCGCAACTTTCTCTATAGGCATTAACTCCATGTGCTGTATAAGCTCCTAATGAAGACCCTATATTCATATATTTAATTCCTTTT
>CASEDF010000032.1 GCA_949286705.1 uncultured bacterium | reverse complement strand
AAATCAAGCGGATTCTCAGCGGCATTAAAGCCGTAAATCCAAAGAAGCTCAAAAATACACGTCAGTGTAACAAATATCCAGCCTTTACTAATTTTTTTTTCTCCTAAAATGATAATCACAGGCATAAATCTAACAATGCCGGTTAAACAAGTCAAGCACCCGCCGGAAAACTTACAAAGAAATGCCTAGCTTTTTAGCCCTCGCAAACAAACGGTCAAATTAAAACTTTCTGCAGCCCCTGCTAACACTTTTAATTTTCCATTTTTTATACAAACAAAACAATCCTTTATTGACAAATTTTGGGAAACCTTCTGTATTAAAGATGCTTAATTATCATTATGTAAAACCTTTAAATATTTTTATGTATGAAACTGCTTATCCAACTTTTTTTAATTTTCTTTTTGGGGTGCCTGGCCATGTGGCTGTTTCGCAAACTGCTCTGAGCCTGTATCAAACTCAGTGTTTTAATCCACGCCCAAAAACACCCCGAAGATATCCCCCGAACCGAGGGACTGGTTTTTAACAAAAAAACAAAAAAACTGGAACCCGACAGCCAGCCGATATTGCCCGATGAATAACAACACACACTCCGGCCCAAACGACAAAAGGGTTTCACTGCTCATGTGAAACCCTTTATTTATCGTCCATAAATTGAGAACAAAAAACCAGCCTTTTAGGCTGGCTCTTTCATTATTGGTTGTGCTTTCAACCCAAAGTGAGGAAAAATATAAGAAATAATACTCTGATTTTGCATAATATTTAAAAACATCAAACCCTTAGCAAAAATCCGCCACCTCAGGCCTTCAAAATCTTGAATACTCTAAATTGATATACAATTCTATCAAAAAAAGCAGTACATTGCCAAATGAGATGTTGCAATTTTATAAAATACGACTCGTAGTTTATAATTTAATTTTCTGCACGATTGTTCCTCGTGAATTTTAAGTCACTTAATGTATCCTCATTTTGTCCATGTTTTATATGCATAATATAAATTCGTTCGTTATCCACTATGCTTTTATCAAACAAATCATAATGTTTTTCGGGGATACTGTCCACATTCTCAAAATCCATAGAAGCTATAGTTCCAGAAATATAATCAGGTATTCTTACAAACTCATCAAATATCTTCTGATCGTAATTTTTAGCCTCTAAAAAACCATATACTTTATCATCTGGAACTCTTCTATTTAGTAAATTAGCATAACCCAAACGAATAAATTCATGTACAATACCATCTTGAAAATTAATTATCTCATCTCGGTCAGAAATCCAGTAAATATGTTTTGCATTGGCTTTTATTAAAAGAAATTCTATAATTGTCGACATTATATGCACTGTAACAGCTATATTTGACAATGTTTTTGAGGCTATATTTTTGCGATTAAGATACTCTCTGAATTTTTTTATTTTATGTATAAACTCTTCTTTTTTCTTTTGAGGCCAATTTTCCATATCTTTAATGATTTTATCAATAAGCTGTTTATTCTGCTCAAGATTAAAAATATTATTTTTATTTTCTATCACAAAGGCTACTGAAAAAGAATAAGGCGATTTCTTTATGTATTTGATTGCTTTTTCTGAAATGTTTGTAAAATCTTTAATATCTTTGGGTAAATTATACTTTATGCCGTTCTTTAGCAAATAAGGATGAATAAACGGATAGATTGTAAATGTCATAACATCATGAGGCTTATTTTTATCATCAAGACAGTAATCGCTAGTAATATACCAAGAATCATTTCTTTTGAAATTATGCTGGAATTTTTTCCATTTTTTTACGAAATCAGGAAAATGTCTTGATAAAATGGTCTTTCTATTCATATAATCACTCAGATTTATTATTTAAATACTCTAAAAAAGCCTGGCAGCCCTCAACGATATCCCAGTAAGTCTCGTCAAAATTCCTGGTGTACCACGGATCTTTAATGTTGCGCGGATGGTCTGTAAAATCCAGCAGACGATAGATTTTGTGTTCGGTATCCAAGCCGACCAATGATTGAATGTCTTCAATGTTGCTGTCATCCATTGCCAAGATATAATCAAAATATGCATAATCATGCGGGCGTATACGGCGGGAATAATGCTCTTCAAACGGCACATGCATGGATTTCAGCATTTGGCGCGTTCCATGATGAATACCGGCGCGGCACATCTCGTTGTAACTTTCCGTGGCCGCGGAATCTATTTCAAAATTATCTGCCAGTCCTTTTTCCGCGACCATTTGTTTCAACACAAACTCCGCCATCGGTGATCGGCAAATGTTTCCAAGACAGACAAATAAAACTTTAATCATTGCGCAACTTTTCTCTACTTTGGGTATATAGGTTATTTGTAATCTGCATTTCACTATTATCAAGCAGATTTTCCTCACCCAGCAACAGATTTCCGAAAAATTTATTCAGATATTTCATTGTGCAATAAATATCTTGGTTTAAATTTTGGTAGTTTGCGCGAACCAAAGCGTTACGTAAATATTTAGCGTATGACACAAACACATTGCTACACATTTCAAAACCCAAAGTATAAAGATATTTAATGATAAAAACCGCGGTTGCACGGGTGTTCCCCTCGCCGAAGGGATGAATTTGCCATATTCCAGACGTAAATTTAGCCAGTCGTTCCACTTTTTCACGCTTAGACAGCCCTTTATAATTAAACTTTTTTTCCTGCCCAAAATCATAATCAAGCGTTTCCATAATACTGTCAGCCCGACCGTAAATAACCGTATCACCGTTTAATATCGGCTCTTTTTTGGTAATATCATATGTACGGATTTTGCCGGCAATTTCATCGTCAAATATTCCGCTAAACAAAGCCTTATGAATGGAAATTAATTCAGCAGGGCTAAAAGAAAAAGTATGTGTGCTTAAAAGTTTTGCAATTCGGGCAGAAACCTCATCCGCTTCTTTTTCATTATGCTCCTTGAGGGTCTTGGCCGGATTTTTTTTGTAATACTGACTGACCTGCTCGCCGGCCTCATCAATAGAGATTTTTCCTTCAATATTATCCTTTGCAACTTCAATCAGATATTTG
>CASEDF010000031.1 GCA_949286705.1 uncultured bacterium | reverse complement strand
TGTTTGATGTTTTGGTTCAGATCAGCATGGATGAGCCGGAGGCTGACTGCGACAAGGTTTTGGAATGTTTGCAAAATGCCGGGCAGAAAAAAGAAGTTGATGTTTTGTGGGAGTTTAAAATGCTGCGTTTGCAAAAACCGGCGGTTTTGAAGCTTCGGGAAGAAATTAATACCAAAATTGCCGAAGTGCAGCTCAAAATGCTGGAGCAGGAGATGAAGGAATGTTTGAAAGAGATTGATAATGCTCCGGCTTTTCCTGATGAGGTTTTTAAGCGTTACGAATCGCTTAAGAAGGAAAAAGAGGCGATTCTCAATGAGGCTATGCCGGAATAAAAAATATTTATTTTTGGGAAAGCCTTGTAAACAGCCGGAAAGCGCTTATATATTGTTACTCTTTTTACGGGAGGGCTTGACATTTGCCTTATAAATTATTAAAAGTTCCTGCAAGCTAGCAAAAAAAGAATCGATTTTTTTAAGGAATACTGATGTCAGATATAGATAATCCAGATCTCTATGACGGGGGAGCCGTTGATACCCCGTTGATTGATACGCTCGGAAGTGCAGTTAAACGCCTGATAGACAAAGGAAAAGTTCGCGGCTATATTACTATTGAAGAACTGAATAAAGCATTGCCTCCCGAACGTGAATCTTCTGAAAATATTGAGGATATTATGTCAAGTATTTCCGATATGGGGATCAGTCTGATTGCCGAATCGGAAGTTGACAGTTTTGAGCAAGACGCCGTTGATGATGATATTGACGATTTTGATGACGATGACGAAAGCGGTAATTTTGACGAGAAAGAGCTTGGACGCAGTGATGATCCGGTCAGAATGTATCTGAAGGAAATGGGTACTGTCGAGCTGCTTTCCCGTGAGGGTGAAATTGCCATTGCCAAGCGTATTGAGGCCGGAAAGACCGTAATGATTGACGGTTTGTGCGAAAGTCCGATGACGATTAAGGCTATTGCCGGCTGGCGTGATGAATTGCTGGAAGGCACAATGCAGCTGCGTGATATCGTTGATTTGGAAATGATGTACGGCGATGATCCTGAAGCCATGGCTTTTGATGAAGACGAGGAAACCGTCGATGATTTGGAAAAAGTGGCGGAAGAGCTCGAAACCAAAGATAATTTGGATGATATTGACGACGAACTTGCCGATGATATAGAGTTGGACGGCGGCGTTGAAGATGATGACGAAGACGAGGCCGACGATGAGCTGGACGACGGGGATGATGAGGCGCATGATGATGCTGATGAAGATGATGAAACCGGCGGCCGGGCTGCGGCGTCTGTGTCTTCTATGGAAGAAGCTTTGCGTGAACCTGTTTTGGAGATCTTAACCAAAATTTCCGGTTATTATGATGATTTGGATAAAATCCAGAAGCAGCGTGTTGCCGCTATTATTGCGGGGAAATCCGTTAGTGCTTCGGTTGAGAAAAAGTATTTGCAGGTTAAGAAAGAGCTGGTCGAACTGATGAGCTCTATCCATTTGAACGCCGTCAGGATTGAGCAGCTGGTAGAACAGTTGAACGGTTTGAATAAACGTTTGATGGGCTTGGAAGGAAAATTGCTGCGTTATGCTTTGTCCTGTAAGATCAAACGTGAAGACTTTCTTAATGTTTATCAAAAATCGGAACTTGATCCGAAATGGATTGAGAACATTGCCAAGAAAAGCGATAAGCATTGGAAGAATTTTGTGGAGAAATATGGCTCGGAAGTTGCCGAGCTGCGTGAGTCCGTAGCCGAAATGGCAAAGGAATGTGGACTGCCGATCAGTGAATACCGCCGCATGGTTGACACCATTAAAAAAGGCGAAAGAGAGGCCGAAAAAGCCAAGAAAGAAATGATTGAAGCCAATCTGCGTTTGGTTATCTCCATTGCCAAAAAATATACCAACCGAGGTTTGCAGTTCCTTGATTTGATTCAGGAAGGCAATATTGGTCTGATGAAGGCTGTTGATAAGTTTGAATATCGCCGCGGTTATAAATTCTCGACTTATGCAACCTGGTGGATCCGGCAGGCTATTACCCGCTCGATTGCCGATCAGGCACGAACGATCCGTATCCCGGTTCATATGATTGAAACAATTAACAAGTTGACACGCACTTCTCGTCAGATGTTGGCAGAGATGGGACGTGAACCGGTTCCGGAAGAATTGGCTCAGCGTTTGTCAATGCCGTTGGAAAAAGTCCGCAAGGTTATGAAAATCGCTAAAGAGCCGGTTAGTCTTGAAGCTCCGGTCGGAGATGAAGAAGATTCTTCTTTGGGTGACTTTATTGCCGATGACAGTGCATTGCAGCCGTTGGATATGGCAATTCATTCTAATTTGAAAGAAACATGCACCCGGATTTTGTCTTCTTTGACTCCGAGAGAAGAGCGTGTTTTGCGTATGCGCTTTGGTATCGGAATGAATACGGATCATACTTTGGAAGAAGTCGGACAGCAATTTAACGTTACGCGTGAGCGTATTCGTCAGATTGAGGCCAAGGCTTTGCGTAAGTTGAAACATCCGAGCCGGTCGCGGAAGTTGCGCAGCTTTTTGGATCAATAACAGTCTTAAAAAATCCTTTGTTTTGGCAAAGGATTTTTTTTGTTGTGAATGAAACCAAAGATAAGCAAAAATCGGCTTGACTTGCGCTTAAAAATATCCTATTTATCTGCTATTGAGGTTCTTATTTGAGGTTCTTATACGGGCCCATAGCTCAGTTGGTTAGAGCAGGCCGCTCATAACGGTCTGGTCGTTGGTTCGAGTCCATCTGGGCCCACCACTTAAAAAGCTCCGGTTTAGCGCCGGGGCTTTTTGCGTATCCGGAAAAAGGCGATTTATTGGGCTCATCGTCAAAATTGGGGGCAATAAATATATATATTGAAAACAACAAGACCCTTGCTATTGTCTGGCAAGGGTCTTGTTAATGTAGAGGCAGGAGAGAAATATTATGCGGAGAATTAATCACAATAGAAAAATTCTGCTGACTTCGATTAAAAAGAATCATATCTCTCTCTCCTATAAGTTTTATGTTGTGATGATAGCACCTGTATGTGAGATGTCAAATGAAATTTGAAGTTGTGTATAAAATAAAATATAAATTTTTTATATATTTATTGATTGCTTGAACGGATAAGGAAACATTTATTGGAGATGAGGGTTGTGAGAAAATTGGAGCATATAATTTCTGTTTATCGCCAACGCCAGGTACTAGTTTTGTTTGTGTTGCAGTCATATCTTTCTCCGTTATTTGTTAGAAAAAATTGTTAGTTATTACATAATTTATCGCATTGTATAAAGGGTCATTAATTTGAGGGAAAATAAACAAATTTTCATATCGTTCAGTAAGATAGGAAATTAATGTGTAAGGAGTATTGTTATAAAAAGCGGTGAGAAATATACTAGTCATCGTATATAAATATAATACCCATTTACATATCCGAAAGCATATACCACCTATTTTCATAGCGTCCCTAAAGATAATTAAATAGCTATATATATAGATACTTATGATAAATATATTTCTGAAAAAAAGGTACAATTTAAAAGATATTTGAGACTGGAATGAGGATGAAAAAAAGTGAAAAAATATTCCCAGAAAAATTTGAGGCAAAATAAAAATAAAAATAACATCTAAAAACAATTTGTTTTTTTTATCATTTTTATTAAACATATTATAAATTCCTTTTTTAGATAATATTGTTGGAAAATATTTTTAAATAAATCGAATTACTCAAGAAACAAAATGGTGAAGTATAATTTTTCCAAGATATGGTAAAAATATATAATATATAATAACATATTAAAAATATTTTTAACCAACGAGGGTTGCGGACTATATTTATATCTCTATGTAAAACTATAAATGAAATAATGGCATAAACTATACCAATAAAAGATATGATACTTGGTCCAAAGATAAGAATAATTCTATCTTTGATATCAAACCATTGTTTGTTTCCTTCAATAATGTAATCAATATATATTTTCTCTTTTATAAGTAGAGAAAAAAATCCAATTATAATATTTCCCAATAAAAATATTATAAAAAAATCAAACCAGAATTTATTATTTTGTTTAACTTTATCCATGTCTAGTCTCAAATAATAACTGTATTCTATATCTAAAACAATTTATATTACTGTATCTTATGCTTAAATTAGGAATATTGTCAACTTTTGATGTTCTTTATGCACAAAATTCCTATGCAGCTTCGTCAAGGGTTTACTGTAATTGTATGAATGAAGTGTTGTTTCTAATATATTTTTAATAGAATCAAATTCACTAGAGGTAGTCATTTTTTTCTCCTTATAAAGAGGTTGTTAAACGATTGGTGGTTAAACTTACTTTTTAAGTTGTTGAAGTGATTTATAGTTTTGGTATACAATCACTTGATCATAATAAACGCCTGCATTATTGCGAATATTAGTATTAGCACCTGCTGAAATTAATATTCTGACGGCCTCCTTGTTATCTAATCCAGCAGCAAAAAATAACGGAGTATCGCCATTGATATCTTGACTATCTATATCAGCTCCGTTTTGGAGTAGATATTTTAGGGGTTCTGTGGTTAACGTTGCTGGGATTTCTACAGCATGATGTAAGGGGGTACGATTTCTTATAGAGTCTTTTTTGTTAATGTCAGCCCCATTAGATACCAGAATTTTTATCATTTCCATTAAATACGGAATAAAATATTTAGTTGTTTGGTCAAATGATTGATGAATTAAAAATTTTACCTGTTTTCTTTCGCTTTCTGTTATATCTTTACACGGCTTAGATATTAGACCATCAATATCACAATATCCGCTTTTATTGTTTAATTCCTCTTCCACGGCTTGTTCTGCAATTAATTCAAGACCTCGCATTTCCAGAGGAATCTTTAAAATTATTGTTAAAGGTATCCGGGCATTGTCCGTACAAATTTCTTGATTGACATCTGCACCTGAAGAAACTAGATATTTTAATTTTTCAATGGCATATTCAGGGGCTTTATCTCCAAACTTTTGAATATTTAAAATGCTGTTAATCGCCATAGTTAAGGAGGAGTTACAATGATAAATTTTGTTAATATCATAACCTGTTTCAAGCAATTTTTTTACATCATCCGGTGTTCCGTTCAAAACAATCTCATGAGCTTGTTCATCACTAATTTGAGTCGTTGCATTTTGTGCAAATACAGAATTGGTATAAAAAGTTATTATGGTTAAAGTTATAAATTTTATTATTTTCATTTTTCCTCCAATAAAGAATATTTTCCAGTATTTTGGAAAATGTAAATTAACAACAGATAACAAAATGTGAAAACCAGAAAAAAGAATCGAGAGAAAGGAAATTTTAACCGGAGCGCACTAAAGGAAACATCTAAAAACCTGCAAGATGATGGTAGTCCAGAAAGGGAAAGGCTATCCCGTAATTCTCTTTCATGTGCCATATTGCACTCCCTGAGAGTAATTTTGTAACTAGTTTCACTCTATAATTTTAATTATGCAAGGAAATTATTTTTTATTTTTTTCGTTCTATTAATGTTTTGTTAGTTTTTTCTTTAAACCGCTAGTGGTACTCGTTTTGACCCTGTGGATAAAACTTCAGATTATCATTATGCCGGAAACTATTTATCAATAAGTGTAAATTTTGCTTTATTTTTTGTGTTGACACTACTTTTAACCACGTCCTTTTATATTCCGGTTTATCCGGTTATCAAGAAAGAACTTGATAACCGGATAACTTGGTTGACTAGACGGCTTTCTTTATCAAATCTGAACCGGCAGCGAGATTGCACATATAGTAAAAAATAATTATATAATAAGCTTCGTCTTCTACTTATTGGGTGCTTTATAGTTATCTAAGTCATTTATTTTTTCTTGATAAGCTTCTTTTAAATAAAAAATTCGTCGATTATATGCTCCGAATCCCATATAATCGGCTGATTTTTGTTTATCTAGCCATTCTACTTGATCTTTGTATAATTTGATTCGTTCATCTTTATTTGATAAAGATTTACAAAGTTCAAAATATTTTTTTTGCATCTTTTCATAAAGTTTTAATAGTTT
>CASEDF010000030.1 GCA_949286705.1 uncultured bacterium | reverse complement strand
TCCGAAAGCCAACATCATCGCAGTTGATTATGATCCCGGTGCCAGTGAAACCAACCAGATTAACCGTATCAAGCTGATGATGTCTATTTCCAAACAAAAGCAGAAAGGAAATTAAGCGGAAACGTGGTAAAGCATATTAAAAATTCTTTGCTTCAGATATTGCTTTGTCTGAGTTAATATTTTCCAATATGAATAATTCTGAAAATATTAACCGTTTTATATAAAACTGCCGTTTCGCTAAATGACAGAGGGGAAACTGACCGCGCATCAGTGTTGTCAACTATATCAGAAACAGTGAAGAGCCATAGTTTTAGCGGTCATGAGCAGCAGATTTAAGCCTTGTCGTCTGCAAATCAATTCCAGTTTTCTTCACTGGAGCCTTCGAAGTTACATTCAATCGGCCGCTTTTCTCCAACAGCAGTTTTTTCAAATTTGCCGGGGTATTTTCATTGGTTTGCTCTTGGGCAGAAAAGGAAGTTGAAACGGTAACCATGGTTGTTTCTTTGACTGCTTCCGATTTTTCAATCGACGGATTTCCCGGGGAGGCAGGTTGTTGCCGATCCTGCGGCTGATTTGATGTGTTTTCTGTTGCTGTAATAACTTTTTCTGCCATCGGACTCATTGCTGTTTCTTGAGCTTTCTCATTTCGGCGGCTCTGTTCTTCCCATTTTTGCTGGGCAATATTTTCGCCCATACTGCGAACTTGTTGCCATTCCGCCAGCTTGGCTGCATCATTAATAATTCTTTCACCGTTGGAAAACATAACCCCCAAGCCAACATCTTTGCAGCTCGAATACTGCATAGCTTCGGCAACTTCCGGATTCGCCGTCACCAAATAAACGTCTTCTTTCACAAAATAAACCGCCGTCAAACCGTTATTCTTTCCCATAATCTTATCAGTACCGGCTTCCTGAGTTTCTTTCTGATTGTGCAGGTAAGCATCAACCTTGCGAAGGGAATCTATTCCATAGCCGGTTTCCAAATCCTTATCCTCTGCCGTAAACAACATATAGCTTCCTTTGGCAATGCCGTATTTTGCCATTTCTGCATCAACCTGTTCACGGGAAGAAAGAAACGGTTGCGGTACAATGTCTTCTCTCAGTTGCGTTTGTTTTGTCTCTTCTTGAACTTGAGACTGCATAGTCCGTTCTTTTACAGCAGTCTCCTGAACTGGCTCCTGTGCTGGTTCTTTCAGCCTTTCGTCCGCAAATCTGACAGACTCATTATTTTCAAAAGCCTTCTGTTCCTGTTTGCTCATCTCGACAATTTTCTCGGCATATTTCTCCACCGGCTGTTTGGATAACGCTTGCAAAGTCTCTTGATAAAACGGATTCTCTTGGTTAAAAAAATAATTAAAACTTATACGGTCCATCAGAAGATTAAAGTCTTTAACAAATTCCTTTTTTTTCTTTCCCTTAAGATTATTTGAAGTCATATGAGCCGAAATCAAAATATCACGGTTTTGGGTATCTTCCAAGGCTTGCGGATTTTTAATTATCGTTTCCAACAAAGCTTCCTTAAGCGCTGGATCAAGATGATGTTTTTCTGCAAAATTTTCAACATCTTCCATTTCCTGTTCTACAAAAATTGCGCCAAAATCATAATCTTTCTTTTTAGCAAACAAATCGGAAGTAAGTTCTTTTTGTGGATTTTGCTGCTTCTCTTGAATTATCCGGTGCAATTGATTGCCTTTTAGCTCAGCCTGAACCAGTTTTTCAAAATACGGATTTCCCTTATTTTCATTAACCAATTTATTTATTGATTTAACCCCCTCTTCAAAAGCCTTCGTTTCAGAAGGATTTTTCCCCAAGACCTTTGTCAGATAACGCACGGAACTATCAGGCATCTCGTTTCTGACCATATTCGGTAATAAGTCCCTTGCCAATGTGGAAAATAATTGTCTTGGAAACTTTTTGTCTATTAGTAGAATTTTTGTTTGTAACCGCTCGTATTCTTTTAAAGCCGTTAGCTCTGGATTTCCATAATCTTTCCGCTTAGCTATAAATTTTTCCAATTTTTTATTCTGCGCTGCTACTAACTTATTATGCTTATATATTGATTTAAGACGTTCTTTAACACTACCTTCTTGCAGCAATCTTATTGTAGCCACAGGCTTTTGCAACAAAGCTTTCAAAGCATCTCTACGCCAGCCTTTTTCTTGCTTACTATGCCCGTCGAATACCTTATATTCAAAAAAAGCCTTTAATGTTCGCGGAGAATAGGCGTTTTTCATCACCACTTCTTCACACAGCCGAGCCAGCTTTTCATCTTTTAATACTCCGTTTTCATCAAAAAAATCTCCTTGTCGTCCTTCCTTGCGGATTTTCCAAATCATCTTAATCATCGGCTTCATTACTGATTTAGTTGCATAAAATTTGCTGTCATTCTGACTATCTCCATCATATTCCGTCTTCCCGAAAGACAAAACAGCATTTGCATTTTTCACGACTCCGTCGTTATAAGCTTGTACTGCTTGCCACAAAAAATCCCGCCGATTTTCCGCCCGCAGCATCAACGCCGCATAACCAAAAGTTTCCGAATGCATTTCGTTCAAATATAAACGATAATTCCTCCGGTCAAGCAGCTTGTCTTTTTTATTCTCACTGTCTTTTAATCCTTTTTCCGCTGTTTCATACAAACGACGCACCTTCTCATCGTCAAACAAATGATATTCTTTTTGCAGTGAGTGCGCCAGTTCATGATATTTTGTCTGATAATCTTTTGAAGATAAACTAAAAAAAGCACCGCCGTAATTAAGGCCGCCACCATTACGGGTTGTTTCTCCGACATCAACTTCATATTCGCCGCCGGGCAGCGGTTTCAAAATGCCGCGATCCACCAACTGCGCCTCCGCTTCTTCCGGCGCAATCTTTTGCAGCCGGCTTACTTCCGCAATCACCCGCTCATAATCATAATGGAACTCATTATTAATGTTTTCGTTATGAATATCATCATAAGAAAATACTGCTACGCCGACTTTTTCACTGATTGAACGTATATCTTTGTTAATATCGCTGACTTTAACCATTTTGGCCTCCTGCCTTAATTTTTTTCTTATAGAATATCATATTTTTCTCACTTTTACAATAAATATAGTTTGAAAGAGAAAGACGGATTTTTGTCTTTTTTAATCATGCAAATGATTGTCCCTTTATTGTCAGCTTTATCTAGTAACACTGCCTTGTTAAGAAAAGCTATTTGGTGGATCACAACAAATACTGCTCATGGGAAGAAACTTGAAATTGATATTGATAATGTGTTATCATTGGTAAGAAGTATAGCATAACTGGATGATCCTTTTTCTGTATACTTTTCCAGCCGTTGAATATCAGCACAAAAATCGTATCGGCCATTGTCCTGTGCGGCATGGGTTTTTAGTTCCAGCTTAACACCGTGGCAATAAACCTCCTTCTTTTTGGTTTTATATTTTAGTTCAATAAAATGTTTCTTCCCGTCATATATGACACATAAATCAATATAATTAATTTTTTTCTCGGTTGGTTGAGGATATTCCAAAATAACTTCTGCTCTGTTTCCGAGTTTTTCTTTTATTTTCCAGGCCAGACAGAATTGAAAATCTGCTTCCGAACAAAAAATGGTGTTTTCATCTCCAAAAGATTTCATGATATCGATTAATATTTTTTTCATTTTAGCTCTTCCAATTTGTAGGCTTAATCACTTTTACATGTTCACCCCAAGTGTAAAGATGCCAGTCCATTTCCAATCTCCCGCCGGCTTTAAATTTAACGGTCAGACTTCCATCGTCGTTTTTATGCATTATCTGCGTCGGATGAAAAATATATAAGGAGGCTTCATCAGCAGCTTCTTTGTCAAACAGCCACTCCACCTCAAAAGGTTCTTCGTGATATGCACCAAAAGATAATTCTGCATATTTTTTCAAATCAAATCCCTTTATCGGAATAAAAGGAATATCCAAAATTTCAACCGTTTTGATATTGCTTAAAATAAAATTATGTACTTCATCTCCAAAATAACCGTCACTATGATGAGCTACCAAATAATGATTCCTTTCACCATATAAAAAACCATACGGATCAAGGATATTTGTGCTGGTTTTTCCTGTTTTTTTATTCAAATAAGTAATTTTAATTTGATGACATTCCAAAATAGCCTGTCTGATGATTGATATAATTTGGTTATCTATTTTTAATTTTGGTCCCGGGCGGCAAATAAAACCTTCGGCCTCCAATAAAGCCTCAGCATCCGGTTCTATCCGACGGAAAACATCGGTTTTTATACTTGCTTTAATCTTATTAATAATATTTTCAAAAACTTCTTTTTTATCTTTCATCTGCTTGTTTTCAAACAAAGATGCCGCCATTTCCAAAACCGATAATTCTTCGGCCGAAAATTGAATAAAATCTTTTAATGTTCCTTGTGGAATATACCAACGTTTTGTATTATTATCGCCGATAATTTCTTCCGTTTGCGGAAAGCGGGTCGTGATCATATTACGCATACGCTCGGCAGTACGCCTGGAAAAGTACGCCTGGAAACTTTAAAATGGGCAGCAATTTCATTTAAGGAAACCCCCTCACGGGTTGATTGCATCCAAATTGCCAAATCCAACAAATCATAAGTTTTCTCATAGGGCATATTACCGTTCTTTCATATATTTTGTGTTGTCTCTCTTTATCATTTTGCAATGCATTTTAACAAATCGATATCTGGTATTTTGTCCGTATTAAATTTTTCAGCAAAGAAAATTATGTTATGGCCGGTTATGTTCAAATCTGTATTTTCATATTGAGCTTCTATGTTTTTTGCTTTATATACTGCCAAACGTTGATGTTTTTGCTGCAAACTTGGAAAATTTATATTACAATACCACCATAACTCATCATAAAATTTCCCCTTCTCGACTCTCATACGATTAGTTATTCCTACATTTAAAAACTCATTGTGTGGTATAGCAATATACTCATTCCAGCTTTGTGGATTATGAATAGACTTTCTGGGAAAATTTTTTTTAAATAATTTATCAATATGTTCTTTCAAATTTTTTACACATTTTTTATAGCTGTCATAAAATTGGGAATCTTCCGGAGTGTATGCATGCAGCATCCAAATAGCTGAAGGATATTTTTGAAATACCTTAAAATCAAAGTTTGCATTTTTTACCTTCTCAGCATAATCATATAAAACTTTTTCAGAAAGAAGCTCGTAGATATTCAAATAATTTGCGCCATGTCCATACAATTGCGCATAAATTGAAGATACATAATACCGCACAAAATCATAACTTTCGTTTTGTATTTTATCTTCAATTGTTGCAACCAAAATTTTTGCTATATCTCCCCATATCATTTGGATCCACTGATTATTTCCAGGATTTTCCTTATTGACGGTGAGATATATCTTTGTAACATTTTTTTTGCTTTTTAAATAAGCATCATATTTTTTTAACTGACCTTTTCCGAGCGTACTGCTTGTTTTGGCTTCAATGACTATGATAAAAGGTTTGTCTTTGTCGGTTATCCCTTCAATGTATATGTCAAAACGTCCTTTTTTTTGGGGATCAAAATAGAACTCGGGGTAAACATTGTAACATGTTATCTGATTTGAATAATCAATACCTTTTACATAATGCAGCAAACGTTTTAAAATTTCTCCCCCAAGACCATGAGGAGCCTTAGCATCTAACAAATAAGCCAAAGTACGAGTATAGGCCGTTTCCAATCGTCCGTTTTCCAAAAAAGAAAATAATCCCTGATGCAAATTAACAGGATGCGGATATTTTTTATCTTTAATAATATTCTGATAAGCTTCAACGGCCTGTTTTTTCAATTCCTCAAAGTCAATCATTGTTTCTCCTTATAAAAAGCCAATTTTCCTACTGACGGGATTTTGCTGCTCAGCTTCAAGCATTTTAAGAAGCTCCTCTTTATCTCCCGTAAGCCCTAAAATCTCAGCCTTATCTTTTACGACAACAAAATCTCCGGGAGTCAACAGATTAAGATGAGATAAATCTATATTAGGAATATTAAAGAAATGCTTAAAAGCGGCAGAACACTGTTCTGAAGTCATATAATCATATTTTACTTTAAAGGTAAAACGTCGTAAAGAAGCCTTATCAAGTTTATCCATTAAATTTGTTGTACAAACAAAGGGATAAGTATGTTTTTCCATCTGAGTAAGCATTTCATTCACTTGGGTAATTTCCCAACTTCTTTGAGCATTAGCCCGGTCTTGCAGAAAACTGTCTGCTTCATCAAATATAAGCATGGCTCCCCGCTGCCTGGCTTCATCAAAGGCTTGAGCAATATTTTTTTCAGCCTCACCAACAAATTTATCTAATAAATCGGAACATCTTTTCTTAATTATCGGAAGTCCCATTCGTCTTCCTAAATATTGAGCAAAAGCAGATTTCCCGGTTCCGGAAGCGCCGTAAAGACAAAGTGAAAAATTTAGTTTGCCGAGAGTAGTCAGTCGCTCAGCTAAAATTTCCAGACTAATATCTGTATTTAGAAGTTTAGGATTAAAATCTATTTTAAAATCTGAGACATTAGTTTTAAGTTTTTCTCCGTTATTATAAGCTTCTTGTAGCACATCAAGAGTTTGTTCTACCTCTGCAATGTTTCCCTTTATCAAACGAGTCGCTTTTGTTGCCGTATTGATAAATGAAGGGGATAATGAATATTTGCGAGCAAAGGTCTCAGCTGTCTTTTTGTTGCAGGGAAGGTTATTTTCCTGCAGGCTTTTTTGCCACATTTCCTCTATTACTGTTTTTGATGGCCGGGTAAAATTTATAGCATAGGTAAAACGACGTAAATAAGCTTTATCCATGGTATGAATA
>CASEDF010000029.1 GCA_949286705.1 uncultured bacterium | reverse complement strand
ATTTTCGGCCAGCAGATACGGATAAAAGCGCCAGTCTCCTTCCGAGTAATCACGATAATGCTGGCGATAGACGACCGTGTAATCGGCATGCAGCCCGAAACGTCCGAAATCATTGGTAAGATAAGCCGCTTCTGCTTTGCCGTCTGCCCGAAAAACGGTACGGTTGGAGAGATTGTCAAGATTATTGCTGTCCCGCGTTTCCATAATGCCATAATACAGCCCGGCCAGCCCCGATTGTGTAAATTCCCAGCCTCGCGCTGCGGATAACTGCGGCAAAAGACAAATTGCGCCTGAGAATAAAATAGATTTTAGTATTCTGACAGCCATAAGATAGTCGCACCGGATAATTTGTTGCCGCTGATGGTTAAGTCCTCAAAATATACTTGGAAAGCATCCGGAATGTCAAGCCGGATTAAAGAAAAAACTCAAATTTCATAACCTTAAGGCCGTATTTCCATTCTTGTTCCTCGCCGGTAGCTTTGCCGCCCGCTTTTCGGTAAAAGGAATTAGAGGCCGGAAAATCTTTCATCGTCCATAAAAATACCTTTTTGCAGCCGTTATGTTTAAGCTTTTCCAGAACAAAATGCAGCAGTTTTCCGCCCAGCCCTTGCCGCTGATTAGCCGGTGCGATATAAAAAACGGCAATCTCCGCTTCTTCTCCCAAACCGGGAGCCAAAGCCAGAAAACCTGCCGGCCGGTTATCAGCGGACACCACAAAAACCAAACCTTGCCGAATGTCGTTTTTCATTTTCTCCAGACGTTCTTTCGTAACTTTTCTGTCGTTAAGGACTTCTTGCGGAACATAATTGCGATAAGAATGTTTCCAGGCCTCGACATGGATTTGTGCAAGCAAAGCGGCGTCCTTTTCCGTTGCTTGGCGGCAGGTTATGTGATGTATGGTGTTCATATATTTTCCCTTTTTGATAAGAAATATAAAAAATATTCTTGCATCTGGCAAATAATATTTTAATATAAAACAAAATCTTATAATTATGTTTAACAATTAAAACTTTATGATTATGACCGTAACAGTTATCACTATTGCCATTTTGATGGCGGTATTTTTCGTTGGAAGAAAATACTGGAAAAATCATCAGACTTTGCTTTCTGAACACAAAAAGCGTCTTTCTGAACAAATTCCCCAAATGACTGATGCCGAGATAAATCTCCGAAGTAGTATTTTGTTTGATGAATTGGAAGAGAATTATTCGCCGGAAAAAGTATTAGAATATGAAATGCTGGTTGCCGAGTATAAAAGGCGTCGGGGAGAATAGGGAGTATCTAAAAAACAGCCGGGGACTCAAATCCTGCCGGTTGTTTTTTTATGAATGCAAATTAAAGGTTTCTCTGCTCCTCCATATGGCGCTTAATAAGCTGCATATCCATATGCTTACCCTGCCGAAAATCCTCTTTATATTTTTCAATAAAACTGTCAAAACTATGAATTTTTTCTTTGTTCAAGCCATATTTGTCAGCCAGCCCGGTTATATAATCAAGATTTTCGGTTGTTGAGATGATGGCGTAAATCCGGTCAGGATTTTCTGCAAAATCAACGGTTTTGATGTTTTGTTCAGAACCGGAATCCTGTGTCAAACGTATCTCGTCGGCATCTTTAGGCGTTAAAGCAAAAATACACCCCGCCGGCAAATAATTTGAAGACAATCCGCAGAAACCTTCTATTGTCGTATCTACCGAATATTTCGAGGTAACATCCACAGTTCCCGGAGAAGTCAGAGATCTGCTTTCCTCTTCTTCCAAATATCCCAAATGTCCGCTGGACAAGATTTTCTCCAGAGAAGCAAGATGTCTGACTCCGTGAAACCACAGAGGATTTTCATCGGTGATGGTATTTCGGATGGTATCGGCATAAGTTTCTAAAATCCGCCTTCTTTCTTCCGTATCAGCTGGTGTATCAGGGCGTGCAAAACTCAATTCCTCACTGAGATGATTCATCTGGCGTAAATACCCGTCTTTAACTACGGGATTTCTGCAAATTTTATATTTTGTTTCAAGCAACTTTATAAGTTTCTGCCTTTTTTCGGTAAAATGTTCAAAACTCATTATTGAAAATCCTTTCCAAAAAGCAAACCTTATAAAAAGTATAACATAAAACAAAGCAGAAGTACAATTTTTTCGCTTTTAGCCTTTAACAGAAAACACCTGTCAAAGATTATCAATAAGAATTTTATAATTGAGGCATGATTTCCGTTATAAAATCAGAAGTATTTTTTTCCGGAATCCATAAATAACAAGCACTTCTGGCTCTGGTTAAAGCCACATAAAACAATCTTCTTTCTTCTGCTTTGGCTTTTTCTTCTCTGTCTTTGTACAATGTATCAAAAACAATATCTCCTTTGACCTGACTAGGAAAACTATATGGAGGTGTATTGGTTAAATTGATAAGTACGATAACATCTTTTTCCAAGCCTTTGGATTTGTGCATTGTCATATATTTTTTTTCATCAATTTGTTTTCCAAACGACTTGCAATCATAGTTGTATCGACCTAAAAACAAAACTTCTTTTTGCGGATAATTTTGTTTGATATGATTTATTAATTCATTCCACTTTTGTTGCTTATTAGAAGAATTATAATAAATCGGAATTAACTCGGTTTCCGGTTGCTGTGATGTAGGAAGTTTGTTTTTTAAATACTTGTCTTTACGTATAAAATCAGACGCTATTTTCACCAAATTTGGGCCGTTTCTGAACGTCTGATTAATATATAATTCTTTTGAATTCGGAAAATATTTGTTAAAATTTTCAAAATATTCCAGATCACTTCCGCGCCAAGCATAAATTGACTGCCAATCATCTCCCACACACATAACTCGAGCACCGGTCTTTTCTTGCAGGGCTTTAATCAGCTTAAAATTGTCTTCGGCAACATCCTGAAATTCATCAACCAAAATATATTTGTAGTTTCTTTTAACTGTTCCCGTGGTAATAAAATCAATGGCTTGGTTGAGCATATCATTAAAATCGATCTGACAAGTTTTTTCCAATTCTTGCTGATAATCGTCATATATAGGAAGCAATAAATTAAAAAAAGCATTAATATGATTTTGTTCCAAATTTACGACATGTTTGTTCAGCAAATCTTCTTGAATATTCTGCAGGTCAGCCGTACTTCCATTGGGATATTTGATTTTAAAAACAGTAATAAAAAACTGAGCTGTTTTTTGAAAAATTGAGCCTCTGGCTTTAAGAATGGCCGAATTGATATATCTTTTGAGTTCAGAATCATCAATATTTTGAAAATTAATCCCCAAAGCCTCTAATTTGCCTTCCAACATTTTAAAGGTATCAGCATTAAAATTTTCAAGAAAAATATCTGCTTGATTTTGTTTTTGTGGTGGCCAACAGTTTTTGCCCAGAACAAATAAAGCACTTAACATTTTGCAGAGACTGCATTTTATATTGAATTCCGCGCAGCGTAAGAAAGTTTTGTAGTCTAAGCTTAATCAAATCTTCTTCATTTTTTTCAGAAACAATCGAAAAACCGGCACTTTCCAACTGGCAGACTTTTTTTCTCAGCTCCGCATCAATAATTTCATTTTGATAAATATCTTCATAGTTCTGTTGCTTGGCAAAATCTGTACCGAAGCGCCAAAGATTTTGTATCCATTCATCGCCTCCTTTTTTTACATCGGTATATTGATCTAAAACGTTTTTAAACGGATTCTGATCACTGTCCGGATCAATAGAATTTACTTGCGGATTTTTTTCTTGAACAATACTCAGGCCAAGACTGTGAAAGGTGTGTATGGAAGCTCCGAGATGTTCAAAGCCGAAGCCGTCTACTTTTTCTTGAAGTTCTTTTCTGTTTTTTTTGTTAAAAACAACAAGTAAAACATCATCTGATTTTTTAATTTTCCCTTCGGCAATCAAGTGTAATGTGTGGCCGAGCAGAGTGGTGCTTTTGCCGCACCCGGCACTGGCAACAACCAAAGCAGAATCAATATCTTCTTTTTCCCAATCCAGTTTTACCACGGCTTTTTGTTCATTTGTAAGCTTTTTGTTGAGTTTTTCTTCTACCCACTCAAGGCTTTTTTGTTCTTTCGATTTATCAGAAATAATTGATCCGGAAATATATTTTTTTTCAAAAATTTCTTTATATTCATCAATCATTTTATCAAGAACATCCAAAAACTCTTCTTTGCAACCTCCGTTCAGAATATCTTGCGGTTTATAGGTTGCGGCGCAACGTGACTGTGAATAACTGGGAGAGATAGAATTAGGAAGAGTATCTTTATTCCAACGCAGTTTTGCTTGCTCGCTTTCAGAAGTGGCATAACAAATTTCAACATTAGTTAAGCTGAAATTTTTTCCGTTTTTTATCCGGTTAACATAAATACCGATATAAATCCCGTTCTTAATCTTTTGGTCGAGGTAAGTAAAACACAACCATGTGGTATTGCCGCTGTACGCTCCGGATAAATTTGTTATACGATAAGATGTAATGGTATTGGTAACATAGCCATAATGTTTCCATGTTGAATCATTAACAAATTTTTTAATTAAATCCCAAAGTTCTTCACGGGAAATTTTGCTCATTTTATTTTCCTTGTGACTGATAAGTTAAAAATTCAGAATATCTTTTAACGGCATTTGATAAAGTTCTGCGGCTGCGCAAGTCTAGTTCTTTATACTCGTCATAAAGATGATTGGTATTATTTTCCCAATGGGCAATCAAGTGCATCATTTCGTTTGCATCATTTATTTCCCATAAATTACGCTGAATATTGGCTAATTTACCGACCTTGTTTATACCACTGACGTAGCTGTTTATGGCATTGTGCGAATAGTGTTTGTTTTTTAAATATTCCCTGAAAGCTTGTTTGATGTCAGAATTTGTCGATAAAAGAATATAAGATTCGTTATTTGGACTTTTATCACTGTAAAGTTCTTTTCTGTCGTCAGAAACCAGAGAACACGCATTGATAAAACTTAAGCAAGCCTCATCGGCAATATTAACAAAAATTTTATCTTTGTTAGCATAATTTTTAATAATATCAAGCAGTTCACGTATGCTCTCAAGCCAGTTTGATAATTCTGGATCAGCCTTAAAAGAAGCTTTTATGTCTTCACTGTTTGGCAGAATATCCGAGTCTTTGAGATTCATAATGCCGCGATTATTTAGTATATCGGCAATAAGAATACACAAATCAGTATCAGAAAGTGCCAGATTTCTCAATTTGCGGGTTATAATAGATGGCATAATGCCTTCATTTAAAACAAAGTTGCACCAATTTTCGGTTATTTTGCTCATTTTTCCTCCTCGGCCTGAAACTATAAAGATTATATAATATATAAAAATATAGTCAATATAAAAATTAAAATAAAAATATAATAGACTATAAAAACTATTGACAAATATAAAATAATATGATATATAAATATTGTAGTAAGATTGTAGTGGAGGAAGTCGTGGAAATAAAAAAATTAAAATTAACAGAACTTTTGAATTTGAATAAAGCCGTCAATGAGGAGCTTAAAAGGCGCAATCTGGTAAGAACGGCTAATATTACTGGAGATTTGGGTGAAAACCTGTTCCGTTTGGCTTTTGGGTGGAAATTGGAGAATAATTCTAATTGCGGCTATGATGCTACAGATTCCGAAGGTCTGAAATACCAAATCAAAACCAGAAAAAGTGAAAACAATACTATCCAATTTGGTGCAATTCGTGATATTGATCATCATGCTTTTGAT
>CASEDF010000028.1 GCA_949286705.1 uncultured bacterium | reverse complement strand
GCTTTTTTGCACCTTTGTCACAAAAGAATACGATTATCGGCAATAATAGTTTCAGCTTTGACGGTGCACGTGTCCTTTTTAGCTAAAAAAACAAAAAATTTCTCTCTTTTTCATAAGAGAGATTTTTTTTGTGCTTCTTTACCAAATCATTACATTTGGCATTATATTATTTTTGAAAAAAACAAACACAGAGGAGAAAAGCCATGGAAATGCAAGAAGGACTGCTGACCCGCCGTTCAATCCGGCGCTATGTTAAAGACAAAAAGGTTGAACCCCGGGATCTGACGGAAATCTTACAAGCCGGAATGTATGCGCCTTCCGCCATGAACCGCCAGCCGTGGGAATTTTTGGTTATTGATGATGAAGAAAAACTCAACCGCATTATGCAAATTCATTCCTATTGCTCGTTTTTGAAAGACGCCGGAACGGCAATCGTCGTTTGCGGAAACCTGAATGATCAGATGGCCGATAATTATTGGATGGGCGATTGCGCGGCCGCCACGGATCCGACAGAGCAGCGGATGAAAGAGTTCTCTGCCTTGTTAAACCTTCCGCCCCATGTCCGCCCGTTTTCGCTGGTTGTTATCGGATATCCTGAAAGCGTACCGCCGCAGCCGCAGGATCGTTTCAAGCCGGCAAAAATACATCATAACGCCTGGTAAGGAAAAGCAGATGAAACTGTATATATTCCGTCACGGAGAAACTTATGCCAATGCCGTGCATTTATGCCAGGGCGTAAAAGATTTGTATCCTCTGGATGAAGTCGGAAGAGGGCAGGCGCTTGCTCTGGGGCGGGAGCTTGCCGGGCTGAAACTGCCGGTAATTTATGCCAGCCCGTTGAGCCGGGCGCAGCAGACGGCAGAGTTTGTGGCCGAGCCGAACAAAACGCCGATAATCACGCTCGACGGTTTGAAAGAACACGATTTCGGGATTGTTGAAGGCTGGCCGGAAAGCAAAATCGCCGAAAATTATCGGGAGCTGTTGTTAGGGGTTTTAGCGGCAGAAAATCCGAAGACCTTTGATTGGAAAATGCCCGGAGGCGAAAGCCGCCGTGAGTCTTTAGAACGTTTTTGCCGGGAGATTGAATACATAAAAAATAATTGCTCCTATGATATTGCCGGCGTTGCAACGCATGGAAGCATTATGAGCAATTATTATTATGCCGTATTTCATGAGGCCCGCGCTTTTGCGAATTGTGAATATTTTATTGTTGAAATTTAACCGGGAGAAAGAAAATGCCTTTTTTGATTGTAAACACCAATGCGGAACTGAAAGACAAAAATCCTGCAGAATTTTTGGCCGCTGCGACGGAACTGGTTGCCGGAGAGCTGCATAAGCCGAAGAATTATGTCGTTGTTGTCTTAAATGCCAATCCGAACATTGCTTTTGGCGGAAAAAGCGAAAACAAAGGCGTCCTGGCGGAAATGAAGTCTGTCGGCTTTGGCGGGAGCAAGCGAAACTTGGCAAAACTGCTGACCGAGTTTTTTGCTGACCGTTTGCAAGGCGTGGCTTTAAGCAATATAAATATTGAATTTAACGATATGCCCGGCAGCGATGTGTCAATCGGCGGCAGCCTGCTCGGATAACAAAAAATCCCCGCTCTTGTTTGTGAACACTCCACCGGAACGGGGATTTATTTATGGCTGCTGACACAGACCGATTATGAGTAAAGGAACTGCCAAAAGGGTCATAACATATACAAAATAATTTTTGCTGTTTCTTAAAAAAATGGCAGCAGACAACAATAACGGGATGTATATCGTTGCAGAATACAGGGTGCTAAATCCTGTTTGATATTTGATTTTATCAAAATATAAATAGAAATTTGAAAGGTAAAAAAGCAAAATGATAAAAAAGGTTGCTTTTCCGGTATATGTTATAATCTCAGAAGAAGATTTTTTTTCTTTGTGATAAAGAATAAAAATATATGCGGAAATAAATATTAATAAAAAGAAAAACAGCCAGAATAAAATATTAAATGTATTGATAAAATATAAAGAGAAAACGGCAAAGACATACCAGAACTCCAGCACTAAAAAGAATCTGAGCGACAAATTAATTTTAGCATTATCTTGCAAAACTTTTAATTCTCTCAATAGATAGTAAAAACAGCTGATACATAGTGCTGCAACAGAAAAGATAAAGTAGAAAAAATCTACAAATTTACTTTCTCCTGATAGTTTTGTATTAACAGGTCTGTCAAAAATCATTTCAGATATATTAATAATTTTATATCCATTCAATATATAAATTATCAAAATACCAAAAACCAAATATGGAGTCATTTTATTTAATGTGTTTCTCATTTCATTCCCTTACTTTCATAGAGGTTTAAGGTCATTTTATGGTTAAAAATCACTAATTTTTATACGCTGGATAATATCATCTGTTATGATGATACTTGTCGGAATAAGAAATAAAATAACAAAAAACAGTGAAAAATATTTTGTTCTGTTGAAGCTTAAGATAAAAGCCAAAATAACAGCCGGAAAGAAAAAAGGATTCAAAAAGCAAATTGGGTTTCCACAAATACTGACGATCAATCCATAACAAAATAGAATCACAACAAATGAAGTAAGGTTAAATAATTTTATTAATATTTTTAAAGTCGTGCTTTTGAAACAAAATGTGCTCAAGATACAAACGATAATTATTAAACCATAACATAATATGCTAGCTAAGATTATACCAATAGCGCTACCTTGGAAATCAAAGGAAATTCTTGTGACTGAGGGATTGTAAAATAAATCGTAGTAAAGTCCGATGATGTATGGAACAACATAAACAAGCAGAATATTCTGCACACTTTTCCACCAAGAAAATTCACCATCTTTATAAAATAAAAACTGTTTAACCTTATTCATAAGCCCTCACAAGAAAAAATATTAAATTGGCGTAACCTCATTTTCTGGAAAGTGGAATTTCAAAAGTACGGTTATTTAAATTAACATATATTTTTGTTGGATTTTCATGCTAATTATTCTTTTCTTTGGGAATAGATACTTCATAAACTTTATTTTCTGTATTAATGTACAGTTTAGATGGATTTTCTCTTTTATCTAAGCTAATTGCAAAACTATCCGATATTGTTTGAATATCCTCATCTCTAATATCCCAAACAGTAAAAGCCGCATATGGAGAGAAACGTTCTGATATGAAGTATTTATGTATACCTTCAATTCCGCCACCAGGAGATTTTCTTTCATAAACATTACCATTTAAAACGAATCCATCTTTTGCAGGATTAAGAGGATGGAACTCAAAAATTCTTATGCCAACCAAGTTTTTTTTGTTGGAAAGACGAACGAATTCCAAGCTTCCCGTAAAAATGTTCATTCCATTATTTTCAAAGAATATGATATCTTTATTGCGGTTTCTATAACTACGAGTAAAATGACGATATGTTGGTGTAGCAATACCACTTCCTCCCATGATTTTACAATTTTTCAGTCGCTCCACTCCTGTTTTATAGTCACATTTTTTATCTGATCTTACAACATGGGTCATGACAGAATCTGAGTGTTCAATTGCTATTCCCCGGCCTTTATAATCATCATAAGAGACATCATGGATATAGCCCGGCAGAAGTCTCATGTGGCATTTGTCTTTTTTATAGCAGGGTTTGATGCTATTAAATTGCGGAACAGTTGTATATGTAATATCTTTATAAGTGTCAGGAAAATAAAAGCGCTTGCTTGTTTTATACTCTCCCTCAGAATAAATTTTAGCCCATTTTCTGTCTGCTTGTTGATTTGGTGTCATATGGATTTTATCCATCATTTCATATTGGTCTTTGACACATTGAATCAACTTATCCATTGGTAATTCCGAATCGCAATCGACAACCGAGCCATATGGATCATCGCTATAAGCACCAACAATAGTACTACAGGCGGCTGAACAAAGCAGACCGAATATTAAAGTTGTGGCGACGAAATACTTTTTATTCATCCTCGACTCCTGAAATAGCTTTTATATACAACAAAATATTAGCTTAATAGAGTAAATTGTCATAAGAAATCTCCTTTGAAAATTTAGTTAGACCTAATTATGCTATCAGTGATATTTTGTGGATAGCATTGATAACCAGAAAGTATCCAAAAA
>CASEDF010000027.1 GCA_949286705.1 uncultured bacterium | reverse complement strand
GCTCATCGTTATGTGTGCGCGAGTTGCGCGCGTAGGGGATGAGCTTATCCACCGGATAATTCTCTTGGAATTCCATAAATTTCTCCGTAAAAAACAAAAGTGACCAGACAAAAACACGGGGCGACCAGCCGCCAAAAACAAAATATCTCCGAAAACCTTATTTTGCTTGGGTTTCAGAGATATGCCGACCAGTAAACAAAAACGCCGGACGCTAGAAAAACATCGCGGCTTGCGCCCCCGCATACGATTTAATCACGGGAAGGACCCGCTGTACTTTATAGTTATTCATCAAAACTAATTACTTATCATCATCTTCTATGCATTCAAACCATTTTTTTAAATTATTGTTTGATATATGAAGGGCATATACAAAAGTTAACAAGGCAATAAAAGAACTCCATATGCAAAGAAGAATAGTATACCAATTATAGAAAACTCCAAATATTAACTGAAACATAGCGGCCATAAAAGAGTATACTATTGTATAATATAAAAAGTGCTTTAATCTTATCAAAGGAGCATATCTACTAAGTTGAGGATTTATTTTTTTCATATTCAAAAATTTTTTAATATATTTTTCATTATCATAAACATTTTCCTTTATAGTAACAATAATAAATGTTTCTAAAGTAAATACAAAACCACTCAGTGTTAAAAATGCTGAAAATAATATTTCTCTAAAATTTTTTATATAGAGATCAATTATTTCTGTTCTTAGAGAAGCAGGCACAAACATACTGGAAAACAGCATTAAAATAAATAATATTAATGGGACTATTTTTAGTAATAAAGTAGTTTTTGTCATATTCAAACCTATCGTCTAGGGATTTCAAAACATTCTCTATATTCACGTGCTGTTTCTACTAACATTTTAACGATATTATTTTCTGATAAATTCGATAAATTTAATCTATCTAATCCCGAAATCATTTCATCAAAATCATTTTCTTTAAATATTTCTGGAGAATTAGCTAAAGTATATATTCTTTCCACTCCATCTGTATCTACACCTTTAACCGTTCCTGTTGAAATACCACGATTTCGAATAAAATTTTTAATTCTTGACTTAACTTCAGCAAGAATAGAATTTTGTCTAAACGTTACACTATGTTTAACTTTTTCTGCAAAATCAGATAGAGGAGAAAATTCATTGTCTTCAGCACCTAGAGAACATAAATCAAAGCTAAAATGTGTAATTTTAGCTAAAGAATCAACCATTTCATTAAAAGTGTCTCTACGATATAACGGAATTAGTTTCAAAGATCTAAAGTATTTTGAACGAATTTCTTTTTCTTTCTTTTTCTTTCCTCTTCCTTGAAGTAATGATTTTAGCTCATTATCACGACATTCATCAGAAAGAACTCTATAAATATCTCTTAAAAATATACCATATTGATTCATAGACATAGAATGGTGATAATATTGATAAATTCCAGCACCTGTTTTTTTATTTATAGCAAAAAAATTAAAATCAGCTAAATGATTTCCACTAGTAACCTCTTTAATTTCAAGAGTTATGTCTGCATCCACTTGTTTCAATTCCAAGAATTTTTTGTAGTTTTTTATTGTAATAATACCACCTACATAATAGTCGTTATCTAAACTATCGTTAAACAGAAAGATCCTTTTTTTATGTGCAACAGTAAAATCACCTTCATTAGATCTAACTAAATGTCTAAAAAAAGTATCCAATGTTAATCCTGCGTTGGGTTCTAACTGAAAACCTTGAAAAACAATATTCATTCTTTCTCCATAAATAGTACTATTTTATGAAAATGCTATATAAAAATATCATATTTTGCAAGGTATTATTATTTTTTTAATTATAAAAACAAATAAACGACATAATATTTTTGAATTAAAATAAGTTAATTTCATATATATTTTTTTAATAAAATTCTAGCAACAAATCCCCTTTCGACATAACCTCGCGAACACAGGCTTATTCAGCCCAAGCTCCGTAATAATCTCGGAGGGTTGCTTGGTAATTTGCCATTTCAGCACATTACTCATGCCATTTTTAACCGTTTTTACGGCCGCGCTTGGCAGTTCTGACCGGCCGATACAGGAAGAGAGGTAAACAAAACACTCGTCATTGTTTTGCAAATATTCCAAGGCCAGTTTACGGGCATAAAAATTAAGTGTCACGTCGGCTTTGCTGGCATCCTTTGTCCATGGACTGCCACCACCGATCGGACAAGCCGTTCCATAAAAATCGCACGCCAGCTTTCTGCCGGTAACACCACAATCAGCAATAGATGAGTGATATTTATATGTTCCCGTGCCATTGACAATAATATTTTCCGGCTCCTCTCCCAATGCCAAAACAATAAAAGTCGTCAGATCAACGTCTTTAAGCATCGGAACAGCCACAACCACCGTTTCCACACCGCCAAGCTCATTCAGTGTAATCTGCGTTTTGATGTCAATGCCCAGGTGGATGTTTTGCAAAGCATACTCATACAAGGCGTTGCATAATTTTTTGGCCAGATATTGTTCGCGGCTGATGTTGCCCGTACCCTGACAAGCGTAACCGACAAATACCCCCTGATCACCCCAGCCGTCTTGTTCAACTCCTTGTGAAATATCTGCCGACTGCTTGCCAATAAGATTGATAATTTGCAGTTTCTCGGGATTAATGGCGTAATTTCCCCAACGATGGCTGTAAAATTTATCGTACCCGATTTCCGCCAGCGCTTCGACAACATAAAAATTAATTCTTGCCAGGTTTACATCACCCGTGATTTCACCGCCCAACACAACCGTGTTATCTTTTACCATTACTTCAACGGCATATTTGACCGCCGCGTCTTGTTCAATCATCCTGTCTAAAATATAAGACGAAATATAATCCGCCATTTTGTCAGGGTGTCCAAGCGACACCGCTTCCGCAGTTTTTTTCATCGCCGCTCCTTTATCAAGCATAAAAAAGGCCCGTAGGCGATATACCTGCGGACTCTAAAAAACATCAAAAAAGGGCGGTTTGTTCACCTCCGCCCCGATTATACCTGTTTTTGTAACCGTTTTTTGCTGATTTGTAAACCACGAAAATGTCAATGACATTTTAGGCATCCATATTGAATTTTAATAAGGGCTTTTTCATGGCGCAAGGCCAATATCTGCCGTGAAACGCCAAACTCCCGGCACAACAACTTCCACGGAATACGGTTGGCTCTTTTCCAAACCAGCCGACGTTCATCAACCGATAATATGGGTAGCCACTCCAGCATCACCTGTTCCCATAAAGATATCTGCTCCTGATTCGGACGGACTTTAAGCGGACGCTTGTCCATAAAAACAATTTCCTGCGGCGTGTAAATAATATCCGGCATACAACACCGGTATTTAGGAGCGCGGACAGCCGGCAAAAGCCTATCCACATAGGCGGCGGTTTCCAAATCTTGCTTGATTTTTTCAATTGTAATATCAGCCATTTTGCACCACCTTTACCTTGCCAAGCACATCCGAACAAACATTCGCCAGAGTCTCCATCTCCGAATAAGCGATGCCGTTTTCCTTACAAAACCATTTTCGGACAGCTTTTTTCCAGTCCACGGCAATGTATTTTTTACCGTTCATCCAACCGCGTGCCTCATTCCAGCGCACAAAAGCGGCCGGATCTATCGTGTAACCGCTTTCC
>CASEDF010000026.1 GCA_949286705.1 uncultured bacterium | reverse complement strand
TTGCTGCTTTTGGTGTAGCAACTTAACTGTAACACAGGATTCGCTGTTCGTCACTTCTTTTTTTATTCTTTTGTAACACATCTATTGTAAACCTACAATACATAAAATCAAATTTAAAGAAAGTTGATTGAAAAAATTGAAGCTTTATGATATAATATTTTATATAAAAATATTTACTCAAAAGTAAGGTTGAACCAATGAATCCAGTTTTAAAATATCGTGGCGGAAAATCTCGTGAAATCCCCCGCTTTCTTCAATACATACCGGATGACTTTAACAGATATATCGAGCCTTTTTTTGGCGGTGGTGCAGTTTATTTCCATCTTGAACCTGAAAACGCTATTATCAATGATGCAAATGAGCGATTGATGACTTTTTATTCTCAGTTGCGAGATCAGTATCCTCTTATGCGTCAGCAGTTGGATGACATTCAGCGTGTGTATGAACTTAATCAGGCAGAATATAAAAGATTGAAAGCCTTAACACCCGATAAGAGGGTTCCTAATGCAAATGAGGAACTTTATTATCGTATGAGAGAATTGTTCAATCATCCTAATGATACATATTTAGATGGAGTTTTGTATTTCTTTATCAATAAAACTGCCTATTCGGGAATGATTAGATACAATAATAACGGTGATTACAATGTCCCTTTCGGTAGATACCCAAACCTTAACACTCGACTTATAACACAACAACATAGCGAGCTTTTGCAAGGTGCAGAATTATTTAACCTTGATTATAGTCGTATTTTTGATATGGCACAAGAAGATGACTTTATCTTTTTAGATCCTCCATACGATTGTGTTTTCAATGACTATGGAAACATCGATATGATGAATGGTTTTGATGAAGCGGAGCATAGACGCTTAGCTGCTGATTTTAGAAATCTTCCTTGCAGAGCGTTGATGATTATTGGGAAAACTCCTCTCACTGAAGAATTGTATGGTGATTTCATTTTTGATGAGTATTACAAAAACTATGCGGTAAACATTAGAAATCGTTTCAAGAACGATAAAATGCATATCATTGTAAAAAATTATTGAGGCGGTAGGTATGGCAAGACTGGACAATAAAGTTTTGTTTTTCACAACTTCACCACGAACTCCTGCAAAGATGATTCCTGAAATTAGATTGCTTTATGATAAATTTGAAGGAAAACCGTGGAATAGAATTACACAAGAACAATTCATTGATGAACTTGCGAAAAGCAGTTTTTTCGAGGGAACAGGCTCTCCCTCTGATAAAGCATTTAGTGCACGTGACAGAATAAATCGTGCTCCGAAAGCATTAGGCTTTGTTGATTTAAAGCCGAATATTGCACTAACCGATGCTGGTCGTGCTTTAATTTCTGGAAAAAGACCACAAGAGATTTTTCTGCGCCAATTGCTCAAATTTCAATTACCTTCACCTTATCATACAGAAAGCGCAAAAATAAGCGGTACATTTTTCGTTCGTCCATATTTGGAAGTATTGCGATTAATCTATGATCTTGAATATTTAACCTTTGACGAGTTAAAAATCTTTGCTGTTCAAATCACAGACTATCACAAGTACGAAGAAGTGAAAGATAAAATCTTAAACTTCAGAAAAGAAAAAGAGTTACATCGTGGACAGTACAAACGATTTGTAAATGATGTATGGGCAAACGCAGTCTTAGAAATTCATAATGACAGAATTGCCGAAGGTAGAACAAGGACAAGAGAAACAAGAGATGCCAGCATAAACACCTTTGTAAAAACTCAAAAAGGTAATATGCGTGATTATGCTGATGCTTGTTTTAGATATTTGAGATTTACCGGACTTGTATCCATTGCACACAAAAGTAGAACTATTTCAATTTTCGATGACAAAAAGCGAGATGTCGAATTTATCCTTACTAATGTTAATCGAAATCCTGTTTTTGTAAATGATGAGGAAAGTTATAAAGCTCATTTATTTGATGCTACCATTCCCGAACTATATACAGATAATGTTGAAAACATTATAGATGTTATTCTTCATATGAGTGAGTTCACAAGACGTGATTTATTGAACTACAATATTGATGCATTAAAAGATTTGCGAGATGACATTGTCGCTCAACACAAAGAGAATGTTATTCACGAACAAGTTGCTGAAATCAAGTCATATGCGCTATATTCAGAAATCATTGATACATTTAATGAAATTGTTTCGGATGAATATTATGATGCTCCGCTTATGTTTGAGTATAATACTTGGCGAGCAATGACTATGCTTGATGGTGGCAATATCAAAGGTAACTTCAAATTTGATGATATCGGTCAGCCCCTATCTACCGCATCTGGAAATATGCCTGATATTGAGTGCGATTATGATGATTTTTCTTTAGCTGTAGAAGTTACATTACAGTCTGGACAGCGCCAATATGAAGCTGAAGGAGAACCTGTCGCCCGTCATTATGGTCAGTTAAAGAAAAGATCGGGTAAAGATACTTATTGCTTATTTATTGCACCGACTATTAATGCAGCAACATTGGCTCACTTCTACGGATTGAACCATTTGTCAATTGCTCTTTATGGTGGAAAATCTAAGATAATACCGCTTGAATTAGATCAGTTTATGAAACTTGTTGAAAATTCCTACAATTACAAAACTCAACCTACGCCTACTGACATTCGTCATTTTCTCGATTGCGTTTTGAAACTATGTGAAAAAGCAGTTGATGAGAATAATTGGCGTTGTGGTATTCAAGCCTGTGTTGATATGTGGTTAGCATCATAATGATAAATAAAAAGGACGAAAAATTAATAAAATATCTGCTATAAATTTTTTTCAAAACGTGCCATTGTTTAAGTAAATTTTTACAGATAAAAAAGGATGCTTTTCGGCATCCTTTTTTTGTGTGTTTACTTTATTTTAAAAAACTCGGAAAAGGCTCTGTAAGCCATATAAATGTCGATTTTTGAAACCGTTTCAAAGGGTGAGTGCATTGAAAGCACGGGAACTCCGATATCAACAACATCAACGTCAAGATTGGCAACATATTTTGCAACGGTTCCGCCGCCGCCTGCGTCAACCTTTCCAAGCTCTCCTACCTGCCAGATAACCTTTGCGTCGTCAAGAATACGGCGAACCTTGCCCATAAATTCCGCCGAAGCGTCCGAGGTTCCCGATTTTCCCCCGGCTCCCGTATACTTCATAACCGCCACGCCCTTATTTATAAAGGCTGAATTTCTCTTGTCCATTACCTCCGGGTAAATAGGGTCGAAAGCTGCGGTAACGTCTGCCGAAAGACATTCGGATTTCCTTAAAACCTGATAGCCGTCGTAGCCCTCAGCCGCCGCAAGGTAGTTTATAAAGTATTTCATATATGAAGAATTAAGTCCCGTGTTGCCGTCGCTTCCGATTTCCTCTTTATCCGTCAAAACCGACATAACCGTATATTCAGGCTCTTCAGCGTCAAGAACTGCCATTACCGCAGGATATGCGCATACTCTGTCGTCATGGCCGTAGGCCCCTATCATGCTCCTGTCAAGACCTATGTCGCAGGCCTTAAAGGAAGGCACCATTTCAAGCTCCGCGCTTAAAAAGTCCGTTTCCGTAAAGCCGTATTTTTCATAGAGAATGTTCATAATATTAAGCTTTACGCTTTCGGAGGCGTCGTCGGAGTTAAAGGGTCTGCTGCCTATGAGAACGGTAAGATCCTCGCCCTTTATGGCTTCTCCCAGGGTTCTCTTGCTCTGCTCTCTGCCTAAGTGAGGAAGCAAATCGGTTACCACGAATTTAGGGTCTTCGTCATCTTCGCCGATTGTAACCTTTATAACCTCTCCGTCCTTTAAAACCACCGCTCCGTGAAGAGCCAGGGGAATCGTGGGCCACTGATATTTTTTAATTCCGCCGTAATA
>CASEDF010000025.1 GCA_949286705.1 uncultured bacterium | reverse complement strand
TTCAATCAGGGCAAAAGCCTCCTGTGCCGCTTCCGTTGAGCCGGTAACCGTTTTAAGCGATGCCGAGAGTTTTTCAAAAGTCGTGTTGGCGCTGAAAATGGCGGAAAAAGTATTTTTGAGCCCCTGAAAACCCAGGTACGCGCCAAACAGCGCCGTTCCCTGACGGATGACTTCATTGAAAGACCGGGCGGTTGCATCCAGAGCTTTCAAATTATCATTGGCCGGTTGAATAACCTGTGTAATCCGCCGAAAAGCCCTGTCTCCATCCGCTCCTAAGCTTTTGAACTCTCGCCGGACTTTATCGCCGCCCACCGCCGATAACCTGATACTTAAATTCTTAACCGCACTCATGATTTTTCCATAAAAAAACACCCCAGCTTGCTAGCTGAGGTGCTCAAAATTCTATTTTTTCTGTTAAGACAATTCTTTTTTTAATTTATCGAAAATAAGTTCTTTCCTCTTTTGGATATAATTTGAAAAATTTTCTTTATTAATTGGAATATCAAGAGGAATATAGTTCTCATTTTTATATGTTTCTATTGATATATTATATTCATCACAATGTTTTTTTATCCAATCCTCAGGCATCATATCTTTTTTTTCTATATTCAAAAGACCTTTTAACAATTGTAAGTTAGCAACAAAATTCCCACCTAACTCAAGTTCCTTTTTGGATAATTTACTTTGAGGATAAATATGATCTTCATGAAAGACTTCTCCTCTGTAGTCGTTATTAGGATATAATATTGTTAATATAGCCCAAGATAATTGCGTTGAATATTTAGATTTTTCAATAAGATCATATAGTGTTTCATCATCAAAAGACATACTGCGTCCAGATTTAATTGACGCCTGCAAAATCTTTTGTAATGGAAATATTTCTGTATTTTTAATTTCTTTTCTGAGTTGTGTTAAATAAGATGTGGTTTGCGCTCCAAATACTCTAGCCAAAATTGATAGTTGAACCCAACGTTCAATTAATTTCATATTATTACTATCCAATTCAGTTTTGTTATTTTGAAATAAAAATTGAGCAACAGGTAAAACAATCAAATTTGAACGTAAATTATCTTTACTGTAGCCCAATTGATTAAATATTCTGCATGAAGCTTTTAAATATTTAACGATATCTTTAAATTGATTTTCTATTTTTTCAATAACATTAGCTTTAAAATTGTCAGCCTTAAATGTTAGTGGAGCATCAGTTAAATATAGGCAAGCTCGAAGAAAAATATCTTTTGGCAGATTAAAATTGCACTCATTGTTAATCACGTCAATCGCATTATTAATCTTATCGCGGGCTGAAGACCATCTACTAACAATCATAGACATTAAAAAATCTGTATAATCTAGAGGAGTCCCTCCGGAATTAATCCTAACAAAAATAGTAAGAGCTCTATCTAGTGAATCTGTTGTTTCCTGATAAAAATTTAAAACTTCTTGACTATCTATAAAATAGCGCTGCAAATTATGTAAAATTTCCTCTACGCGATCTTTCTTCTCTTGGCTTAAATCCTTGTACCATTCTGGTAAACAATTTCTAAAAGCGGGTATGGTATCATATCTAAGTAAATTTTCCATTTTAAACCAAAGACTTTTTTGAGAAGAATTTTCATGTTCTACAGCTTCTTGTGTTTTAAATTTAAATTCATACTCATTTCTGGTATCATCATCATTTTTATTTTTATTTAACAAATTAATATATAAAAATTTTTTTTCATAATTTTCTGCTCTTCCTGAACGGTAATATGGTTTTTTTAGATTCATATAACCCTTTAAACCAATAAAGAGGGCTGTTAACCGTTGTTGCCCATCTAATACGGCTGTTACTTCAGATTCACCTGATATATTATGCTCTGTATTATGGTTTTGTGTATATTCATCATAAGATTTTAGAAATTCATAAAATTTGTAAGTATCTTCCTCTGGATTTATTCTATATTTCCAAAATAACATTGAATTTATAGGATATCCGGATAAAATGGAATCAAATAACTTTTCTATTTGTTCACAGTTCCATACAACTTCTCGCTGTATAGCAGGTAGCAGATATTTATTTCGAGAAATATCCAGAACAACATCTTTAATTGAAGCTCTTGCATATGACATATTAAATATTTTCCTTTTTTTAATTGCTAGAATTATTACATTATAAAATTATCCTAGCCCAATAAAGATTAAAAAATACATAAATCTATTTTTTATAATTTTATACATCCAATTCCCACTGGAAGCAGTTCACTCATCAGCTCCATATCAAACCCAAGGTTTTGAGCAAGATTAAGAGCCAAGGGTAAATCAGGCTTAGGAAGTTTCAGTAAAATTTCCCACGCCTGGTACCCGACATCAGTTTCCAGCGCTGTTTCTATATATCGGCATTTGTGGAACGGGCAGAAGGTTTTGCCGTCTTCTCCGCATCCTCTGCAGTAGCTTTGCCCATCGCCAAAGTGCCATTTGGCGCGGGCGTAGAGACGTTTTTTTCTGCTTCCAATACTTCCCGCAAACCGCAATACTGACTGCGGAAGTTTTCCGCCACCGCCCAAAAATTGGAAAACAGTTCGTCAATTTTATTTTCCGTCAGCGGCGCAGATTTGTCTTCATCGGCTTCCATCACACCATCCCATTCCAAAATACCGGCAATTCCCAGTCCGATAAGCAAAAATCTGTCCGCCAGCGCCTCACGTTTAACTGGATTTTCAATGCTTTCCGCTATCCCGTCTTCGATTCCCGCCTCTTTATTGGCCTTATAAGTTTTAGCCAATTCCGCCAACTTACTGTTCATATAGGCTTTAGCCTCATAAAAAACAGATGAAGTACATGGCTTGACCTTAACTTTCACCCCGTAGCCAAGTTCCAGCCAATATGGCTCTTTTTGTATTTTTAGTCTTAACATCAATACCCCTCCACATCATTAACCAGTGTTACCGTCATCATTTTGCCCAAGTCCTGATCTTTTGCTCCCTGAAAATCATACGAACATTCGATTCCGCCCGGACCGTCAATTGAGCGTTTAGGTTTGGGCAGATAGACTTCATGGCAGGAAATAACAAGTTTCATTGTCTCCGAAAGCTGATAACCAAGCTCAATGTCCACTGGCGTTCCAGCTCTGGCCTTGTCAAGCAGAACATTATCGGCATATTTTGCGGAAATACTGCCGGACAAACTCGCCACACCCAAATCAATCGCCTCAACCTTGCCATCGTTGCGGATGGTTTCGATTTTTTCCAGATTGTTGGAATAAGTGGCGCTTGCTGAAACAATATTGGCCAAAAGCTCACCGCCACTCTTTATATATCCCTGAAATTGCGACACGCGGGTGTAGGGATAAACTTCCGGAGCCGTGTCGATGGCCGTTTCCGAGCCGGTTTCACCCTGCGCCATTAGATTAATAGTTGCCTGCGCTTCGCCAGACCGCTGAAAATTAAAAGCAATGCTGTTGGCGCGCACACCGGAAAACCTGATAAACTGCGGAATCTCCGGCAATCCGACTTCCAGCGAATAACTCGGAACGGATGTTTTCCCGCTTTCAAAAGTATGAGTAAAACTCCCATCTTCATTGTCAGTTGTAACCGGGGCCCCGAATACAGCTTTCAGCCAAAGGCCAATATTGCGCATATCCACCGGGACGGCCATATCTCCGTCCACATTGATAACATCCTGAAAAGGCTGCGTCGGGTCGCGTCCCAACCCCAGAACATTGGACGACACGAGATTTTGCTCGCTATCCAAAGATGAGGAAATAAACGGGATTTTCCGATAATTTTCTTCCGGCGGCACGCCGTACTCGTTTTCTTCGGCAATTAAAAGCTGGGCGTTCCAGCCATAGGCTCTAGCCATAACATACTCCTTTAAGTTAAATTTGAATCAGAAACATATTCCAGTGTTACCGGCACAATGGCCGCTTTGATGGTTAATCCACCCTCAATCGGCTGTTCGATAAACTCCGGCGGTTCGGCATGCATATGGTCAATTAACCCGGAAAGCGTTGTATCAACCGCCAACAAACGCCCGACGGCCTCCAACAGGCGGTCAAGTCTGGCATCATTATCGGCATCGTCTGTTTTTTGCACCAGAACCTCAATCTCTGCCCGATGATGGAACACATAATACACCGGTGACAGCAAAATCTCCGGTTCGCCGATATTTCCATCCCGCAGGACCACCAGCCCTGAAGAAGGAATTTTAACCGGAAGCGAGATATTGCGTCTGACTTCCGTATCCGGTAATGCTGAAAGCCTTGTAAACAGGGCCTGTAAAACTTGTTCACGTTTGCTCACGCCAATTCTCCAAAATTAAAGACGGCAGTTTCGCCTGCCATTTTGCACCTTCCGCGGCAAAAT
>CASEDF010000024.1 GCA_949286705.1 uncultured bacterium | reverse complement strand
ACATCTTCGCGGCAGAATAGGGAGGACACGGATGTATCTGGTTGTTGGAGCCAATGGCTACTTGGGCAGTTATCTGATAAAAAATATTCTGGAATATACGACAGATACGATCTTGGCGGCAGACTTGTCCTGCCCTGCAGAAACGCAGGAACGGATTGTCTGGCAAAAATGTGATATCACGAGTGACGCAGATCTGAATGTTTTAAGGGAAAAAACTTCTGGAGAAAAATTAAAGGTTCTGTTTCTTGCTGCATATCATCATCCGGATGCCGTGTTAAAAAATCCGCAAATCGCCTGGAATATAAACATTGTTGCTTTAGCAAAGTTTTTGGGGCTCTTTAATAATATTGAAGCGCTTTATTATCCGTCTACGGAGGTTGTTTATGGGGAAATGAAAGACATCCCATTCAAGGAGGATGCACCTTTAAATCCGGTCAGCCGTTATGGCGAACTAAAGACGGTTGCTGAAAAAATGGTAAATGTTGCAGGGTATAATGTTGTCAGATTTCCGGTTTTGATAGGGCCGAGTCTGCTCCCTGGCAAAAAACATTTTTACGATGAAATTGTAGAAACGGTAAAAAACGGCGGAAGTATGGAAATGTTTTCTGACCAGCTCAGATCAATGATTGATTTTGATACAGCGGCAAAAATAGTTGTTCAATTGGTTGAGAGCCCATCGGCACATAAAACAAAAATAGTCAATATCAGCGGTGACGAAGCCTTGTCAAAATATGAACTCGGCATAAGAATTTGCCGGAGTAATGGTCTGGATGAAAACAAAATTGTTCCCATCAGCATGGATGCTGACAATAAAATCTTTACGGCAAAAAGAGCCAAAGCAACTATTTTGGACAATACTTTGGTAAAACAAATCCTTAACCTTAAAGAATTGAAGATAAAGGTGTAGATATGACAGAAAAACACATTCCCGTTTTTATTGAAGGACAAGATGATTTAGTTGATATTTTAGCAACGGCAATTTGCAGTATTGCCTATAATACAACCTCTCAAGTCGATATTTATATTTTAGATTGTGGAATTTGCCATTTTAATAAGAAACAATTGAACAGTCTGAAAGCCAAATTTTCTAATTTGTCGTTAGAATTTTTACCGATAGATTTGAGGCGTTTTGATGGCATGAAAGGCTGGCCGCCACCAAAGTATCAGTTTGTAGATTGTTATGCACGTTTGTTAATCCCTGAGTTAAAGCCGGAATTAGATAAAGCAATTTATTTAGATTCAGATATTATTCTGATGGATGATATCAAATTGCTTTGGGAACAAGATTTGTGTGGATATGAAATCGGTTTGGTTGCGGATTTAGGGTATCAAAAAGTTTATTATGATAATTGTACTCAAAAGCTCGGCGTATCACCAGATCATATCTATGCTAATGCAGGTATGTTTCTCATTGACTGCAAACAATGGCGTGAACATAAAACAACAGAAAAACTTTTACAAATAGGGCGCAAAAATAAAAATGATCTTCTGGTTTTAAATGAGGATATCCTGAGTATTTACTATAATAATAATCAATATAAATTGCTGGATAATCGATTTAATATGACAGATTTGAATTGTCGTATTTACAATCAAAAAGCTTCCGGTATTACAGATGAATACTTGTCTGAAGAATGGAAGAATGTTGTGGTATATCATTTCTGCCATGGCAAACCGTTTAAGCAAATCACTAATTCCAACCATAATAAAGCAATTAAATATTTTGACAATTTTTGGTTTTTTGCTCGAATGACACCTTTCTACGACGGAATGGAAAAGCGTTTTGAACAAAAAATGGCAGAAACGTTTATGACATATTCCAAAAAAGAAACTTACCGTTTGTTTGGAATATTACCTCTTATGACAAGACACCGAAAAAATAAAACCGTGAGATATAAACTTTTTGGGGTTATTCCTGTTATGAATAAAAATGAAAAGTGAGGAAAAAATGAAAATTGGTATTGTAACTGCATATGATGAAAATGAAGCAAATTCTGAATATTCAAAAGCCTTAAAAGAGGAGTTTGAACGTCAAGGACACAGTGTTGAAATTTTAAGACTTCCGTTTAATATTTTTACAGTGCCTTCACATTCGACACAGAAATTAGCAGATATTTTAATAAATGAAATGGCTGAAAAAATTAAAAATTTAGATTATATTAATATACAATATGAAAGTCAACTTTTTGGAACCGAGTGTGACGCGATCAAACGCCGTGTCAACACTCTTATTAAAGCATGTAAATCTAAGGCGTTTAGCATTACAATGCATTCTCAAATTAATTTTAACTCAAAAATAATTAATACAAATATATTAAAGTCATTTTTTTACCGCAAATTTAAAAAACGTAAAAAAATAACTTTTAAGAATATTAATTTTATGATATTTGATATTTTAGCTCAAGTTGTCAAACACAATGGCATGATTATTACCCACACTGAACGTGCCAAAAAACGAGTTTTATCTGCTTTCCCATCTGCTCATGTTGTTGCATTTCCGCTATGCTATAAAAGATTAGAAGATATCCAATCTGCAAAGAAAAATTTTAATGCAGAAGAATATAAAAGAACAAAAGGTATTTCTTTAAAATCAGGAACAAAAGTCATAGGAATTTTAGGGGCATTTACTTTTTGGAAAGATTTTAAAACAGTTATTAATGCTCTTTTATTTTTACCGGAAGAATATCATTTATTTATTTTCGGAGGGCAGCATAAGCTAGAATTTACTTCACATCCAGAAGGATTAAAATCGACAGATAATTTATTGACTTTAATTCGCTCTGAAAATTTGGCACATCGTGTTCATTTTATGGGATATCAACCTTCTTCTGAAGATATGTTGAATGCTCAATTGTTCTGCGATTATATAGTACTTCCCTATAAAGAAGTTGGGGAGGATGGGCCTGGAGCAGCTTGTAGTGCATTGGAAACATGTGACAATGTCTTTTTCAGTCGAACAGCAACTTTTGAAGAGTTGAAGCTTTTTTGCAAAGAGTGTATTTTTAATTACGATATGGGAAATTACTTAGAGCTGGCAGAAAAGATAAAATCTTTACCAGACAAAGAACGTATTATGCACGAACGAATACTATATTTAAAAAAATATAATATAACGGAAAATATTAAAATGTACTTATCTTGCTGTGGATAGTTAATGATATACATATTATTTTTGAGAGTTCTGATGATACTAATGATGTGTTTTATAAAACTCTTTAATCGAATACCTTTCATTGAAATTACTAAAAGAGGGAAATATTAAAAAATATTTCTTTTTTAATTTTATTCCGCTGTTGAAAATCAAAGAAAAGTAAGGAACGATGATATACGATTATATTGTTCTGGGAGCCGGCATTACCGGTTTAACATTATTAAAAAAGCTCCGTGAAAAGGGCTATAACAATATTTTAGGGTTGGAGGCCGAAAAAGAGGCCGGCGGGCTTTGTCGCACTTTTTATATTGACGGTCATGCCTGTGATATCGGCGGTCACTTTTTTCAAACTAAATATAAAGATGTTGAGGAATTTGTTTTTTCTGCTTTTCCCAAAGAAAAAATGTATCAGATCAATCCACGCATTTCCAAAATCAACATTCACGGACAGGATATTGATTATCCTTTAGAGGCTAATATCTGGCAATTACCGGTAGATAAACAGGTTGAATATCTGATTTCGGTCATTCACAATGGTGAAGCTCTGGGCAAGCCGGAACCCAAAAACTATGAAGAATGGATCCGCTGGAAACTCGGAGATAAAATTTGTGATGAATATCTTATTCCTTACAACAGCAAAATCTGGGGAATACCGTCCAGCGAAATGGATATTGACTGGTTGCATAAAATTCCTCGCATTGAAGTTGAAGAAATTTTAAAAGATTCTCTTGAAAAAACACAGGATGTTGAAAAATATCCGGCTCATATCCGTCCTTATTATCCATTGTCAGGCGGTTATGGCCGTGTAATTGAGGCTATTGCTGCCGATATAAATAAATTTATCCGCTTCAATTGTAAAGTAACCAGGCTACAATATCTTGAAGATGAAAAGACTTGGATTGTCAATAATGAGTTTAAGGCAAAAAACATCATTAATACAACACCATGGACTGACTTATATGAAGCAATGGGTAAACCGCAGGAAATAAGTAAAGAAATTGTCAAAATAAAATATAATAAACTTGTTATTTCTCTCTTTGAAACGGACGAGAACCCGACACCTTATCATTGGCGCTATATTCCAGATTTGAAAGAACAACACCATCGTGAATTTTTCATCTCTAATTTTGCCAAAGACAGTAAAAACTATGGTACGTTTACAGAAACCAATGCCGACAGGTTTGATGCTGAAAAGCTCACATTTAAAGGACGTAACCTGTT
>CASEDF010000023.1 GCA_949286705.1 uncultured bacterium | reverse complement strand
TTACGAATATAACAGAAGCAGCAGTTATGAGCCTCCTATCAGGACTTTTGAGCTGAGATACGATACTATTTACGAATATAACAGAAGCAGCAGTTATGAACCTCCTATCAGAACTTTTGAGCTAAGATAATGTTTATATATATTCACCCTGTACTTTAACTTTAGTAAGGTTCATGGCCTTTTTGAATGCCTCTATCATTGCAGTATCTTCTATTGTTACTTCCTCAACTTTGCCCTGCCCTACATATTCCTCCTGCGCTAACATATTCACTATTTCCTGATTAACATTTGCATTTATTATATGATAGCCTTTTGAATTACGCCTGCTGCTGCGACCCAAAAAACTGTTATAGGACAAATTTAAAGTAAAACTGATATCATAAATATTAGTAATAGTCGGAACATAATCAGTTATAAGCACATTTTCATATATTGTTCTGCCTATTCTGAATACAACAGGTTTGTTCATTAATCGTGCATCATTGATTTTATTAGAAAAATCACCCATACTCCATATTTCTGCAGCATTATTGCGGACATGAGCCTTGATTTCCAAGTTTACCGTTCCTATATTTTTAATATAATCAGCTATATGAACTCCTTCGCTAAATGGATGGACCGCAACAGTATTTTTATAGTTTGATTTAAAGCTTTCCACGACATCAATTGGAAGTTCTTCGCCGTATTTTTCCATTTTGGTATCGTTGAAAAAAGTTTCCGTAACTACTGCAAGACTCCGGCTAAACCCTTGCAGAAAATTCGCAACGTTTATTGATCCTGCTGATACTGCGTTTTTCATCTGAATTAGGCTATTATATCCCATTTGCTCAAGCATTCCGTTGAATGCCGGCGCATATGTGTTAAATAACGTATCCAATACTGTTTTACTTGTTATCGGCTCTCCGTTTATTATACTGCTTAATCCTGCAACTACGTATCTTTGCGTTAACTCCGTCGTCGCCAGTATTGTCAAATTCTTCGACAAATCCGGCAAGCTGAAATTGTCTCGCGATACTTTCGCTTTTTTCAATGCTCCTGATAACGAACTTTGAATTCTCGCGCGTGCCGTTTGATCTACGGTTACCGGGGTTTGTTTTTCATATGGTATGTATAATGCTGAATAATAGTTCATTTTGCCTCCTTTTCAGTTATCTGCCGTTACGTTTTGCTGCAAGCCAGGTTACAACACGCTCATCGCTGTCTTTTTTCTTAAGTGTTGCGTATATTATACAATTTGTGAATATATCGGTAGTCCCGTTATTCAAATCTCTTACAATTAATGTGTCCTCAAAATTATAAAGATTATCCTGTTCCAAAATAGGATAGGAAAGACTTAACGGATGGAATGTTGCAGTTATCCGCCAGCCTCTTTTAGGGTTTGGCAAAGAAAAACACTCTCCGAAAATCCCGTATACTATTGCACCGCTCGACATATCCTGTCCGTCTTGATCTATTTCAACTTTTTGCGAGCCGAATCCGGTTAAGGTCAGACCGCGCCATACTAATTCTACGTTTTTTATGTTGTATGTCATGATTATCCTCTGTTGATTGCTGTTTGTATATCCACATTCCCGTAAATCGTTTTGATATTTGCGGTTACATTAACCGTTAAACCGTTTTCATCAAATTCCATAGTAAAATCATCCACTGCCAGAACACCTTTCACTTCGCAAAGCTGATTTTTTATATCGTACTCCAGGAATTCCTCATGTCTGAAACCGTATGCATAATCTATTCCTTTTGTATGATCTAAAATCCAATCACCGTAAAAAGTGTTCAATGCTATGATTATATGTTGTTTAATTTCATCAATACCGCTTGCCAGCTGAAAATCACCGTTTTTCACCGGCAAACGGTTGTTCTGCATCAGTATATCCATATTTTCTCCTTATCTAAATTACACCACCGGTCGGACTTCCGTTATTACCGTTGGAGTGCGTGTGTTCTAGAAATTTTTTTCCGTCAATTGTTGTTTCGCTTCCCAAATTAACAGTGCTTCCCGTAATATCAACAGTGCCGCCTGTTATGGTTATACTTTCGCCTGTAATGTTTATTACAGCACCGCTTGTTGTGCCGATTACAACATCCCCGGACGGAAATACATATTGGGAGCTTGAAGGATAAAAACCGACAGAAAACAAATTATCATTTATATCATGGCATCTTTTATCAGGATATTTTGCGGTTGTGCCGTTATAATAATCAGTTACGTCATTGTCAAAAAACCTTAATGTACCGCAATCACCGGCACTTAAGCCTAAAAAAACATATGCTTTTTGTGTTTGCAAATGCTTTACAGGCACATTGTAAAGGTAATCCGCTGTGTTATTGTCGTAATATTCGACATCAACCGAATACTGCGAATTTACCCTTGTTATTTTGCACGGTTTCTCGACCATCATTCCTGACGAAAAACCGTCTAAAATATCATCTAAACTTTCATCAAATGTTCTCATATCTACACCGTAATTTCTGTTATTATTGCTTTGCCGTAATTGTTGCCGAATGAATGAATACGTTTTATAAGACATAAGCCTGAAAATTCCGTAAATTCACACTTCACCGTACCATTCGGACTTAAATACGGAATAAAACCTGTCGTGATAACTATTTCTTTTGTGCCTGTACGATGCGGACAAGAAGAATTTTCAGAATTCAGTTTAACCGCGGTTTCTTCAACAGGTTCGTCCGAGGATGAAACTATATGTACAAAATTATTCTGAACACTGAATTTTGCTCCTATTGGCCTGCAAATCTTTTGAAGCACCGTATGGGCAAATCCGACTGCTTTGTAACCTTTATAAATCTTTTCCGGAAGTTTGGAGCTGAAAACCCCGGTATCCAACCCCATTGCGGCTATACAGTCTTTTATTATGACGGTGGATGACACCTCGTCACGATAACATTTATTTATAAATGCGTCTGTATAACTCTGTCTGCCGTCCATAATTTCCAGATATACCGGAGTATCGGCAGATTTATCGGATTTTTTTCGGGTAATTTTATTTATATAACCTCTGAATACAAGCACCGGATCTTCTTCGCCATATCCGGCATAGATACATATCTTACTGTCTTTTTCAACAAGACTTTGATACTTTGTATCATCAAGGTTCCATATGGTTACTCCGGCTTTATTATTCTCTGCCTTATTCGTCTTGATTATATCAAAATCCATATCGAAACCCGTAATTTCCAAAACTTCACCGGACTCCGGCTCGGTTTTCAAAATAAAATTAAAGTCTAAAGATTGTTCATTCATAGTCTGTTTCTTCCGTATATAATAGATAATAATCAGTATGAAAATTTTCCTGTGAAGGCTCTGTCGAAAGTCCGTATTTGTTTATCAAAACAAGAGAACCCGTTATGACATCACTATTTTTTACTCTTTCGATAAGATTACTTGAAAGTGTAACGGATCTGGATTTAACAAGATAATTATTCACGTTATTTTCTATAAGATAAATATCAACATTACAAAAAGTTCCGCACCACACAAAACGAAACATATACTCCCTGCCGTTTAAATTATACGACAATCTGGTATCAGGTTTTGTGGAAAGATTTGGTAAAGTAATTCTGTTCATAATTTACACCGCCTTTGTATATCCGCGTTTTAAAATAAAATCATCCAGCGCATCGGTTAATGCAGCCTTTACAGCTTCTCCAATCTGCTGCGGCTCATCACTTGTCGTATTAATCTGAATTGCACCCTGCTCTATATTAAGTGTTATACCGTCTATTGATGAAGTGTCGCTTGAAGCAGTGTTATTAACCGTAGTTGTGCTGTATTCCGGTATAACCGGCTCAGGGTTTAAAATCTCTGTATTTGAAATATTTCCAACCGAAAGCATTTCACGTATGACACTTCCTCCGTCAGTCAAAAAATTTTGCAATAACTTAATCTCAGGCTCAAAGCCTCTTGTTGAAGTCAAACTTAAAGCTGAAAAATTATTAAGCTCCGGATAAGTAATGTTTGCTATTTCTTTTTGAAAGGCCGAAGAATTATTGGCATAAGCTGCCAGAGAAGTTGTTTCATGCCTGTTAATAACATCGTTATATGCAGATAATTTATTATTCACAAGAACATCTTTTTTCTGCGGAATAAAAGCTTGATTAATTTTTCTTAAAAAAAATCCTCCGGATTCGCAATTAAAGAAAGAAGCAAAAAAATTCCGGAGTCCGGAGGATAGGTAGTTCAAAATACGTACCGAAAAAAGAGAAGAAAGGCCATTTTCGGGAAAAAAGTTTTTTTTATTAATTGGCGGGACAAATTGTTCTCCGCTATTGGGGCGCTTTTCGCCGTTATCCGTTTCAAACGGAATAAATGAATTTAAGGTTTCCTTTAACATTTCAGCATCATTTGCAATTTCGCCGAAATGTATATTTAAACCGGTAAGTCCTTTTATATTAAACAAATCCTTTAAAGAATTTGAAAGATTTTTAGCAGATTTATCCGCATTTGATTGAAGTTCGTCAAGTTTTTTAAAGCCTGTTTCGTCCAGCTCAGATACTATCTGCACTATAAATTTTTCAATTGCCACGATTTTTCCTCATTTCTTTAATCCGCATAGCGGTATTAATAATCTGTTTCGTAAAAAAATAACCCTCTTGAGGGGTCATATTTTTAATTTCCGACAAAGCAGAGTTAAGCCCTGTCTGCTTGCCGAGAATAAAAAGAGTCATCAAATAATTCAGCGAATCTGTTTTTATTTTTGGAGTTGTCCGCTTAGGTTTACGAACAGCATTGATAATTTGTCTTGCAGGCGGGAGATGAAACTCTGTGTCCACTCTGTTGGTAACAGTGCGGACAAACTCGAAAAATTTCCCAAATTCATCCTTATAAAATTAAAGCAGACCACTCTATAATCAGCAAAACCGACTTTTTGCCAGTGTTTTTCCCATTCCAAATTGTCGGGTTTTTTGCCGTCAATTCTTAAATGTTCACGATTTAGCGCCAGATTTGAAATAAATTTTAAATCCTCACGGTTAAAAATATCTTTGCAAGACGTATAAAGCGCTTTCAAAAGTTCATTGTCCGACAAATCATTTGCCATACAGGCAACCAGACATGTCAAAAAAGGATAAATTTTTTCCTCCGTCAAAAACCCGAGTGTAGTAAATTCCTCAAAATAAAGCGGCTCTGTTTCGTACTTGTGACCGCCTACAGTACATTCTATAGTCATATTTTATTCCTTTCAAAATTACACCGAAAAACGGGGGTAAATTTCCCCCGTTTTATTTACCGTTTCTGGTCAACGCGTTCCAAGTAACAATTCTTGTTGAACTGTCCTGTTCGCCTGAAATATTCATAATTACGCAATTTGAAAAAGTATCGACCAGACCGGTATTCAAATCACGAATAACAAGTGTATCTTCCGTGTTGTTTAAGTTATCCTGAATAAGCACCGGCAAAGACGCACTGTCCACCTTAAACGAACGTGTAATCTGCCACTGGCGCTGGTTGTTAACGATATTTAATCCTTCGCCCTGGACACCTTTATAGCTTGTAAAACTGTCATTTTGCTGGGTAATATTATACGCGTGGTCATCGCCTGTGCCTGTCAAAGTCATACCGCGCCACACAAATTGTATATTTTTTGCATCATATACTGCCATTTTTATATTCCTTTCCGTGAATTATTCACCTAAAATTTGTTCAACCTGTTCATCTGACGGATCAACGTAGAATAAGAAATCGACCTTTTCCCCTACGATAGCATCGTAATAGTATCCGGTAAGCTTAAACTTTTTAGCGTTATAAGCTTCTGTATCAGTATTCATAATACTGTCAGCGCCTGTTCTGATAGGTGTAACCTTAAGCTCATATCCCGTTTGATCAGCAGTATTAGCAATTACAAGGTTATAAGTTTGGAAACTTTTGAATTTCTTTTCAGCCATTGTAAGGAGCAAATTATTGCCTGTTTCATCATAAACGGGTTTTTGGTTAAAGAATTCAAGAGCCATAAGCCCCATTGATTTTTTAATATAGTGCATAATCATCTGGCGCTGCCTGAGTTCACCACCGAGCATTCTGGAACCGATTACCCAGTTATAGCCGAAACTATCGGTTTCACCGCCGTCAACAGGTGAAACATTCGTGTAATAAGCCACGTTATTTGAATTCATTTCGGAAATTTCGGCACCTGAATAAGTTTCCGGTAAAATTCCCGTAAGCTGTGTAAACTGTGCAGAGCCGTCTTTTCCGCCAAAATATCCGCATGTGGAAGTTGATGCAACAGCTGAGGCAATAGGATCCGTAGAATTTTTTCTAAAAATTCCGTATGCAAAATTATTTTTGCCTGCCACAATATCTGCCGCATCGTCGACATCAGTCAGTACAAAATCACAGAATCTGTCATTGGTCATACACCAATCAGCAACGGATTTAACATCCGCTGCTTCACGTGAAACAGGGACAACTTTTACAAATTTACCGTCAACGGATTTTGCATTGTCCAAAGCTTGTGAAACAGTTTCTGTATCCGCCTGTTTGGCAATCATAAGGTACTGAATTTGTGATGTTGTCTGGGTATTGTTTTTTTGGTTAAAGATAGCATTAGCTTCCAATGCAAATTGTGATGTCGGTTCAAAATCCGCAATGACTTCGTCGTATGAAGAATATTTTTTTAAACCCGAAGAGGGGAAAGCCACCTCTGTTTTTAAATCATCTTCATTGATTTTTCCTACCAGTAACACATTTTTAAAATACTCTTCCAAACTTCTGCCGTCAGGAAGCTTGAAGAGTATGCTGATTAAATTGTCATAAACACTCATGCTGTTCTCCTTTCATAATCTTTAACATAGTGCGTGGAATTACATATTCCGACATTTTATTTACATACTTTCTTATGGTATTATTCTGAACTTTTTCTCATTTTTTGCGTTATAATTTTATACAGGAGTTGAAAAATGTTTAAAAAAATTATTATCTTTATCTTAGCTTTATTTTTGGCAGCACCGATGACACCCGCCGATGACAGCAGTATCATTCCGGTGCTTTGGTTATTTGCTACAAATGGTAATCTTGATTGGCAAGATTGGAAAGACATATTTAACGATGTCTCAAGAATATATCAATACAATTCTGAACATGAAAAAATAGGCTATTTTGAACCTTTCGGTCCTGCAATATATCAATTTAATGCTCAACACGAAAAAATAGGCTATTTTGAACCTTTCGGTCCTGCAATA
>CASEDF010000022.1 GCA_949286705.1 uncultured bacterium | reverse complement strand
TGTAAGGAATAAATTCATACAGGGATTAGCCGATAGCGGATTAATGTCCCAGGAGAGTGCAAACATATATATGGGGATACAATATTCTCAGGCAATGGGTAATGGGACGACTGATTTGGTAGAGGCAACAATTGAGCAGATGACTTTGGCTGAATTGTTAGAATATTATGAATCCGGTGAAGCGGGTGCAGGTCTTTATAAGTTTGATCTTGGCGCTGCAAAAGATGTATTAAATGATGGTAATGGTAAAGTTAACGACGTTTATATTATGTCCGCAGGTGAAGCGTCCGGCGGAAATTCTAATCGCGATTTTACCTTAAGCAGTATATTAAGCGGAGATTATAATTTACTGGTTAAAGCCAATTATGAAACTAAACAAAATGATTGTAAAGTTGATGAAATTGCGGCAAACATAAAGAATCTTGGAATATGGGAATGGATGTTTGATGAATTTGAAGCTATGTTGAATGTACCGGGTGATTCAAATATTGCTGCAGCAATAGAATATGCAAGGGCTCATGCGGAAGATTTGTTAGATAGCAATGCATTGGGACTTGATTTCTCAGGTAAATGTAAAGAAAAAGATTATAATGGTTGGTCTGGTGTTATAAATGCCATGAACCAATCTTCAGGTATTTCTCAAGACTCAGATAAGTCAATGTTTGGATCTATCTTTGGAGGTCAGGATGAAGGGCGTTATTCTACTTCTGATTTTATAGGTATAACTGTATATAGAAACGACAGGCGTGCTTATGGTGTATTTGGTTTGTGGGATAACAAAAGAAAGAAAGCTGATGGTATATCTATAAACATTAGTAATATAGCAAAAGCGTACCTGACATATTTTTCAGAAATGTACTTAGGTTTAATGAATGTATCTAATAAATATAGTGTAGACAGCAATATTGATGACGGTCGCAGAGTAAGTCAAAGTAGCCTTGTCGGTTTAGATGATAAGTTCATGAAATTTGATATTGTAACCAGCACCGGAGTCAATGCGGATCAGGCATTACTTTCAGGTTTCTATGATGCAGTATTCAACCAGATATGCTTACGCGGCTGGACAGAGAATAATCAGGTTCAAGATACTGATTATATGCAGGAAATGTTGAAAACGGGCAAATTCTTCCTCGCAACCTGTGGTGATGACGGTTATTATTATCAGGGCGGCTATTCAACCAATACTTATGTGAGAGAGATTACGGATGATGATGCAATCGCAAGAGCCGAAGCACGATATAATACCGAAAAACAGAAACTTAATCAGAAAGAAGAAATGCTTGATTTGAAGATGAAAAATTTAGATACGGAAATATCATCACTCACAACAGAGTATGATACGGTCAAATCGGTAATTTCCAAAAACATTGAAAAATCCTTTAAACGCTACGATGCATAGCGTAAAATGCATCACTTTCGTAACAAAATCACTGAGTCCTTTTTAAGGGCTCTTTTCTTTTTAATTGATTATTTTGTTATAAATAATTTTTTGTTTTATACTTAAAGTATGAAAAATGTCAGGCAAACAAATATTAATACCCATCGTGATGCGTGGGTTGAAATAAATATTGATAATCTTGAACATAATATTAAAGAAATAAAAAAATACGTTCCTGAAGGTACAAAGTTATTGGGTGTGGTTAAGGCTGATGCATACGGACACGGAGCTGTCATGCTTGCGCCGACTATTCTTGCGGGCGGTATTGATATGCTGGGAGTCGCCTCAATTGATGAAGGGGTTGATTTGCGTAACGCTAAAATAAACTGCGATATTCTTGTCCTCGGAGCCGTTCCTGTATGGGCTGTCGAAAGTGCCGTCAAAGCGGATTTGAGTATTTCTATATTTTCAAAAGGTCATATTGAAGCATGCAAACAGGCTTATGAAAGAACGGGGATTAAACCTAAAGTTCATATAAAACTTGATACAGGTATGAACAGAATTGGGGTTTCTGAAGATTTTGCAGCAGAATTTATAAAAGATGTTCAAAGTTGTGATTTTATAAATCTTCAGGGGATATTTACCCATCTCGCAATGGCGGAAAATATTGAGGAAACTGAAAAACAAATTCACAAGTGGAATAAAATTATTTCTCAAATTGATACAACTGATTTGCTGCTGCATGTCCAAAATACGGCTGGAACAATGAGTTATACAATAGACGGAACAAATATGCGCCGTGTCGGGATTGCTCTGTACGGACTGGCTCCTGATTATCCTCCATGTTTAAAACAAAATCCGGATTTAAAGCCTTTGATTTCATTAAAAGGTCGTATAGTAAATATTCATACTGCAAAAGACGGTGAAGGCGTCAGCTATTCATATACATACAGAGCAAAAGGTGACAGAATAATCGCAACTATACCCGTCGGTTATGCGGACGGTGTATCAAGATCTTTGTCAAATAAGATTTATGCGGATTTGAACGGTCATAAAATCAGACAGGTCGGAAATATTACCATGGATCAAATGATGTTTGATATAACCGGTGTTGATGCGCAGCTCGGCGATATTATTACGCTTTTGGATGAAAGAAATTCTGTTGACAACTGGGCAAATCTGCTCGGCACGATTAATTATGAACTTACATGCAGGCTGAAAGTCAGATTGCCGAGAATTTATACGAGGTAGATATGGAAAAAGATTTTGATTTCGGGATTATAGGCTCCGGTCCTGCCGGATATACAGCGGCATTGAGTGCGGCTTCTGCAGGAAAGAAAGTTATATTGTTTGAAAAAGATTTGATAGGCGGTGTATGCCTTAACCGAGGCTGTATTCCGACAAAAACTATGCTGCATTCCGCGGAAATTTATGAATACATTAATAATTCTCTTGATTTGGGAATTTGTGTGGATAATTGCAAGGTTGATTTTGCTAAAATTGCCGAAAGAAAACGCGCTGTTGTTGAAAAATTGCGCAACGGGCTTGAACGTTCATTCAAAAATGCAGGTATAACCATAATTAACGCTAAAGCGAAAATTCTTGATAAGAATACAATTGAGGCTGACGGAAAAACATACAGCTGTGAACAAATTATTGCCGCTGTCGGTTCAAGCCCGCGTATAATTGAAGGCATGGAATATGATCATAAATTAATTCTGTCGTCCGATGATGTTTTGGATTTTGAACAATTACCAAAAAGTATTGTTATAATCGGCTCCGGTGCTATCGGTATTGAATTTTCAAGAATTTTGTCGGCTTTTAATGTCGATGTCACGGTTGTCGAAATCGCTTCGAATCTCTTGCCGTTAGCTGATATTGAAGTTTCAAAACGTGTTGAAAGAATATTTAAGTCAAAAGGAATTAAATTTTACACGAATACCTCCGTTGAAAAAATTGAAAAATCAGACAACCGCGTTCATATAAAACTTTCAAACGGCGAAAAATTAGAGGCGGATTGCACATTGCTTGCTGTCGGACGTGTCCCGAATGAAGTCGAAAAAGTTGATGGTGTAACATATATTGGCGATGCGGCAGGTTCAATTCAGCTTGCACATTTTGCAAGCAAGCAGGCTTTAGAAAAAGTTATCCAAATTCCGTTTGACAAAACACTTGTTCCGTCAGTGGTTTACGGTAATCCTGAAATTGCATGGATTGGTAAACGCGAGCAGGATTTGGAATCCGGTACGTATCAAAAAGCCATGATACCGATTTCTGCTCTTGCAAAATCCCAGTGCGACGGGGCTTTGGATGGTATGATGAAAATTCTCGTACGGGATAATAAGATTATCGGTGCACATATAGTTTCAAAAGAGGCATCATCTTTGATACAGCAGCTGGTTATTGCAATGCAGACAAATACCACCGTGGAGGAGCTTAAGGCGGTTTGTTTTGCGCATCCGACATACTCAGAGGGAATTTTTGAATGTCTTATGAGGTTGCAATAATGCGTCAAAGACTTCCTGAATACCTTAAAAGACCCATAATTGACACCGATAAAACCCGAACCGTCCGAAAAATTTTAAAAACAAAATGTCTTAATACGGTTTGTGAGAACGCTAGATGCCCGAATAAAAATGAATGTTATTCAAAAAACACCGCAACATTTTTGATTATGGGCAATAATTGTACCAGAAACTGCCGTTATTGTAATATTTCCTGCGCAAAGCCCGAACCTTTGGATTTGGAAGAACCGGGGCATATTGCGGAAGCTGTTAAGGCTTTGAATTTAAAATATGCTGTTATAACATCCGTCACGCGTGATGATTTGCCTGATGGCGGCGCTCAGCATTTTGCAAATTGTATTTATGAAATCAGAAAGCTTTCGCATGATACCAAAATTGAAATTCTTACACCCGATTTTAAAGGCTGCAAAAAGTCTTTAGACATAATTATTAATGCGCATCCGGAAGTTTTTAACCATAATATTGAAACGGTTAATGATTTATTTAAAACTGCAAGACCGCAGGGGGATTATGATACATCTTTAAAAGTTTTAAAGTACGTAAAAGATAACAGCGATATTTTGACTAAATCCGGTTTAATGGTCGGGCTTGGAGAAACTGTTGAACAAATTAAAAATACCTTGCAAGATTTGCATAATGTCGGTTGTGATATTGTAACCATAGGACAATATATCCAGCCGTCTAAAATGCACTTGCCGGTCGCTAAATATTATACGCCGGATGAATTTAAGGCACTGGAATTGATTGCCCGATCTGCAGGTATTTCGCATTATCAAATCGGACCGCTGGTAAGAAGTTCTTACAAAGCTGCAGAGTTATTTTGATTTCTTTTCTACAATTTTGAATTCGTAGCCAAGATAATCCAATAACTCTTGAACCAGTCTGAAGCGGATGCTTCCTGACAGGAACATCTTTGAAAGATTACTCGGGAAAGGCACTTTGTGCCCTTCGGCTTTCATCTTTTTGAGAACTTTACTCATAGATTTGCCGTTTCTTACTAGAATTACTTTTATTTCTTCATAGATGTTCATCATATTATTATATTATTTCATACCCTGATTTTTGACAAAATTCACAATATCGTTATTAAAAAGTATAATGGTTTTATTATTTATAATAATAAAGATTAAGAATAAGTCATTGATTTATTACACTTGTTAAGAAAAAATTTTTATGATAGCATATTTTTTATAAAAAGAGGTATATATTATGCAAGCCCGAAGAGCAGCAAGAGAACTGGCATTTATATTATTTTCCCAGTTTGACAAAAAAATAACCAAATATTCACAAGATGATTTAGAAAATATAATTTTGAAGTCGGTAAGAATATTAACAAGCAATGCAAGCGATGAGTTGAAGCTCGCTGTTGGTGCGCTTATTGACATGAAAAATCGTATTGATGATTATGAAGCGGAACATGAAATAAATCTTAACAGACCATTGGAAGTGGCAAATTTACCCGTACCGTTACCGATGACATCTGATATGACCGGTCGTATAGATGAAATGATTGATATTGCGGAAAAAGCGTTACTGGCGTTGGAGATTGCTGAATTTACCACGCTTGAATCTCAAAATGACGTTAAAAATTACGCAATTAAGATTGCCGAATTGTTCCAAAAAAATCATGAAGAAGTTGACAAAACCATTCAAAAGTATTCAAAGGGCTGGGATATTGACCGTCTGGTAAAAATGGATAAAGATATCTTAAGGATTGCTATTGTTGAACTTTTGTATATAAAAGACGCGCCGATGAAGGTTGTTGTTGATGAAGCGCTTGAATTGGCGAAAAAATATTCAACGGATGACAGCTCTGCGTTTATAAACGGTATTCTGGCAAAAGTTATTATTGATAACGGATTGAGCTGATGTTTAAGTTTTTTTCGGAAAGTTTTGATAATTTTAAGAAAAAAATCTCAAATACCGCGTCAAATTTAGTTGGCAATGTTGTGAACTCTGTATCTGAGGAGGAAGAATTTTCCGAATTTGTTCTTGATGATATGGAGGATTTGCTCATCGGCGCTGATTTAGGCGTGAATTATGCTGCTGAACTTGTTGATAACCTTAGAAATCAAGATAAAATAAAGCCATCGGATGTTAAGAATTATTTAAAAAATGAATTTGAAAAAGTTTTACAAGATGCCGGAAGCACCGTGCTTAACTATAAAGACGGCGAACTGAACATTTATTTTATAACGGGGGTTAACGGTGTCGGGAAAACTACTTTAATCGGCAAATTAGCCTATAAATTTAAAAATGAAGGCAAGAAGGTTTTGATAGCTGCGGGGGATACTTTTCGCGCGGCAGCTGAGGAGCAGCTTGATATCTGGTCAAAGCGTGCAGGTGCTGATATTGTAAGACGTGATAAAGCAGACCCGGCGTCTGTTGTTTATGAAGCTATACAAAAGGCTAAAAATGAACGTTATGATGTAATTCTGGTGGATACAGCCGGCCGTTTGCAGAATAAATACAATTTAATGGAAGAATTAAAAAAGATTAAATCAGTAATTGATAAAAATGCGTCGGAAAATTTGAGGGAGTGCATGCTTGTTTTGGATGCAAATACGGGGCAGAACGGTTTGCAGCAGGCAAAAGTTTTTGCAGATGCCGTGAATTTGTCATCTGTTGCTTTAACAAAACTTGACGGTTCTGCAAAGGGTGCAATAGTTCTGGCAGTTGCAAAGGAGATGAAACTTCCTGTCAAACTTGTCGGCATCGGCGAAAAAATGGAAGATTTGAAGGATTTTAATTCTGACGAATTTATTCAAGCCTTGTTTGAATAATTTATATAAAAACAACTTCCCATAATAGTTTTTATGTAAAGCGGTGATACTAATGCTTGTATTAGTTTATAAATAGTCGTATTAAGCGCTTTTACCAATGTCTACACAATATGTTGTCGTGCCTTTGGCACTAGTTTTTATGTAATTTATTTTTATTTTATAATTTTTTTATGATGAAGGTTTTAAAAACAGCAAAAACAAAATTAAATAATAAAATTGAACTTTTAGGAAACGACAATTACAAAAATATCCTTGTAATCGGCGTTTTTCACGGAGATGAACCGCAGGGAAAATTTTTGATTGATGAATATTTAAAAATTCATCCGAATTCGCAGCTTTTATTCATTCCATGCCTTAATCCTGACGGCATGGCAATTGATACAAGAACAAACTCAAACGGTGTGGATTTAAACAGGAATTTTCCGACAAAAAACTGGGAATTAACGGAAAAGAACGAATTTTTTGGCGGTACGAAACCTGCAAGTGAAACAGAAACTAAATTTTTAATTGACGTTATTAATGAATACAAACCAGTTGCTGTATTAACGCTGCATGCGCCTTTTAAGGTGGTAAATTATGACGGTCCGGCAAAAGATATTGCAGAAAAAATCGGTCAAATAATTTGTTATCCTGTTGAAGCAAGTATAGGTTATCCCACTCCCGGAAGCTTCGGCACTTATATGGGTGTGGAACGGAATATCCCGACAATTACCCTTGAATTGGATGAAGAATGCCCTGTTCAGGATTTGGTTGAACTGGTGCATAAGATTTTTGATTGTTTATGTAACGATTTGTAACGGTAATTAAAGTTTTGAAGATGTTTTGCCGTACTAATTTCTGTGTAATATTTTTATAGGAGAATTTTATGGTAAAAGAAGTAGGCGGTGTGTCATTTAATAATGTACCTCAGAATAACAATTCAGGGAATACACAGAACAACAATGATATAGTTATTGATTTTTCAAATCAGACTGATGGTGTTAAAACTATTAAAATTGAAAGTGGCATGACTTTGTCAGAGCTTGCGGTTAAATATAACACAACTGTTGAAGATATTATGTTAGAAAATAATATCAAACACAGAAATGATATATATGAAGGTCAGTCCTTAAGAATACCCGTAAATTCTGCGCCTGAAACAGTACAATTGCAGCGTGCACATAATAAACGTGTTGATATTGAAAATAAAGAACTTGAACAAAAAGGTATTACAACCCCTGAAGATAAAGCTAAATATTTAATGCAGAAAGATTTAGAAGCAGGACATCTTGAATTTGTTCCGCCTACAAAGTTTCTGGGCATTGAATGGGGCGGAAATTATTACAAATATAAACCTTATGAACCGTATATTGAAACTTATGGCGAATTAAAAGACCGTTATAATTTGCCGGATGGCACTCTAAGTAAACGGAATTATATTCCGGGCGGCGGTAATTATGACAACGCAAAAATTAATAATACGGTGGCAATTCCTAAGTCTTTTATAGAACAAGGTTTGGAATAATATTTTAGGCAGGATTTTATAAATCCTGCCTTTTTAAATTCTCCTTGCTAACAGTTTTACTCAAACAATATTTGTAGTAAAATTTTTATAAGGAGTAAAAAAATGAAATTACACAATTCTTATACCAATACAGTTGAAGAATTCAAGCCCATTGAAGAAAATAAAGTGAAAATGTACGTCTGTGGTCCGACGGTTTATGATTACGCACATCTGGGGCATGCAAGATGTTATATTACATGGGATATTTTATACAGATATTTAAAATTTAAAGGCTATGACGTCACATATTGCCGGAATGTTACGGATGTTGACGACAAAATTCTTAAAAAAGCCGAAAAAGAAAACAAAACTCCCGAAGAAGTTTCACAATACTGGTATAAGCAGTTTGAAAATTCCATGAAAGCTTTGAATACTTTAAAGCCTGATATTGAGCCTTTTGCTACGAAAACTCTCGGCGAAATGATATCGATTATAAAAGATTTAATTAAAAACGGCTATGCTTATGAAGCAAACGGGGATGTGTATTTCAGGGTTAAAAAATTCACGCGGTACGGGTATCTTTCAAAACAGCCGATTGATAAGCTTGAAAGCGGTGCGAGAATTGAGGTTGGAGAACATAAAGAAGATCCTCTTGATTTTGCATTGTGGAAAAAAGACGAAAAATTCGGCTACAATTCACCGTGGGGTGTGGGACGTCCCGGATGGCATATAGAGTGTTCCGCAATGAGCCGTAAATATTTGGGCAAAACAATTGATATTCACGCCGGCGGAGCTGATTTGATTTTCCCTCACCATGAAAATGAAATCGCTCAATCCGAATGCGCAAACGGCTGCAAGTTTGTAAATTACTGGCTCCATAACGGTTTTGTGACTATTAATAAAGAAAAAATGTCAAAATCTCTAGGGAATTTCCTGACGATTGACGATTTGTTGAAAAAATATGACTCAAATACAATAAGATTTTTCATTTTAACAAACCATTACAGAATGCCCGTCGAGTTTTCGGATGAAGCTTTAGCATCAGCTCAGGCAGGTGTTAAACGCCTTTTGAATGCTAAGCGTACAAAGATTAACGAGGATTTGGATATTACCCAAACAGATGAATACAAAGAATTTGTCGACGCTATGGACGATGATTTGAACACATCTAAAGCTCTAGCTGTTTTGTTTGAACTCGCTAATAAAGCAAATAAAGACGATAAAGATGCGTTTACGATTTTGTATAAACTTGCATCAGTTCTTGGCTTTAGTTTTGAAAAAGCAGAGCTTTCCAAAGAAGAACTTGAAAAAGCCGCAGCCCATGTGTCAGAAGTTCTGGGTGAAAAATTTAATTCAATGGATGAATTGATAGAATTTCGCAAAAAAGCCCGTGAGGAAAAGAATTGGGCTGTTGCTGACAAAATCCGTATAGCGCTTGATGAAGTCGGAATTGTGGTGAAAGATTCCAAAGACGGCACGGTTATAGAATCGAAGTAATCGGGTTAAAAAATAATAAGATACCGTGTCCGGTATGACAGACTATTGTCGGGCAAGTATGCGTATTGTATTAAGGCAGACAGTCCCAATAACCTTTTGTATCGTCATCAGGACATTCGTCGTGTACTGCATACCAGCTGCAGCCAAGTCCGTTGCCTTTCTGAGTTGACTTTACGGTACAAGGGTATCCGGATTGTTCGGCGCCTGCTATGCATCCGCTTGATTGAGGTATTGACGGATCTCCTGTTTCGCAGCTTTCCAGACGATCTTTGTAGTCATCTTCATTTAAGTAATTTGTCATTTTAATCGGCTGCAGATAGTCATTTTTGTCCATGTGGAAAGAAAATATATCGTGTCCCAAAGCGTTCGGACCTTTATCAGGACCGTTCATGTCAAATGTAAATCCGAGATTGCCGCTGTTAATTACCATATCGTAACAGCTCCCGTCTGCAAGTAATTTCCCGGGGTTTGCTTTGGATCCTATATCAGTGTACGCTGTATTTTGTTTGTTATATGTAACTACATTATTTTTGTATTTGCAGGTACCAACCTGTTTAAAA
>CASEDF010000021.1 GCA_949286705.1 uncultured bacterium | reverse complement strand
GAAATCGTCCTCGCATTAAACGGCAACGCTCTCAACACAACGAAAACTCAACGTTTTCGTTGATGTTGTTCGTCTCTCACTTCGCTCGTGCCTCTGCTCGGACGATAAAAAAAGACCTCTTTTAAGAGGTCAAGGTTGGTTATTTTTTAGGTTATATAGTATTATGTCAGTTTCTCTTTTGTACTTTTTTTAATTACCCTCAAGATTTGTTATTGCCCAGGTTGAATAAAAAGTTTACAAAAATTAATATTATAAATTGTATAATATTATTATGTGGATAAAATTTAAAAAATGGTTTTTGGCAAATATTCTACGAAAAAAATATTACCGCACCGGCAAATGCAAAGCCTGCGGCAAATGCTGCACACAAATTTACGTCAAACACTATAAACACGTTCTGCAGGATGAAAAAGAATTCAAAAAACTTCAATATCTCCACAGTTTTTATGCAAACCTTAAAATAATCGGCAAAGACGACATCGGACTTATTTTTGAATGCCAAAACCTTGACCCGGTAACACACAAATGCAAAATTCATAAACGCCGCCCCGGAATTTGCCGCCGCTACCCTCAGGAAGAACTTTTCTCTATGGGCGGAGCCTTGTCCGATGATTGCGGATACAAAATGGAACCTATTGTCCCGTTTAAAGATGTAATGAAAAAATTATCCAAAAAACATATTTATAGGACTTTCCGGTAATGTAAAACTATCCCCCATGACTTATTCTATAGAATATAACCATGGGAGGTATAAGTATGAAAAAAATTTTAGCATTATTAATTACCGGTTTCTTTACAATGCCGGCGTTTGCATCATGCAGTATCGACGCAAATGAGCCTTGCACCGCATCAGCATTAAACGAAAACCAAACTTTACAGGAAAAACTGCTTCCCGACCCGCTTGAAGAAATAAAAGAACCCGACGCATTTCAGCCGCAATACCATAAACCCTACTATGATGAATTAATAAACACAACGCCTGCTACAGCAACAAATACCAATAATTACAACGCGAACTGTCAATTCGGTGTCTGCCTGCCGGGTTCTAACAATATGGAAGGTGAACTCACAGAATAAATTTTACCCGCCCGAAATTTCAGGCGGGTAAATTATTAATTTTTTGTTTATTTTTTAAGAATTCCTGAAAAATAATGTTATAACGATAATATAAAAAGCAATATATTTTTATGAAAAGGAGATAATATTATGGCTAAAACAATAGGTATTGACTTAGGTACAACAAACTCGGTTGTAGCGGTCATGGAAGGCGGCAAGCCGACAGTTATAGCCAACGCTGAAGGTTCACGTACAACCCCTTCAATTGTTGGTTTTTCAAAAACAGGCGAAAGACTTGTAGGTCAGCTTGCAAAACGTCAGGCTATCTTAAACCCTGATAAAACAATCGCTTCAATCAAAAGACACATGGGCGAAGATTATAAAGTGAACATTGACGGCAAAGATTACACCCCGCAAGAAATCTCTGCAATGATTTTGAGAAAACTGGCAGATGATGCTAGTGCTTATTTGGGTGAAAAAGTTACATCAGCCGTAATCACTGTTCCTGCATACTTCAATGATGCTCAAAGACAGGCAACAAAAGATGCAGGTAAAATCGCAGGTTTGGACGTTTTACGTATCGTAAACGAACCGACCGCAGCAGCTCTTGCTTACGGACTTGAAAAAGAAAAGAGTGAAAAAGTTCTTGTATTCGACTTGGGCGGCGGTACATTCGATGTTTCAATCCTTGAAATCGGCGACGGCGTTCACGAAGTTCTTTCAACATCAGGTGATACTCACTTAGGCGGTGATGACTTTGACCAGAAGATTATGGACTGGATGTGCGATGAGTTCAAAAAACAGGAAGGTATTGACCTGAGAAACGATAAACAAGCTATGCAGCGTGTTAAAGAAGCCGCTGAAAAAGCTAAATGCGAATTGTCATCAGTTATGGAAACAAATATTAACCTTCCGTTCATCACAGCTGATGCAAACGGTCCTAAACACCTTGACTTAAACTTAACAAGAGCTAAGTTTGAAGACTTAAGCCGCGATTTGTTGAACAGATGCAAAACCCCTGTTGAAAACGCACTTAAAGATGCAGGAGTTACAAAAGCTGATATCAATGAAGTTGTATTGGTCGGCGGTTCTTCAAGAATTCCGGCAGTTCAACAGTTAGTAAAAGAATATACAGGCAAAGAACCTAACCAATCAGTTAACCCTGATGAAGTTGTTGCAGTCGGTGCTGCAATTCAGGCAGGTGTACTTGCCGGTGAAGTAAAAGACATCGTCTTGTTGGATGTAACACCATTGACACTCGGTATTGAAACATTGGGCGGCGTTATGACACCTCTTGTTCCGAGAAACACTACAATACCTGTTTCTAAATCACAGGTATTCTCAACAGCCGAAAATAACCAGACAGCAGTTGATATCCACGTACTTCAAGGTGAAAGACCGATGGCTAAAGATAACAAATCTTTGGGTATGTTCAGACTTGACGGTATTCCGCCTGCAATGAGAGGTTTGCCGCAAATTGAAGTTACATTCGATATTGATGCCAACGGTATCGTTAACGTTTCAGCTAAAGATAAAGCTACTAACAAAGAACAAAAAATCACAATCACAAATTCTTCTAACCTTTCTGAAGCTGATATCGACAAAATGGTTAAAGAAGCAGAAGCCAACGCTGCTGAAGATAAAAAGAAAAAAGAAGAAGCTGAAATTAAAAATAATGCAGCAAGCTTAATCAGTTCCGCTGAAAGAATCGTAAAAGATTTTGAAGGCAAAATTGATTCTGCCGATCAAACCAAATTGAATGAACAAAAAGAAGCTCTTCAAAAAGCTATTGATGAAAACAAACCGGCTGACGAATTGAAAAAATTGTCAGAAGAATTGCAGCAGACAATGTTCGGAATTTCTCAAAAAGCTTACGAAGCAGTACAAAAAGAAGATGCCGCTCAATCTGCTAACAGTGAAAGCGCATCTACAGAAGAAAACAAAGGTTCGGACGACGACGTAATCGACGCTGAATATACTAAAGAATAATAAAAAATATTCTTACACCAAAAATCCGGTTCATAAGAGCCGGATTTTTTTCTTGACAAAATATGCAAAATAATATTTAATAAAGGAAAGAGGAGAGATAATATGTTAAAAAAGGTCACTAAAAAAGCGGTTCAGATAGTCGCCCCCCCCCGAGATTAGCTCTATACAGGCATCTTAAACAATTTATCAATCTTTGTCATTTCGAAAACGGTTCAAAATCTCTAAATGAGATGCTGAAACAAGTTCAGCATGACATAAAACCTCACACCATGCACTTCACTCACGATACTCACTCTAAGAAAGCCGCCTTTACCTTAGCCGAGGGAGCTACGCACGTAGACATGTCAGACAACATTCATCGTGTTGCGTTTACTTTGGCTGAAGTTTTGATAACCCTCGGCATAATCGGCATTGTGGCAGCTATTACTATTCCGACGTTGATTGTAAATTATCAGAAACGTGAATTTGCATCCAGACTTTCTCAAACTTTCAGCGTATTATCCAATGCCGTTAAACTGGCTCAGGTTGAATACGGGGATGTCGCAACCTGGGGGTATCAAAAATACTACGGCACAACTATTGCACCTGACGGTGACAATTCACAATATGTTAAAGAATATGTCGAAAAATATTTTCTTCCTTATCTCAGAGTTTCAAAAAATTACGGCAAGGTTAAGCTAAAAGATATCGGGTATTCCGGTTGTAAATCAAAGGACGGAAGATCATATTACAACGAAAATTCTAAAGTTTACACTACTGAACTCAACAACGGAGCTATATTATTCTTTGGTTACAACGGTTCAACAATTGAAATTGATGGCGTTACTACTCCCTTTATATCAGACCCGATAATTTCCATAGATGTAAACGGAAAAGCAGGACCAAATATACTTGGTCGTGATTTTTTTATGTTGCAATTATCTACGACTAAAAATCGACTGGAACCTGTGGGTACTACTTATAATCGTTCTGTTCTTTTAGATAAATGTACAAAAAACCCCGAAGGTAATGTGTACGATAATTTAAATTGTACAGCCTTAGTTCAGATGGACGGCTGGAAATTCGCCGAGGATTATCCATGGTAAAATTCTCATAACTTTTTTATGCTATAATAAAGGTATGAAAATTTTAGGTATAGATCCCGGGATGGCAATTGTCGGCTACAGCATTGTGGATTTTGACGGAGAAAACGTAAAACTTCTCCATTCCGGCTCAATTCAAACATCAAAAGACGATCGGGAATCCAAAAGATTATTGGAAATTTTCAACGATATGAGAACTATTGTTGAAAAATATCAGCCTGATGAAGCTGCTATTGAAAAATTATTCTACTTCAAAAATCAGACGACCGTTATGCCGGTATCACACGCAAGAGGAGTAATCCTGACCGTTCTGGAACAATTCGGAATTCCGATTTTTGAATATACACCTATGGAAGTCAAACAGGTTTTGACAGGCTACGGCAGAGCCGACAAAAAAGAAGTTGACCATATGGTAAAACTTGCGCTAGGCGTTGAAACATTACCAAAGCTTGATGACACAGTGGATTCAATTGCTATTGCAATCTGCCATACAAGGAGTAATCTATGAACAAAAATATCTTGAAACAGGTTAGTTTGTTGAGTATATTTTTAGGCGCTGCACTGGGAGTTATAACAATTATTCCTTATATCGGCGAAATTGCTTTCTGGATTTTGATGTGTCTATCTTCAACCGCCGTCATTTTATTTATGACTAAACTTGATATGCTCAAAATCACAACCGTTCAAGAAAGTGTTGTTTTAGGCGCTATCATAGGTTTTATTTCATTTATAGGATTCTCAATATTTTATATCCCGATAATAATCGTGCTGGCAAAATTTTTCCGGTATTACCCGAATTATGGAGTATCAATGGCGCTTAATAATGCCAGCGTTGGGCTTATAATCATTCTTGTAATCTTTATGGGAGTTTTGGCGGCAACCATTAACGCTTTTTCGGGATTTTTAACATTTTACGGAATAGATTTTTTCCAATTGTTGAATAAAAAAGACGATGAAGAACATTTTAAATTAAAGTGAGGAGATAATGACAGAATTCAAATCAAAAATAAGAACAATAGAATGGGTTGACACATTTTCCAGAATGGTTGATCAGACACTTTTTCCATATGAATTCAAATATGTTGATATAAAAACCGGCGATGATATGTTTGATGCAATAAAAACAATGATTGTCAGAGGCGCACCGGCAATCGGCATAGCAGGCGCACACGGGGTTGTTTTATATGCTCAGGAATTAAAAAATCTGCCGCGTGATGAATTTATTAAAAAACTTCTTGAAAAAGCGGATTATATGGCAACTTCCCGCCCGACAGCAGTAAATCTGATGTGGGCGGTTGAAAAACAAAAAGAAGTTATTAAAAATTCAAACTCAGATGTTAAGGGCATAATTGAAGAACTCAAACAAAATGCCATAAAGCTTGAAAATGAAGACATTGAAATCAACAAAAAAATCGGCGATTATGGTGCGGAAGTTGTGCCAAAAGGCGCAACGCTTTTGACCCACTGCAACGCAGGCGCTCTTGCAACAGTCGGTTACGGGACAGCACTTGGCGTTGTGCGTTCTGCATTTGCAAATGACCCGACAATTCAAGTTTTTGCTGATGAAACCCGTCCTCGCCAGCAGGGGGCAAGAATTACCACACTTGAACTTACAATGGACGGAATTCCGACAACCCTTATAACAGACGGCATGTGTTCATATTTCATGAAAAAAGGCATGATAGATATGGTTGTCACAGGTGCGGACAGAATTGCCGCAAACGGCGATACTGCAAATAAAATCGGGACTTATACAGTCGCAATCGCTGCAAAATACCACAATATACCTTTCTATATTGCAGCCCCGCTTTCTACAATTGACACAAGCATAAAAACAGGCGACGAAATCCCGATTGAAGAACGTTCGCACGATGAAGTTACGCATATTAACGGAAAAGCAATATGTGCAGAAGGTGTAAATATAATAAACCCGGGCTTTGACGTAACTCCCCATGAGCTTATTTCCGGCATAATTACTGAAAAAGGAATTCTAAGACCGGATTATAAAAAATCAATTGCAGAAGCTTTTAAAAATTAAAAATCCGTAAGGCTTTTGGCTTCATCTCTTGCTGCTCTTTTTAAAACAAGAGTCATTTCGTCAATTTTTTTACTAACAATTTTTGGAGATCTTTGAATAAAAGTTCTTAGCCTTTGGTCGTGACCTTTTGCGAGAAGAATTGATGCGTTATCGTTGCCACGGCTTAATTTCAAAAACACACCTTTATTATTTTCCGTCAAAAGATTTTGTACGGACATAAAAGCCTTACCGTTGATATGTGCCACATCAAAAGACACCCTTGGGTTCACATCTTTTCCAATCCTGTTACCAAGCTCAACACAAGCTTTTTTGACATTATTAATATTATTTAATTTTATATCACTGATAATCATACTCAAGCATTTTAAAATGCCTGATAATTTTTTTTAACACTTCCGCAACAATTTTTTACAATTTATTTTTTCCAATTTTAATAAATTTTCAGCCGAAAGAATTTTGGGAATTCCGGGCGGCAGCTCAGGCAAAACAACGGAAAGAAGACTCTTTTCTTCGGCTTCTTTAAAACATTTCCAAACCTGAGTAAGATATTTATTATATGCTCCATCCAATTTTTTGTTCTGTTTTAACAGAGTATACTCTTTTTTCATTTTATAGAACAATTCTTTTTGAGCCTCATTTAATTTACTCAAATCCGGAGGGCCGTTCAAGCGCATATCATGCAAATAATGTTCAACCTCGCCAAAACGGGTTGTATGCTTGCCGCCTATCTGAAATTCAATTTTAAACCCGTCAATAAACATATCCGTATTAGCTCGGGTATAGCCTGCACTTTTAATTTTGTTAAGCGTAATATTTTTTCCCGCGCCGATTTCATTAAGCATACGCATATTGTTGCCGTTGATATACGGATTTATGCCGTTACCTCTGTAATTTTCCACCAGCGTAAGTTTCAGCTTGCCGGATTTATGAGCATCAGCCAGCCGCCTCAACAATACCGGCACATCTTTCGGATTGTTTATAATAATCCTTGCACCGTAACCGTCACCTATGACATTTGTGATTTTGCCGTTTGCTATATACTCAACCGCATCATCTAAAGATAAATCTTTCATTGCCCGCGGTATTTTACCGGTAATTTTATCAACTTTTTTAATCCTGCTGCCGAATTCACCTAAATCATCGCACATTGGTCTTAAAATTTCATCTGCAGTAGATTGTATTTTGCCGGAAACCTCATTAATTCGTTTTGCCAATTTTTCCGCCATATGAGGTTTTGAATTAAATGCTTTAAACGCATCAAAAAATGTTGGTTTACTGCCGCCTGTGGAGTAAACGAGTTTTCTGATATTCGGTGATTTTACGACAGTTGATAAAATACTGCCGATTTTAGCGACGCTTGCCAAAATATTCCCCTTTTTTTAATCCCCTATAATAATATAAAGAATTTCAAAGAGGAAAAATTGCCTAATCTAACGAAATGTAAATTTCTCCCTGTCTAAAGATTTTTAAATCATCACCAAAAACTCCGCAGACAGTGGATTCCAAACCTTTACATTTACACCCGTAATCTTCTATAACAATATCACTAAGACCGTCCATATTTTCAAAAGCCTGCTCATAGCTTTTTGCGGAAGGCTGATGTGAAAGGTTTGCACTTGTTGTTGCAAGAACATGCCCGGGAATAATTTCGCAAATTCTTTTGAAAACCTCATTATCTGGAACTCTTATTCCCACCGTATCCATGCCGGAGGTTATAAAATCGGGAGTATTTTTGCTTTTTTTAACCACAAGGGTCAAGGCACCGGGAAAATATTTTTTTATCAGCTTACATGCAAGCTTTGGTAGCGGCTCGACATAGTCCAAAAGATTATAAACCTCATTTGACATAAGTATTAAAGGTTTTTGCATCTCGCGTTTTTTAATTTCATAAATCTTTTTGACGGCGTTTTCATTATCCGGCAAACAGCCAAGCCCCCAGACAGTATCCGTTACATAGGTTATTACCCCGCCGTCTTTAAGTGTTTCTATAATTTCTTTTTCATTCCGTAATTTCATTTTAACTTCTCCAGAGATCCTGAAACAAGTTCAGGCTCTCCTTAGTTTACTATATACTCTGTCAAACAATTCTTTTGCATAATCCATTTTAAATAACAGGTTTAGCCAGATGTATGTTCCAAGGCATATAACTCCGACAACCGTAATTTTTACAATTTCAAATACATATTTCGGTAGCTCAATGAATTTGTCGAACGCAATAGCAGCCGCAAGACACAAAATAAACGTAATCAAACCCGCAATACACATTTTCAAAAGATTTTTAAACAAAACTCCATAGTCCATTTTAATTTTTTTAGACATCAAAATCCCGAGCATACAAGCGTTAAATAACGTCACAAGTGAAGTTGAAAGCGTAATTCCGCCTATTCCGAAATGCAAAAGATTTATCAAAAGGATATTCAAAAACACCTTCAAAACAATTGAAGAAAACGCAATCATAAAAGGGGTTGCGGAATCATTAAACGAATAATAAACACGGGTTATACTGTCGCGGAACACATACGGAATAATAGAAAATGACAAAAACCACAAGGCTTCCGTCACCATAAACGTAGCCCTCTCATCAAACGCACCGCGTTCAAATATAAGCCTTACACCGTCCGTTCCAAGAACCAGAATACCTATAATTATCGGTATAGCCCCGAAAAATAAAACACCGACGCCTTTATTAAAATATGTTTTTATTCCCTGCATATCCCCGTCCGCTACAAGTCTTGAAAAAATCGGAAATAACGGAACCAGAAACGCAGTTACCAGAATTCCGACAGGGAATTGGAAAACTCTGTTGGCATAACCTATTGCCGTCCAAACACCCTCATTCAATGATGATGCAAAAAACATATCCACATAAATATGCACCTGTCCGACGGTCGAGCTTAATACCGCAGGAAACAATAATTCACAAATATTTTTGAACTGAACATTATTCAAAACATCCAAATTCGGTTTAAACTTAAACCCCAGCTGTCTGATTTTCGGATATTGTAAAACCAGCTGTAAAACCGCACCGATTGTAGTTGCCCATGCCAGAATTACACCTGCGTTGTCGCTTCTTGCAGTCATTACCATAACGATAATTACAAGACTCATAACAATAGGCGACAAATTCGGCAGCATAAAATACCGGTAAGTTACAAGAATTCCGTAATAAATACCGACAATTCCGCCTATAATCAATACAGGCGACATAATTCTTAAATGTTCCGCCGCAAGCTGAACAAGTTCGGGGCTTCCGCCGGATACTATCAAATTCATTATAGGTGTTGCAAAGAAATAGCATAATAAAGCCAAAATCGCGAAGAAAATTATCGTTGTTGTCATAAAAGTTGAAAACAACTTTTTGACTTCTTCCTGAGGTTTTTCACGCAAATTCGGTATAAGTTTTGAAAATACGGCAACTGTTGCACTGTGGAAAGGTCCTCCTACGCCGCCCAATAAAATTATTGCCAGCGCGGGAATTTGATATGCATAAAAATAAGCATCAGATACCATGGAAGTGCCGTAATAATTCGCGATTACAACATCTCTGATAAAACCTATGAGTTTGCTGAAAACAGTAACCACAGCAATAAGCCATGCCGCCTTCAATACACTTGTTGTTTTATTATCAGAATAATCCGTCATCTTTTGCCGTCAACTCCGCGTATATTCTTAAACCTTTATTTTTATCCTCATCTTCGGGATAATAAAATACTATTGTATTTTTTCCGTGTTTCAGATGTCTTGAGATATCAATTTTTTCCACTCTGTTAAAAAAGTTTTTAGAAAGCTTGATATCTTTTTCCTTACCATTTATATTAACCAAAAAATGGGATAATTGGTACTTATTATCAACAACAAGTTCAGCATGTTTATCTTTGGTATAAAAATTCTGAGATACAATATTTTTATCCGCAGACAGAACAAAAGGTTTTGTGCCGAGGGTAATTCCGGTGTAATAATGTTTAAGAATTTTTTCATAAGGCAATTTTAATTCAGTTGCCATAAACCCTGCACCGTATTGACTCAAACCCACGCCATGCCCGAAACCTCCGCCGAAAGCCGTGACTGAAATAAGGTTCCCGTCCTCATCAAGGGTATGTTCAAATACAACATTCGCACTCGGGAGCGCTTTGCCTTTATTTGTTAAAAGTCTGCGGACAACAAGTTCTTTATAAACTTTGTAGGCTTGGGATTTTGTAACAATTTCCATTTCAATAATTTTACCGGATTCGCCGCGTCGCTTAACATCAAGTTTAACAATATCATCAAGCTTGTCGCCTTTTCTGAATTCAGGATGAACAAACCCCGTTGCAGATTGTGCTGCAAGATTTGACTGCAAAACTTTTTGAAGTTCATCTTTTGTCCAGGTTCTTTCCCATCTGAAATAGGGTGACTTCATATCATAAGAATCGGGTTTTGATTTGTAAAACGCCGCAGCATCTTCTTCAACGGATAAAGGTTTCTGGCTGAGCATATCAGGTTTTGCAATCAAATAAGGTTTTGAAACCGACGGGAACGCTTTTGATTTAGGATCGGAAAAAACATTTGCAAAACTCTCTGTATACCCGCCTGCTGTTGATGAATACTGGGCAAGGATTAAATCCCAATTGTAAAGCGCGACAATACCTTCCGTTTCTTCGACAGCACGGGTGCCTAAATCTTTTTCAGACCCTGCCCCGAAATAGACCTGACTTGCGACACTATCCACAACATCAAATGCGTCATAAGCCTTTACTCTCGGGGATAATACATAATTTCTTGCGGCAACGCTCTGAGCCTTTAGTGCTTCAAGACCAAAACGCACAGGCATTTCATTCGGCACAACACCTTTCAAGTAGTCTTCAACCTCAATGACGTTCACAATATGAAAACGCCCGAGCCTTTTATTATACTTTGTAATCTCAATTTCGCCTCTATAAAAAGCCTGAGTGCCTACACGTTTTAAATTTTTTACACCTAATCTCCCGTCATTGCATACAAATCTCACAGGCCCTTTGACCTGATCAATAACTTCACCGTTATCGTATGTCAAAACAAACATATCGGAAGAAAGCTTTACATTAACCGTTTTATATGCAGGAACATTTACAAGTAATTCCGAACCGTCAAAAATATTCATCTCAGCTTCAGCAAAAATTCCTGCATTATCATAATCATATTTGTTAAACGAATTGTCGCCAAGCCCTACGCGGACGATTTCAGATTTAGGCTTTTCATAAGCAGCTCTGATTTCCGCCTCGCGGGCTATACCCAAAGTAGCTTCAGGAACGACGGATTCCGCATTCACAAAAGGACAAACCAAAAATATTAAAAATAAAAGCAAAGCTCTTTTCATATAAATATTATATGACAAACATTATTCTTCATTAACCGAAAAATTCTTGACAAAATATGCAAAATAATATTTAATAAAGGAAAGAGGAGAGATAATATGTTGAAAAAGGTTGCACGAAAAGCGGTTCAGATAGTCGCCCCCCCCCGATACGCAGACTAGACAGGGCTTTTACTTTAGCTGAAGTCTTAATTACCCTTGCTATTATTGGAATAGTTGCCGCTATGACTATTCCGACGCTTGTGGCAAATTATCAAAAAAAAGTTTTAAAAACT
>CASEDF010000020.1 GCA_949286705.1 uncultured bacterium | reverse complement strand
GAAACTTTCTCAACCTGAGAGAATTCCAATTCTACCGGCGTAGAACGTCCGAAAATAGAAACCGACACTTTCAGGCGGGATTTTTCCAGATCGACTTCCTCAACCAACCCGATGAAAGAAGCAAACGGACCGTCGCAAACCCGAATTTGTTCGCCGACTTCATAATCAACCACCGTCTGCGGACGCTCAATGCCTTCCTGCATTTGGGTAATAATCCGTTGCGCTTCAGCCTCGGTAATCGGAAACGGCTTGTTTCTGCTGCCGAGGAAATTTGTTACTTTCGGATTATTCTTAATCAGATGCCATGCATCATCGGTCATAATCATTTTAACCAGGATATATCCCGGAAAGAACTTGCGTTCGCTGCTGACCTTGGCGCCTTTCTTAACCTCGACAACCTCTTCGGTCGGCACCATAATATCCAAAATCTTATCGTCCATTTTTTTCAAAACAGCTTGTTCTTTAATCGATTCGGCCACTTTTTTCTCCGAACCGGAATGAACGTTTACAACATACCAGCGAGCATCCATACCCTATTCTCCAATCATAAAAATCTTCTGCACGCCCCAGCCCAAAATCTGGTCAACGACAAAGAAAAAGGCAGCTGCGATTGCCACAATGACCAAAACCATAATCGAGGTCTGCACAACCTCTTTTTTTGTAGGCCAGGTTACTTTTTTAACTTCCTGCTTCACCTGCCTGAAAAACTGTATCGGACTAACTTTTGCCATGGAACCCATCCACCTATTTAAAATTAAACCACCTTATATCTGACTTTTGCCAGACAAATCTGCCTGTTTTTTATATCATTAATCCCGCCTTGTCAATCTTAAATTCAAAATCGCCCCAATATTCATGCGCTTTTTCTGCCCCCAATTTCCACCAGCAAACCTCATCCTCAGAACCAAATTTAAATCGTCTTAACAAAAAAGTTACCACTCTGAAAAACGATCAACAAAGAAACCGCCCTTTCGGACGGCTCTTTTTATTGCCAACACATTGGGCCACCCACAAATATCTGTCCCTTAGCCCACAAAAATAAATCCTTTTCTTTGTATAGGTTCCCATTCTTCACCTGGCTTTCCAATTTTAAGACCATTCCAAATTTCATATTTGCCTGAGCCAAAAAATTCTAAAGCCTTCTCTGAGACAATAGAAAGAACTTTTTCTGTTATACTCTCAATGGGTACAAATTCTAAAGTTTTATAAAAAACTATTCTACCCGGTTTAATATACCCTCTTGTCAGATTTTCAAATTCGTCAAAAGATATTCCGAAATCTTCTTGAAGATAAATTTTATGCTCCCTGACATCTTTAACATTTATTGCACATCTTCCATCATCAAGAAAAGCAAATGCAATACGGCTTTTATGAAATTCATCAACCATTTTTTTCTCCTTAGGAGTTAATGCTATTTGCTTTCCGTTTATAATAGTTGTTTCGTTACAGGACATATTCTATAAGTTTCTTTCTTGTGAAATCGGTTGTTGAATATTATGTTTTGAAATAATAAACGATGGAAAAATATTAGCGCCATCTCCACAGCCATAATACCAACTTGTTTTTGTTAATATGTTTTTTGCCTCTAAAAATGCACAATTGCGCCTTACGCTCTGTGTATGGATTTTATTTTCAAATTGTTGTTTTTGAGCCTGTGTTGCCTCTATTGATGATATCCTGGGTAAGAACATTCCATTATAAAGAATGGGATTTGCAGGATCATAAAAATAATCATCTTTACCCGTTTTTATAGAAATAAAACTATGTGCTTCTCCAAAATCTTCTTCTAAAGAACGTAACAATTCACCACCAAAATATTTTGTTTCAAAACCACATTTTTGAAAATATGCCTGTGCTAAAATGGATATTTCAGCACATTGACAAACGCCATCTTCAAACGATTGAGATAATTTTTTACTACCTTCTGTATCATAATATCCCTGTCTTTTTGATACATTTAAGGATAAACCAGGATACATTTTTCTTAAAACATTGTCAAAAGCATACATATGAGCAAATGTTTTAACATCAAAATCTGGAGCAACGCCATTTAACCATTTTTTCATGCTTTCATTATTCTCAATATTTATTGCATTTTTTTTAACTTTTTGAAAAAAAACTTCAAAACTATCAATATCAGCCGTAATCTTAAGATCTAGCTTACCAAAACAAGAACCTCCAATTAACACTTTATCATTATTTTGAATATTAGATATACGACAATTTGTTTCATTTAGTTTTTCAAAATCCATAATATATTTCCTCATTTTTTTAAATTAGTATTAGTATACCATGATTTTTATTGAATGTAAAATCGTAACCAAAAAATGGCATATCAAATACTATCCATAATAATTAAGATAATCCTAACTTCATAAATGCACAAAAACCGCCCTTTCGGACGGTTTTTTTATTGGCAGGGGCAGTAAGAAGCCCTGCTATATTTTTTATAATTCATTGTTTTTAGAAGATAAAATTTTCTAAAAAATGATATTTTTATGCCTATTGTGTATCATTTATGCGAACACTTATAATCATTGATTTAGCTAATGTCAAGATGATTTTTTAAGTTATGATTTATGCATTTTCAACCGATTACATAATTTAATCGGTTTTAGAATAAATAGAGATGAGCAGATTTTATTTTTGCAATGGTCGCTCCTTGTATGATATTATCTGTTCATAGCCGACAGTCGGGGTTTTAGTCGGCAAGCCCTGATAAATTTTGAGAACAAAACATTTGAGAACAATTTAATTGAAAACAACATTATAGAGTAGAATTTTATCAAAATATATCGCTTGAACAGAACGGACTTCCTACTGTTTTCATAAAAATTGTTTCCATTGGATACGGTTATACTGAACTATTATTAAGAGGATATTATATTATGAATTACTTTATAACGATACAACCAAACAAATACAATTCATCGGATAGAGATTTAATTATAAATTTCAAGAAAGCAATACAAAGATATTATCGTAAAACCATCGGCAGACAATATCACAAACATAAAGATTTACAATATAAATTGAACATAGATTTATCTCACGGCAAAGATAATATCACAACCCATCCACATTTGCATATCATAGCCGATATACCAGATAATCAATGTTATGATTTTATAAGATTTGTAACAGTATATCTAAAAAAATCATATCCTAAACTATCTGTGGATTGTCAGCCGTTAATAAGTGATTTGGATAAACTCCGTGCTGGAATGTATAGTCTAAAACAATCCGTACGGATGTATGACGAGAAAGATTTACAAACAACTAATTACATTTTTTAATCATAAATATATAGGAGAAAACAAAATGACTAATATAAATGAAAATAAAACTAAAACTAAAACTTGGTTAATAGATTGGGTTAATAGTCAATCAGAAAACAAAACTAAAACTTGGGTAATGGACTGGATTAACCATTGTTCAAAGGAAAGTGATAACAAGGAATAAAGATGGATTCACGCATAAACGCTATAAAAGACCGCATAAGGGGCTTAATCAATCGCAATAAGCAAATAGACGCAGAATTAGAAAATAACGCCCAGGAGTCAAAAAAAGAGGTTTTAAACGCCGAAAAAGAACAAAACAATAATGAACTTCGTAAACAGCGTTCCGATCGTTATGAATTACAACAAATTTCAGAAGATACCGAGTTTATGAAAAAATGTTGTTTGTATTTGCAAAAGTTAGGGATTGTGAAAAGCCAACATCAATTCTGCACCGAGTTCTTAAATAAATCTCAACATTATTTAGCAATGGTTATTTGTGAAAATCGCCGCCCGGCAATAGATGCGGTTCACAATCTTGTAAAAAATCTTAATGAATTATACGCCCTTTATGAAGAATACGACAACAAGGAAGCAATCAACCGCAATCTATATTATCTAATAGACAGAGGTCAGCAAATCATAACAAAACGGATTCTAAAATATCTATAAGGCATATAATGGAAACAGTAATCGCATATAATCAACTAATGACTTATAACAAAAAATATTCTTATATACAAAGCGGTGGTCAAGTTGTTTTTAATAATCATTGGGCTTGGATAGTCGTCTTCCAAGCCCTTAACAAACATAATTTTGCTATCGTAAAATATGACAGCGGAAAATATACGGTTATAGAGATTTAAAGGAGAGGCTGTATAATTGCTTATACAGCCCGAGACCCCCTATATGAAAAAAACTATTACTTACCGGACAAGATTAGAAAGTATATCTTGCACCAAGCAGGAACTCGTGAGAAGTAGAGTCAAATTTTACCTTGCCCCAATCTTCTTTAATAGTAACATCGCCGGAGTCCATATATCTATAACCGGCATCCAAAGAAAGATTGTCAGTCATAGCATAAGAAACGCCTGCACCAACCTGCCAAGCGAAATTTGTTTTGCTTTTGCTGATGCTTTCGTCTGTATCCGCAACTTTACCTTTTAGGCGAGCCATACCGATACCGGCACCGACATAAGGAGTAAATTTAGTTCCTGTGTCAATATCATAGTAAGCATTCAACATAATGGAGTTATTTTCCAAAGAGTTCTTCCAGGATTCGCCGTCTTCGGTGTATTTCTTTTCAGCATCTTCGTGAATATTTAATTCAAGTTCGGTTCTTACCGCACCTGCTTTAATACCGTAAGCGAAACTGCCGCCCAATACATTGTCATCGGCTTTTTCTTTTGCGCCACCGTCTTCTTCCGTATATTTAACGTCATTAGACATATCGGAATAGGTCAATTTACCGGATACATATTGTTTCAGTTCAACTGCGTTTGCATTTGCAGCAAACAAGCAAGCAGCAACACCTGCCAATAATAAAGTTTTGTTCATAGTATTTCCTTTTATAAAAGTTATTACATATATATCAAAATGCCCGATTTCAGAAAAACATTGTCAAAAACCGAACGCCAGAATCCAATGTTTTATTTTCATTTTGATTTTACACATCAAAATCCCTGAATTTCTGTGTGTTACAAGAGAAACAAACAAAAAAAATGTAAAATTAATTGACTTTTAAGATATTAGATGTAGATTGATTTCAAATGTTCCTTTGTTTTCAATCACTTATCTAAATATTAAACTTCAATCCTATGATAAATATATTAAAAGGATTGAAGATGATTTACGGCTATATCAGAACCAGCACAGAAAAACAAAATAATGAAAATCAGCATTTTGAGATAGAAAATTTTGCAACAGCAAACAATATTTATATTGATAAATGGATAATGGAAACTATTTCTTCCAGAAAGCCATTAGAAGAAAGAAAATTAGGAAAATTATTAAAGAAATTAAAACCAGATGATATTTTAATCGCCAGCGAATTAAGCCGTTTAGGAAGAAATCTTTTACAAGTAATGTCTATACTTCATCAATGTATGAATATCGGTTGTCAGGTATGGACAATTAAAGATAATTATAGGTTAGGAAGTGATATTCAGAGTAAAGTTTTGGCTTTTGCATTTGGATTATCAGCAGAGATTGAAAGAAATTTAATCTCCCAGCGCACCAAAAATTCATTAGATAAATTAAGAGCCGAAGGAAAACATATTGGCAGAATAAAAGGAAGTAAAAATAAAACTTCTAAATTATCAGGCAAAGAAGAACTGATAAAAAAATTATTGTCTCAAAACATAAAGAAAACTAAAATTGCTAAAATGCTGAATGTTGATTATTCTACATTTTATAAATTCTTAAAAGAAAAGGCGGTATAAATCCGCCTTATTTTTCTATATAACTATACACAGTTGGCCGAGTAATTTCAAATTTCCTTGCAATTTTAGCAACTGCAACCCCATTTTTATATAAATTATTTAATTCTTTTACTTGTTCGGTAGATAATTTATTTTTACCACCTTTATATTTTCCTTTTGCTTTTGCCAATGCTACACCCTCACGAACTCGGTCATTGATTAAAGCACGCTCCAAAGAACTAACAGCCGCCAGCATTGTCATCATCATTTCTTGATAAGGGTCTTTTTTATCAGGAGAGAATGTTAAATTTTCTTTATGAAATTTAATTGTTGCTCCTGCATTGTTTATTTCCTCAACAATATTTAATAAATCTCTTGTATTTCTTGCAAGCCTATCCATTGAATGAACATTTACAATATCTCCGGCACGCAAATTTGATAATAAGGCTTCTAACTGTGGACGTTCTCTATTCTTTCCTGATAATTTATCTTCATATTCTCTATCACAAGGAACATCAATTAACTGTCTTTCTGTGGATTGGATAATTGTAGAAACCCTTTTATAATTAAAAATCATTTTCAAAACTCCAAACTGTAAAATCAACATCTTTAATATGATTTTACATTAAATAAAAAGTGTAAAATTGTCAACTATTTTATGTTATATTTTACACTTTTTTATTATTAAAAATAACAATAGTTTAATTTTACAAGGATTTCTGCCACTTTCAGAAAAAAGGACATAAGAAAAAAGTATAATAAAAGTATAATAAAATAGTATTATAGTTAATTTTTTATAATCTTTGTGCATAAGAAAACTATAATATTTGACATTAGAAATATAATATTTTCATAATTTCATATCATTAACAAATAGACGGAGAATAAAGATGGTTGAAACTTCTAATTCTAATACTAAAAAAACAACATTAAATTTTACTGGTATAGATATGAATGTTGAAAAAGCAAATATTTTTAATGCAAAAATTAAATCCATTAAAGAAAAAATTGCCGATAGCATTCAGAAAAATATCAATTATGAAAATGGCATTGAAAATAAAAATTCTCCTGTATCAGAATTATCTCCGTCAATGCGTATTTTAAAAGATAGCGGAGATTACACAGTAATTACATTGCGTTGCGGTGCTTATCCAATTTTCAAGAATACTACTAAAAGAAGTGATTACACGCATCTCAAACTCTTATCTTCGTTAAAAAGTATGTTAGACGAGGGGCAGTTTGATGAAGAAATAAAAACTTATGCCAGAAAGAAACGCACGAGAAAAACAACAAACTCATCTAAAAAATAATTTTATTAAAAGGAGAGTTAATTAACTCTCCTTTTTCTTTATTTAATTTTATTCTTATTCGCTATTTTCTCAATATTTCTATTTAAGAACGGATATTTTAATTTAGAGATTTCCTGATATAGTTTTTTTATTGGAATATTTCCACCATATACACGTTCCCCAATATCTTTACCAATCCAACCACAAATCGCATTTTGATATTCTTGTGATATACCAGCATCTCTCAAATATGGTTTTATGGTGTGCCTGAAAGAGTGAAAAACTTTTGAACGACTATCAATACCAATCTTTTTTAAATATCTACCAAACCATTGGCTCATTGCTTGGATATAATGATTTTTAGCACTATAATTAAGTTGATAAAATAATCTTTCAGGATGTTTATTATCTACTTTAATTTCTTTCACTTTTTTGACATATTCTATAAAACCTAATTCAAGTAACTTAGGATGAATAGGAACTATTCGCCTTGATTGAGCATTTTTAAGGTGTTGGTCTTTTCTTTTGTCAGTTATATCAAAATACCATACACCTTTATCAACTTTAATATCATCAATATATATTTGACAAACTTCGTTAAGCCTCAGTGAAGAAAAGATTGAAATTAGCGGTATGAAATAGCGATAAGAATATTTTGTATCCATAACACGAGGATATGTTAAAGGGTCAAAAATCTTCTTTAACTCTTCTTTTGTAAATGCCTCAATAGGAATAGCCTCTTTTCTTTTAGTAATTTTTATATCCCCTTGAAAACTGTCAGGAATATATCTGTTATCTTTACAGAAAATTAGAAATTCCTTGAATATACGCAAATACTTTTTAACAGAAGTCAGAGAAATAGCATCATCATTCTTTTTAGATAATAAATCAGAGAGTTTTCGCCCCTTATATCGCTCTTTCCACTTTTTAGGAATATTATAAACACTACGGGTAACTTTTTGACAGTCCTTATAAGTAATACTTTCAACATACTTTTTGCCAATAATCTCAAAAATCGTTTCAAGGCATTGTCTGTTTTGCTTAATAGTATTCTCCCCTGTCCGATTATTTAACTTTTCCAGAGCAAACTCATCAAATACCTTTCCCCATGGAGTAGATACAGTCGGTCGCCGAGCCTTTTCGTTTTTCTCGGCATTGATTACATCCAAGCACCTTTTAACCCTACCGTTGATATTAAAATTATCTCCGCTGTCTTCTCTAATTGCAACAACCTTGTTTAGAATATACTTTTCAACACTCTTCAAAGCATTCTTTGTTTTTATAATATCCTCTCTTGGCTGACTCTTATCAGCGATAATCGGTATTTCCTCTTTATCAATTCTGCCTATTTGCTTAATAACACTTCTGTGCGTCCGCTTATCCTCTTTCAAATCATTAAAATACTCTTTGATAAACAATTCCACACATTCCAACTCTTGTTCTGATTTGGCTTGTTTAACCTCTTGCGACTTATTGAAGATTAGCAAGTTATCTGCGTCAAAATGCTTCTCGTTGATTTCCCAATAATGATTTTCAAAAACATCTTCAATCTCTCGCAGTTTATGAATAACCATTTTATCAATATCTTCATCTTCAAGAAGTAATTGCTTATTCTTAATTTTCATATCCAAAGCCCTTAAAAGGTTAATCTTCATATCAACCTTATAACTCTCTTTTCTTACTTTTTCCAGGGCTTCGTAATAGTTATTCGTCTTCAAGGAATACCAAAACTGGGATTTGTGGATTAAATATACCAAGGCGGTGGGGATTCGTGCCCGTAAATAATAGGTGTGGTTTCTGCGAATCAGTCGGTTATGCCCATTCATAGAAAAACTCTCCTGTGTTACACTCCTGTGATACACGGCGAAAATTGGCATTTTCTTTAAAATAGGCAAAAAAAATTCGGTGTAATTACAATGAATTACACCGATATTGGCAGGGGCAGTAAGATTCGAACTCACGACCCTCGGTTTTGGAGACCGATGCTCTACCAACTGAGCTATACCCCTATCTATTCGGCCATTTCAGCCGGACTTTTCTTTCATACACAACAACGCGCAAGAAATCAAGTACTTTTTTACATCTCGCACTATTTTTAACAATCTTCTTCCGGCCGATAATCCATCACTGCCACAACCGTATCATAATCAAAACCGGCCCGGACCAAAACGCCCATATCCTTCTGCCGCATTTCTTTGCGCTCGGTCTCATCCTTACGAAACCCGGCAATTCTCTTTTTCTTTGCCAATTTTAATGCCGCATCAAAAGCGCTGTATTCCTGTTCGGCAAAACATTGCTCGATAATATCTTCGCTCACACCTTTTTCTTTAAGTTTGCCGATAATATAACGTTTGGCCTTGCCGGCAGCAATATAATCCCGACAGCGGTTTTCAGCAAAACGCTTGTCATCCAGATACCCGTAACGCTCAAAATCCGAGATAATATTCTCCACCCAGCCGATTGCCTCCGTTTTATCATACTCGGGATTATAATAAGCATATTCGTTCACTCTTTTCATCAAAACCTGCCGCAAAGCCGCCTTTGTCGTATCAAACCGTTTCAGATAATAAAGCGCAATATTTTTCAGCCGCACTGGCGTAATTTTTTTAACGGTTTTGACCTTTTTTGTTTCTTCTGCCGCAAACACTTGAAAATTCTCCGCCCATACATTATAAACTTATTAAACGGTTATAATTTAGCAAAGGAATAAGATTTTGCCTAACAATAATTTTGATAATTGTGTATCTTTTCACATTGATAACGGCGCCTTTCGCGGGCGTCTGGTTCGTCTTGACAGCGTCATCAACACAATTTTGGAAAAGCATAAATACCCGCTGCCGGTTTCTGCCGTCTTGGCCGAAAGTTCCGCTCTGGCTGTTTTGCTGGCCTCGGCACTAAAATATGACGGACTGTTCACTTTGCAAATTCAGGGAAACGGCCCGGTATCCCTGGTTGTCGTCGATGTAACGTCCGACGGCAAAGTCCGTGCCTGCGCCCGCTTTGATGAAGAACGCCTAAAAAAATCGCAGCGCTTACGCAAAACCGATGACCAGATAGAACCCGCACCGCATTTTCTGGGCGAGGGTTTTCTGGCCTTTACCGTAGATCAGGGACCGGATACCGAACTCTATCAGGGAATTGTGGATCTGCAGGGAAAAACGTTAAGCGAATGTGCCTTACGCTATTTTAAGCAGTCCGAGCAAATTGATACGGATTTGAAGCTGTTTTTCCACACCCCCGGTCAAGAAGGCAAAGACTGGTACGCCGCCGGCATTATGATTCAAAAAATTCCGGAAATCGGAGGAAAGGTTAAAGAAAACGAAGAAATCTTCGAAAGCTGGGACGAAGCCAAAATCTTTATGGAAAGCCTGAAAGATGATGAAGTCTTCAATGCCGGCTTAACATCTGAAAACATTTTAACCCGGCTGTTTCACACACATTCTCTTGCAGTTACGGAAAGCAAAGCCTACCGTTTCGGCTGCCGCTGCTCACGAGAAAAGCTGCGGGACACATTGGCAACTTTCAAACCGGAAGAAATTGACGCCATGTGTGAAAACGGCAAAATCTCAGCCACCTGCCATTTCTGCTCGGAAAATTATGTTTATGATCGGGCGGAGTTGCAAAAACAATAACTTCCCCACCGAAAGGCAGCCTGGGAAACTTAAGATTTTTTTAATGTATAATTGTTATAGTTACGCTAATCACGGTGTAACTATAATTTTTACAGGCCTGTTAAAATGATGAAATTAAAAAAAATACTCAGCGTTTTGGCTGTTGCTGCATTTATTACAAGCTGCGCAAACAACACTCCGGAAGTTGAAAGATATAATGCGCCGCGTTATGTAGATTCCGGCGTAATCGAACTCAAAGTCAACAAAGTAGACGTCATTTCAGAATTCCTTCCAAAGTTTGAACGCCCGCACGTTGAACAACTCTTTCCGATCTCTATCGAAAAAACGGCTCGTCTTTGGGCTAAAGACCGTCTGGACGCCGTTGACTATTCAAGCAACAAAATCGCCTCTTTCATCATCAAAGACGCCAGCGTTACCGAAGAAGTCGTAGAGTCCGGACAGCTGTTTTACAAAGACAACCTGGTCTATAAAGCCAACTTAAACGTCGTCTTAAAAATCTCGGACGAACTCGGAACCAATTCCGCTCAAACAGAAATCGTTGCTTGGCGTGAACTTGAAATCCCGGCAGATACCGACATCATCGAAAAAGAAAAATACTGGAACAATATGGTACAAAAACTCTTCGATGAATTTAACGTCAAAATGGAAGAAAACATTCACAAATACTTAAATATGTACGTAGCAAACAACACCTACATTCATACTTACGACAATTAATGTATAAACATCTGTTTCTGCTTATCAGCTGAAAGGAAAAAGGTCGGGATTTTTACTTCTTTGGCAAAATCCTGGCCTTCTGTTTTAATCCGGCAGCTGCCGTAGAAAACCGCATTTGCCGCTGCCACCGGTGCCGTACTGGTATATTCAAAACACTCCCCTGGCTCCAACTCTGGAATTTCTCCCTTAAACCCGCAAGTGTCATCAGAAATAGAATTACCTCTGTCATCGGTAATTTTCCAGTTTTTTCCGAGCAGACTGATCTTTCGGGAGGAATTATTTTCAATACACAAATAATAACCCCAAAGAAAACATTTCTCACTCCTGTTTTGCTTCTCATCAATCAACACCGGGCAGGCTGAATAAAAACTCACTCTCATTGAACATTTAGGCACACTTTCGCAATTCGTTAATGATTAGTTAATTTTTATTGAAGCTTTTTAAGATTCGCAACAGCCGTCTGCGTCCGACTCGCAACTTATTCACAAAAATTTCGCATCCAAATTTTATAAATCGGTTATCCCCAAAAAAGATTCCGATTCCCTTGTCTAAAAAACATTCAGGCGCGTTTCATATATGCTTCGATTCTACACATTTTCAACCGTCAAATTCAAGCCACAAAAAAGCCCCGCAAAAAACGGGGCTTTCCAATAATAAAAATATCAGATTACTTTGCTAAAATTTCCAAGAGCTTTTTCGTAGCATCCGCTGATGAAATA
>CASEDF010000019.1 GCA_949286705.1 uncultured bacterium | reverse complement strand
GAAAAATGAACTCGAAGTCAGTACTCAAAATGTTAAAACCGCTGCTCAATTAGGACAAGATTGGAATACTGAAACTATCGGTGTCCAATTCGCTAACGGTACCTCCGGTATTCTCGCATATAACCCATCGTGCAGAGAAAATCCTTACACTAACCAGTTTACAGGTACCAGTTGTATCTCTTTACTCTACGATACTACAGGGTTTAAATCCCCTAATTCTGACGGTAAAGATTTGAGATATATCAATGTTACAGAAATTGACGGGCATATGCCATGCTCTATTGAACTCTCCGATGGAACTTGCTTTACTAAACCTTTTAAGCCTGATCCCTTGACACATGATGAATGCATTGAAAAACAATCCGAATTAGGCATAGAACATTGTAGAAGTGGTGACGATGACCGTTGGGGCGGAACAGTTAAAGCTTGCGGAGGAGTTGACAATTTACCGGATAAGGCACAATTAGCGGCTCTGGCAAGCGTCGCATATGGAACCACGATATCTGCAGATAGCGGATATGACGCTGTGTTTTGGCATGAGGACATTATTCAGGATATGGGATTTGATACTTCAAGAGGCTCAGTATATATATGGTCAAAGCATGAAGACAGCGTTTACAGTGCTGAAGCTCGTGCATTTAACCCCCGAAATACAGGATTTGGATACACAAATTATCTTAACCGCGGTAATGCAAATTTTCAAGCAATATGTCTTGCAAAGTAAAACTATATTATATCTTGTATTTTGGATAACTCGTCTGACAAAAACTTTTATAAACACAAAAAGAGCTTGTAGGTCGGCATTACTATGCCGACAGTAAATTCTCAGTGCCTTACCGCCGTAGTATCATAGTAACTTACAATTTTAGGCATGCAATTTATCTATTGACCGCGTTTAAAATAAATGTTAAAATTAATCCAAAAGGAGAATTATATGGGCGCATGGCAGATTTTAGCAGGACTCGGTCTTTTGTTTTTAATATTGGAAATGACTATTCCTACAATGTTTTTTCTTAACTTTGCGGTAGGTGCTTTTGTCACGGCTGTTTGCGCAATTTATATTTTCAACTGGTACGCGCTGACAATTATTTTTGTTGCAGTTTCAATGGTTTCTTTAATATTTTTAAGACCTTTGCTTGTCAAACAAACACATAAAAATCAGGAAACAGGGCTTGCGGCCAAATATATAGGTAAAACAGCGAAAGTTGTTGAAACAGTTACGCCGAACAGCGGGGTTATATCAATCTATGACGAACGCTGGGAAGCACGCTCTGACCACGAAATCCCGCAGGGCAGCGAAGTTATCATTGAAAGAAATGAAAGTTTAGTTATGTACGTTAAAGAAAGGGAATAAAATGAGCTTATTTTTATTGATTTTAATTATTGCCGCAGCAATTTTTGTTGCAAAAGGCGTTGTAATCGTTCAACAGGCAGAGGTTGTTATTGTTGAAAGACTAGGTAAATACGACAGAACTCTTGAATCCGGTTTGAATTACATAATCCCGATTTTGGAAGCTCCGAGAGGAATTGCCTGGAAAGTTACCCAAAGAGGGCTTGACGGAACGACTTATTCTTACATAAAAGAACGTTCCAAAATCGACTTAAGAGAATCCGTTTATGATTTTCCCAGACAAACCGTAATTACAAAAGATAACGTATCAATAAGCATTAACGCGCTTTTGTATTTCCAGATTATTGACCCCAAAAGCGCTGTTTACGAAATCCAAAATCTTCCTGATGCCATAGAAAAATTAACTCAAACCACATTGAGAAACCTTGTCGGGCAGCTGGATTTGGATGAAACGCTTGTATCGCGCGACAAGATTAACAACGAACTCCGCGCAATACTTGACGAAGCAACAAACAAATGGGGCGTAAAGGTCAACCGCGTTGAGCTGCAAGATATTATCCCGCCTTCCGATATCCAATCCGCAATGGAAAAACAAATGAAAGCCGAACGCGACCGCCGTGCAGCTATTTTGGAAGCCGAAGGTCAGAAAAAATCCGCAATTCTTAAAGCCGAAGGGCAAAAAGAAGCCGCAATTAATCAGGCAGAAGGTGAAAAACAGGCAGCTATCCTCAAAGCCGAAGGTATTGCACAGGCAAGAGTTATTGAAGCTGATGCCGAAAAAGAAGCTATCAGCAGAATTATTGCTGCACTTGCAGATAAAGGCAAACCTGATCAATATCTGGTTGCTATGAAGTATCTGGAAACAATGCAGACAATCACAAGCGGCGAAAACAACAAAATCGTCTATATGCCTTATGAAGCAACCGGAATTCTCTCATCCGTTGACGGCATCAAAGAAATGTTCAAAGGCACAGCAGGTAAGTAAAAAAGGTTCCTCGCACTCGCGAGGAATTTTTTACATAAAAGTAACTCTTTACATAAAAACTATTATAGGTATCTTATTTTGTTCACTCTTTCTTTGCTTGGTTGCTCGCAATAAACGGGACTGCAACGCCGTCGCCTCCACGCCGCCGTTTCGCCATTTGCTCGCAATCCGCTTTATTGCGATGTAAAAAGAAAAACACGCTGTTTATTTGCAATCATTTGGATTGCTCAAACCCTAACGGGCGCACATACGTGCCGTTGCAGTATTTTATCCCTCGCCCGGGAGAGGGTGTCCGAAGGACGGGAGAGGGGCTAAAATCCTGCAATCTCTTACGCGCCTTCTTACTCGCTCGCAATAAACGGCATTACGGCGGCGGAGTTCTCCGCCGACCTTCAGCCTCTGCTCGCTCGCGCTATAATCACGGCGCGGCTTGAACAAATATTCGACCTTAACGGAACGAGCAATCATTACATAACGAAGCAGCTACAAAGCGAGCGTTGTCTGAGCGGCAAGTCTTTTAGATCCCGCAACCAGTGCGGGATGACGTTTAGCGAGTTTGCGAGCTCAGGCTGAGTTATAGTAATGATTAGCGAGTGTAGTTCCGGTCGAGAGTTTCTTTGGGTACTTTCTTGTCGGTACAAGAAAGTACCATGTACCCATAATAGTTTTTATGTAAAAGAGTAGCCGACAGTATCTTAATAACTTTTAATTAAATCTGGTGTTTTTTTTATGTTTTTGATAGAATTTGAGGTAGAGATTTACTAGAAGAGGTATTATAATGATTAAAACAAGAATGAAAGACCACAATTGCGGGGAGCTTAACCTCAATAATATTGGCGAAGAAATTACTTTATCCGGCTGGGTTTCAACAATTCGCGACCTTGGCGGAATTTTATTTATTGAATTGCGCGACCGTTCAGGATTTTTCCAGCTGGTTGCAAACCCGCAGATTAACCCCGATGTTCACAAAGTTTTTGAAAAAGTCAGAAGCGAATACGTTATAACCGTTAAAGGCAAAGTAACCAAACGTCCCGAGGAAACTTATAACGAAAAATACCCTACAGGTCAGGTTGAAATGTATCCGGAATCAGTTGAAATACTTTCAGAAGCTAAAACATTGCCTTTTGTTCTTGATGATGAAAATGTTTCAGAAGATGTCCGCCTAAAATACAGATATCTCGATATCAGACGCGATTCAATGAAATCCAAGCTGATTTTGCGCCACAATATAGTTCAGGCAGTCAGAAACTATCTCAACAATCTGGACTTTTTGGAAGTCGAAACACCTATCTTAATTAAAACAACTCCCGAAGGTGCAAGAGATTATCTGGTTCCTTCAAGAGTTCAGGAAGGTAAATTCTATGCGCTTCCGCAATCACCGCAAATTTTCAAACAATTATTGATGGTCGGCGGTATTGAAAGATATTACCAGATAGCAAAATGTTTCCGTGATGAAGACCTTCGTGCCGACAGACAGCCGGAATTCACTCAAATTGACCTTGAAATGTCTTTTGTTGAACAGCCGGATGTTATAAGAGTTGTTGAAGGACTTCTTGTTGACGCGTTTAAGGCAGCAGGAGTTGAGATTAAACCTCCGTTTATCCAGATTTCATGGCAGGAAGCTATGGACAGATTCGGTTCCGACAAACCGGATACCCGTTTCGGTTTGGAATTGTTTGACATAGGAGATATCATTCTTGAATCAAACTTTGATATTGTTAAAAACACTCTGCTTAACGGCGGTATAGTCCGCGGTATAAGAATTCCCGGCGGTGCGAAATTCTCAAGAAAAGATATTGACGACATTACAAAACTTGCCGTATCATTCGGTGCAAAAGCACTGGCAAATATTATTTACCTTGAAGACGGTTCCGCAAAATCTCCTGTCTTGAAATTTGTAACCGAAGAACAGGCAAAACAAATTCAAACCAGAGCGGGCGCTGAAGCAGGCGATATTATCTTCTTTGTCGCTGACAAGCCGAAACTTGTTTACGATATTATGGGCAGATTGAGATTACACTTCGGCAAATCTCTTAACCTGATTGACGAAAGCAAACACAATTTACTCTGGGTTGTTGATTTCCCGATGTTTGAATGGAGCGACGAAGAAAACCGTTATATGGCAATGCACCACCCGTTCACATCTCCTTGTATTGAGGATTTGGATAAATTAAACAGCGGCGACTTAGGAAATGTTAAGTCAATTGCATATGATATAGTTTACAACGGAACAGAACTCGGCGGAGGCAGCGTGAGAATTCACTCATCCGAAGTTCAAAAAGCTATATTCAAAGCATTAGGATTAACCGAAGACGAAGCCAAAGAAAAATTCGGATTTATGGTTAATGCGCTTCAATACGGAACTCCGCCGCATGCCGGACTTGCGATAGGTTTGGACAGACTTGTTGCACTTCTTGCAAGAACGGATTCCATCCGCGATGTAATTGCTTTCCCGAAAAATTCAGGGGCAAAAGATCTTATGAGCGACGCACCGGGTGAAGCATCTCTGCAGCAATTAAGAGAACTGCATTTAAAAAGTACCGTTCAATTACATAAATAAAAAAAGAGCTTAAAGGCTCTTTTTTTATGCCAAATATCCTAACTTTTCCTGTAATTGACGATCTGAAATATGCTTATTATAACGTTTTAGTGCAGTGCGCATAAAGTCTTGACGCAAATTTTCAAACCCTTCATCCATAATAAGTCCGCAGTATTTGCCGTGCAAAAATGTGACAATACCGCCTACTTCTCGTCCGTCTTCCAAAACTGTTTCCACATGCATTACATCCTTATATTGAAACATATCTTCAGGTGTTTTCTTATAAATATAATTCATCATAGATGCAAAAGTTTTTGGCAAGTGCGCCTTGAAGGCGGGCTGTTTATTCACTCCAACCGGTTGAATTGCTAACATTTTTTTCTCCTTTAATATAAAGTATAAATGCACTGAAAATATTTTTTGTCAGATTGTAACGGTTTATTAATTTGTATTATAATAAATTTATGCAGGTATTTTACGAATTAAACCAAAATAACAATTTAGCACTGGCTCTCGGATACTTTGACGGAGTACACTTAGGGCATCAAAAAGTCATAAAATCCGCAGTGGAATTTGCACACCAAAACAATACAAAATCCGCTGTAATTACATTTAAAGACCATCCTTGCTGTTATTTTTACGGAGTTTGCCCGAAATATATTCTTTCAGGAAAACAACGTGAAGAAGAAATTGCAAAACTCGGAGTTGATTATCTGTACGAACTGGATTTTGACGATAAATTATGCACACTTACGGCAGAAGAATATTTAAAAGAAATTCTTGAAAAATATTTTTCACCTATATCAATCTCGACAGGCTTTAACCATCATTTCGGAGCACAAAAATCAGGTAATGCCGAATTTTTACGTCAAAACCAGACTAAATACGGATATAAATATTTTGAGATTTCACCTGAAAAAGTTAATGACAAAATTATAAGCAGCACGGCGATAAGAACATATCTTCAACAGGGGAAAATTGAAAAAGCAAATCAAATGCTCGGTTCAAATTTTTCAATTAAAGGCGAAGTCGTAGAAGGTCAAAAGCTTGGCAGAACGTTAGGGTTCAGAACGGCAAATTTATTATACCCTAAAGAAATTATTGATATCCCCTTTGGTGTCTACGAAGTAATGACTACATACGGTAAAGGTATTACAAACTTCGGCATCCGTCCGACCGTGAGCAGTACGAAAAAAGCTGTTTTAGAAACTCACATATTGGATTTTGATAAAGATATATACGGCAAAATACTAAGAGTTGAATTTATAAAAATGCTCAGACGAGAACAAAAATTCAACTCCGTTGACGAATTAAAAAAACAAATACAAAGTGATATAAATTCCGTCATTTAATCATCGCAAGAATGCTTGCCAGCCCAAGACAATTCACCCGGACACTTCCAGTAGTCCATATTGTTATTGTAAATTGCCCAGGCTGTACAGGCATACATATTATTAGCACTAAACGTTGGATACGGAAGATCAATTTCCGGATTACATGCGCGTTCAAACTCTAAACGACTTCCGACACTCCCTGCCGGAATGATTCCTTTAGTTGTAAGATAGAAGTAAAAAGTATCTTTACCTCTCTCTGAACTTTTCATAGGATTTGTCAACACAATAATCCAACCGCAGGTAGATTTTTCTGTTGCCGATGCATAAATACCTGTGCAATCCGGCACAAATAGACGAAAATAAAGTGTAGAACCATTATTTAATCGCATAGCCGTTGCGTTTTTTTCCTCACTCATTTCAGGAAATATAGAAGAACAATGTTCAATCACATATTCTTTTGATTTACCAACACAATCAGCACTTAATTTAAGATAAGGCTTAAAATAATTTGCCATTGCAACATGGGCATTTTGATCGTACATATCTATGCCGAATTTCCACGATGCAGGTGAACCATTTTCATTTACAGCAAACTGGTATGCTTGCGAAAGCATACTATATGTCTCTTTTAATTTCGTTACAGTTGCCTTTTCTTGATAATTGCTTATCAATGTCGGGATTGTCATAGCTGCCACAATACCGATTATGCCGAGGGTTATCAAGACCTCTGCTAAGGTGAAGGCGGCTTTTTTAGAAGATACTAAGTTACTAAGGCAGTACTGCACTAAGAAAGTATTTTTTCTGAGCACCTGCGAAGAATCTCTGTATTTTTTATTGAGATCCTGAAACAAGTTCAGGATGACAGGGTGACTCCCACCAATGTTTAAAGTGTTGTCCTGCCTTTGGCAGTTCAGGATGACATATTGTAAGTCTGATTTACCATGCCGACAGTTACTTCTTACTGCCTTAGTATCATAGTATCTTAGTATCTTTTTTCCAAATATACCGCCGAAGCCCTTGTCCTGCCTACCTTGAGGAGTCGCCCCCCCCCGAGGTTTCTAAACTTATCTTTTCCCATATTTTCCTCCTTATTATTTTATAAGTGCCTGAACTGATTTAAAATCCGGATGTTTAGACGTTTTTAGCCATTCAAATAAAACAATTTCACAACAGGTAACTTTTGCACCGCACTGTTTTATTAAATCAACACCTGTCTTAAATTCATACTTATTTCTGCTTGCTGAACAATCTTTAACAAAATAAACTTCATAATCGTCAGCCAGTAAGTCGCATATTGTCTGGTAAACACAAATATGACCCTCAATTCCGCAGATAACAACCTGTTTCTTGCCTGAAGCAACAAGTTTATCCTTGAATTCAGGTGTCAATAACGCTGAAAAACCTGTTTTTTCGACGAAACATGTATCAGCCGCGAGCACATTTTTTAACTGTTCTACAGTCTGCCCTAAACCTTTCGGATACTGTTCCGTAACAATAACCGGAATATTCAAAATTTTTGCAGCCTCAGCCAATTTACAGGCTTTTCCTACCGGAGAATACTTGCCGACAGCATTCACCAATCTTTCTTGAATATCAATTATTACAACTGCACTATTATCGATATTTAACATAATTTTAATCCTTTACAGACTGTTTAAACTCTTTTATAAAATCTTCAACAATTTTTGCAATTCCTTTTTGTGTAACCGCATTCAAATTAAGGCTTATTTCTTTATTTTCCGGAGTATCCAAACCTTCATGGATAATATATATCATAATTTTTGCAAAACCGGGATATGTAATTTTCAGTCTGCTTTCTCTGTCACCGTGCTTAAGTTGGAATACACTCTGCAATTCATCGGAATACTGATCAATCTTTGTATTAAAAAGTTTTTCTTCATAAGCTTTTTGCAATCTGAAAAATACCGGAGCAATAACCTTTTCAAGCTTATTATTATAAGCATTTTGGAATAACTTAAAATTTTTGTCATCTTTTTCACCTTCATCAAGCCACTCATCAAGAGTTTTTACATGTTCTTCCAAAAATACGGCTGTTTCATTGGTCTGACAAGCCTCCGAAAGCGCAGCAAAAGCCTCTTTTTCAAGCCTGTCAAAACTTTTATTTTCAATCCTGCAGACACCTGCCCTTACTATAAGTTTTGTACCCAATATATCCTGAACTTTGTTAACAACCGCGAATGCTCCCAGTTTATCTACATTTGGCAATATCATATAAAATTTTCCGCCCTTTGCAACTGACACAACATCATCGCAGCGCACGGATTTTTTTATCGCCCTCGATAATTTATCGGCAGAAAAACGTGTCTTGCAGGAATCATCCAAAATAAGCACGATAAACATACCGTTTTGTACTCTTCTGTCTTTTATAAATTCCGCAAGAAGTTCACGACTGTATTTGTACTTGTAAAATCCGGTTTCTTCATCAACAACACCCATTTTAGCAAGTAATGCAAAATCTCTTGAATACCTTACCTTAAAAGACCTTCTTTTAAAACAATTTACCGTTCTTATAAGCATTTCATATGATTCGGATTTTACCGAGTAATAATCGGACAAACCCAGATCATACGCTGCAAGTATAAAATCCTGATCATACTCATTAACTAACAAAATTGTTTCATATTCAGGCGAAATAATTGTATTCAAAAAATTTAACGTTTTTTCTTTATCTTTGTTTTCATGAACAATTACAATAGAAACACTTGGATTTTCCAATAATTTCTTTGCCATTTTATAATTACAGACAGCGATACTGTCGCTTTCCCTCAACAATACAAGTTTTGAAAGAACAACTTCTGCAACATCTTCATCATCTGTAACCAGCAATATATTATCGTCAATCATCTCTATACCTGTAAATGCTTTTTAATACACAAAAAACTTCCGCCGGCACCGAATAAAATTCCCATAGCAAACATTGTAATCACAACAATATTCTGAGCAAAAAGCGGTGACGGAATCATAAAGAACTGATGCATATTATTCAAACCGTTTTGAACAATATTAAGCGGGAACAAAGCAATTACAGATCCCATAAATCCGTAAAACGCTCCCTGAATAATTAACGGGAACCTTATATACCAGTTGCTTACCCCCATAAGCCGCATAATCTCAATCTCATCCTTTCTGGATTGGATTACAAGCTGGATAGTGTTGTTTATAATAGTTATAGTGAGTATTGCCATTATTATTATGACAACAACAGTAATTGAATTAACGACTTTGTTCAAGGTTTCAATTTTTTGCACCAAATCCTGAGCATAACTCATATCTTCAACTATAGAAAGAGCTTTTACATCATTAAATACTTTATCAATATTCTCCGGCTTATCAACCTTAACATGCAAAGTATCTGGCAAAGGATTTTCTATATCGGGAAGTCCCATTTCTCTTTTCAAATTAACCCACGAAACATCTCGTGAAATCACCCTGACAGCCTCAACATGATCAAAATCTTTTATACGTTTTTTAGCAGTATTGGTATCAGTTCCATGCTTTAGATATACTGAAATTTCAAGGACATTACCCAATTCATGCGCAAAAGTGGATACCGAAAGCGCTGTTCTGAAAAATGCGCCGAATATCGTAAGAATTGCCGCCATTGTTGTTATAATAACAAGATTGACAATACCGGTTCTCCTCACATCGTTAAACGTTTCCATTGAAATTCTGTATAATATTCTTAACTCACACAACCAGTCTTTAGGAATGTGTTTTTTAACCTTTTTCTTTATTTGCATTCTTTGACTATTCATAAGTACCTGCCTGAATATCTCTGACAATTTCGCCATTGTCAAGTGTAATTACGCGTTTTCTGAAATAATCCACCATAGCATTATCATGGGTAGATACAATAACAGTAATTCCTCTTTGATTAATCTGATCCAAAATCTGCATGATTTCCATAGAGTTTTTCGGATCCAAATTTCCCGTAGGTTCATCCGCAATCAAAAGCGGCGGTCCGTTAACAATTGCGCGGGCAATCCCGACTCTTTGCTGTTCGCCGCCTGAAAGTTCCGACGGTTTGGCATGCTTTTTATCGTAAAGCCCTACAATTTTTAATGCGCCTGAAACACGCGCGTTGATTTCACGGGAACTTATCCCGAGGGTTCTGATAACATACGCAACATTATCGAAAACCGTATGGTTCTGCAATAATTTATAATCCTGAAAAACAATTCCCATGCAGCGTCTTAAATTCGGAATTCTGTCATTTGAAAGATTCGCAACATTAATTCCGCCGATAGTAACAGTGCCGCTTGTAGGTTTTTCTTCACTGTATAAAAGCTTCATCAAGGTTGATTTTCCCGCACCTGACGCTCCGACTATAAATACGAATTCACCTGATAAAATATCAAGATTGACATTTTTTAAAGCATAATGGTCATTATCATATTTTTTTGTAACTGAACGAAATTGAATCATTATTTCTCATCCTTTAACTTTGATTTAATTCTTTTAGCAAGGGTTTCGGAAGTAAGCCCGTAGTATTCCAAAAGCTCACCTGCTTCACCGCTTTGTCCGAACTCATCATGGATACCTATTCTGTAGACTTTTGAGGGATAATATCCGCACAAAGCTTCACAAATCGCAGACCCTAAACCGCCGATAACAGAATGATTTTCAACGGTAATTGCATAATTTGTTTTCTTAACACTGGTAATAACTGTATCAATATCCAGAGGTTTCACAACCGGAACATGAATAACCTCAACCGATATACCTTCGGATTTAAGAATTTCGGCTGCGCCTAATGTTTCAGCCAGAGTTTCACCGTTTGTAAAAACAGAAACATCATGCCCTTCTTCTAATACAATAGCTTTATGTATATTAAAATGATAATCTTCACCAAAAATTACCGGCACGTTACTTCTTGAAATTCTTATATACATAGGACCGTCATGCAAAGCCGCATATTTAATAACTTCTTCGCATTCTTTAGAATCTGCCGGTACAATTACCGTCATGTGAGGGATATTACGCATCAAAGCCACATCTTCCAATGCCTGATGGCTCGCTCCGTCTTCCCCTACCGTAATCCCGCCGTGTGTCCCGACAATTTTAACATTAAATTCCGGATAACAAACCGAATTTCTGATTTGATCATACGTCCTGCCGGTTACAAACATTGCAAAACTTGAAACAAAAGGAATTTTACCTTCTGACGCCAAACCTGCTGCCGTTGCAATCATATCCTGTTCTGCGATACCGCAATCAAAAAATCTATCCGGAAACTTTTTTCCAAATATTTGAGTTTGAGTAGAGCATGACAAATCCGCATCCATGACTACAATTTTAGAATTAATTTCGCCTATTTCAGCTAATGCATTACCAAAAGCTGAACGAATAGATTTTTTGTTATTTTTATCTACTTTCATTATATCCCCATACAAGTCTGTCACTGTATTTGAGGCATAACACAGCCTCTTTAAGAACATTATATCATAAACAAATTACCAATTGTAATAATTTAACTCAATATTTACAATCTAAATATCGCTGAAATGCCCTTAATATATGCATTTTAAAATTTTATTGTTAAGTTTTATTAAAAAATCCACGAATTTGGGCAATTAAATTTCTTGAGGAGCATTTAAACGGTAGAATAGAAATATGACAATATTTATTGAAAGGAAGTTTACTAATGTTACAAGTTCCAACTTTACCCAATTATCAATTACCTCAGCCGAACTACAATGCTGTAAAAATTGATATTCACAATCCGACAGTAGGCAATACAACATGCCCTGTACAGCAGCCTCAATACAATTCACAATATGCACCTGTAACTGCGCCGTATTATACATACCCGCAGACACAATTATATGATTACCCGCAGGTAAACAATGCACAACCATATTATCAACCGGCAGTACAACCTGTAAATGTTAACGCTTCAGCTAACGCTACAGCAAATGCAACAGCAGCAGTTCAGCAGCCGGTTGTCCAACAGCCTGTAGCTCAACAGCCCGCAGCACAACCTGTAGCATGCCAGCCGTGCCCTCCGTGTCCGGCAGTACCTGCACCGCAGGTAGCACAAGCAGCAGCTGCCGCAGCCGCAACCGTTCAACCGGCTCCGCAACAGGTAAATATTAATCAGGCACCGCAGCCGGCACCTGTTGCAACTGCACCTCAAATGAATCCGGCAGCTCCGGCAGAAGCGCCTAAAGTAGAAGTTGTCCCCCCTGTAGAAGCAGCACCGCAGGTTGACTTAAACGGTTTTATCGCGAAATTGAACGACCCTGATTTTGAAGTTCAGGCAAACACAATGGAAGAAATTGCCAATATGGTAAATGATGAAACCCAAAAGGCAAAAGCAACTGAACTATTAGATTCAAAAATTATAGATGCTTTGACAAACATAATTAATACAGATTCAAGCAAACTGGCAGGTCCGACACAGGAACAAATTACTGCAAGACAAAAATTAATGTCAGGTCAGCAGATTTCAGATCAGGAAAAAGCATTAGCAACAACAATAACTCCGATGGAACAAGCTGAAAGAAATAAAAGCTATGCAATGTTCACATCAGCAATCTTAGAAAAATTATACGCTGATGAAGTACAAAAACTAACCGGTACAACAGTTCCATTGACGGAATTACCGGCTGCAATGACAATTGTTGATCAATTAAAAGACAACCCGAACCCGATGGTTAGAACATCAGCAATTGAAGCATTAAGCTATATCCAAAACCCCGAATACAAAAAAGATTTAACAACACTGTTCACGATCGCTAAGAACGATCAGGACAAAGGGGTACAAGAAGCAGCAACAGCAGCTCTTGATAAGTTAAATCAAATCTAATTAACCATAAACCGAATTCCTTTCTTTAAATAGAAAAAGAAGTCCTCTTCAAAAAGAGGACTTCTTCATTATTTAGGCAAACAATCCCAATAACCTTTTGTCTCATCATCAGGACAAACATCATGCAAGGCAAACCATGAACAACCCAGTCCGTTCCCCTGCTGCGTTGAGGCCTTATTGCACGGGTATCCTTTTTGTCTGAGTGCAGACAAACATGCCGCTAAAGAATTTCCCGGTGTACCACCATATTTTTCTTCACAATCTTCCATGTCTGCAATTATTTCATCCTCTGTATATGTTGCAGTCTGTTTAACCGGCTGCAAGTAATCATTTTCATCCACATGGAAGGAAAATATATCATGTCCTAACGCATTTGGTCCCTTATCCGGTCCGTTCATATCAAATACAAAGCCAAGCTGCCTAGAATTTATTTTTATATCATAGCAACTACCGTCAGAAAGAAGTTTGGTAGGTTTTGCTAAAGCACCAATATCAACATGAGCCGCAAGTTTTTTGTTATAAGTTAATACATCACCTTTGTATTTACAGCGGTCAACCACTTTAAAATATTTGTCAAACATTGCCTTGCACTCTTCTGTATTATAATAGCTATTTCCATCATATTGTATACAATACGACTTAAAATTTCCGTTTGTTTCACTTTTGGCCAATAATACTGACTGCGATATCTCTGCATATTTTTTCATAAATTGCGTTTTTAATACCTTTTTTTGATAATTGTTTATCAATGTCGGTATTGTCAGTGCCGCAACTACTCCGATTATTCCAAGGGTTATTAACACTTCGGCCAAAGTGAAGGCAGCTTTCTTTTTAAAGTCGTTAAGTTCTTTACTGTCATTACGAGGTGCCAAAGGCACGATATCATTTTTCACAATTTGGGTACAACTATCCAAGTCATTACGAGGAGGACGTATGTCCGACGTAGTAATCCCATTATTTCTGTCATCCTGAACTCGGTTCAGGATCTCTTTTTTTATTAGACAACTTTGCGATTGCGACGGTCGCTTCGCTCCCTCGCAATGACACTGTCTGAGGCAGGACAACACATTAGGTGTTGGTAGTACATTACACGAATATTGTATTACATGATTTCGTGCATTTGGCACCTCGCTATGACAAACCCTCACCCGGCACTTCGAGCCACCCTCTCCCAAAGGTAGAGGGGTTCCATAATCTCCAAAACCATTGCTATTACTAGTTAGAGGAGACGCCCCCCCCCGTTTCTTGTGCAAAATTCTTTCATGGCAGCTTTTCTCCTTTTATTTCAATACTTTATCTTTTTCCAAGCTTTCAGGCGGTTTGGCACAATTTTCATAGTCAGCATGTTCCGATATATATTTGCACCATTCATAAATTATTTCATCTTCTGATAATTTATATGATATAGGTTTTCCAATATAAATTCTAAATTTACGTCTTGTAAAGGGTTTTAATTTCGGATAGCCTGTAAATTCAGCGATTGCAACAGGGACAATATCGGCTTTTGCATTTTTAGCAATAACCGCAAAACCTTTTTTAATTCCTTCGAGTTTTCCGTAAGGATTTGTCCCGCCCTGCGGAAAAACCCCCAGTGACCATTTTGTTGTGAAGATATCACGAACCGTTTTAAATGTTGCGATTTCGGGTTTGGTTCTATTGACCGCAAACGCTCCCAGACGTTTTACAAGCCATTGGCGCTTATCAGTAGGTTCAAAAAGCTCCTCTTTTGCCATAAATGCAATAAGTTTTCTTGTCGCAAAAGAAACTATCGGAGGATCAAAATTTGAAACATGGTTTGCGGCATAAATATATTTGCCGTTATCTTTAGGCAGATTTTCACGGCCGTAGACTTTATAATCATAAAAAATTCTTAAAAAATTATCAACAACTATATTCAAAAAAGACAGATAGAACAACGAGCGGAACCAGTTGTACTCTTTTGCATAGCGTCTGTTGTAATTTCTTTCTTTCATTTCTTAACTCCTAATCTTCAACATACTTGAAACCGGTCAATTCTTCAATTGACTTTATCCACTGTTCGACCATCAAATCCAAATTGTCATTATACGGAATAATTTTACCGATACGTGCGACAATATTTCCGGTAAACGGCCAGCGCTTAACCTCATTTGTACCGGTGATTCCCACAGGCAGAATCCCGCATTTTGTAACCTTTGCAAGGCTTGCAAAGCCTTTTGTAATATCTCTGATTTCACCGGGTTCACATCTTGTACCTTGAGGGAATAAGCCTAAAACCCATTCAGTCTGCTTAATAGATTTAGCAGTCTTTATGGTCGAGGCGCCTAAGTGTTCTCTATTCACCGCAAAAGCACCCAGCCAATCGAGCCACCAGCGCAAAAATTTTATTTCAAACAGTTCCTGTTTCGCCATAAAACAAACAGGTCTCGGCATAATCGCGGCAACAAGCGGAGGATCAAGCGTTGATAAATGATTTGCCGCGACAATGTAATTATTGTCTTTCGGAATATTTTCTTTTCCGTAAACCTTCAAACGGTAAACAAGTTTGAATCTAATCATGTAACCGATTTTAGTTACAAGAATAAGAAATATTTTTCTGAACAAATTATATTCTGAAGCTTCGCGCTTGCTGTAGCTTCTTCTCTCTTTTTTCTTTTTTTCTTTAGTTAAAGTCATTATTATAACTCCCGACAAAATTATACATAAAAAGAGTTATTTTAGCAAATGGACATAAAATTATGTTTTATAGTATAATCAAAAGGGGAGAGAAATTTATGACGAACATACTTGAAGAAAAACTGTTTGACAGTGTTTACGAAAAGACACCGCAGCATATAAAAGAGCTTGCATTAATGACATTCAACGACAAGAATGAATTTATTTTTACACTAAAAAAAGAACATTTAAAACCATACGACGAAAAAACAAATCCTGAAGGTCTGAATTTGGAAGAATGGTTTGAAAACTACGAAAAAGAGGCAAAAGTTTCCACAGCCGGCATAAGAGGGCCGCAAAACATTTTATACCCGCAAGACACACGTTTTCCGATAAATTTAGTCGGAATAGTACTTGCAACATTAGCAAAAGCACTTGTTGCAAAAGAAAAATATCCTGATAAAAAAATCGTAAAAATTGCGGGACGTGAAGTCAGATACAATTCTGATTTATATCTGGATGCAATAGCGCGCGTTCAGGCAGCACAGGGGATAAGAACTCTTGTTCCGGGAGGCAAAAAAACAATTCCTATCTGGCTTGCATCATTTTTAGCATTTAAACTTGATCTGTTAGGCGGGGAATATATTACCTCAAGCCACGGGATTTCCGTAAAAAATGCCACAAAAGACCTGAATTCTCAGGGCAGCCAGTATTTGCCGGAAGAATCCATGGAATTTGTGGATAAAATCAGAGAAATTTTTGAATTAACCCGTCAAAAAGGCACCTATGAAATCAAAATTGCACGCGATGACAACCCGCTTATTGACGAAAAAGTCATGACCGAACTTGAGGACGGTGTAAACCTTTACGTTGAATATCTGAAATCAGGAGTTGCAAAAGATATCAACCTCAATTTGATAAAAAATACAAAAGACAAAATTGTAATTGAAAATGTAGGCGGCTCGGCTTTCAGAACACTTTCAAGAGTTCTGAAAAAACTTGGCATTTCGGATAAATTTGTATGGTTCAATACGGAAGAAGATCCGTTTTTCCACTCAATAGGCAAATACGATGTAACACCGAAAGGTGAAAAAGCGTTCTACGATTATTCGGTTGACGCGACGGTAATTGCGCAAAAGCCAGACGGCACAAAATTTTTCCCCGTAATAAATACAATGCATTACGAAGAAAAATTAAAAGATATGCCGGAAGGAACTGCCGTTTTAATAACCGACCCCGACCATGACAGGCTGACAATCACCCAGACGGAAAATATTTCGCGCATTCCGGAACTTGAAAAAGCCGGAATTGACTATATAAAATTAAATGACAAAACAATTTTGACAATATTTACGGCAAATCAGGCATTTTTAATGCTTACGGATTTCTGGTCAAAACAGTTAAAAGCACAAAATTTATGGGATAATCACCCGAGATTTATGATAAAAACAACAGCGTCCGCGCTTTCCTGGGACGAATGGGCAAAAAATAACGGCGTAAAAGTCATAAATGTTCCTGTCGGGTTCAAAGAAATTGCCAACATAATGAAAAAAGTTGAACTGCAGCTCAAAAACAATCCTGAAAAAGATGTTATCCTTGATGATGTATTCGGCAGCAGTATTAATTTAGGCACAAACCCGAGGCTTTTATTCGGCGGAGAAGAATCCGGCGGAATGATTATGGGCTGCGAAGATTTAATTAAGTCGCAGCACGGACGTTTTGCCGTTGCAATGAGAGAAAAAAGCGCGACAGAGGCAATTGTTGTGGCATCATCTTTGATTGCAAAACTTGAAAAAGACAATATTCCGATGTCGGAATATCTTGTCAAAGTTTTTGAAGAAAATAAGATTATCGGACGCTTTGATACAAGAGTTGACATTGCTTACTATAACGAATCAGAACCCGATATTGAAAAATTAAAACTTGCAAAAGTTAAAGGAGAAGAATTAAGGACGAAAAACGACCTGTTTTACCTTGCTCTTGCAATGGGCATAAAAGAAAACATCCTGACTCTTGATGACGTCAAAAATATTCTCTCGGATGCTTTTAAAGAGCTTGATTTTTCAAATCTTAAATCAATAAAATTTGTCGGCGACGGGACTTATATGGAATTCTCGGACAAATATATTGAAATTCGACCCTCAGGTACAGACGCAAAAACAAAAGCCTATGGCGGCGGACTGGACAAACACAACATTGAAAAATATGCCTCAATCCTCGGCAACTATTCAGGCGACAGAACCGAATTGCATAAAAAATTCATTCCGCAGGAATTCTATGACACAACAAAAGAAAAAGCCATGGAATATTATCTTGCATTTGTCGATAAAGACGCAAATAACGAGAAGTTTGAAATCCCGAAATATGATTTTTAAAAAGAGGCATTAAAAGCCTCTTTTTTAATAATTCATTTTACCTTCGGTCAAGACTCTATAAGCACAACTTTGACCTGTACTGTTAATATCACAGGTGTTGGTATTATCAATTGTTCCCGGAAAAATCACATTGGTATATGGTTTTACCTGTCCGTGATCAGACTTATTCATATAAACATAAAATATATCACGACCTATAGTATTAGGTCCGGCTTTACCATTTACGTCAATAGTAAAGGTCAAATCGGGAGTACCCCAAAATTTCCCGCAGCGTCCTGAATTAAAACGCAGTCCGAGTGTAGTTCCATCAGAAAGCATAAATATATAGTTACAATAAAATAATTTAAATCCGGACCCACCATAATCTCCCACATTATCATGACTACCGTTGAGATATGAATAATCATCCTTATCCAATACACATTTTGCTGACAACCTCGAATCAGAAGACGGCGGACAAGTATCCGTAACTTTTAAATGCTTTTTGTACATTTCTGCAATATTATCATTCGCATCAAAATTCGGGCTATTATACTCAGACCATTGCCAATAAGCAGGGTCACCGTTTTCCGCTATAACCATTTTTGTAACATTTTGAATTAACACATAATTCTTTTTAAGTTTTTCTACAAAACCTTTATTAGTGATATCGGAAACCAGCGTCGGTATTGTCATCGCTGCAACAATCCCGATTATGCCGAGGGTTATCAGAACTTCTGCCAGAGTAAACGCTGCCTTCTTAAAAGATACTAAGTTACTAAGGCAGTAAGGCACTAAGAATTTTTTAGATTGAATGGCGTGAGGTTTTTTGTCATCCTGAACTTTGCAAAGCGAACCAAAATTTTTGTCATTCTGAACTTGTTTCAGAATCTCATCATGAGCTCTACTTTTTCCAAAATCTTCGATTTTGTGAAAAATGTCCGGTTTTTCCGCAGGATCTCTGATTTATAATTCATCATATTAGAATTATAATTTGTATTTGTTCCTTTGTCAATTTTGTTGTCGGTCTGGTAATGCAGACTTGCATTTTTGCCATTACGAGGAGTGTGCATAACACACGACGTCGTAATCTCATTCAATTTAAACGGTGTTGCGATTGCTACGTCGCTTCGCTCCTCGCAATGACATGATACTTCCGTCATCCCGGACTCGTTCCGGGATCTTTTTTTATTGAGATCCCGCAATAAATGCGGGATGACGTTTATAGGGTGACCAATGTCAAGTATGGTGTCCTGCCTCAGGCACTTCAGGATGACATTCTGTAGGTCGGATTTACTAATCCGACTGTTAATTTTTCTGTCGGCATAGTAATGCCGACCTGCTTTTCTGTTACTTCTTACTGCCTTAGTGCCACAGTATCTTAGTAACTTTTCCCAAAACATACCGCCAAAACCCTTGTCCTGTCTATCTAGGAGAGTCGCCCCCCCCCGTTATAGAAACTAGTCATATCAATCACTCTCCTTCATTTTTACTGATTATACAAAATTTTAACAAATTTTGCAACTATTTATGTCTTTTTATAATTTTCTTCAATGAATTTTTTGCAAAATCAATAGCCTCAATTTCTGAATAAAATATGTGGTGTTCGCCGATTTCTTTAATTATGGAATGTTTTTCCAGCTGGTCATACAATTTTTTATCGTGAATTACAAGCAATATCTTAATATGCTGACTTTTCAGACGCATAACAATATCTTCAAACGCGAATATTGCCGATATATCCAGCAAATCATTCACATCATAATTAAGTATAAGATATTTTGTACCCAATAGTTCGTCAAATTGAGCAATCAAATGAGTTGCGGAACCGAAGAAAAACTGCCCTTCAATATGCACAACGCGGATTTTATGGTGATAGTCATGTTCCAAACTCTTTTCAAGCTCAAAAATATCGCTGTCAACAACTGTTTTTTGAACCAATTTGGCGCTGTCAGCCGTCTTTTTGGCATATAAAAGCGCTGCCAGAACAATTCCAGCGCCGACAGCTACAATAAGATTATAGAAAACAGTCAGGAAAAACACTGTCCACAAAACATACAAATCATCTTTTGAGGCGTATTTTAAGACTTTTAAAAGTTTTACATCAATTATATCATAACCTATTTTAATCAAAATCCCCGCAAGAACAGCGAGCGGAATTTCCGCAACAAAACCCGAAAATTTAAACAACAGCAATAAAAGCACAACAGGACTGACAACAGAAGCCATTTTTGTAGTTGCACCGGCTTTTAAAGCTGCAACCGTACGCATTGTGGCGGCAGACCCGGGCACACACCCTGACATGGCACAGCAGATATTACCGATTCCCTGCGCCGCAATCAGATGTTTCGGATTATTTTTTGATTTTGTTAAAGAATCGCACACAAGTCCTGTCAAAAGACTTTCCGCAGACAAAACTATTGCAAGAATTACAGCATACTGAAGATTATTCACAAGTTCAATAAAATTAGCATGCGGCAAAATAAACTTTGGAAATTCCACGGAAATTGTGTTGATTTTTTCCACGTCTAAACCGAATTTTATTGAAACAAACGTACAGATTATAAGCGCAATTACTGTTGACGGAACAAATTTATTAACACGTTTCGGCATTAAAAATACTATTAAAAGCGTCAATATTCCCAAAAATAAAGCATCAAAATTTACTGATTGTAAATTCACAAACAATTTTTGAATACTTTCAATAGTGCTGGACAGCGTGGGATGCCCGAGGATAGGATTTATTTGCAATATTATAATAATTACCCCGACCCCGTTCATAAAACCCGATATTACGGGATATGGAACATACTTCACAATATTTAAAAGCTGTGTCATTGAAAGAATAATCTGCAAAATTCCCGCCATTGCGATAATCAGAATAACAGAATTAATATCCTGCCCCATTGAATGCATAATTGATGCGGTAACAATTGCAACAGGACCCGTAATTCCGGATATCATAGGTGTTTTAGTGCCAAGAATTCCCGCGACAAAACACAAAATTATTGCACCCCATAACCCTGCTCCCGCTCCAAACCCTGTTGCAACACCAAATGCAAGAGCCTGAGGCAAAGCAATTATCGCGGAATTAATTCCGCCTAAAACATCGCCCGCAAAAATTTCAGCTCTTGTTTTTAATGTTAAAATCATATTCTGAATTTTAACATAAAAATTTTGCACGTATAAATGACTTACCAGGGATAATCGTCTGCTATCTTCCAGCCGTCATACTGTATCAAAGCTCCGCAATAAAATCCTGCGCCGTAAAAATCATCCATAACAGCAGCTTTACTACACCCGTACATAGATGAAGGATTTGTCAGGTCATCTCGTGTCACAATATTGGTATCGCCAAGATCTTTTGACCAAAAACGTATACTATAACGTCCATAAGTACGACTTTGCGCTGCCGTCCTTATGTAACCCGTAAAAACAAATACATCTCTGCCAACTATATTGGGAGGATTTTTTCCGTTTATATCAGCAAATATCCACAAATATCCTGCCGGTAAATTTGAAAAAAATGACAGTATAGTCCCGTCAGATAATACCAAATAGTTGGCTATTGTAGGTAATTTTTCGTCCTTATTCATCTGCATCACGTGATAATTTTTATCAAAATTGTATACATCATACAATTTTGCCGATTTATAATACGGAAGATAATATTTTTTTATAAATGCAAATAATGTTTCATCACTTGAAGTATCATTTTGGGGATACTCCCATGTGTAAGCGGGACCGTTATCTACTTCGGACAACTTTACCGCATTATTTATATCTGCAAACACTTTCTTTAATTTCACGACTGTTTGTCTTTTTTGATAATTACTTACCAATGTCGGAATAGTAAGCGCTGCAACAATCCCGATTATCCCGAGGGTTATCAGAACCTCTGCAAGAGTAAACGCTGCCTTCTTAAAAGATACTAAGTTACTAAGGCAGTAAGGCACTAAGGGTTTACTGTGAGCTTTGCTCGCGTTTTTGTTTTCTGAATTATAATTTGTCATATTGGAATTATAATTTGTATTTGCTCCTTTGTCAATTTTGTTGTCGGTCCGGTAATGACCACCTACGTTTCTGTTACTTCTTAGTGCCTTAGTGCCATAGTATCTTAGTAACTTTTCCCAAACAGTACCGTCAAAACCCTTGTCCTGTCTATCTAGGAGAGTCGCCCCCCCCCGTGATTTAAACTAGTCATATCTTCCATTTTAGCTCTCCTTTTTAGTAAATTATAATATATAATTAACAATTTGACAATCTTTTTTTATTTTGAAAACTCCATGATATAATTATATTACGGATAAGGTTTTTTAAGGAGAGATTATGGAAAAATATATAGAGCATACTCTTTTAAAGCAGGATGCAACAGAACAGGATTTTATCAATTTATTTGAAGAAGCTAAAAAATACAATTTTTTAGGGGTCTGCATAAATCCGTGTTACGTAAAACCGGCAAAAGAATATTTAAAAAATACTGACGTAAAAATCGTAACGGTTGTGGGATTTCCTCTCGGTGCAAATAAAACCGACGTGAAAGTTTACGAAACCAAATGCGCTATAGAAGACGGCGCTGACGAAATAGACATGGTAATAAATGTTACATGGCTTAAAGATAAAAAATATGACTTTATCGTAAATGAAATTAAAAAGATAAAAGAAGCTGCAGGCTCACATATTTTGAAAGTAATTCTTGAAACGGATTTGTTAACCAAAGAAGAAATCAAAAAAGCCTGTGAATTATGTATAGAAGCCAGAGCCGATATTGTAAAAACCTCAACGGGTTTTGTAAAAAACGGCGTCGGTGCAAAAGAAGAAGACGTTAAGCTTATGTATGACACAGTGTCACCCTTCGGCTTAAAGGTAAAAGCCTCCGGCGGAATCCGCGACAGAGAAACTGCCGAAAAATTAATTAAAGCAGGCGCCCAAAGACTCGGCACAAGTTCTGGTGTAAAAATAATTAACGGATAACTATGGCTGATGAAGATAAACAGTTTGATGCCACGCCACGAAAATTGGAGCAGGCAAGAAAAGAAGGGCAGGTCGTAAAATCTAAAGATTTTTCAACCGCCATATCATTGTTAATTCTTTTCTCTGCAATTGTCGGGCTGGCTCCTTTTATATGGAATCAAATTGTACAATTATTCACGCTGTTATACGAACAAATACCAAACGGTCATCTGTCTGATGTCGGATATATGTATATTCTTACAATCACTTTGAAAACAGCTGTATTAATTATCGGTCCTATTTTATTTTTAGCATGGTTTGTGGCGATTATGGCGGATTTTATTCAGGTTGGACCGCTGGTTGCAACGGCACCCCTGGTTCCTAAACTCGATAAGTTAAACCCGACAAAATATTTCAAAAACCTTATGTCTATTAAAACTTTATTTGAACTTTTAAAAAATATTCTAAAAGTTGTAATTTTAGGCTATATCGGCTGGAGCGTATATATGTCGCACATTGAAAACATTTTAATGCTCGCGGCAATAGATAACAATTTTGCTGTTATGATTGAATTCGGCAAATTAATCACGGAATTTATTTTCAAAGCCTGCATTGCGTTTCTGGTAATATCTGCTGCGGATTACGGTGTTACAAAATGGAAATTTTTAAAAGACCAAAAAATGTCGTTTAAAGAAATTAAAGACGAATATAAAAACACCGAAGGCGACCCGAATGTAAAAGCAGCCTTAAGACAAAGACGTATGCAAATGCTTCAGCAGGGCATGATGGACGCTGTTCCCGAAGCGGATTTTGTCGTAACAAACCCGACCCATATTGCATGTGCGCTTAAATACGTAGCAGATGAAATGGATTCACCTATGCTTATTGCAAAAGGAACAGAGCTTATTGCAAAAAAAATTATTGATATAGCAAAAGAACATAATGTTCCTGTCATTGAAAACGCACCCGTTGCGCGCGCATTATTCAAAATGGTTGAACTTAACCATATGATTCCGCCGGAATTGTACAAAGCAATTGCCGAAATTCTGCTTTTTGTTTATAATATGAAAAAATCCACCAAATAAATGGGTTCAATAAATTTAAACTGTAATAATATAATTCTGTAATCATGGTTATGCAAGATAAAAATAAATTACAAGAATATATAGATATCGTACAAAAAGTTGCGAGGGTGGAACACCGCAGAATTCCGTCGCACATGGTGGAATACGAAGAACTGCTTTCTATTGGTATTATTGCCGTTCAGGTCTTAATCAAAAACAAAACTCCCGAACAATTAGAAAAATATAATGCTGCATACATTGCAACGGCTGTCCGCTGGGCAATCCGAAACGAACTCCGAATTCGCTACAAATGGTACGCAATGAAACATAAAGCAGAAGGAGAATACGATGAGGATGAAGCAGTAGAAGGCATGGATATGCAGCAGGCTAAAGTCCGTGAAGCTGTCTATGAAACAATTCTCTCTATTGACGGTCTTGCTGCCGCCGCAAGTGATAACGATTCTCCGTTTGACTTTGTAAAAGATCCTCATGCGCTTCCTGATGAAAATGCAGAAATTACCGAAATGGGCAGAATGATTAGAGAGGCAATCGCTAAACTCCCGCCAAAAGAAAGAACCGTTGTTGAATACAGATTTTACAGAAATATGCAGGTGAAAGATATTGCAAAACAGGTAGGTCTTTCATCATCACGTGTTACGCGTATAGTTCAGGCGTCCTTAAACAGTGTCCGTGAATACCTTAATTCAAAAGAACAATACGGATTTTAATTTGTCTTAACTATATTAATTCTTTTATCATCAACAATATCAACCGGTCCGTTTTGCTTTTTGATATAATCGCAAGCGAGTTTATCTTTATCGAAATTATAAACCGCTTCGGCTTCGTGTTTTTTATTCAGCATAGAAAATCCGTCACCGCCTGTTGCATAAAAGTCATCCATTGCGACTCTTAACACTTTATTCGGATTAGGGTTATTTATATCAATCGGTGTTTCAACACCGTTATCATCAACATAATCAAGCTTTAACAATTCACCCCTGTCATTCATTGTATATTTTAAACCTGAAACCATGACAATTCCGGGCTTGTTATCAGGATGGACAAAAGATCTGCCGCCGAGTTTTATTGCGTCAACAAGTTCTTTTTCGTTTATTTTGGCAACAACAAGATTGTTTTTAAACGGAGTAATTTCGGCGACTTTTCTTGTGTCCACTTTACCTTTTTCAAAATTACCGCGAATATTTGCCGCGTTTAATAATGCAACGTCAACACCTAATTCTTTTCTCATTGCATCTACAAGAAAATTCCCGTGCGGGTTGTTTTCAATTAATCTGTTTACCGGAACAGGCGGTACCGAATTGATTTCACCGACATGTTCAGGCTTTCCTATAATTTTTTCCACTACAAATTTAGCAGGTAATGTTCTTGCAAATATACCTGTGGGAATAACATTATTTTGGACAGATTTAATAATTCCATTTTCGTCAAAATCAACATTCAAAATTCCGAAATATTCTCCGTCCTTTCCTGCTTGAGTTATAACAACAGGTTCATTATCAAGATTATAAAAAAGATTTTTACCCTCTTTTACATCTTTAATCAAATCATGGGAATGACCACCCAGAATAACATCAATACCCCTTGTCTGCTGTGCTATCTGAATGTCATTTGTATAACCGCTGTGTGACAAAAGAAATATTTTATTTACGCCCTGCGATTTCAATTTATCAACTTCTTTTTGAAGATTAACGATAGTTGTCGGCAAATCATCAACCGTTAAATCGCCTTTTGAAACCCCGTCTTTCAATCTTTTAAACATATCGGAAGGTCCTATCCCGACTATACCGTATTTATTGCCGTTATGTTCTTCAATAGCTGATCTGACCATTACGTCCTTCAAAGGGCTTGCATCTTTCGCATGAATATTAACTGCGCCCAACTCCTGATAGTTTGAACTTTTTGCATTTTCTGCATGTACAGACGGCACAACGTCAAATTCGTGGTTGCCGTTCTGTCTTTTTGTAATTCCGATCATATCAAGCATTTTGCTGACCGCTTTACTTAATACAGGATCTTCCCCGAGTCCGTCATCACCTGATGAAAGCTTTAACTTATCGGCAGAGGTTTCAAAACTGTCAAACATTCTAGATGCTGTATAAACACGTTCAAGATTAGGCAGCTTGGCATGAAAATCATTCATATAAAATATACTTGCCTTTGTTGTATTATTCGGTTGTGATGACTGAACCGGTTGTATCATTTTAAGCCGCCTTATTTTTCATTTCTTTATATATATTCAAACCTTCCACCCAATTAGGTGTAACTGTTAAATCGTCCGCAACAATACTTTCCGGTAACGCTGCGTGATGAATTTTTGGAAGCAGATAATCTTCCGTATATTCTACGGGTTTTGTCTGATTGTCATCGGTATCGTTGCAAATAAATATCAACTTACCCTCAGGACTATGCTTATAACCTATGATAGTAATTTCATGCCCGTTAATTATAATATTATTCTGGTCAACCTGAGTATAACCTATTATGACATTTTCACCCATATCAAGAGCTGTCAAAAGATGTTTTTTCATCGTATCAAAATCAGTTTCATAGCCTATAAGTCTTGCATTTTCATCAACAGTTTGATAAGTAACGGAAAGTTTACTTTTATCTTCGACAACTGATTCGGTAAACGTTTTTTCAAATTCAATTAACCCTTTATCATTCTGATTAAACTTTCCGAGGCGTCTGTCAGTTAATGTGTTATAAGATTGTTGAGAGCCTACCTGCATAAAAGTAGACTGCATCAATACATCAAGGGGAGAACGTTCAAGAGGATCTCTATCCGTTGTTTGAATTTGTGCACGGATAATCGCGTTTTTATCAGGTGCAAATGTCAACAATGCTCTGTCAAAACTATTGGTTTCATAAGGAATTTCAAAAGCATTTAAAAGCCATATGGCATCAAGGGCATGATCTGCCAGATTACGCAGCTTGATTTCTTTTTTTACTGACATAGAAGGTGATGACAAACCTTCCGCGAAACGCACAAATTCCGCAGGCATTTTTTCAGCGAGATTGAATTCTATACTTGCTGCAACACAAGTACCCGAATGTTCAACATCAATGTCATTCTTAGCTACAAAATGTTTTACAAGATTTGTTTCACCATCGGTGTTCGCATCCAATGCCCTCTGGCGGTATGATGACGGAATATCGCCGAATTGTTGGGTAATGATAAACGGATACGCAATAGTATCAATAGTATCCTTCAGGATACCCTCTTTGCTCAAACCTTGCGCACGTGGAGTAGTTGCCATTTTATAAAGATTATCCAATACTGTGGAGTGATCATTGGATTCACTGTTTAAAAGTATTCCGCTCTTTAAAAGTAATTCTAACTGCTTTTTGGTATTCTTATCCACAAATTTTAAAAGATCGTTGTATTTTTGTTTTTCATCAGCGGATGCAAGCTCTGTACGCTTATTTAACACTCTGTTTGACGAATTAAACGGAAGTGAATTTATGGGATTGGAAAGGTAAGACGCAGAAATTTTTGCCGCATTATCAAGTTTATCAGGTCTGATATTTGCGACTGTGTTATAATTATATTGATGAATATTATTAACTGAATCTACCATTCCTACTCCACATTATTATTAAAAATGAAACACAATAAAAATTGCTAAAAAATTTATATATTTATAAAAAATGTAACAATGAGGCTAACTTGCTGAAAATAAAACCGCTTACAAAAGAACAAATATTAATATCAATAGACAGGCTTACCAGATTTAAAATACCCGAAACAAAATATTTGCGGGTATTTAAAGATGTTATTATAAATAACCTCATATATCCGAAATTTAAAAAATCCGATCTTGATACAATGGAATATACAGAAATAAAAAATATTGCGGAAGAAATTATAAATTTTTCACTACAAAGCTTAGGATTTACTTTAAAACAAGATTACCATATAAATCAAAAATTATTTGATTATGAAAATTCTATATTCAAAATTGATAAAAACACTGCTGAACTATTGAAAAACCGGATAAATTATAAAGCATGTCTTGAACTTATTGACGACACCGGACCATTCAACTTAAAATGGCTAAAAAATCTTGCTGATTCAAAAGATTTAATAAAAGATCGGGAAAAACTCGGGTTAAAATTCCCGCTTGAAAAGGTCATAATTTCGGAAGGAATAACCGAAGAAATACTACTGCCCGAATTAGCGCGAATTTACGGATATGATTTTGGGAAAAACGGCGTATACATATTATCAGCAGGAGGCAAAAATCAGGTTGTTAAGCTGTTTTATAACCTTTCGTATGAATTAAAAATTCCTATTTTTGTCTTACTGGATAATGATGCAGAAATCAATTTTAAAGAAATACAACCGCGATTAAGAAAATTTGATAAAGTACATGTTCTTAAATGCGGCGAATTTGAAGATGCACTGCCGCTGGAATTAATAAAGAGAACACTGTCATACGGCTTGAAAAATATCTCAATGATAGAACTTGAGGCTATAAAACAGGATATACGCATGGTGAAAATATTAGAAGAAATATTCAAACACCGAGGCATGCATGAGTTCAAAAAATCAGAATTTGCACAAATGGTAAAAGAAAACCTTAAAGATAAAAGGGACATTTCACCTGAAATTGCAGATATAATAACCGAAATAGAAAAAACTTCCACAAAATCAAAAGTTATGGTTGACAATTAATTATGCTTCGGTTATTATAAAAAACGTGAATACACTTGCTCCCATCGTCTAGAGGCCTAGGACAACACCCTTTCACGGTGTAGACGGGGATTCGAATTCCCCTGGGAGTATTTTTTAGGGAAAAAATGTTAAAACAATTACGACGATTAGCAAATAACTATAAAAAGGGCTTGTTTATATAACGAGAACATTGTTAATTGTTAAAAAAATATAAACAAGACCTTTTTTATGAAAAGGTCTTGTTTTTTGTAAAAAAACGTAAAATTATTATAATAACAGAGCAATAAAAATATTTTACGAATTTAACTAAATGTGGAAGGAATTCAAATGATTTATAATCTGCGACGAAACTTAATAAAAAAGGCGAATGCCCCTATCGTCAAATTAATGAATTTAATTTGGGGCTTGTAGTAGGTTATAAAATAAGGAAATAACAAAATGATACCCGCAATTAATGCAAGCAAAATATATTCAACATTAGGAAATACCAGTTCACTTGTCCCTCTTGCCGTCAAAGATGTAGCAAACAGCTTAGGACTTACCGCAGGATCATATATCGTAGGAGACAAACTGGAAGGTAAAGACCGGTTTTTAGACGAATTCGGAACTCAGGCAATATGGCTTTTCGGATTACCCGTATTTAAAAAAATTACTGATTTAACTTTATACAAGGCACTCAAAATTGACCCCAAAGTCGATGTAAGACTTTTGCAAAATCCGGAAGTCTTGGATAAAGCAATTGAACTTGAAAAAAATACAAAAATTAAAAAAAGTCTTGAAAATTTAAAAATCAATCCCAAATTTTCAAAATCACTTGCCCTGACAAAATTCGGGATAGCAACTGCATTAACTATTGCATCATATACGATGCTTACAAAATACAGACACAAACAAACAAAAGAAGCAGCCAAAAAAGAAATTCTTGCGGAACACGCAAAAGTAAAAAATAAACAAACAAAATTTAACAATATAAGAACAAGTTTTGGTGAATTTATTAAAAATGCCGAAGATGAACAGCAAGCTTCTCCTAAAATTTCCTTCACAGGTAATCTTGTTTCAAAACTTCAAGGCTTCATGTTTGACCCTGTTCAAAACCTTATGATAGTCGACGGTTCTATAACCGCCGAAAGATTATCACAATCAAGGAACGGACAGGAATTTGTCGGTTACACAATAAAAGAGGGTGCAACCTGGGGATTCATGTATTTTGCGAGCAAACCCATACAAAAATTTCTTGAGAAACAAGCTGTTGCAAAATACAACAAATCAATAGATCTTGATGCAAGAGTAATTGAAAGCGAAGAACTTAAAAATGCATTTGCGGACAAAAAAATAGTTGAAGAAAGCCTTAAAAATTTTCCCAAAGATGCTAAAGACGTTGAAATTTTTGAATATTTACACAAAAATCCCGATGATTTTCTGGTAAAAATAGCGAAAAAATGTGATGAGATTCCAACCCTGCCAAAATCAGATTTAATAGATAACAGAAAATTCATAGATTTCGGCAGCTATGAAAATAAAACCGGCGTCAAAGGAGTCTATGCAAAAATCGAAAATCTTTTAAAGCAATACAACGATTCCGGCGAAACTTTAGACGCATTTTTAGACAAAGTAAAAAATCTAAAAAGAAAATCCGTACTTAAAAACCTCGGCGCATGTATTGCAGCTTTAGGTATTGCTGTACCTGCTATAATGATTGCAGTAAGATATTTAAGCGGCAGCAAGGATTTTCAGGTAAAAGAAGATATTGAAAAAGAACTTGCTCTAAACGCTTAATTTTTCAATAATACCTTGTGATGCGGCATAAGCTGTAGACCAGCAGTTCTGTAAATTAAAACCTCCGCAAAAACCGTCTATATCCAGCACTTCTCCACAAAAATATAAATTCGGAACAATCTTTGACTGCATTGTTTTTGAATCAACTTCATTCAAATGAACCCCGCCTGAGGTTACAACTTCACCACCCTTTGCAACCCCTGTCATTTTTACCTCAAAATTATTTAATAACTTCAGAATTTTATCGCGCAGACCGGCATTAATATTATGACATTTTTGCTCGGGACTTATCGCCGCCTTAAACAGGATAAATTCGGCAAACGATTTCGGGACAAAATCCGCAAGAAGATTTTTAATTGATTTATGCGGATTTTTATTCAGATAATCCTGTAAATCAATCTTTCCGCAAAAGTCAAAACTGATATTATAAGGAAAATCATGCCTTGCATATATTGAAGAAATTTTATAAATCAAAGGACCTGAAACACCTTCATGCGTAAATAATAAGTCGTCCTGAAAGCCGCAGGATAAAACATTTTTTACAACAACACCCGCGGGGAATTTTTCTTCCGTTTTTAACCCGACAAGTGCGGGTTTCGGCGGGATTATACTATGTCCTGAATTTTTAAGCATTGCATAAGATGAATGCCCGCCTGTTGCAATGACAATATAATTATAAGCTTTAAAATCAATTTCAGACACCATTTCTTTTTTAAATCTGACTTTATTAAGCGCCTTTAAGAACTTTTCTCTTACATCTTTTGAGCTGTTCGAAACCGGAAAAATTCTAAAATCCTCCTGAACATACGTTTTTACTCCAATTTTTTCAAAAAAATCAATTGTGTCAGAAACCCCGAACCTTGAAAAAACTGAATACAAAAACTTTTCTCCGCGAGGGTAATTTTTAGCAAGTTCTTTAAAATCATACTCGGCATAGGAAAGATTACACCTTCCGCCGCCTGTGGGCAAAAGTGTCCGCAAAGGGCTTGCATAATCAAATACAGTTACATCACAATAATTCTGCAAAAAATATGCACACATACATCCTGCAGGTCCCGCACCGATTATTGCGACCTTAGAAATTGAATTCAACTCTTGTTCCATATAAAAATACCATTTCAGGATTTTCCAGATCACTGTGAAGTTCGGTTATTGTCTTATGCAATACGGGATGCACAAAATCCGGTGCCAATTCAAGCATCGGGACGAGTGTAAATGCTCTTAAATGAGCATATTTATGCGGAATTATCAAATCTTTTTCGTTAATAATATCCTGATTATAAAATAATATATCAATATCTATTGTTCTGTCGTCATAAGCGTCTTCTCTTTCGCGTTCACGCCCTAACTGTTTTTCAATTCTCTGGCATTCATTGAGCAAATCTTCAGGCTTTAAAGTAGTTTTAATTTCTACAACCGCATTTACAAACCACGTATCTGATGTCATATTCCACGGTTCAGTTTCATAAAAAGCAGATGTCCTTATAATATTAATTCCGTCAACAGCACCCAACAGGCTGGTTGCCTGTTGAACGTACCCGATTCTGTCGCCTTTATTTGAGCCCAAACTTAAGTATACTATTGCCATACTAACATTTTATAAATTTTTTCAAACATTGTCAATATACATTCATGTTTGATATATAATGATAAATGAAATGCTTATTTACGAAATTTTATCAACATTATTATTTGCGATATTTTTACCGATATATTATGTTATAAGGGTATTTAACGGGAAATTTTTATACGGCTGGCGGGAAAAACTGGGATTTTTTAAACAACCGGACCTCGGCGAAAAAGTTATTATGTATCATGGGGTTTCCGTTGGTGAAATTATTGCTCTTGAAAATCTCATCAAAAAAACAAAAGAAATTTTTCCTGATTATAAAATTGTTGTAACAACGGGAACCAAAACAGGGCAAGATACAGCTAAAAAAAAGTATGGAAATATAGCTGATTACATAACATATTTCCCATACGATATACCTCTGGGAGTTACAAAATTTCTCAACAAAATCAAACCTACGGTTGTTCTGATTGCTGAAACCGAAATCTGGCCGATTTTTGCAGCTTATTGCAAAAAAAGAAATATCCCTTTGTTTACAATCAACGGCAGAATATCCGACAGTACCTATAAACTTTACAAATCCTTCAAAGGATTTTTCAAACACGTATTTGTAAATTACACAGAAATTCTTACTCAGAGCAACGAAGACAGAACAAAATTAATCTCCATAGGGGCGCCGGAAGAACGCACTCACGTTATGAAAAATCTAAAATTTGACGTGAAAAAATCCACTGAAACTGTATCTATAGAAAATAATAACAATCGTATTATTATTGCAGGCAGTACACACCATGAAGAAAACGAAATAGTAATTAATACTTTTTTACACCTGAAAAAAGATTTTCCGGATATAAAATTGTTGATTGCACCGCGGCACCTGCAGAGAGTACCGCAAATAAAAGATTTGATAAAGAAAACAAAGCTTACTTTCGGTACCCGCTCAAATAATGATAATTTTAAAGAAAAAGATATAATAATTTTAGACACAATAGGCGAATTAAGCAAAATGTACGCAATTTGCGAATTTGCATTTATAGGCGGAAGTTTTAATAAAACGGGCGGACATAACCCTTTAGAAGCAACCGTATATTCAAAACCTGCGATATCAGGGCCTTCAATACATAATTTCCGAGATATTTACTGGATTCTGGGAAGAACTAAAGCCGGTAAAGTCGTGAAAAATCCTCAGGAACTCGAAAATTATATGAGAATTTTGTTATCGGATAAAGAATTTTATACTCAAGCTTGTAAAGATTGTGAAACTGTTTTCAAAGACCAGCAAGGAGCCCTAAACGTGGTCATAGAACGATTAAAACAGATTTTATAAAACTTTTTTGCATCCTCCATTGTAACGAAATATTAAGAAAAAGAATAAAAAGATTAAAGAAAAAAATAAAAAAGCCGTAGACATGAGCACAAGGAAAAAAACGAAAGGGAACAAGTC
>CASEDF010000018.1 GCA_949286705.1 uncultured bacterium | reverse complement strand
AATAATTCGGAAGGAGATCGAAATACAGCATTAGGATATAATGCGTGTGTAAATGTAACAGGTTCAAATAAAACCTGTATAGGTGCAGATTCAGGACCCGAAAGCACGCTTGCTGTGGCAAGCGATAACTCCAACGTAGTTTATATTGGAACTTCTGATAGCACGGTCTATATTCCGGGTAATCTTATAGTAACCGGCTCTTTTACTGCTAATAGTGGCTTAGAGGTCGAAGCTCGCACTGGTTGGGTTACATTAGGTGGCGGTATAAACGGCAGAATACAATTGTCTAGTAGTACAGACTATAGGGGTAATGATTATTTAGTTAGAGAAAAATGGTCGCTTTCTGATATTCCTGATTATAGACTTATATACTCTGACCGACGGTTGAAAAATATTAAAGGCGAGAATTTGGCAGGACTTGAAAAAATTCGTGAACTCAAGGTCTATGACTTTACTTTCAAAAATGATAAAGAAAAGACGCCTCATGTCGGAGTTATAGCTCAGGATTTGCAGAAAGTTTTCCCGACTGCCGTTACAAAAGACGATGAAGGATATTTAAGAATAAGATTGGACGAAATGTTCTATGCAATGGTTAATTCAATAAAACAGCTTGATGTGATAGTTCAAAATATCGTTGAAGATATTAAAACAGTTTTTTCAAGACTTGATAAATACGACGAAAAAATTCAGCAACTTGAAGAAGAAAATAAACTTCTCAAAGAGCAGATACAACAAATGAATAAACGGCTTGAAAATTTAGAAGAAGATGACTAATAAAAAAGCTCCATTTAGGAGCTTTTTTATTAAGAGTTTTTTTATTTGGAAACTTTTTTAACCCAGTTTTCAAGCACCTTTAGCGGCGCACGGGTGATTGCAAGCGCCCAGGCTTTGACGTCTTTGGTGATTACAGCACCTGCGGCAACGTTAGCGCCTTCCTCTATTGTTACGGGGGCGACAAGCACTGAATTTGACCCGATTTTTACGTTGTCTTTTAAAACAGTTTTGCTTTTTACGTTTGTAATCGGGTTAAAGTTTGCTGTAATTGTGCCTGCGCCGATATTAACGTGTGACCCGAGTTCGCTGTCGCCGATATATGAAAGGTGCCCTGCGTTTGTGTTTGAGCCGATTTTGGATTTTTTAACTTCTACAAAATTACCGATTTTTACGTTATCTTCCACTTCAACTCCGCCTCTAAAGTGCGCAAACGGTCCGATTTTACAATTTTTGCCGATTTTATTTTTGCCTTCCAGGTAGGTAGAAGGGTAGATTATGGTATCCCGACCAATTTCCGTGTCATCAGAAATCCACGTGCAGGATGGGTCTACTATCGTAACCCCGTTTTCCATGAGTTCATGTATTTTTCTGTCGTTCATTAATTTTGTTGCTTCAGCAAGGTGCAGGCGTGAATTTATCCCGAAAATTTCTTCGTTATTTTCCAAAACGTAAGCATTTACTTTGAGTCCGTTATTTTTGCCCCACGAAATTATATCTGTCAGGTAATATTCACCCTGTGCGTTGTTGTTTTTCAGTTCCCCGAAAGCTTTTTTCAGTTTATCCCAGTTCAGGCAATAAATCCCCGCGTTGATTTCTTTTATTTCCAATTGTTCGGGTGTGGCGTCTTTTGCTTCAACAATACCTTTGAGTGTGTTGTCTTTTTCGCGGATTATTCTGCCGAGTTTTTCCGGATCCTCAAAAATTGCACTCATAATTGTCAGGTCTGAATTTGTGCTGTTGTGGTAGTCAATGAATTTTTTGATGGTTGATTCTCTTATCAAAGGGATATCTCCGTTCAAAATTATTACAAGTCCTTTGTAATCCTCAAGATAAGGACAGGCCATGGAAACCGCATGCCCCGTGCCTAATTGAGGGCTTTGTAAAACTGTTTTTGCACATTCATAATTTTCTTTTACAAATTTTTCAACATCTTCGGCTTTGTGACCGACAATTACAAACGATTCATCCGCAAGATTTTTTACGTTGTCCAAAATATACCCCAAAAGCGGTTTGTCCATTATTTTATGCAAAACTTTCGGCGTATCGGATTTCATCCTTGTACCTTTGCCTGCTGCCATTATGATTGATTTCAATTCCATATATTTTCTCCTTTGGTTTAATTTTAGCACAAGAATTTGTAGAAATATATGCTGCCTAATAGAAAATATTTCCTCAACGACGCTCTCACCTCCGGCTCCGCTATAGTTTCGGAAACATTTTTATATTGTTTTTGTATGTATATTATTTACTGTGTAATAAATTATGCCGGTGTAAATATCTTACTTATATTTTTCCTGTATAATGATTTTATGTCAGGTATGAATAAAAAAGCAGTAGTTGCAATGAGCGGCGGGGTTGACAGTTCAGTTGCCGCAAAGATTTTGATGGACAAAGGTTATGAAGTTGCCGGAATTACGGGAAAAATGATTAATACACCGGCAGCTCAAAAGATTTGTGAAAATTCAAGGCGCGTTGCGGATAAATTAGGAATAAACCTTCATATCCTTGATGTTACTGAAGATTTTCAAAAACGTGTTGTCGACTATTTCGAAAATTCCTACGCTATAGGTCAAACTCCGAATCCATGTATTATGTGTAATCAATTTATCAAGTGGGGCAGGCTTTTTGATTATGCGACAGAAATTCTTAAAGCGGATGTCTTTGCCACTGGGCATTATGCTGATATAAGATTTGATAACGGATATTATAAGCTTTTTCCTGCACGTGACGTACATAAAGATCAATTGTATTTTTTGTACAGGCTCGGACAAAAACAGCTTTCAAAAACCATTTTTCCGCTTTCAGAATTTGACAAAACCGAAGTCAGACAAATGGCTTTTGATTTTGATCTTCCGCCGAAAGATTCCAAAGAAAGTCAGGATATATGTTTTATCCCAAAACCTGACACGACAAAAAAATATCTGTTGAATAAATTCGGCATTAAGTCAGGTGATTTTATTGAAATCGGTACAGGTAAAAAATTGGGCAGGCATGACGGAACTTATCTTTACACAATCGGGCAAAGAAAAGGTGTCGGAATTTCCGCGCCGTATCCTTTGTATGTGGTTGACATTGATGCCGAACAAAATATTGTATATCTCGGAAAAGATGAAGATAATTATAAATCAAGGCTTGCGCTGCGTGATATAAATTTTGTTTATCCGCCTGAAATGCCTGAATTCGACGCTATGGTTAAAATAAGATATAACATGCAGGCTAAAAAAGCAAGGTGCAAAATTGTTGAAGATTTGATTGAAATAGAGTTTTATGAACCGGTTTCTTCAGTAACCTCAGGTCAATCTGGTGTCATGTATGATATTCATGACGGGCACTTGCTTGGCGGCGGAATTGTTATATAACTTGTAAAATATTTTTGCGGGGTGTATCATGTTGTTAAAAGAGGAGAAGAAAGATGTATAACCCGAAATCTATGGAAGCCGAAGAGTTTATTTCGCATGAAGAAATTCTGGATACTCTTGACTATGCCGAAAAAAATAAACATAACAGAGAACTTATTGACAGTATCCTGGAAAAAGCAAGATTGAAAAACGGACTTACGCACCGTGAAGCATCTGTTTTGCTTGCGTGTGATCTGGAAGATAAAAATCAGGAAATTTATAAACTCGCCGAACAAATTAAAAAAGATTTTTACGGTAACAGAATCGTGCTTTTCGCACCGCTTTATTTATCCAATTACTGTGTAAACGGTTGTGTATATTGTCCGTATCATTTCAAAAATAAACATATACCGCGTAAAAAACTTACTCAGGAAGAAATCAGAAATGAAGTTATCGCGCTTCAGGATATGGGGCATAAACGTATTGCTATTGAAACAGGCGAAGATCCGGTTAATAACCCGATTGAATATGTGCTTGAGTCTATTAAAACAATCTACAGCGTTAAGCACAAAAACGGTTCAATAAGACGTGTAAACGTTAATATTGCGGCTACAACCGTGGAAAATTACAAAAAACTACACGATATCGGTATCGGTACTTATATTCTGTTTCAGGAAACATATAATAAAGAATCTTATGAAACACTTCACCCTACAGGACCTAAACACAATTACAAATGGCATACGGAAGCTATGGACAGAGCCATGGCCGGCGGTATTGACGACGTAAGCCTCGGCGTTCTTTTCGGACTTGAATCATACAGATATGAATTTGCGGGACTTTTAATGCACGCAGAACATCTGGAAGCTGTTCACGGCGTCGGCCCCCATGCCATAAGTGTCCCGAGGATCAAAAAGGCCGATGACATCAATCCGGAGGATTTCGATAACGGAATTGACGATGATATTTTTGCAAAAATTGTTGCCTGCATAAGAATTGCTGTGCCTTATACCGGCATGATTATCTCAACACGCGAAACCGAAGAATGCAGAAAACGTCTTTTGCACCTTGGTGTTTCTCAAATCAGCGGCGGTTCAAAAACAAGTGTGGGCGGATATTTTAACCCGATGCCCGAGGATGAAAATTCCGCGCAGTTTGATGTGTCAGACAGACGTCCGCTGGATGACGTTATAAAGTGGCTTATGCAGATGGGGTATATTCCGAGTTTCTGTACGGCATGCTACAGAAGCGGAAGAACGGGCGACAGATTTATGGAAATCTGTAAGCAGCAGCAAATTCATAATTTCTGCCAGCCAAACGCAATTCTGACTTTAAAAGAATATCTTGAAGATTATGCGTCACCGGAAACTAAAGAAATCGGCTACAAGCTTATTGATAAAGAACTTCAATCGCTTGTTGACGGTAAAGTTAAAACTACCGTCGAAGAAGATCTTGTTAAAATTGAAACAGGTACAAGAGATTTGAGATTTTAAAAAAAGCGGATTTTATATCCGCTTTTTTATTGCCTAAAATTAAAATTTTTGATATAATAAACCCAGAAAAAGGAGAGCTAATATGGACGTTATGACTAGTTTATACAACGGGGGGGGGCGACTCTCCTAGATAGATGTAGAGCCGTTTTTGACGGTATCTTCAGAAAGAAGTTACTAAGATACTATGATACTAAGGCACTAAGAGGTAACTGTCGGATTAGTAAATCCGACCTACAACATGTCATCCTGAAGTGCCTGAGGCACGACACCATACTTGACATTGGTCAACCTATAAACGTCATCCCGCATTTATTGCGGGATCTCAATAAAAATATCAAGAGATTCTTCGCTGGCGTTCAGAATGACAAAGATACAATCCCTCGCCCCAGAGGGTGTCACGAAGTGACAGGAGAGGGGCTAAGTGACAAAAACGTGAGCAAAGCTCACAGTAAAGAACTTAGCGTCCTAACGTCTTATCGTCTTAACGACTTTAAAAAGAAAGCCGCCTTTACCTTGGCTGAAGTTCTGATTACCCTCGGGATAATCGGCATTGTGGCTGCTATGACAATTCCGACGTTGATAAGCAATTATCAGAAAAAGCAGCGTCTGGTGCAGCTGAAAAATTCTTTTTCTGTTGTTTCTAATGCAATAAGACTTTCGGAAGTTGATAACGGTCCGATGACAATATGGCCCACAGGCGCAGATATGGATATAGATGAGTATTGGACAAAATATTTAAAGCCTTATTTCGCCAATCCCGTATTGTGTATGACAATGAAGGATTGCGGGTATGATGATTCTTTTGACACTATCAAATGGGGCTGCGGCGCCCAGTGGAATATTATGACTTCTGATGCAAGATTGTTGTTTAAGTTGAAAAATGGTACGATAGTATTTTTGCCCAGAAATTCTTATGAAGCGGACAGTACTCCTATATATGTTTCTACGCTTTATATTGATGTTAACGGTGCTTCTTCGCCTAATGAATGCGGAAAAGATGTATTTGTGTTTAAAAGAACTGAAAAAGGCATTATGCCGTATCCTGCATCAGGAAGAGATTGTCACACAAGTCCGTCTGTTTGTGCTGATGTTATTATGAAAAACGGCTGGGAATATCCGGAGGATTACCCGTATTAGAACAGCCCTTTTTGTTCCGTAAATTGGATGTTTTTATAGCCGAGATGTCTGTAAGCTTCGGGGGAAACTTTTCTCCCTCTCGGAGTCCTCTGCAAAAGCCCTGCCTGCAGTAAAAAAGGTTCACAGACATCTTCGATTGTTCTTACGTCTTCACCTATTGCAGCCGCTATTGTTTCAATCCCGACAGGACCGCCGTCATATTTATCGATAATCAGTTTCAAAAGAGTTCTGTCCGTTGTGTCCAGTCCGAATTCATCTATTTTTAAGGTGTCAAGTGCGCTGTTTGCAATATCTTCCGTAATCTTTCCGTCATGTTTTACCAGTGCAAAGTCGCTTACGCGTTTTACAAGCCTGTTTGCAATACGGGGAGTACCTCTTGATCTTCCTGCAATAGCTGCGGCACCTTTTTCGTCAATATCTATATTCAAAATTCCCGCAGTTCGTTTTATTACCTGTGATAATTCGTCCGTGGTATAAAATTCCAGTCTGTGGATTATCCCGAAACGATCTCTTAACGGTCCTGAAAGTTCTCCGGCTTTTGTTGTCGCGCCGATTAGCGTGAATTTCGGAAGCGGTATGCGCATTGTTTTAACCGTTCGGCTCTTTCCTGTTGTCATATCCAGAATAAAATCTTCCATTGCAGGGTATAATATTTCTTCCGCAACTCTGTTCAGCCTGTGAATTTCGTCAATGAAAAGTATTTCACCGCCTTTTAAAGACATTAATATCCCTATAATATCACGCGGTCTTTCAAGCGCCGGAGCAGAGGTTATTTTTATGTCAACTCCCATTTGCTCCGCAATTACTCCGGCAATGGTGGTTTTGCCAAGACCGGGAGGTCCGTAAAATAGCAGATGATCCAGAGGCTGTCCGCGTTTTTTTGCTGCTTCTATCGTTATTTTCAGGGTGTCTTTCAGCTCTGTTTGACCGATATAGGCATCAAATGTTTTCGGTCTTATACAGTTTTCAAAATTTTTGTCGAATTCGGTTGTTTCCGCTTTTATTACAGGATTGCGGGCGGATTTTTCATGTTTAAATTCTCTGTCATCTGCAATTATGCTCATAAATATCCCTCTTTTTTTAATAATATCATAATTTTTGAGTTTGGAAAAGTTGTTAATATTAGGTTATTGTTTATTAATATTGTATATGATATAATTCTGGTATGGAATGTCCAAAGTGTGGTTTAGAAATTGATGACAAGACGATTGTATGCCCTAATTGTAAAAAGGTGTTGAAGGTTGTTTGTCCGGTTTGTAAAACCATAAATGAGAGCAATACTTGTAAAAAATGCGGTTACGTTATTGTAACCAAATGTCATAATTGCGGCAAGATTAATCCTACCGCTAATAAAAAGTGCGCAAAATGTAAGTTTTCTCTTGAAAAAAGTGTTATTTTAAATGAAGCAAATACTGATGACTTTGTTATGCTTACAATTGATTTCCCAAATCTTTCCGAGATGAAAGACATGCTTGGCTCAGCAAAGTTATTTAATAAATTCAAAGTTAATCTGGATAAGGTAATTGCGGATTACGTAAAATCAATTGGTCTGAGACGGCAGATTCTTGATAAAACTTACGTTATACGCTTTTATAAAGATTATACTTTTAACGGATCTGTTAATACTGCAGTTAATTCAGTTGTTGAAATCCTTAATTTGATTACGAGATTGAATTGTAAATTAACTAAACGAAAAAATACTTCTGTCCGTTGTAATATGTATTTGCTTAAAAAGTCTGTAGAAGATGATCCTAATGATTATAAATCCGGATTTAATATCAGTATGCTTAATCAAAAAACAAAAGATGAGGAGCGTGTTTTAAATTCTTTTCAGGTAATCACGGATACCCCGCTTTTTGAAGCATTAGAAAAAAATTATAAGTTATCCCCGTTGAATTCCGTATTAATTGACGGGGAGATGAAAATGTTTTATGAATTGGATTTGAAAGATCTTATTCAAATTGATCCTTCTCTCTTTGAGGATGAAGAAGAAGATGAGGTTAAAATTCCGAATTTTGTTCAAAATATGCTTATAGAACAGGATAAAATGGACGGCGAAGCTTTGATTAAAGCTGAAACACCGCAGGATCCGGATTCTATTTATGACATAGAAACTATTAATTTTAACGAGATTAACTGTGACTTTATAAGAACCGAAAACGTTGATGTATTTTATCATATAGTGAATAAATTGCAGTCTGTTCCTCATGGTATCCTTGCTATAAAAACTGCTCCTATGTATGTTCCTTATTCTTTGAAAATTATTAATGAAATTGAAGAGCTGGGAATATATAACAATATTATCTCTATCACATGTTATGATGAGATGAAATACACTCCTTATGCATTTTTTAGAGATTTGGTTTCCGCAATTTTTGAATACACCGTTTCTCAAAAATTGTTTGACCATAATGATTTTTCTGCTTTCGCCAATATCGATCCTGAAAATATGATCAGAGATTTGATTACCTTGAAGGAAAGAGAAATAACTGATGCAATTGATACAAGAAATCAATATTTTGATATCTTTCTGACTCTTCTAAAAGTTATACCTAATACTCTAATTTTTATCGAAAATTTTGACAAAGTAGATTCAAGTTCCTACGATGTATTGAAGTATTTATTTGAAGCGTTTGACCAGCTTCAGATTAGCTATTTGATTTCTTATGATAAAGATTTTTCATTACATAAACAATCACACTTTTTAATAACAAGACCGTATTATACGGAAATTACCCTTAAACCTACCCCGTTTGAGCGGATTATTGAAGATAACAAAAACTTTTATCGTAATATCATGAACGATTTCTATTTCCACAGGATTGCTAAATATTCTTGCGGAAGTATTTTGTTTTTGGATTTTGCAATTCAGTATCTGATAGAATCCGGAATTTATCAGTATACGGATGATAGTGTTGAAATGGTTAACCCGAAAACTATTATTATTCCGTCAAACCTTGACAGACTTATGAGAAGAAGATTAAATCTCTTAAAAGACGAGCCGCAAACTATGAGATTTCTTGCATCAGTTCTTTTGTTGGGTACCAGAATTGATGTGGCTACTATTGACAGTTTAGGATATGAAAATGCTGAAGAAATTATCAACAAACTTTCCGATATGGGGTATGTATATTTCTACAATAACTGCATGTATTTCCCTAATTACAATTTATTGAGGTCTAATCTTCTGGAAGTTATGAACAAAATTGATTTGCAAAAGATTGCCAGTGAACTTTTTTCAAAAGTTTTTGTCGAAAATATGCCCAGCCCTGTAAAATCATATTTGTATAATCTTTTGTCTGACGAAAGTAATGCATTTTTAGAATGGGAAAAACTTGCGAAAGTTAATTTGTCACTCGGTGATTTTAGTGCGTATTTGAATTGTTCAACAGAAATTCTTAACCTTTTGGAAAAGAAAAAGGATACTGATGAATCGGATGAGGATATTGAAGCTTATAAGCTTAAACTTTATGAAAATATTTCTGACAATTTGTATGAGTATGTTCCTGAAAAAACTCAGGATATTGCTGAATTGACGCTTAGAAATTTGGAAAAAACAACTGATATTGATAAAATTATAACGTTATGTTCAAAAATGATACATGGCGCTCTGGGGTCTGCAAGGTATACTCATGCTCTTTGCCTTACTCATAAAGTTTTGTCGTTAATCCCGAATGCGTCAATTGATCCTGATGAACCTAATTTTAATTTGTATTTCTTATTGATGTCTTTAGTTCATGTTGAAATACTTTTCAATATCGGTGCTATGGAAGATTGTATTGATGTAGGATATAAGGTTTTAAACGTTATCAGTGATGAAAATATGCATAAAATAAAACCCGAGCATATGACTGAAGAACAATTTAAAAAATTAATTATTGACTGTGTCGGATATATTGCTCTGGCTAATGTAATTCAGCTCAAGGGCAATGTGAAAGATTTTCTTGATCTTGCTTATTCTTCATTGAGCTTTATTCCGAAATCTTATGACATAATTATTCAGGTACAGGAGCTTATGGCCGGACGCGAAGTGTCTATCTCCGAAGACATGACATCTGATGATAAGTTCTCTAAAGTTATATATTATATTATCAATGCATTTGTGAATAAAAAGGATAATTTTGAGGAATTTGCAGAAGAAATTTATCTTGCCAAATTGCATTCCAAAGCACGCAATCTCGCCCAAATAGAAATTTTTTGTGATTTGTTAATAGGATATACGTATATAAATCTCGAATCCTACAAAAAGGCTTCTTCTATTATTTATAAAATTATTAAATCCGTTAAAAATCAAGGAATGTATCTTTTGCAGCATTTGGGCTGGTATTTTTTGAGTGAAATGAATATCAGACAGAAAAAATTTGATGTTGCATACGGAATGCTTAATAATTCAATAATTCAGCTGGAACGTTACGGAAAAGCAAGTGATTTTGTTATTTTACTGTTTAAATACAATATGTTTAAAATCATGATGTATCTCGGGCATGTTGATAAAGCTCAGATTTGTCTTAATCAGGCATATTATATTACGCAAAAATATAATATAAAATTTGATTTTGATGTTGCACCGGGGCATTACATGCTTGAGGGTGATAACTCCGCAGAGGAAGTTGTATCTGCCGAAAATCAAAACTCCGGTACGGAAGAAATTTCTGATGAACAAGTAAATGAAGAGACAATAAACAGCTCAGAAAGTGAGGAATAATGAAAGTTTTATTTGCGTCAGCCGAAGTCGCACCATTTTCAAAAGCAGGCGGTCTTGCCGATGTGGTAGGAAGTTTGCCCAAATATCTGGAAGATGATGCTGAAATTGCGGTATTTACACCTTTTCACGGTCTGATTGACGCTGATAAATACGGTATAAAAGAGCTTGAAAATTCCGAAATGTGGCTTACGTTTGGTAATCAGGGACATAAATTCAGACTCTTTATGTGTAAATTGCCCGATACAAATATAAATGTGTTTTTTATACATAATGACTGGTATTTTACCTGCTTTAAAGAAGTTTATCCGAAATGGCTGGATACAAGATATGAACATGAAAGGTATATTGCGTTTTCACTTGCTGTTTTGGAATATGCAAAAGCTTTGAATTTTAAAGCTGATGTTATTCATGCAAATGATTGGCATACCGCGATGATTCCTGTATATTTACACAGCAACTACAGATATGATGATTTCTGGAAAAATACAAAAACTGTTTTTGAGATACATAATCTTGCATATCAAGGGGTTTGGTTTGAGGATGTGCTTGATTTCGCAAATATGCGTAAAGATATTGTATATAATGAATGGGGTGTTGAACATTACGGTAAAGTCAACTGGATGAAGGGTGCCATAAATTATTCCGATAAAGTTATTGCGGTTTCTCCGAATTATGCACGTGAAATTTTGACGGGTGAGTATGGCGAGGGCATGGATTATACACTCCGTATGAATCAGAATAAGCTTGTAGGTATTCTTAACGGCATTGATTACTCTGTATTTAATCCTAAAACCGATAAAAATATTGCGGCAAATTATACTTACAGATCTCTTGAAAAAAAAGAAATAAACAAAAAGGCGGTGTGTGAATTTTTCGGGTTGAATTATAATCCCGAAAGACCTTTGATTGCATTTATTTCGCGTCTTGTCGGTCAAAAGGGGATTGACCTCATAAGACAGGCTGAAAACGATATGAAAAATACGAATGCTGATTTTGTATTTTTAGGAAGCGGAAATGGTGATTACGAAAACCTTTTGATCTGGCTTTCAAATAACACGGCTAATATTCGTGCTTATATAGGCTATAAAGCCGACCTCGCAAACCTTATTTATGCAGGCAGCGACTTTTTCCTTATGCCCTCAAAATTTGAACCGTGCGGTTTAAGCCAGTTAATAGCAATGCATTATGGTTCTTTGCCTATTGTCAGAGCAACAGGAGGACTTGAAGATACTGTTACGGGGTATCCTTTAAATGATTCGACAGGCTTTAAGTTCTGGCGTTATGACGGTTGGGATATGATGCAGGCTGTAAATTGCGCGCTCGGAGTTTATCAGGAAAAACCGACACTCGAGGCTATGCGTAAGTCTGCTATGAAAGCTGATTTTTCATGGGATAAAAGCTCTAAAAAATATTTGGAAATTTATCAACAACTTGCTGGATAAATTTTTAATGTGTGCATAAAATGTGGGTATGAAAAACTATATTAAATTGCACATATCTGTTTTACTCGCGGGTTTTACCGGAATTTTCGGAAAGTTGATACAGCTTAACGAAGGTCTTCTGGTGTTTTACAGGCTCTGGTTTGCTTTTTTAATTCTTTGTGTTTTGTTTTGCATGGCAAAAACTTTCCCGAAAGAAAGTATGAAGGACAGTTTAACTCTTATGGGTGTCGGGGCACTTTTGGGGCTTCATTTTTTGCTTTTTTACGGGAGCATAAAGTATGCAAATGTATCGGTGGGGGTTGTCTGCTATTCGCTTGTCGGATTTTTTACTGTAATTTTTGAACCTTTGATAGAAAAAATTAAATTTTGCCGGAGTGATTTGTGTTACAGTTTGATTGCTGTTTTGGGAATAGGGTTAATATTTAACTTTGATACAGGAAACAGATTTGGTATAATTCTTGGGATATTGTCTGCTGCGGTATTTGCGTTGTATACTTTATACAACAAAGTTATTGAAAAGCCTTCTAAAAATATGCTGTTTTACGAGCTTGGCGGCGGAGCATTATTTATAAGTATTATAATGCCATTTTATTTATATTTTAATCCGGTAAAAAATCTTTTGCCTTCATATTCGGATTTCGGGTATTTGCTTGTGCTGGCTTTCTTCTGCACTATAGGCTTATATATACTTCATATTCAGGTTTTGAAGGTTATTTCTCCATTTACGGTTTCTCTGTGCGGGAATTTAGAGCCGTTATACGGAATTGGCATTGCAACGATATTTTTAGGTGAAGCGAAGGAGCTTAATATATCATTTTTTATCGGAATGATACTAATACTTTCTTCGGTATTTTTGCAATCCTTTATGAAAAGTAAACTCCGGCGTCTAGCATCAGGGTAGCTAATCAATTTTTTGTAATTCTGAGATAGCCGGATCGAGAAGTCTTCTTCCTACATTTTCAAAGGATATTGAGCAAAGTGTTTTATTGCCGTATTTAATTAATTTTTCAATAACACCTTTTCCGTATTTCGGGTGCGACACCATATCACCCTGCTCAAATGCCGGTGCGTCAGTATCTAAAACCGGTTCATCCGAAGGATAAATAGGTACTACAGGAGGCTGCGGCTCCTCTATAAGTTCGTCAGTACCGGATGCATTGTCTGTTTCAAATTCGGGCTGAACATCTTCAAAGGAAGGCTCTTCCTCTAATATTTCTTCTTGAATTTCTTCCGGTTGTTCTTCAAGCGGGTGTTCTTCTTCAAACGGTAATTCATTACTAATTTCAAAATCGTTATTTTCTAAAGGGTGTTCTTCTTCCATTTGTTGTTTTTCAAGCACCGGTTGTTCAACGGATAAATCATCAATAAAATCAAGGTCATCTTCTGTTATTGTATCAGGTGATGTTATATCTTCAATTGTCGGCGCTTGTTGAGGTTTTGTATAAAATACTTCATCAACATCTTTTGCGATCTGTTCTACAAGATCTTCATGGTTTAAAGTATCAGTTTGCTCCGGATCTTCTTCCGTAACGTTTTGAGAAACCTCTTGTTCAGTCAGGCTTTCTGCGGTTAAATTTTCTTCCGTTAATTCATTATCTTCTGTCGCATCAAAATCATATATTGTGTTGTCATCCGTATTATTTTGTGCCGCTTCTTCTTCTAATACGATATTTTCTTCTTGCAAATTGTCAAATACCTGCTCGTGGGTTTCTTCTTGCATTTCTTCTTGAATTTCTTCGGTTTTATCTTGCGATAATTCTCTTAATTCTAATATGAAAGGAACATTTTGCGTCAATTCGCCGTATATAATGAATTCATTAGAGTTTAATTTATTCAGGAGTGTGTTGTAGCTTGCAAAATCATGTTGAAGTGTCTGCGGAGCAAAGAAAATAAGGTTTTCTGCACGTTGTTTTAATTCAGGCAAGTATTTATAATTATGGCTGCAAATAATTGTTGTGAAAATATGTTCATTGTCAAGAATTTGCATAAGTAATTTTTTATCTGCATTTTTATTAGTAAGCTTCACAAACATATAAATATACGTGTCAAAGGAATTAAGAATGCCATGGATATAGGAAATAAGTTCTTTTTGCAAGGTATCCGGTACATCAGCAATATCAACATAGCTGATTTGATTTTCTTCAATAGCTTCTTTAAATAGGTCAAGTTCTTCTTTTGACTGGGCAAATACATTTTCTTCCTGATATTTTAACAGTTTATGTTTTAAAAGTGCCAATTCCGGTATATTTGACTGTTCATACTGTTGGGAAACTACATTTAAGAAAGTCTCAAATGGGATAAAGTTTCCTTCAACAGTTTTTGTATATTGCTGCACTTCATAAAAAATATCTTGAATAACAGCTTTGCTTGTTGCATCTACTTCCGTCAAGTCATTTTCGTAAATGTAATCTATCATCTTTGCGTTAAGCGGAAGTTTGAAATCGCGTTTAAATCTTACAGGTTCAAATTCGCCAAAAGTGTGATCAACATCAATTACAACGACTTTTTCTTTGTAACGTGCCAATTGATCGGTCGAATTTTTTACAATGGTATTGATGTTATCAAATTTTTCAGCGCATATAGTAAGGTTTTTTTCAAATATTGTTTGATCGACTTTTAACATTGTATTTTGCTGGGCAAGTTCCCCGAACGCAATCGGCTTTTCCACCGGCAGAAGTTTTAATATATCTTCAGAAGCTAAATGTGAAAGCTGTGCTTTTATTGAGGGAATAGAACCGTCATAATTGTCTACAATCCCTTCATCATTGAAGGTGAAAATTAATTTTGCTATAGCATAATTTGTATTAATTTCCGCTTTTAGATTTACAATCTGTGCCACATAAGATTTGTTGCTGTCTACGAGTGCGATAAATTGTGCCAGAGCTATTTTATCTTCATCGTTATAGGATATTTTTACAAGATTATTCTTAATCTCCAATAGTTTCATAAGTATTCCCTCTCTGTGAATTTATTTTATCACGAATATGCGACTTTTTTAGCAATTTATTTACATTCTTTACTATTTGTTATATCAATCAGGTTGTTATATATGTCGATAGTGGCGGGGCAAATCTTTAATTCACGTTTTACAAGGCTTTTTATGGTTTCTTTATAGCATCTTAGAAGTGCCTTATCAAGTCCGTTATTTTCTTTTAGAATTTTGCAAATTTCTTCACGGTATTCTTTATCACGGGTATTAGGTTCAATTTTATCTGCGAGAAAAATTATTTTTTCAAAATTCGTCATATCTTTTTTACCCAGAGTGTGCCAGCGGATTGCGGATAAAATTTCATTGTCGCAAACTCCAAAATCTTTATTTGCGCAATATGCGCTCACTGGCGCGTGAAGCGTTTTGTAATTCATTAATTCGTTTTCGTCGACTTTTAAATTTTTATGGATTATGTCAAGCAGCTTTTCATTGTCAAAACATTTTGCGCAATCGTGCAAAAGTCCTGCAACATAAGCTTTATTCTCATCTTCGTGAAATTGTTCAGCCAGCTCTTTTGCACATTCGGCAGTTCCGAGGCAATGCTCATAGCGTTCTTCCGAAAGATTTTTTTTCATCCAGTTCAAAATTTCTTCTTTACTTATTTTTGTATAATCCATTTTGCTCTATGTATCCTTTTACTTTATCTGTAACAAATTCGCTTATATCGTGACCTTCTTGGATATTTTTTCGTATATTGCTTGATGAAATGTCTTGAAAATTCATTTTTGCGAATGTAAAATTGTACCCTTTTTCTTTTAATTCCTGATATTTTTTGTTATCAAGCTCATTTTCCCGTACAAAAACTATAAAATTTACAAGTTCTTTTAATTTATCTGCTTCATACCATGTGTCAATTTTTTTGAAAGCGTCCGTTCCTATTATAAAGTTAATTTTCCCTTCAATATTATATTTTTTGTAAAGTTCAAGAATTGTGAGATAGGTATAGGAATTTCGTTCTTTTTTGTATTCGATATCGGAAACTTTGAAATTGGGGTTTGATAGAGCCGCGAGTTCAACCATTTTGAACCTGTGCGGTGTGAGCGTAATATCATAATTTTTGTGCGGCGGTCTGTATGCGGGGATGAATATAATTTTGTCGAATCCGTAATTTTCCAACACATAGTCAGCCATCTTTAAATGGGCAACGTGTATCGGGTTAAAAGTTCCTTGAAAAACGCATAATTTCATATTTTTATTTTATCACGAAAAATTACCGCAAAATTTTTCATAAAAAAAACCTGACTTTTTGCAAAATCAGGTGAAAATTTGTAGGGGAAAAATAAATTGGAGTTAGTTAAAAAACTTTTAATAGGAATATAGGATATTAGATTAAATGTAAAGCTTGTTTATTATACATCGCAATAAAATTCATTTGCTCAAATAACAGTTCTGATTTATCAACAAACGGCTGTGCATTATTTGCGGCTGTTGTTGTGACTTGTTCGCTATAAATATCTTTCAGCTTTTCGTCAATCTTTTTTAAATTTGCTACTGCCATTTTTAAATCTCTCTCTCAGTTCTTACATATATATAAAGTATATACTTCTATCCCGATTTCAAAAAAGATAAAACTTGTTACATTTCGTTACATTGTATTTAAAAAGGCAATTATACGGTGGATTTTGTTTTTATATATAATATAGGTAGGTAGTATGGTTAGTAATAATATAAATCCTTATAATATACCGATGCAGGCAGCCGGACAGTCTTATGCAGGCGGAAATAATCCCGCAATGCAGGCAATTGACGGTCATGCAGTGAAACAGTCTGTCGATAATTCATATCTGGCGAATCGCGTTAAGGCGTCTGAAAACGGTAATTCCAATCTTACTTTAGGATTAACCCTTGCAACATGGTATGCATTAGCGCAGGCAATGGATAAATTCGGACCAAAATGTGCCGGTGAATATGACAAATCCATCCTTGGGAAAATAGGCAGCTTTGGTGATAATGTTCAGACACGATTTACCAGTACTGCAATTGGCAAAGGTACTCAAAAAGTTTATCATGGCATAGGCAAAGTCTGGCACTGGCTTACAGGAAAAAGTAAAGTCGCTTATGCTTTAGAAAACACTCCTACTCAGGCAGAATGGAAATTTGCAAAAAATTCGGGCGGTGGTCTTAAAGGTTTTCTTGCAATGGATACGGATCAGCTGTTCGGTTATTTTATGAAACCGATTGACGATGTCAATAAGCTTGAACAATTTGGTTATACAAAAGATCAGATTGATAATGTTGCAAAAACATTATCAGGTTTGAATAAAACCGATAAAGCTGCGGCTCTTGCCAAAGAAGAATTGCGTGCATTGGGTATAAAAGATGCAAGTATCAATAAAATTTTCAGTAAAAAAGGTATTCAGGGGCTGAATGAATATTCTAAACATGTAAAAGTTCGCAAACTCGGCTTCCGAAACCTGGCAGAATTCGAAAATGTATCTAAAGATGCTCTTGAAAATGCAGATAAGATTTATAATGCTTTGTTAAAAGCTGATAATAAAATGTCAATTTCAGTAAGCAGAAAATACGGAACTCTGGGCAAAGTTAAAGGACATTTATTCGGAAGAAAAGTTACCATACCTGAATTGAGAAATAAATTTACAGCTACTCTGGGGAAAGGTAATAAAACAAAACTCGGAAGATTTTTACCCAAAGCGTTTGCTTATTTTCTGGAAGGCACAACAAACAGATTTGCAGGCGGTAAATTAGCTGTATTTATGCAGGCATTTATCTTTGGAGATATGCTGGCAAATTCATTTATCGCGCCTAAAGGTGAAAAATTTAAAACATTTATGGAGCGTTTTGTAAACGATTTTTCTTACTTTATGGCCTTGCCTTTAGCTTATGTAGCAATGCATAAAGTCGGCGGTATGAAATATGCTGGTCTGGATAAAAAAGGTGTGGAAGCTTATCGTGCGGCATTAAAAGCTTTTAATGAAAAAGCGAAGGCAGGCGGATTTGCATCAAAGGCTGAATATAAAGCTGCTAAAAATGCACTTTCCGATATGCTGCGTGCAGGTGTCAAAAATCCGGTAACCCGTTTCTTTAAAGGTATAGGCAGATTTATAAATATGGGCAACGAAACCCGTGCAGCTTATAAATCAACTTCAAAAATGAATCTTAATTTTTTGAGAAAAATTCCAAATTTCTTGAAAAACCTGGGCGGTGTACCTTTGAGAATTGCAATTCCTATGGCTGTAATAGTTCCGGTTATTGCAAAGGCATGTACCAAAGCTGAAAATAAAGTTTTCGGCAGACCGACAAAATCCGTTCTTGACGAAGAAAAAGAACCCGAACAGCTGCCTGAACAACAGCAGGCTGCACAAACAAGCAACAATCCGTTCAACAATCAGCCGACAGTAATCCCGAATACTCCGACGAATTTGTTAAATATGTATCAGAACGGTCAAAAATATCAAGCCCCGCAATCAACAGTCACTAATAATGTAAATAATACAACAATTATTAACGGCGAACAAAAAGACGATGACGGCAAGGTTTTGGAACCTGTAAGAACATATATTCCGTCACCGGTTGGTGTCAGAATTCAGGGTGAAGATCAAACAAAAGGGCAGGCGGCACTTGCAAGAGCCGATTTGGCAGAAAAACAAGCAATGGAAACTCTTGCAATGAGATGGTAGATAAATAACTTTGGGAATTTGATTTATCATTCTACCCTGCGAACTATTGAAAAGCAAAATAACATGTGTTAACATGTTAATGCTCCGGACGGGTGTTAATTTTGTTCCTACATTATACTAAAAGGGAGAGTTGACTCTGTCTGACATTGCAGTATACCCGCCGATTAATCATCGCCAGCGGGAAACGGATTTGTCGAGGCGCTCACCCACCTGCGAGACCGGCAGGTAACAAAATCGCGCTCGTTCGGGGCATTATTGATTTTTTTGAATATTTTGTTATAATTACTTTATTGTAATAGGGGATAATATGCAAAAAGATTGTATGAAACAAGAAGTAACTCCTTTAAGAGGATATAATATTGGGTTGTCGTATGTCCGAAAACCTGCATTCACCTTAGCCGAGATGATGGTAGTAATGCTGATACTGACGATAGTATTAGCGGCATTTGCACCTATGATGACGAAAAGAAAAACTATAGATATAACAAGCCCGTGGCGTTATGCAACAAATAACAGCGATGCATATTTTGGCTTAGCA
>CASEDF010000017.1 GCA_949286705.1 uncultured bacterium | reverse complement strand
CTGAAATCGCAGAAAAATTAGTTTTCAACAAGTTAACAACACAAAAAATCATCCGAGACTCACAATATCGTGAATCTCGGATTTTTTAGGGCGTTTTTTACAGCCCCTTAGGTTAATTATCAAGTATAATACTCATATTTGATAATTATTCTATTATTTCTGCTTCTAAGATTTTATTGATACAATCATATTTCGAAAGTTCATCCGTAACCATAGGCTCATTTGTTTCATTTGCGTAATCAACAATTTCGCGCAGGTATGTAATATCTTCTTTTTGGAGCATATTGTCATTGAAATTTTCAACTGCTGCTCTTATTCTTAACACACGCACAATATTTGCGTGTTTCTTTTCGGTAAGGTCGTAGAAGAAGAACGGTACTGCAACGATTATTGCACCAATAAGAGAAAGTAATGACTGATAGAAGAAAATATTGTTTCTGAGTTCGGCATTTTGCAGTGCGATGGAAATATCGTCGGAAAATCCTACTCCGCCGAATGAAAGGAACAAAGGAGTAAGCATTCCGGCGAACACACCGATTACGGTTGTAACAATCGCCATATAGTTCTGCCAGAATCCCTCAAGACGTTTTCCCGTTTTCATTTGAATATCGTCCATTATATCCGAAGTCATAAGGCTCGTTAAGAAATAGAAGCCTCCAAAGAACTGTTCAAAGAATGAAACGACAAGAATAAGCACAGGTTTTTTGTGGAAAAGAACCTGAAGTGCAATCATTACTACATATCCCCCACAAGAGAGTATCATCAGATTTCTCTTTCCCATTTTTTTTATAAGCAACGGTCCAACAAGCAGTGCAACTGCAATGGCATTCATCAGAATTGTTGAGCAATACAGACCGACAACTGTTTTTGCTGTGTCGGACACAAAACTGTATTGAGTTATCCAAGTGGTAATGTTTGCAAGATTTCTTATGGCATTAAATGCGTTGAATATTGTTATAATCCAAAAATATTTGTTTTTGCTGAGAAGTCTCATACCCTCCCAAAACTTAACCTTTGCAACATATTCCTGATTAACAACGGTCCTTTCCTCAACGCCCTTGACGAGCAAGAACACCATTAAAACACCTATAACACCGCAAACGGGGAAAATGATACGATACATACCGACTGCGTTCCAGCCGCCCTGATTTGCAAAAAGTGTTCCTGCAAGAATAGGCAGAATAATGTTTACAATCGAACTTGGCAGACCTGACACCAAGCCCTTGATTGAACCTATATTTGCTCTTTCCTGGGCAACTGTTGAAATGGTTTGCTCAATTCCTGCAATGCACTGATTTAGAAGCGTAATAAAAAACAAACCGATTTGAATAAGTATAAAGGCTAAAAGAATACCTAAATTAAAATCAATTGTGGAAGATTCAAGAACTCCCATAATAGGAATTGCGGGAAGCGGTATGCTGAAAATATGAATATTCATCCACGAAGCCGGTATGTACGGCACAAATGAAAAACTGACAGCAGTTCCGATTGCCGACCAAACTAAAAACGGTTTAAATTTACCGCTTTTGCCGTTGGAGTTATCAATCATCATTGAAAGAATAGGCGAGCGAATGATTGCAATTGCAGAAGCAAGGATAGTAAGCACCCACGCCATACCTGTTGACATTTTGAAGTATGAAATCATCAGGTGAACGCTTGTTGCAATTGTTGTGTACTGTGTCAAAACACCTAACAGATTCGGGCTTCCGCATCCCGCAGCAAAGGCTGCAAATTCTTTGTAGGAAACCTGATATCCCTCAGGCGGCTTGTTCCAATGGGATTTGAATTTACCAACACCATTGACAATCTTGGTTTTCAATGTTTCTTTTTCTTTTGTTTCACTCATAAGTATTCTCCTTGATATTTATAAGAACTTTTGCTCTAAAAACGTAATTACCCGGCAATTACTTAATATATGCTTTTATTGTTGCCAGCCTTTTACCCTTTGTTTTATCGGTAGGTTTTATTATAAAGTCACCGACATTTTCAGGAACGATAAACGTTTCTGCATAATGAACAATATAAGGCTCAAAGGAATTATCAGGGCTTACGACCTCAGCCTCTTCGCCTTCTACAAGATTAAGCACACAAACGCTTCCGTTCGATTTGTGGTAAACCTCATCGGTAAACCAATGGCGTACGGTTTCAATGGGTTCATCAATATGAAGTCCTGTTTTTTCCGTCTTGTGTGTATCTGTTTTTTCAAGAAATTCAAATTTATTGATAAGATTTTCCTTAACCCATTTTGTATCACGGGAATAATTGATAACCTTACTGCCGTGCTTTATATTGATAGGACGTGGCTTTCCGTCAAGCCCAAGTCTGCCCCAATCCCATAACTTAAATGTAAAAATATACGGTGTGCTTGAAATTTCAAGCACCATAGTGTTCCTGCCCGAGCAATGAAGAGTTCCTCCGGGAATTAAAAAATGGTCATGTTTTTTTGCGCTCCATTTATTTACATATTTTTCAACATCAATTTTGCCTGTCATCTGTGCTTCATTAAGTGCACCGATAAATTCATCGGGTGCAATATCCTCCTTTGCGCCCAAATAAACACAGCTATCCTCGCCACTGTCAAGAATATAATAGCTTTCATCCTGTGTATAATTCATGTTAAAACGCTCACGGATGTACTGAGTTGTAGGATGAACCTGAAGCGAAAGATTTCCTCCGTCCATAGTGTCAAGAAAATCAAATCTAATGGGAAATTCGTTACCGAATCTTGCCTGAACGCGCTCGCCTAAAAGTTCCTTACCCTTATTCAAAACAATATCAATAGCAGGCATTTCTACTTTTACTCCGTCAAAATCATAGAGCATACTGTTTTCTTCGGGAACACAGTCAAAGCACCACGCAAAATTATTTTGCGATTTATCAAGACCGCAAACCTCTTTCATCCACTGTCCTCCCCATACACCGGGGTCAAAATATGGGACAACCCTGAAAGGAGTATTTACTGCTTTTTCAAGTGCATTGCAATAATCGTCTTTCGAAATCATTTTTAGACAGTCAATGGAATTTGTATCCATATAATAATGAAAATTATCTTGATTTTCGATTTTATGCTTGTCGGCTATTCTCCACTCGACAAAATATCCGCGCTTAAACTTTGTCAGTGGATCCATATCAAAATTCTCACAATTCCAGTTAGGTGCACCTTTGCGAAATCTTAACTGGCTTTCCCACCTTGTAATTGAGCAATGAACATTAAAATTGCTTTTCCACACAAGCAAAGCACCAACGCCGATTACAAGCACGCGGCCAACACTGTTGCAAATATCATACCGAATTTCTTTTATTTTGTCATATATAAAATAATCGCTCAAATAATCGGTAGTCATTACACCGAAAATTCTGTCGTCGGTGAGATTTTTCTGCATTTTTTCAGTTAATTCTTCGCCATAATAAGCACAGGTATCTGTGTAAAAAATCTCATCAAATAAATCGCCGATTGAGTCAACTATGCTTTTGATATCAACCACCGGATAGCAATCAAAAACAAATATCCTTTCATCACTGCTCATTATAAGGCTTTTGATTTGTTCATATCCCGAATATGCCTTGCCCTCTGCTTTAACAAAGGGATATTTATCATAATTACGGTAGCCAATACTCATTTTTTATATTCGCTCCTTAATTCCATACTATTGATTGGCTGAAACACTTTTTCTGTTTATTTAATCGGCTCAACCTCAAAGGAATATACAAGAGATGAGGTATAGCCGAATTTAATTTGATGCGCTTTTGCATTGAACAATATATCTTTTCATTGTGAAACGGTACTGATTATAAGTTCGTCAGACTAATTAGTTTTTTAAAAAAGAGCTTATTATACCTGTAAGCGATATCAATACTCCAAACAAAGTGAAAATTCCGCTTAAGCCTATTATTGAGTTTAATACAGCAGGTAATAAAAAGGCAAGCGCACAGCCTGTCGTAATTCCTGTCAAAAGCATTGCCGAAAAATTCGCTGTCTCTTCTTTTTTGCCTGATGCAATTAAACTTTGAATAAGATCTATCACTGCGATTATACCGCAGCATACACTTATCATCATAAAAACAACATTTGCAATAATAGCAATACCGCTTACTGTTTGGATAATCAGAGTACCTGTAAATCTGCTTATTGTATAAACAGATAAAAACGGCAAAACTATCCAAAGCACACCCATTCCTATCAAATAAAAAGGATACATTCTTTTATTTTCAGTATCATATTTGAATTTAATAACAAAGGTCAGGAAAGCAAGTATGCCTGCTGCAATGATCAATACCGTTATAAGAAAATCTCTTAATGGCAGACCGAAAAGCATAACTATATTATACGAGCCGGCAGTCTGCTCAACAAATTCAATATAGTGATTAATTGCAAAAATTGCTGCCGCTGATAACAGTGCAGAGGTGAAAAAATAAAGTATTGACTTGCTTGTTTTGTTAGCAGTTTTCATTTTATATCCTCCTTGCTTTTATCTGATATTGTGCGTGTATCAATAGTAGTTCTTATTGACTTGAGAAGGCTTAAATCGCTGCTGTATTCAACATCCTCCGTAGCGGTGAAAATCATCATACCGCCCAATCCCTTCTCAATAGCATAAGCAGTTTTGTCCATTGTCATCTGTGTTCCCGAAAACCACATACCGTTTGAATAGTTTTGGAATCTGTCAACAGGAGTGTATTCGGGGTTGTCATAATTAATCCAAATTCCCGAACCGTCCTTTGGTCTTGCGTAAAACGGCAAACCTAAATTAATTTGCTCCGGCTTAAAGCCTTTGTCAAGGAAATATTCAACAGGCTGTACGGCGCCGCTTGCAAATGAACTGTGATTACCGTCATTGTCAAACAAATCGTATGACATAATTTCTATTTGGTCAAGAGCATCGATTGCTTCCTTGCTCATATAAAAATTCCAAGGGCAAACCGCACAGGAAACCTTCATATCATATTTTGAAAGTGCCTTTTTCAGATTTATAAGATGCTCACTGAACAAATCCCATTGTTTCCTGTTGGGATACTCCCAGTCGTAGCTTACGCCGTCAAATCCGTATTCACGCAAAAATGCAACGGTATTTTCAATAACAACATCTCCGTACTGTGTAAATACGGTATCAGGGTCGCAGGCATTAAAGAATACGGTGGCAAAAATTTCAAGGTCCTTTTCGCCGTAAAAATCTCTCATCTGCTTTACGCAAGCCTTTAACTCATCACCTGTTAAACCGTCGGGGATAATAAGCTCACCCTCATTGTTCCATTTTGCCGATGCGATGATATGTATTTGATTTACCACATCACAATACTCCGGCTGAAGACAATTACTTGATTCGGGATTAAACAATTCTCCTTTTGCGAGCTGCGGTGTTACAACATAATCCGATACTCTGAAGCCGTCAATATTCTTTTTTGGAGAATTGTATATCTCGATTTCGCTGATTTTGAAACAACCGTTTGTTGATGTGGCTTCAAATTTCAACTGCTTGACAGTAACGGTGTCAAATGCACAGTAGCGATAATCCTCTACCGAATCCTGTCTGTAAAATGTTTCCCAATGTTCGTTGCCGGGAGTATCGACATAATATGAAAGACTGAAATTCTTTATTTTCCAACCCTTTTCACGAATTACAACCGTGTTAAAAGTCTGTTCCTCTTTGAATGTTAAAACAAGAGAATCCGTACTTTTTGATGATTTCCATACAGTTTTCGTATCGGAATCAACAGCATTAACAGGCTTCTTGCTTTCCTTACTGTCAGCAACGCTTTCAATCTGAGATGAAGCTAAATTCTCTGCATTTACAGGGGTTTCCAAATTTGTAAATCCATCACCTGCAAATGCCGTCAAGCTAAAAATCAGAGCAACGCAGAGAATAATTGCAACAGTTGATATTATTATTTTCTTTTTCATAAAAACTCTCCTTTATTCTAACGGTTCAACCTCAAAGGAATATACAAGAGGTGAAGTGTAGCCGAATTTAATTTGATGCTCCTTTGACGGAATAGGTCCGCAGCTTCCCGAGCCCGTACCTCTCACAAAGCCGTCAACGGCAGTAAATGTAGTAGCGGTATCAGGTAAGTCCTCAATATGCTTTGCTGATTTAATCTGATTCAATGTAAAGTGATTTGCATTGAAGCTGAAGTAATTCTCCACGGCAGTAAATTTCAAACCTGTACCGTTTTCATTCATAACAATACTGTAACGAACATCGCCTCTGTTTCCTGAATCCTGAGGCTTGATATATTTGTGAGGCATTTTTGAAACAGTAGTTTCATAAACACCTATTGGAGAATGTTCCTTGAAGTCGGAATAGTTTTCAACCGGTCCTCTGCCGTAATACTCAACATTTTCAAAGCTTTCCGGAAGCTCACAGTGAACGCCGAAGCGCGGCAGTTGGTCGGTGAGAGGACAAACCTTTTTGAGAGAAGCGTTAATTCTCATTTTGCCGTCTTTTTCAAACAAATAGTCAACCCTTGCTCTTGCAAGTATAAACAGTCCTCTTGTTACAAAATTATAAACGGTGCTTACGCATTTTTTGCCGTTTACATTTTTCACTTTACATGAAACAAGTTTTGCCCTTGAGCAGTCAAGACCGATGATTTTCCAGAATATTACCATATATTGGTCATTATCAAGTCTGCCCCTGTAAATGTGCGGAACAAATCCATTTTGTTTATCTAACGGATTTTGATTAAGATATTCCTTGCCGCCAAGTTTGTAACTGACAAGTCCTTTTTTCTTGTCAAACAAAGCATTACCGTTATCAAACGAAACAACAATTTGGTCGTTGGAATCACTTATTTGAGCATTACTGCAAACACTTTTGCCCTTAACCTTTGCAAGAGAAACTGTTACTTGCTCAACAGCAATTACTCTGCCGTCATTTTTGTCCTTATAAATGAAGTTCACAAAAATATCTTCGCTCTTTTCTGATAACAAAGAAGAATTTATTTTGATTTTCTTCTTTGTCATCGGAGCAAGCACATCGGTTATTTTTCCGTTTTCATAAACTTCGCCGTTTTTAATTATTTCATAAGAAATTTCAATGTCTGCACTATCTTTAAAGTATCTTGTATTTTTCAGCTCAAAGAAGCCGTTTCCCGAATATTCAGCCCTTATCGGTCTGTAACAGACTTTCATTTCGAGAGCTCCGCTTGACGGCTTGCGGTCGGGGTAAAAAAGTCCGTCAACGCAGAAGTTTCCGTCGTGAATAGGCTCATTATGATCGCCGCCGTATGTCCACTTGTATTTTGCATTTTCATCATAAACACTATGGTCTGCCCATTCCCATATACAACCGCCCATAAACTGATTTGAGGAATAGAAAAGCTCCATATATTCCTCAAGTCCGCCGGGTCCGTTACCCATTGCGTGAGCGTATTCACATTGGAAGAAAGGCTTGCCCTTATACTTGCTTCCTGCCGTACCCTTAAGAATTTTTCTCATCAAATCAGGTGTGCCGTACATTCTTGAAACTACATCATAAGCCCAACGCTTACTGCGTATTGCACCCTCATAGTGAACAGGAATTTCAGGATTAACCTTTTTAAGAAAATCATAGCAAACATCCTGGCATTTGTATCCGCCGGACTCGTTGCCCAAACTCCACATAGTGATTGACGGATGATTTTTATCTCTTTCATACATTCTCTTAACTCTGTCAAGATAATGTGACGCCCACTTAATATCGTTGCTGAGTCTGTTTGGGTTATATGTACTGTGAGGAATTGCATAGAATCCGTGAGTTTCAATATCTGCTTCGTCCACTATATAAAGCCCGTATATATCGCACATTGTCAAAAATACGGGGTCAGGTGGATAGTGTGAGGTTCTTACTGCATTGCAGTTATATTCCTTCATAAGCTTAATATCAAGCTCAAGGTCGTCAAGAGAAACAGCATAGCCCTTTGTCATATGGGTATCGTGGTGATTAACGCCGAGCATTTTTATAGGCTTGTCATTGAATAAAAATACCTCGCCGTTAATTTTTACATCCTTAAAGCCAATGTAGGTACGAATAACCTCAACATCTTTTATTTTGATTGTAACCTCATAGAGATTGGGTGTTTCTGCCGTCCATTCATTTACTTTAAGATTTTTTATAATTGTGTTGCTTTCCTTTGTTGTAAATAGGTCACAGGAAATGTCAACATCATCAAAATTGCCATCAATTTTGATTTTCAAATCATAAGTACAATCAGCATTTTTGCTCGTTCTGAAGAGGAAATCGTCAATATGCTTTTCCTCCTGATTAATGATATACACATCACGGAAAATACCGTTTTCTCTAAACATATCCTGACATTCAAGATATGTGCCGTTACACCATTTATAGTTTACGGCAATAATTTCATTATTGCCCTCATTTACAAATTCTGTTATATCAAATTCAGCGGTATTATGTGAGCCTTCGGAATAGCCAACATATTCGCCGTTAATATAAAGTGCCAAAGCACCTGCAACGCCGAGAAACGAAATAATTTGACGGCGGTATTTTTTCAATTCAACATTTTTTCTGTAAATGCCAACAGCAACATCATTGGGAATGTGAGGCGGCTTTTTAGGGAACGGATAACGGGTGTTGATATACGCAATCTGGTCATATCCGTTTCTCTGCCAAGTGCTTGGAACAGAAATTCTGTCAAAATCCGTATTATCTGTATCAAGACAGGTAGGTGTATCACTTAATTTTTCGTAATACTTAAAATCCCAATCGCCACTAAGCATTACAACTCTGTCAGAATTGTAGCGTTCGTTTTTGTAGTCGGTTTTGCTTAAAGCATCATTATTTGAAAAAGGAATAAAGTATGCTCTTGCAGGGAGCTTATTCTCATCAATCACATTAAAATCAGAATGAATAGCTCTATTAACCGAATATTTCATTTATTGCTCCTTTCTGTGATAAGCATACTATCACCCTTTGCAATTTCTATTGTATAACCATTGATTTTTACGGTATAGTAATCTCCGTTTATCACTGAAATATTGTATTCCTCTCCAAACAAATTGAGTTTATTAAAATCTATTCTATCCCATTTTTTCGGTAAGCTTGGTTTTATTTCAAAGGAGTCAAAGCCTGTTGGTCGATAGCCTAATACACCCTCCGTAAAAATTCTCAAATACAAAGCACTTTCCGCTGAAAGCTGTGCAGAGTTACCCTCCGGAAATGCTTCAACAGGATATGGAGGATGACATCCGAGCAGACGTTCCTTTGAATAATTTTCTAATACATCAAGTGCCTTGTCAGCCTCGTTACTGTAAAAAAGACCTCTTATTGCATATAATGCCGACCGATCCCAATAGGTTTTTTCGCCGCTTCTGGTTAAAAATCCGCCGTGTTTGTAAAGCTTATTTGAAAGCAGGGCATTTATTGTTTCGTCCTTTCTTTCTAAAATGCCCACGGTAAGCGGCAAGCATATCCATGAACGAAGTTTTCTTTCCTCATTACAATATTTGTATGTATCATAACCTTCAACATTGGCGCCAAAATATTGCTCAATACCCATCTTGATTCTCTCTGCAAGTGATAACAGATAATTTGCCCTATCATTATTACCGAATGACCTATAAATATATCCAAGTGATATAAACGCATCATAAGTAATGCATGATGTAGAAAGATTTGCTTTTCCGCTTTCAAAACGATTTTCAAGCTCGTCACTGTCACTTTTCACTATATAATCATCAGTTATATTTTTAACGACATAATCAATCGCCTTTTCAATGCTCGGGATAAGCTCATTGGCTGTTTTTCTATCTCCGGTAGTAAGAAGATAACGACACAGTCCATAAAGATACATTGAGGTATCACCTCTGTCTCCTGCGCCATTCCATATTCCGTCACCGCAAGCAACAATACTTGTAGGAATAGCCTTATCACTTGAAGCAAGCCTTGAATATAAGCGATAGCAATTTAAGCTTTGCTCTTGCCCTTTTTTATAGCCAAGATAAGCAAATAACGGATTTGCGTATTCGCACTGGTCGTTGGTCCATAGCGCAGCATAATAGTTGCCGCCACCCGGTCCATGCATTAGCCCGTTTTTAGTATTAAAAATACTTTCACAAGCTCTTATTTTGCACAGCTCGGTCATTTTATTTAACAAATTGTCAGGAGTTGAGACAGACAGGTTGTTCTTAAGACCGCCAATAAAATTCTGCCTTTTATCAATCTGATTCGTTATCTCGTCTAAGTCCAATGCTTCTGCCGAATAGCATACTGTAAGAGTTATGCTTTTGCCCGGCTCAACAGTAAATTTCTGTCTTGAATCAATAGGCTCACTATTGTAAAACACTTTAGTAAAAGCGAAATGCTGATTTTTATCAGCAAAATAACAACCGCTGATTTTTTTACAAGCCTTATAATCGTCCAAGAATACAGTCCTTGAATTGCTACTCTTATTTGTAAAAATTATATTCTCTACTAACGCCTTTTTATCGTAGGCAGGAAAAAATTGACGAACAATATCAAAGCTTTCGCTTTGTTGCTCAATTCTCAAATCTCCATTAAGAAAAACGCTTTTAACAAGGCATTCTTCTTTTTTGATTTTGAAATCAATACTCTTAAAATGATATGTAAAGCTACCCTGTGTTACATTTGGATTAACTCTAATTTGAGGGAAAACACAAAGGATATATAACTTTAATTTTCTGTTTTTGCTTATTCGATAGCTAATAATTGATGAAGCCTCGAATCCAGCCATTTCAATATGATTAAAATGTGGTAAAACCTCATCGCTTGCAGTATATTTTACTCCGTTAGCTGTTAATGAATAAAACTGCTTTTCTGCGTTTTTTACATCGAACTTTGCCCATAGAGGAAATGTTAATGGCTTTCTGTAAACTAATTTCATAATCGTTACCTGCGTTTCTCTATTTTAAAGGAAAACGAGGCGTTGTCCTCATACCACAGAGGAAAGTTTGTGCCCCAAACATTGTTATAAAGAACATAGGAAATTCCGTCAGTAGTGCAATCTTCAATTTTATTATCATATTCAAGAATTTTTCCCTGACCTAATGATACAAGTGGAGAGTGAATATTTTGGATTTCAAATTCTTCTCCACTACATTTAAAGGTGCATTTTTCAACAGCGTGAAGATTCCTTCCACCCATAGAAACAACACTTTTATAATCAATATTACTGCCAAGCTTTGTCAGTGAAAAATCATCAAAAGCAGGATAAAGATGAAGGAAGATCGCCTCGGTTGTGCGGTTAGCATCCTTGTCAAGCCAAAGCACATCAAAAGAAACTCCCTGAGCGTCAATAGTGTATAACACCTGAATTGTTCGCGGTGCTCCGGCTAATTCACAGACAGTTTCATCACATTTAAGATTAACCGATACTTTTACCGCGTTTTCTTCTTTTGCGACAACCGCATCGGTCATTTTGTAATAAAAGCGGCCTTGCGGATATTTTCCGTCTGCGTATTTCAAGAGCGGTCTGCCGAAATCAGGATATGACCATACGCTGTTTTTATCAAAATCACGAGAATAGTTATTAAACCAAAAATCGTAATCTTTGCTTGTATAGGACCGATATTCTGCAAATGGTCTGTTATTCGCTTTGATTATGTCTATTCCCTTGTATGTAAGTTTTCCGATACCTCCGAAGCTATTGAGCTCAAACTCAAAATTGCTCATACTTACGGCACTGTTATATTTCTCTGCTCCTTCAAACGTGACGGGTTTGCTTGGAACAAGACTTAAAAGTGCCTTTTTTGCCTGTTCCTTATGCTCTGCATTCAAATGACTTACAGCCTTATCAATATACCCTCTTTGCTCCTGCCAGCTTTTTTCAATTATGCTGTAAGAGCTGTTAAATCTTATTTTGTTTATAATATTCAGAATGTTATAAGGAAAATCTCTGAACGGATGCTTAATGTAAATTTTATCTCTTTTTCTTGCTTTCTGAAAATCGGGTTTCAGATAGTTTTCATAATCTGCAAAATATGTTTTTGTGTCCATACCGCAGGTATGCTCGGCAACACATAGAAGATTATCGGTAAAGCCTGTATATTCTTCTATGTCCCTTTTCATTGATCCATCGGCAAGCCATTGTCTTTTTAGGCGCATCAGCTCTCGCAAGCAAGCGGATTTGTACGGGTCAGACGCACTGCCGTGAATCCAGGTGTCGCCGATTTCGTCTTCGACAACAGGCAATTTTTCTCTAACTTGCCAAATAGTCTCGGCATAATCGTCTAACGAGCCTGCCACGACCTCGTAATCAGGGAATTCCTCTTGAATTTTATCAAGCTTTGCTTTTACCTTTTCGGGAGACGGTACACCGTGATTATCAAGGGTATGGTCAAAATAAAGCACCTCGTCAATTAAATCGCTCTTGAATGCTCCACCGTAGTCGCCCGAATAAATGACAACTATCTCATCGTTGCCGTTTTTCCATAAAAAGCACTCGGGAACCTCCGGTACGGCAGAGGCGCCGTTGACACCTATGTGCAAAAGTTTGATGCCGTGTTTTGCCAAAATGGGAACAACTGATTTTGTGTGTCCCGGCACATCGGTCATTTTTGCACAAACAGTTTTTCTGCACCTTATTTTGTCAATCATATCTACAATAGAAAGACCGAAATCAAGTGTGTCGCTGTCAAGCAATTCCGTATGAGTAGTAAACGGAAATGCGTGTGGGACAATATTTCCGCATTTAATAGCATTAGTAAGGCTTTCTTTCTGCTCGGGAGTGCCATTTTCCAATGCTTCTTTTAAAATCCATGAGCCCGTAGTCCAGATAAATGATTTTTTATCAGCGGTGTTAACTTGTCGGGCTAAGTCAATGGCTCCGGGTATAAAATTACTGATATATTTTTCCCTTATGTTTTCGGCATAGTCTGTAAAGCCTAAATCCAAATGTGTCTTTGAAACTACAAATACTTTTTTCATAACTAATCCTTTTAATATATAATGCCGTTTTGAACATCAAATTTCAACATTTTTTCAACACCGTTTTCCGTGTATTCTGTTTCTATAATATTCTTATCTGTAAATTCCGCACGTTTTATTACAACATCTCTGTCAGCAAAAGCATCATACAGTGCTTTAAGCTGATTAGTAGAATACTCGTCGGTGTTATCTGAAATAAATAGAAGACTGCCGAAAAGTGAATTGATTTTGGATTGCAGTTTTCTTTGCTCAAAGGTAGTTTTAATGTTTGTATCTCTCAAAAGAAATACATCGGGGTCATTCATCCATGCTCTGCCGTTTAAATGACGGCGGAAAATTGTATTACACACCGCATGTGGAGTAGAAACATCTTCTCTCGTTATATTTTTTCTCTGTTTCCAATTAAGTGCAATATCAGAACCGATACGGCAATAATCCACCTTACCGAATGCCGGCATAAGCGGTACACCGCAACCTAAAATCAGTTTATCGCCACAACACTCACGAAGTAAATCCATGGCATCGCACATAATTTCGCCCCTTGTTTTATTATGAATTGGCAGTACGCATGCACCGTAAAGGAAATCAAGTTTAACTAAATCGTAGCCCCAAACATTCAGTACAACATCAAAAACATGCTTAATATATGCACGGGCTTCTTCGTTATAAATATCAAGTGAATAAAATCCACCCCAGTTATGACCTGTGTTATAGGGCTTGCCGTTTTTGCCTTTAATGAACCAATCCTTATGCTCTTTAAAAAGATTTGAACTTGGCACACCTGCAAAGGGTGCAAGCCACAAGCCCGCAATCATACCGTTTGAGTGAATATCATCTGCAATTTTTTTCATTCCGCTCGGGAATTTTTTACTGTCCGTAACAAGCCAGTCGCCTATTGCTCTTTGGTAACCGTCGTCTATCTGGAAGCAATCAACCCTTGTGTCAAGTTTGGAGATGCTTTTCAAATCACGGTTCACATCATTCTCGGTAATACCACCGTAATAGTTATACCAAGTGGTATAACCGTTTCTTCTTTTATTTTCTCGGCAAACAACATCCATCTGCTCAAAATATGTATCAAATGCCTTTTCGTATTCATCGGAAATAACCGTCATTGACAAAAGTTCCGTTTCCTTTGAAAAAGTAACGCCTTCAAGATCTTTTCCCACAGTAACACACTGATTGTAAACATCAAATGTTACAACCGTGAAGCCACTGCGTTCACTCAGAGAACCGTACAAATCAATATGATTGCCGTTTCTTACATAACCGTAAGACCAACCGTAAAATTCACCCTGATTGCGCGGGAATTTGTGAAACAGGTTATCTCCTGACTTAACCATACCGATATTTTTGAGCGGAGTATTCTTGGTGAAAAATTCTGTTAACCGTGAAAGTTCGTTCATCTTGCCCTTCGGTGCATATTCAAGACTGTCGGTCCAACTTTGATAACCGTTGACAAATATTCTGTCACTGTCCTTATAAGAATATTTTAATTTGACATAAAACTCATTTATGTTAATCTGCGTTTTAGGTAAAATCGAAACATAAAGTTGTTGCTTTTCGTTTTTAATATTCAAATCAAAATGCTCGGTTTTTGAGGAATCTGCCGTGAAATTTTGTCCGTTTGCCCGATATTTTATACTGAATGAAATGTTCATTTCTTTTTCCCTTTCCGTACCCGATTATTGTGTTTTGATAACAACACAGTCAGTGCTCTCAGCACCCCAAGAGTCAATTGCAAAAATCTTGTATGTATGCTCTTTGCCGTCTGTTTTCAGACTCAGGGTGACAGACTTGCTCATATTTTCAATTCCGTTATAGTAATCGCTGAAAAACAGTTTTTCGTCCTTGCCGTCAATTACAACTTTGTATGAATGAACAAAATCATCGTCCTCGCCGGCAGTAAAGGTCAATTCAACATTTTCTCCGTTGACAACTGCTCTGCCTGTTGTCTCGGTGATAACAGGTGCTTCATTTCTGTTTTTTCTGTTTTCAAAACTGTATTTACCGTCATTTTCGTATGGCAAATCAAAAGTCCAAAGCATATCGGCTTTACGTTCAATACCCGATTCGCTGCCGTCAAAACTTATACGGTGTATTTGAATTTCATCATCTGTAAACTCCATAATATAGCCCATCGGGTTTTGGTCTGCATTAGGCGGAATTGTTCCGTTTTCCTTGCCTGTTTCAAGCTCAATGTAAGAAAGAGACTGTGTTTGAATAACAGTATAATCGCCCTGCCATATTGTTCGCTCGTCGAGAACCGAATAATGAGAATGTCCACCGAAAAGAACTACATTTTGATATTTTGAAAGCACATCATTGAGTGAACTGTCGCCCCACTCATCACTGCCGTAACATGTATCTTTCGGCTGATTGTGAGTCATAACAAAAATCGGCTTGCCCTGTGAATCGGCACTTGCTTTTTCAAGCTCCTTTTCCAGCCATTTTGATGTCACCTTGTAACCGGCTGACATACTGCCGTTATTCGGAGAAGCTCCGATAAAGTGATAGCCGTTTACTACATAATGTGTCCAAGGGGATTCGTTCATTACCTCTTTAAATGCTTTGATATGATTTATTGCTGTTGAGGCATTTTTGTTCCAATAATCGTGATTACCCATAACCGTTTGAATAATCGGTCTGTCCTCACCGTAAACCTCGTCAATAGTGCTTTGATAAAGCTCAAAGGCAAAATATGTTCCTAAATCGCCGATATCGCCGGGGAACATAATCATATCTACATTGTTATTCTTCATAGTTGTTAATGCGTCTTTGAGATGCTTAACATAAAGGTCGCTTTCCTTTAAGGCTTCTTCGGTCGGTGGAAGTTGAGTATCGGAGATAATACCAACCTTAAAATTTTTGTTTTCTGTTGTAAACTCCTTGATTTTGGTTTTTCCTATAATGATTTTGTCGCCGAAAGCATATAAACAGCCTGCTGTAATGCCTGATGCCAATGCGGCAACGAGCATTATTGATGTGACAGCAATAATAATTTTTTTACCCTTTTTCATTTTATTTCTCCCTTTTCTTAAAATATCCGTATTTGTTAATAAGTAATGCTATTCCGCTGATTATATCTTCTATATAATCTTCAGACACCTTAAACTCGGGTATTGCATATACGGGCAGTCCGTTTGTCGCAATATCGAAAATTCGCATAAAGTCGTTTTGCCTTTTTGATTTATAAAAGACAATAATTTCAGGATTTAAAAATACAATAGCGTTTCTGACGATTTTTGCAGGATATGAAACCCCCATGATGTTTTTTCTTAAATCATTTATATAACCGACCTCACCTGCAAATCCCGTATTGCCCTCAATTAAATGACCGTTAACAATGCCTGCCATGCCGACACCGTTATGACCAAATTGCATTGTAACTATATTTTTTGAATTTACTTCATCTGTGTTTAAAACACCCAAAGCAGAAAGTTTCATATCGTTTTGTACAACAACATTTGCTTTGTATTTTTCTTCAAGTTTGTTTTTAATATCAAAGCCTACCATTTCAGGATTATAATACCAATCAAGCACAACGCCGTTTTTTACAACACATGGTAACGAAACCCCGATAGTACCGATTGTATATTTTCTTGCCTGCTTTTCAATTTCTTCGTTGAGAGCAGAAAAAAACAAATTCATTTCAAAACTTTTTTGATAATCTTCAACGCAATTTATTGCAAAGTCAAAAACCTTGATTATTAAATTATTGTTATCAACAATAGCAATAAAATAATATTGATATTCTCTGTTTATTAAAAACTGTCTTGCTTTTCTTCCGCCGGTTGATTCGGCGATATTCCCCTCAATCGCCATACCATAGTCAATGGCTTGTGCAACACATTTTTTTACGGTAGTAAGCCCTCCGTCTGTGTTTTGGGAAAGTTCAGACAAACTGCAAGTCCCTTTATTCCGCAACACTTGTAAAATGTCCGACAAATTTTTATTTCGTATATTCTTTAAAGTGTCTTGCTCAATCAATAATTATTCCTCCAAAACTACTTATAACACCGGGTGTCATAAGTTATTATACATTTAACACAACGACTTGTCAATAAGAGTTGATATTTAATAGGAATTATTGCTCTTTTATAAAATAAACCACACAAAATCCGCAGTTGTAAGATAATACACAAGCCCTAAAAGACTGCAAAAGGTATTAGCACTGCCGTTGAAATCGGGATTTTGTAAAAGTGCTTTTTTCCAGCCCGTTTCAGTTAGATACGCCGCAATATACCGCACATTTTCGGACGGTGTTATTCCGGCACGGGCAAAAAGCGATGTGAGAGCAGAATAAAGGAAAAAATTTTTGAATGCAGTTCAAAAAAACAGCATTTTTTTGTTTACTGTAAAAGCGTAATATGGTAAAATCGTTAAGGGGATAGTGGAAACCGAGAAACTTCCCAAATACTTTGATGTATTTTCACTAAACGATGTTATTTTAAATACAGAAAAAGTAACGATTATTCAATAACGCTCAGTGACAAAACGGACAAAGGAGTAATAATAATGCACATAAAAAACAACATATTCAAATCAATTTACAGATTTCTTTTTCTTATTCTTTGCGAGGCGGGAATTATTTTGCAGTATGCCGCAATATCGCAAATGGGAAACAAGGATAATCTTATAATGCTTTCCTGCTATTACACAATGATTTCAAATTTCATTTGCTTCTTGTATTTTGCCTATCTTACGGTTATTTGCCCGAAATCGGAAAAATCGGCGGTGAAAGGTGCCATAGTTATGTGCATTGCCCTTACAGGAATTGCATATCATCTGCTTTTATCGGGGAATATGGAATCCGGCGGAAGTTTTTCGCCTATGCTTATAATCTCAAACCAACTTGTACACACCGTGGTACCCATAATGGTGTTTTTCGATTATCTTCTGTTCACACCCAAGGGCAGTTTTAAAAGCTTCGACCCTTTGGCATGGACTTTAATACCCATTGCATACCTTATTTTTGCAGTTGTTCGCGCGGAGATAAGCCCCCTTATGTTCAGCGGGTTCGGCGGCACTAAGAGCCGCTATCCCTATCCTTTTATGGATTTTGATTTGCTGGGTACGGGGAAAGGCATATTGATAATTATTGTAATGTCCGTTATATACATAGCCATGGGGTATCTGCTCTATGTACTGGACAGATTATTGGGAAAGAAAAGGAAATCATAACCACTAGTTTACTAGTGGTTATGAATTTCGGAAAAGTTCTTGACAAGTGAACGAATGTTTTATATGATAGTAAATTGGTAAATAATGTATTTACTTTACAACTAAATATCAACTGAAACACATATTTTTTTATTTTTTGGCTTTATGCCAACACATATTATCTGACCGAAAAAAGTATAGTCCGATATCGGTCAGTAACAGACGGACAATCAGAGCTTAAAGTTTAAGCCGTTACATAGTTTCAGTGCAAACTGTGCGAGAGGATGAAATGTCCTCCCGCTATTTGTGCTGTCTATGTGACGGCTTTTTTGTTGTGCAATTTTAACAAAAATAAAAAAGTTTAAAAAAAAGTCGTTTTTTCAGGCTTGCTAAATGCCTACCAATCAGAAGGGTGTGTTTTTGTGCAACGATACAAAATTTCAATTTTTTGAAAAAAGTTTTGAAAAAACGTACAAAAATCGGCGTTTTAAAAGTCACCCCTTGAGGAATGTTTTATCTCGTGCACCTTGACAACTGAATGACCGTCCGAAAGTGATATGACTTTGCGATAATATGAGCAAAGCAACGCTGCGGTGAGATTCCGGGGCAGGAACTATTTCGGGTGAAACGGCAAAAGCCTGTATAAAGGATACTACAGCCACCTTGAAAAATTCTCTGATATATCAGGAACATTTTCAGGCTCTCAATTCCCATTTATATATAGAGCAAGTTTGTTCATTTCCTTGCGTACATACGTACACTTGTACGCACGTACGCAGAGAAATTGCCTAAATCAAACATATAAAAATATGGATACAATTACAGCACCACTCATTCACGAGTTCATTGACCACATTGATGTTTATGAAGCAGAGGGTAAGGGTAAAAACAAGACACAAAGAGTAGTGATTCATTACAACTTTGTAGGCTATCTTGAAATACCTGAAAATGATGAGCCTTGCTTCACGGCAGATACCCGTCAGGGAGTAGCAATAGGTTATATTGCCAAACCTTCAGAAAAGTCAGCATAACAAAAAAGTCGCACTCCGAAAGGAATGCGACGATACATAAAAATTATATCAAACTATATATTAAACTCTATTTTAAGCAAAAAAATTGAGTATTCACAGGTCAAATCCCTTATGAATACTCAATATGTGAAGACAGGACAATAGAGATGTTTTTGCATTTTCACTGTCTTGATTTGAACACTCGTCACAATCATTCTACATCACTCCGTTTCTGTTTTCAAG
>CASEDF010000016.1 GCA_949286705.1 uncultured bacterium | reverse complement strand
GTATCTTCTTTCTTGGTTAATGGTTTTTAGCGATTTCATTATACCATATTTTGAAGTTACTTCTCTTTTTTTTGGGTCACATCATTTTAACACATACACCGCGTATCATTTTTAACTGACTTGACTTTCGGACTTGCAGATTTTTATTTTTCTCCTCATATATTTTACGGAGGTGAAATTTATGCAGTTTTCGTCTTTTATTGAAGCTTTTCAAAATCTTATTTTTATCGCTCTTCACATAGGCTCGGAAGGCTTTTTCCCGAAGCCCCTTTCAAAAAAAGAGGAAAACGCCGCTATCGAAAAAATGAACGGCGGCGACAAAAAAGCAAGGGATTTGTTAATTGAACATAATCTGCGGCTGGTAGTCCACATAATAAAGAAATATTACGCCGGATGCAGCGATCAGGACGATCTTATTTCAATCGGCACAATAGGCCTTATTAAAGGAATAAACAGCTTTAACCCGGAAAAAGGCGTAAAGCTTGCCACCTACGCTTCAAGATGTATTGAAAATGCTATCCTAATACAAAAGACACACAAGGAGCTTTTCAATATACTTTTTCAAGACTTTTTAAGGAAAATGGCTATTCTTTATCAATTTCTACGTCTTCGGTACTGAAATTGCCTGCAATCAATATGACTTTAGGCGGGCAAATAAAATACTACAGATGTTTAAAGGGAATGACACAAGAAGAATTAGGCAAAGAAGTGGGTATGACGAAATGGGGTATTCGCCACGTTGAAAATGATGAAATGCGTTTAGTAAATTTGCCACTGTTGGACAAGCTTGTTGCCTGTTTGGAAATAGAGAATAAAATAAATTATGAGGACAATTATATTGAATTTATAAAAAATAATCCTGCCGACAAAATAAGGTCGTACAGGATAAAGAAAAATATAACTATGTATCAATTATCCGAACTTTTAAATACGGCATATAGCACCGTAAAAAAATGGGAAAACGGCACTTGCGTAATTTCAAGAAAATGCTATGAGCGACTTATGGAATTGTTTAACGAGGATTAGCCTTTAGATAATCCAAGGCGCCCTCCAGAATCTGTTTTTTTGCATAATTACTAGCATCTAAGCTCTTTATATATTCAAGAACAATTCCCGCTTCAAACTGAGCACAGCGTTCATAAAACAAATCCATATTTTCCTCTGTAGGCAGATTGACATAGAAATTCATTTTACACCACCTCAATTGAATATATGTCGCTTAAAAAAAATATTGCCTGTCCCGACATTAATTTAAAGGTGAAGATTTAATCCCATACCCCCGACAAAATCATATGCAAAAAGCGGAGAGCAAAACTCATGGGAGTTCTGCTCTCTATATCTTATAAAATTATTAATTTAAATTTAATGGGGTTTTATACGTGTATGATATAAAATAAACAATGTTCTCGTCAGATTTTACAGTTGTATGAACCCAGCTATAAGTTTTATCATCTTCTTTATGAATTATATTATCAAGTTTTATCAATTCATGATTTTTAATATTATAGGAATAAACATCTATTTTTGAAATTTGACCTTGTTCAAAAACTATAGTTACTTCTTGTTTGCGAACTTTTTTAAATAAAAGGTGCTCTGCAACAATGATTCCGTCATAATCATTTCGCATAGATCCAGACCAATTTTTTTCAACATATTTCACCTTAAATTGATGACCACTTGATATATTGTCTTCAAACGGTAATTTAATTATTTTTACTCGTTCATTTTCTTTTAGAAGGACATAATTAGTTTTTTTAAAATTATTTTTTTTCTGTGCATAAGTCAAAATTTTCATATCTTTTATCGAAGTAGAAGATCCACCACATGTCATAATTTTTAATCCATCACTTAATTTATCGGTAACGATTCCCTTATAGATTTTGTTTGTATTGCAATTTATGCCATTGATAACATATATTTTGTTAATGCTAATAATTTCATGCTTATTATCTTTCATTTTAGCTATTTTTCGCTTGTTTGAATAACCAATATCATCTATAAATTCAATTATAAACTTTATATTTTCAGGAATATTTAAATCGTTTTTTATACGTGTAATATAATTTTTTATTCCATAAAACAAAATAAAAATAATAGCTAAAAATAATGATATTAAAAAAGTTTTATGTGTTTTAATATAGCAAAAAAAATCAAATATAAGAACAATGGTTTCAATGAAAAATATAATTTTTTTAGTCGCAGCCTCCATTTTCATCAATCCTATTCAGTATTCTTGTAGTACAGGGATAATATAAATAAATTAATTCGTCAGCAGAATGATTATCAACATAATTATTTATTAATTCTCGTCCGAACTTATAAATTGGTACATACAAAGTCCAATTCTCTATAAATTGAAGACTTCTATCGGCGTCATCTTTATCTTTCATGAATTTATAATTCAGCAATATGTCGTACAGTTCATTTTTAGTAGTATTTTTATCATATACCAACTTTGCAACTAGATAATCAACTTCTGCCGATAAATCATCAAGAGCTTTTTCAATTTCATCATCGATTGAACTTGTAGATAATCCAAGAATTTTTAATCCGCAATCTCCGATTCCTTCTTCTATTAATGAAGACGGAGTTTTTAATAAATTTAATACAGCATAATTCTCTATATGATTATGCTTATACAAATATTCTTTCAATAGAGATGAAAAATGATGTCCTGGATATGCTTCATGTGTTAGAAAAGTATTAATTGAATACTGATTAAATTTCGCAGAAGAGTTAAATTCTATTCTTCCATTATAATTATAAAGATAGTTATTATAAGCAGCCCAACCTTGCTCAGTATCAACAATATCTAACACAACAGTATCTTTATGATAAATGTTGTTAAGATTATCCAGATTTCCCTTGTTAAATAGTTCAAATGATTTTTTTTTATAATATTCTAATGAATGGGATATTCTATCAACGAATTTTTCTGTTGTGATTGAATTGTTTTGTTTCCATATTAAAACTCGTTGCTTTAGCGATTCATGTTCAATACCCTTTTCACATAATAACTCTGAAAGTTTATCATGAATAGCTATTATATTATTAAGAGACGGAGGTGATGATGTTATATCATAGAGATTATTAATTGCAGTATTAAAACCAAAAGTTCTGCCTTGAAATAGCTCAATTTGAGTTATAATAGCATTTATATGACTTACCAAATAAGTTTTTTTATAAAGAGGAAAAATATCGTCAACATTATCAAGAATAATTTCCTTTAAATATAGGAATCGTTTAATAATATCATTTAAAGATAAGTTTTTAGAAAATTCAATTTGTTCTCCGCAATATGAATCAATTAGCGTTCCTTTTCCTAATAAATTATCAGTTGCTAAACATAGATTTACGAATTCTCTATCAATTTTAGCAAAACTATTAAAAGTCATCATTTAATCACCACAAACATGTAATATTATTATTTTTTTATAAGTATTATGTGTTATATAAAAAGTTTTGTCAATAGTTTTTCTGCAAAAATATGCCTAAAACAATGCATTTCTATCCCATACCCCGAAAAAATCATACGCAAAAAGCGGAGAGCAAAACTCATTAGAGTTCTGCTCTCATTGCTTTTTGCATTTTGTCTATTAAGGGGTATGGGATAATATGGCTTTGCTAAGCCGACTGAATTTCAAGCTTTTCGAGCCGTTCAATTCTTGCTGAAGTATAAGGGTGTGAAGCCTTTAACCGCTCCGTAAGCGTAGCTTTTTTCGGCATTGATATTTGACTGATAATGTAAAGGGAATTTTTTAAATTCTCGCCGTAGCCTATTAAATAGGCATATTCATCTGCCAGATATTCGCTGTATCTGCTGTTCAGCGCAAGGATTACATCTCCTGCAAACATAAATAAAAATATTGATATGTCAATTAAAAGCCTTGTCATGAGAGTAATGAAAGCAATCGCAAGAATTACAATATTTTTTCCGCTTAGTGCATTTGAAATCATTTGAATAATATTTACAGCTATCCTTAAAACAACGATAATTAAAGAAAAAAATCCGTTCCCCACAAGAGATATAAGTAACGCCTTTGTATCTCCGTTTGCCATGTGTCCTAATTCATGTGCAAGTATGCCCTTTAATTCATCAGGATTAAAGACGTGTATAGCACCCCTTGTAACTGCTATTGTTTTTCTACCTACCGCAAAAGCATTAACTGCCATGCTGTCGGTCACATATAACCGAATATCTTTATTCAAATCGGGTGAAAGACTTTTTGCTTCTTCGTATACTTCTTCAAATATAGGGAGTAGATAATCCTTGTCATTTTGCGTTTGTATAGGCTTCACACCCTCAATTAACCGTACAATAACCTCGCCTACAGGTGATAAAGCAAGTCCTATACAAGCACCGTATATGAAAGCTGTTGCAATCAGACTTATTACAATATCATTTATAAACAAATATACGGCAGCAACAGCAAAAGAAAAGTAAAAGCAAAACCAAATAAGATACGCCCAATTTGATTTAAAAAAACCACCTCTGTTTTTCATATTAAAAAGCCCCTTTCAAACATAATTAGTGCCGATATATTTCTGCTTAATCCTCCTAACAGTTTAGCGTATGCTTTTTTAGGTTTGTCAAGGTCGGGCAAAAGCCCGCTTGTTTCAGCCTTGACAAAAATAAAATAAGCATACTATATTGAAAACAGAGGATAAGCAAAATCAGAATGGTTTGTTTATTGTTATATACGAATGGAAATTACTATCCTTTGACATGAAAATGCCTTTGCCTACTTGTAACATCTTAATGTCGTCAGGGTGATAATGAAATTCCCTGACACGCCTTGCACTACCCAGCCCTGTGTCTGCTGTTTCAAATACCCCTTTCTGTTGTAGCTGATATGTAACGTCAATTGTTGACCTTGTACCTAAAACATTCGCCCAGTGTTCTGAGTTGACCGCACTGTTTTGTCGAAGAACAATATAATTGTTCGTGTTTTCAATTACCTGTTCTTTAAAAGCTTCATTACAGGCAAAATCTAAATCCGATAAACTTTGTGTTGCCAGTATGGACGTAATATTAGCGCTCCTTGATTTACTGATTAAATCTATAAGGACGGAAGAAGCGTATGTGTTTATTTCATCAAAAATATAGAAAGCTCGTTTAAGCCCCGAATTAAAGCATTTATTAACCCCTTGTTTTGCGTCGATTAAAACTAATCTTCCCATTAATGTGGATATTTCGGGATATAGCAAAGGATTAAGAATAAATAGTATAACAGCATTTTCTTTTATAGCTGTATATATATCTATTCCGTCATCGGCAAAAATACAGCCGAATTCACTTTCGGCAATTGTGCTGAACCTTGCCGACGCACTTTGTGCAATTTTTCCGCATACCTTGGAAATTTCAAGATTGAATAAATGCTCCTGCTTGTCTATTTTTTCATTCTTTAAAAGCCTTGCACTTAAAGCATTAAAACGTTCAACGGGCATATTGTCAATAATTCTCTTAAACGATAACGGGATATTGCTTTGCTGTAGAAGAATAACAAGCTTTTGCAAATATCTTTCAGTGTTTAACTTGTAATGTTCTTCACTCCATTCTGTCATATTTATAAGCATATCCTTGCACATAGTAGGCGAAGCAAAGCGAAAGGGATTATACTTAGCTGATGTTTTAGAGTTTGAAAGTGATACAACATACAGTTTCTTATCCTTGCAAAAATGTCTCGTAATCTCAAGAATAGAGCCACTTCCCATATCGCCCTTGCCGTCAACGATAAGCATGGGATAATTGCTTTCCGCTCCATGCTTAATAAAATTAGATAATGCAACGGTTTTTCCGCTTCCTGTCGTACCGCATACAAAACAATGCTTGCAGTTATCGGGAATATATACAGGTCTTTTATGAGCAAGCCCTATAAAAGTACCTGATGTATTATTTGAAAAAGTTTTTTTATCTCTCTTAACCATACGTTTCAACTCTTTCCAAAAATTGAAATGCTTTTTAACAATAAGGCTTCGTCTTGTGCTTAAAAAGATAAAGAAAAATGCAATGCAAACAATACCAATCAGAATACAATTTGAATATCTGTCAATACCGTTCAAACAGTTTCATTAAATCCATTTTTGACCTCCCCTAATTCAATAATTTTAATATTGGGATAGCTTTCCCTCATACATAAAAGAAACTGGGCAATCTTTGAATTCCAGTCTGGAACAATCCAAAACTGACTGTCATAATCCGTAAAATTCCCTATAATGTTTTGTGAAAAGCGTCCTTTTGATTTAAGATTGAGTTCAACTTCAACACAGAAAGTTTTACCTTTCCTTTTGAAAATAAAATCAGGGCGGTGTTTACGAATACTAAAACCGTCTTGTCTGTGTAATTGCTTTTCTGTAGTCATATCAGAAAAGCTGATCCCATATTTTCTATTAAAATAGATAGCCGTATCAGCAACAACCATGTCATGCGTAATTTGTTCCAATCTGATTTGTTCGTTCCTGTTAGGCACATCAATTAACTTTCTTCCCGAAGATGTAAGACTGTAAATGCCGGGAAAACCATATAATAATTTCTTCCTGCATAAAACTCCAACTTCTGACAACTTTCTTAAACGTCTGTCACAAGAACGCTGACCTGCAAAACCACACATATTGCAAATATGCTTTCCTGTAATTATGCGCCATTTATCAATTGTTTGTAATATTAAATAGTCTCGTTCCACCAGCCTAATCCCACTCAAAATATCACCGCCTAACTAAAACGAACAAAAGAAAAGTACAAGCAACTGCTATAGTTTAATATATGGTGATAGTAATATAAAAAGAACAAGTTCTGATAATATAAAAAGTATATAAACAATGCAGCACCGTCAAAAACTTCATACACCACATATGGCATATGTTCTTTAAAGATAAACAAAACAAGGATTTTCATATGGTCTATAAGATAAAAAAATTCTCAGAAACCGAAAATATTTTCTCTTCTCACTCGGTTTCTGAGAATTAAACAACTTGCACAACAAATTATTGCAAGCCCCTCTGCGAAAATCCTTGTTTACTGCAACTAAATAATAAATGTATTATTTATAACTAACTTACTCACATACATAACTAAAACTACTACAAACAACTGCTACTAATTACAACTACAATTAATATATAAATATAAAGTAATAAACAAGTAATAAACATAAAAACAAAAATAAAAACACAACACATAAACACAATAACACACAAGCAACTGCAATACATACAGTACGAAATGTAAGCGCGTGGGGGGGGGGGGCCCCCCCACCCCGCCCCCCCCCCCCCACGCCCGCGTTGTTGCGTTTCGTGTATGTATTTTTAGGCAGTTGCGGACTTTTCATGTTTTTATAAGTTATTCTCATAGGTGTTCCGATTTAAAAAGAACACTTTTCGGTCACCTTGGAAGAACAGTTTTTATTAAAAAAATAATAAGATAAAAAAAGAACAGACAAGCTATAATAAGCCTGCCTTAATAATATGTCGTTTAATTTTTCGATAACTGTATGCCTAATTTTATTAAATCTTTTATTAAACTTTCTTTCTCTTTCGGAACTCTTTCAAGCAATGATAAAGTGCTGTCCCAATCACATTTGTCTGCTTCACCTTTTATAATGTAATCTAAACTGATTCCCAAAATATCACTTAACTTTATGAGATTTTCTATTGACAAACCTGTTAAACCTCTTTCAACTTCGCTGAAATGCTTAACAGACACACCCAGTTGTTCCGCAATTTCCTCTTGAGTAAGCAATAATTTTTTTCTTCTTACTCTTATTCTCATTCCCATTTCTTTTTTGTAGTCATTCATATAATCACCTAACCTAATATGTTAATTTTAGCATAACTTAATACGCACAAAAACAAGGTTGTATGTTGACAAACTAAACCTAGCATGTTATTATTTATTTGCCTAATCGACACAGAAATGGAAAAACAGATAAGTATTTAGGAGGTACAGTACAAATGCGGAAAATATCAAAATCACAGATTATTATTTCAATTTTAGCAATGCTTAACATTATTTTTGTACCAGTATTTGATGTATGGGGCGGATTATTTCCAAGCCACGCTGAAGATGATTTTTTTGATGTAATGTATTATCTGTTTTATGACACAGACGCATGGAGTTATAATGTATTTAGATTCACTATTGCAATTTTTATTCCAACTGTTATAATGCTATTAACATCGATTTTAGGACTTAGAAAGGCAGCAAAGGTTGCAGGAGTAGGCGGTATTTTATGGCTTATAATTGAATTAATTCTATTTGTTGATGAATATGGCATTAGCTATCTTTTCGACTTTGATGACGGAAATATTTCGATAGGATTATGGGTTGGTTTGGCATTATTTATCGCTATGACCTTAGTAAGAACAAAAAAGAAAACTATTATTGAACCTACTTCTAATTCAAATTGATCTTAAAAATCAAGGAGGGAAAAATTTATGGAAGAAAAGAAAATATCGAAAAAGAAAATCATTTTAATTATTGCTATAATTTTAATAATAGGATTATTAGGTGTACTGACAGCCATTTTTGTGAAAAACAACACAAAAAGCACCATAGTATTAACGATAGACCAAAGCGATTTTGATACACAGAAAAGCACCACATCGTTGTCAGGAACTGTTTCATCTGCGGATGAAACAATTCTTTATGTAAGTTATAAAGTATATTCAGAACTCGATAACAAAGAGGGAAGATCTACAGGAGAAGCTGAAATAAACGGCGATACTTGGAAAGTTGATAAAATGTTTTTAAAATCGGGAAACAACGAGGTTGTTATTATTGCAGAAACAGAAAGCGACAGCACCGAAAAATCAATTAATATATATTATGATATTGGAAAGCCCTATGAATTAAATGAAGAAAACATCAAATATGATGACGAAACACAAACGAATTATGTAAACAATATTGTAATTATCTTATTCAATGACGACGTGTCCGATGAGAAGAAACAATCTATCGTAGAGCAAATTGACGGAAAGGTTGTGGGCAGAGTAGGAGCAGAATGCTATCATGTTCAAGTAAGCGAAAAAACATTGAATGAACTTGAAGAAATCTGTACGAAATTGGAACAATTTGAAGAAGTATTTTATGCGCATGTCGATTATGCTATGCAATTAACCACGAGTACAGATATTCGGAGTTCATCCATAGCTTACAAGTATTGGCAGGAAACAGGAAGTTGGGGAATTAACGCTATAGAGGTTCCGTCCGCATGGAATTATAAAGAACGGTTTTCACATATAGACGTTGCGGTAGTAGATGATGGTTTTGACTTAAAACATGAAGACTTAAAAGATGTGTTTGTTCCTTCTGTAGAATGGATGAAAGATGTAAACGATTACAAATATTATGATGAAGATGCAAAAAAAGAGGCTATAAGCAGTCATGGAACTCATGTCGCAGGAATTATAGCGGCAAATTCTGATAATAAGGGAATTACGGGTATTCTTGATAATGTGCACATAATTTATACTGATTGGAGACCAAACAGAACAAAACAAAAGCAGTCATGGGATACGTCATCGCGTATATTAGCTTCTCTTAAATACTCAGTTGAAGCTGGAGCAAAAGTAATCAATTATTCTGTAGGTGCTGATGGTAGCATAGACAACAGAACTTTTGTAAAAGAATTTGATAGTAATAGAGCGAAGATTAGTTATTCACAATCATGGAAAGATAATCAAGCAGAAATGTCATCAAAATACATGTACCTGTTATTAAAAAAAGGTTATGATTTTGTCGTTGTTGAATCAGCAGGAAACGGTGTTAAGGTTGAAGTATGTCCTGACACATGGGAAAACATTGCAATCGACGCTACTAATAACGGATTTTGGGCTTCTGTTACAAAAGATAATGTATTCGGAACTACAGAAGAGGAAAAACAAGATATACTTGACAGGATAATTATAGTAGGTGCAGCAAAACGGAATGAAGACGGAAATTATCAGCAATGTGTGTTTTCTAACGGAGGAGAACGAGTAGATATATGTGCACCAGGCAAAGACATTTACAGTACAATTATTAATAATAAATATGATTATAAAGATGGTACATCAATGGCTGCGCCTATGGTTACAGGCGTATGCGGAATGGTCTGGTCTGTCAATTCTGATTTTACAGGTGCGGAAGTGAAAGAAATTGTATGTAATTACACATCAATTACCGTTGATGATAACCCTGACGGAAAACACCCTCTTGTAAACACATATAAAATGGTCAATGCTAAACTTGCCGTTGAGGAAGCAATAAAGCGGACAGATAATCAGGGAACTGTTACAGGCTATGTTGAAGAAAAAGAAACGAAAAAACCATTGGAGAACATAACAGTTACGGCAACATGCGGAGATATTACAAGGACTGCAAAAACGGATAAGGACGGAAAATTTACAATTGTGTTACCTGTCGGACAGTGGAAAATTTCCGTGGGGTCAAGCAGTCGAATAGAAGATGTAAAAAAAGACGACAATATAACACTTTTAAATCCGTTTTATGTTCTGACATGTACAAAAGTTTTGGGAACGGTCAAAGATAAGGCAACAAAAAGTCCGTTGGAAAATGCAACGGTTGAAATAATACTGGTTGAAGATGAATTGCTATCTAAAGATTCAAAAGGCAACTACAGTTATACTGATTTTAAAGGTCGTGACTTGGTAGCAAAAACAACAACAGACGAAGAAGGCAATTTTTCTTTTTATCTTCCCGAAAATAATAGTTATGCCATTGCGGTTACCTGCGATAACTATGAAACATATATCGATATGTTCGATGTTCAATTAAAGTTTGACCAAATCGGAATTGGTGATATTTTCCTTGCTCCCACTGATTCTTCGGGAGATAATGAAGATAACAGAACGGTTACCGCTTCGGGTAATTGCGGTACTGATGTTAGCTGGGTATTAAAAGAAAATGGTGAACTAATTATAAATGGGAATGGTGAAATACCTAACTATAGTTCAGGCGGTGCACCATGGTATAAATATGCTTCAAATATATATTTTTTGATAATAGAAGACGGTGTGACATCAATCGGATTAGATGCGTTTTGGAATCTCAAAAACATTACAGATGTAACTATACCGAAAAGCATATCTAAAATTGCTCGTGGAGCATTTGAGTTGTGCGATGGTCTAAAAAGTATTTCAATTTTAAATAGTAATTGTAAAATTGAAACATCAATGAGTACAATTCCTTATAATTGTACTATTTATGGATATACCAATTCAACAGCCCAAGAATACGCAAATCTATATCATATAAAATTTATTGCACTTGATGAAAAAAACAATACTTCAACATCAAATACAGCTGATGATAATAGCGAAATTACACATTATATTACTGATTTAGAATTTAAAATTACAAAATCAAATGTTAAACAGTTTTTATCGGGTGTGATTAGTGAAATAACTAAATACGATGTTAGCTTGGGTAGTATCTCGGTTTCACATGATACTGATGGTTATGAATTTATGAGAGCAAAAGTAAAAATACAAACTACAGGATTAGAAGAAGATACATTTTCTGTGGATTTTTATCCTAAAAGAAATTCTGGATCGAACAGACTTTATTATATAAATATTACAAGTGGCTATTTTAGAAATGAAAATGACAGCATTTATTTAAGTCACAAGGTAATAGTAGAGGCATTAGAAAAATATTTGTCTGGTGAAACACAATATGCAGAAAAGGTACATACAATAAAGAGTTTTTCTTATGGCAAAAATGGAGTAACATACTATACAAAAGATGATAAATATAAGTGCTCTATAGGTGGATATGAAAATTTAATGGGTTTTATAAGTTATTCATATTCAATTTCCAATCAATGAAATTAGTATTAATTCGTTTGACAAACCCCCGCCCCATACAAGCAGATTTAACCGTCCCGCTTGTATGGGGCAAAGTAAAAACTAAAAATTATTATCAAAAAACAAGCATACAATATAATAACATATATTAAATAAAGGGAGGTAAAAATTTATGGAAAAGGACGCAAGAAAATATGCAGTATATTCAAGAAAGTCAAAATACACAGGCAAAGGGGAAAGTATCGGCAATCAAATCGAGCTTTGCAAAAATTACTTAGAAACAAAATATAATGCAAAATCCGATGAGATTCTTGTCTATGAGGACGAGGGATACACGGGAGCAAACACAAAGCGTCCTGAATTTCAAAAAATGCTCAAAGACATTAAAGCAAAGAAAATCAGAACCGTTATTTGTTATCGTTTAGACCGTATCAGCCGTAACGTGCTTGATTTCTGCAATCTTAAAGACGAGCTGTCCGACTATAATGTTGACTTTATATCAATCAGAGAGGACTTTGACACCTCAACGCCTATGGGGTCGGCTATGCTTTTGATTACCTCCGTTTTTGCACAGCTCGAAAGAGACACCATTGCCGAGCGTATTCGTGATAATATGCACGAGCTCGCTAAAACCGGTCGCTGGCTTGGCGGTATTACCCCTCTTGGCTTTCAATCAGAGGAAGTTGAAAAGCTGACTGTTGACGGCAAAAAAAGAAAGCTGTTCAAGCTCTCTCCCATAACTGAAGAACAGCAGACATATATTACTATTGCAAATAAATTTTTGGAGTTTAAATCATTAACGAAGCTGCAAACCTACACTATACAACATGAATTGAAAACAAGAAAAAACATATATTTCTCCTCTGTTGCATTAAGAAGCATTTTAACAAATCCCGTTTACGCCACAGCGGACGCTGACACTATGCAATATTTTAAAGAAAGAAATGCGGAAATCTTCGGAGAAGAAAAATTTGATGGTAAGCACGGGCTTATGGTCTATAACAAAACCGAACAGAAAACAGGCAAAAGGCAAAAAGTGCGTAATGTAGAAGATTGGATTGTTGCGGTCGGAAAACATAAAGGCTTTTTGACGGGGAAACAATGGGTAGAAATTCAAAATTTAATTAAAAAAAATACAGAAAAGCGTTTCAGAAAGCCTGCCGTCAACACCTCACTGCTGTCGGGTATTATTTACTGCGGTGACTGCGGAAGCTATATGCGTCCCAGATTAAACAGTGCGGTTAATAAAGACGGAACGCACTCTTTCAGCTATTCATGCGAATTAAAAGAAAAAAGTCGCTGTACAAAATGTAAAAGCAAAAACATTATGGGAATTGAACTTGATAAAAAGGTATTTGAAATCATTAAAGAATTTACAAATCCCAACGGAAAATTTTACGGCGAGCTAAAAAGAATGGCAAACGGAGAATTTAAAATTGATGAAACTGAAAGCTCGGAAACGGAAGCTTTACAAAAAACGAAAAGCCAAAACCTGAAAACAATATCCGGTCTTGTACAAAAGCTTGCCGTTGTAGATAATGAATTTACCGAAAGCATAACCAATGAAATCAGAAAACTAAAAGAATCAAACCGAAAAATTGATAAACAGCTTGACATTTTAAACGACAGGCAACAAAAAGTTGAAAAAGAAATTAATTCGGCAAAGCTGGTAATGAATATCTTTGACACATATTTTCAAAAATTCGACAGCCTTGATTTAATAACAAAGAGATCGCTTATAAGATTAATTATTCAATCGGTCGAATGCAAAAACGACAATATTATAATTAATTTTACGGGGGCAAGTCCTGAAAAAACTGAAAATAAAATTCTATGTCTTTGTACCACAGATAGCAAATGAAATACTCATGTATTTCAGAAGCCTTAAAAAATCAGCTCAGGATATTTCCATGAGCGATCCCATTGAAACCGACAGCGAGGGCAATCCACTTACACTTATGGATATTATCTACTCCGACGACACTATCGTGGACGATATTGACGATAAATCAAAACTCAGAAAGCTTAAAGAGCTTATTGACAACATTCCCGGAGAAAGAGACAAAACAATATTGACGCTCCGTTACGGTCTGTCCGGCAGAGAGCCTATGACGCAGAACGAGGTGGCAAAGCTTTTGGGCATTTCAAGGTCTTATGTTTCAAGAATTGAAACAAGGCTTTTGGAAAAGCTTCGTGAACAGCTGGAAAACAACACCTGTTTATAATTTTTTAACATATTGAAACAATCAGTCTTTTTTTATATAATAAAATAAAAAAGGAAGTTTTATTATGCTCCGAAAAGACAGAGAAGTTACCGATTTCAATGAAATTTATAATATAATAAGCAGATGCGGCGTCTGCCGTATTGCTTTGAATGACAGCGGTTTTCCCTATATTGTCCCGTTAAATTTCGGAATATGCAAAAATGATGAAAACAAAATTACTCTTTATTTTCACGGCGCTTTATCAGGAAAAAAATACGAGCTTATAAGCAAAAACCCAAAGGGCGCTTTTGAGGCGGACAGATGCGAGGAATATGAACCCGGCAGTCTGACTTCAAGGTATGAAAGCGCAGTGGGAACAGGAATCCTTTCAGTTGTAACAGATAAAGAAGAAAAAGCCTTTGCTCTTAAAATTCTTGCGGAAAGATATGAAAACAAACCCTATAATGTTACGGAAAAAATGATTGCTGCGACCAATGTCTTTAAAATGGAAGTTGTCTCCGTAACGGGAAAAAGAAATTTAAGCGACAAAAAGCTGTAAATATTCTCTTATTTTGCTGTTTTTCTTTTAACAAATTACATAAAATCAAAATTGCTTATTTCCTCTATTTAATAAAAATCGGGAAACTTTTTTAATTTTTTCAAAAAAGCCTTTATTTTTATTGAACAAATTTCAAAAATGTGATAATATATGTTGTGCTGAATTTAATTTTTATTATAACATCGGAGGCCGCAGCTTATGTCGCTGGAAAAAGTCAAAGCATTTTTTAGAGAAAAAGGCATGGAAGACAGAATTCTCATTTTTGACGTTTCAAGCGCTACGGTGGCTCTGGCTGCAAAGGCTTTAAACTGCGATGAAGCAAAAATAGCAAAAACTATTTCCTTTCATGTGGGAGAAAAGGTGGTTCTTGTTGTTGCGGCAGGCGACACCAAAATCGACAACGCCAAATTTAAGGCTCAGTTCCGCACTAAGGCAAAAATGCTTTCCTTTGATGAAGCCGAGCCTCTTATAGGTCATAAAGTAGGCGGCGTGTGTCCTTTTGCCGTAAATGACGGTGTAGAGGTTTATCTTGACGAATCACTTAAACGCTTCAATACCGTTTTCCCTGCCTGCGGAAGCTCCGACAGCGCAATAGAACTGACTATCCCCGAGCTTGAAGCTTTTTCCGGTTTTATAAGCTGGGTCGATGTATGCAAAACTGCGTAAACCGCAGTTTTTATATTTTTTCGGATATTTTTCTTTTATAAATTTTTTTAACAGAGGTATAAATTATGGGTGGATTTTTCGGTGTAGTTTCTAAAGATGACTGCGTATTTGATTTGTTTTTCGGTGTGGACTATCATTCACACCTGGGTACAAGACGCGCCGGCATGGCGGTTTACAGTGATGAAAAAGGCTTTGATAAAGCTATTCACAGTATTGAAAACGCCCCTTTCAGAACTAAATTTTCTACGGAATCAAACGAAATGCACGGCAACATGGGCATTGGCTGTATTTCCGACTTTGAGGCTCAGCCTATTCTCGTCCGTTCTCATCACGGCACATTTGCCATTACTACCGTTGGCAAGATCAACAACATTGACGAAATTGTAAACTCTATAATCGGCAGCAAAACTCATTTCTTTGAAATGCAGAACGGCGACATTAATCCTACTGAGCTTGTGGCGGCTATTATTAACCGCAAGGATAATTTTATCGAGGGTATAAAATACGCTCAGGAGATTATTGACGGCTCTATGAGTATGCTTATTCTCACTCCCAAGGGAGTTTACGCCGCAAGGGACAAGCTCGGAAGAACTCCCATAGTAATCGGTCAGAAAGATGACGGCTTCTGCGCCGCTTTTGAAAGCTTTTCATACCTTAATTTAGGATATAAAGACTATAAAGAGCTGGGACCCGGAGAAATTGTTGTTATGAATCCCGACGGAGTTAAAACCCTTGCCGCCCCCGGCGACAAAATGAAAATCTGCACTTTCCTGTGGATTTACTACGGTTATCCCGCTTCTTCCTACGAGGGAATCAGCGTTGAACAGATGAGATACAACTGCGGCAAGCTTATGGCACGCCGTGACAATGTTAAAACCGACATTGCCGCCGGCGTTCCCGATTCAGGTGTTGCACACGCTATCGGATATGCAAACGAGTCAGGTATTCCCTATTCCCGTCCCTTTGTTAAATACACCCCCACCTGGCCCCGTTCCTTTATGCCCACCATTCAGAGCAAAAGAGATTTAATTGCGAAAATGAAGCTTATTCCCGTACATGACCTTATTAACGGCAAAAAGCTTTTGCTTATTGACGATTCAATAGTAAGAGGAACGCAATTAAGAGAAACAACAGAATTTTTATATCAGAGCGGCGCTGAAGAGGTTCATGTCCGCCCTGCCTGTCCTCCCCTGCTGTTCGGCTGCAAATATCTTAATTTCTCCCGCTCAACCTCCGAAATGGAGCTGATTGCAAGGCGTGTAATAAAAGAGCTTGAAGGCAAAGAACCCGACAGAGCCACCATTGACGAATATACAAATCCCGACAGCGAAAAATATAATACCATGGTTGAAAAAATCTGCGAAAAGCTTCATTTTACATCCCTCAGATACAACAGGCTTGACGATATGATAGAAGCTGTGGGAATAGCCCCCGAAAAACTCTGTACATACTGCTGGGACGGTAAAGAATAATAACTTTTTTTTAAAAATCAAATAAAACATATAATCTGCCCCGAAGTTTTTTCGGGGCTTTTGAATTGTTCGTTTTGATTTAAATAAACAAAAATTTTTATGTGTAATTTTATAAATTTTTTAATTATATAAAAAATTCATAAATTTCTTTGCTTATTTCTTGACATTTTCATATAATTATGGTAATATACTAATGCAAAAAAAATGGTTGTTATGTAAATAAAATATTATATTGGGGCGTGATTCCAATGCACTGTTTTATAAAAAATAATAAGCTATACATTTATATTAGGGAGAATAAACATGAAAAAAAGATTAGAATAATACATATTTTATGTTTTGCGCTGATTTTTTCTATCGCATTTTCGGCGTCGGTGTCGGCGTCAACTTTGTACAATGAATTAAGCAAGGATTTTTTGGTTACAAAAAACAACTGCACAACCGCTTTTTTACTCAGTCCCGTTAAGGTATCAGAGCTTTCAGCAGAAAATATTATTTTCTTTGACTCAGATAATAAACAGCTTTCGGAAAACAGCAATATAGCCACGGGAACATCTTTTTCATATTTCGGCGAGTTCGGAGAGGTAACACAGTGTATTTTACTTGGAGACACTGACTGCGACGGACTTATTACGGCAGGAGATGCAAGAAAAGCACTGCAAATGGCGGCATTTATTGAAGATTCCGAGGATATCGAATTGTTTGCCGGAGATATAAATTCAGACGGAAGTGTAACAGCCTCCGACGCCCGCAGAATTTTAAGATTTTCTGCTCAGCTTGAGGATTTTTCCGATTTTAAGGCAGCTTTTAACGATAAAGAAAACAAAACGGAATATGACGAGTCATCAGTTACCGTATTTTTAAAGAAAGACTTTGATAACAGCGAGGAAAGTCTGAAGCCTGAATTTTACGGAAGCGAGCTTGTATCAGAGGTAACAATAAACAACAATAAGTATAAGACTTGTTATATTTTAACCCTTAAAAAGCCGGGGGAAGAAAACATAGAAAAGCTTATTGAAAGTCTTAATGAAAATGATAATATCATTCTCATTGAAAGAAACGGTGTCGGATATATTAATATGTAAAGCCTTAAATAATATCAGAGTCCCCGAATACATGAGTATTCGGGGACCGATTTTTCATCCTTTTTTCCTTTGCAAAATTTATTCAAGATACAGGGTTACATTATAGTCGTCAAGTCCGTAATTGCCGGCTGAGTTTTTTATAAGCTCTTTTATATCGGCTTCTTCTCCGTCGATTGTTTTTATATGTATCCTTTTTAATATAAAATCAAGTCGGTCAAGAGCCTTTAAAAGCACATCGCCCTTAGGAGTACCCTCGCAAAAGCTTTGATTTCCCTCAAATACTCCTCTTACAAGCTCCGATATATAGTTTTTCAAAAGAACTTTCTTTAAAGACTTATCGCATTTAACATGAAGAAGCGCCGCTGTATTTCCCACGGTGATTTTATTAAGCAGCTTCCCCGCTCCTTTTATAAACGGATAAAGCTTCTCATTTGCTCCGCCGTTAATCTTTCTTAGCACGGCTTCAGGTCTTTCCTTCATATCCTCAAGGAGATTTAAAATCATGCTGTCAAACAAATCGGAAAGATACTGCTTACAGCTTTTGCCTTTTGTATCCCACTGAAAATCGGGACATGGTATGGTTTTAATATCAACCTTGCTTTTATCTTCCACCGTCACAAGGCGCATTACCGAGGGGCAGGCTATTACCGAGCCGGTGCATACATCGTAAATCTTGTTGCCTCTGGGAGTTACCTTTAAATTTACGCTTTGATTGTGCATATGTCCCGTAAAAACAAGATGAACGCCCTCGTCAGCCAGCATTGTGGTTATCTCACCGCCGTTCTTCTGTACGCAGGTAGGAACTATTGAAAAAATCGGCTGACCCGGCAGAAGCGGATAATGATTCATGGCTATAAGCATCTGACCGTCTTTTTTAGCCTTCGCCGTCTGCTCCTTGATCCAGCTTATCTGCTCCTCATCATAGGTCTGGAAATCACCGCAGTCACCGTCATTATTAAGGGCAAGCAATCTTACGCCTTCTCCCAACTGAGCAACATAAGATAAATGCTTTCTGTCACAGGCTATTGCCTGCTTAAAGCCGAATTCATAATACAAGCCGTAAAGCTCTTCTCTTTTTGTTCCCTCCGGGCTTATTCTTCCTGTTTCGTCAAAAGCAAAGCAATTATCTTCAAAATCATGGCCGGCGGTTATAACATATATTTTTTTGCCCTTTTCCCGAAGCTTTTTAAGCTCCTCGATAAAAGCCAGATGGCTTTCCTTTTCTCCGTTAAAAGACAAATCGCCGGCTATAAGTACTATATCGGCTTCCTTTGAATTTCCCAGATATTCAAAAAGCGCTTTATTTATACTCTCCGTTTCCGCAAAGCATTTTTGCTCGTACCTCATGAATTTCTCGTACTCTTCTCCGAAAGCCCCCAGAGAATTTTTAAAATAATGAGTATCGGTTATTACAAAAAATTTAAGCTTTTCCATACTTACTTGCCTTTATTCATTATCATGTCCTTAAGAACAGGCATCCAAAGTCCGCCCTGTACGCTTCTGTGGCAAAAGCCCTTTCTTTCCGGCTTCTTCGTTTCGTACCAGTCTGTAAAGGGATATTTATCCTTTGCGTCTGCAAGGTATGCAAGCATACACTTTGAAAAAAGCTCCGTATTGTATCCCGTGGTGTCAAGACATGAAGCCCACATCATCCAGTCTGTTTTCGTGAAATCCCCACGGCAGTCAAGGGGCACTCCGTATATATTAAGATTTTCAATGTATTTATTGCTTTCATTAGCGTAAATACTGCTTTTGAACAGGTTAAAGCCGAAAATCATATCCCATACAAGATTATATTTTAAGCTCCATGTGTAAATAAGTCCTACCGAAAACTCAAGATAACCTTTCCACTGCGCAAGCCTTGTAAGGGATTCCGCATAAAGCTTCGCCTTATAAAAATAGTCGTTTTCAATTCCCAGCGCGTCGCATATCTTTCCGAATGCCGCGATTCCCATAACTTCCTTTATGGCAAGGTTGACATTCTTTTTGCTTTGTCCCGCAAAATCGTCCGTGCATAGCTGCCAGTCAAGCACAACTCCGGTATCTACAAGGAAATCCGCCCATTCCTTAAGCTTATCAAAATTATCCTTTATCTGAGAAGGATCTCCCGTAACATAATAATAGGCATAGGACATTATTATCATGTTTCCGCATTCCTCAACAGGCATCTGCTCATCTTCATAATAATATTTGTCGAAGTCCTCAAGCTTATATACTTCGTTTTTATTAACCGGCTGTCCATGGGCATCTTTCGTTCCCAATGCGTATATCTGTCCGTTTGCAATAGGATATGTGCCTATATCGTGAGGAGCATAGTCAGGTTCCCATATTTTCATTCTTGAAAACTCAAATATTCCTGTCATCATGGCTTTTACAAGCTCAGGCCTGTATAAAAGATACATAGGTATAGACGGATAAGATACATCGACGGTGTTTATACATCCGTTTGAATGACATTCCTTTGATAAATACAAAAGCTCGCCTTTTCCGTTCCTTACAAGCTTATGAGCCGCCGGAACCTGCCTTGCGGCGCTTGTCAATATCTGCACATAGCCTTCGCCGAATTTTTCACCGTCTTTTATTATTCTTTCGCCCTGCTTTATAATCTCATCAAGCAAAACATCGTGATTATATTTTAAAAACGCCAGAGCCTCTCCCATGGTTTTAAATTTTTCAGTCCAAAGTCCTTTCAGCTTTTCACCGAAATACTCAATTGAGTAAATATCGTCAAAGGCTATAATATTGCTTTCTCTTTCAGCGCCGTCAAGCTGAGAAAAGCTTATAACTGACTTTAAATGCTGACAGCCCCCTCTTCCCAGAGAAATTTCTCCTCCGGTTAAATACAAGTATCCCCAGTCGGCTGATACTCCGTCGCCCGACTTGCTTAAAGGCTTCTGCTCAATCTGCCCCAGCTGTCCGTAATCTCCGAAGCTGTCATTGAAAATTTTTCCTTCAAGCTTCTTTTTCTTGTCGTCATAGCAAAATCCGCCGTCAGCCGTAAGCTCTATTTTTACATCGTGCTTTTGACCGTCTGTGCTTCTTACCTCGTAATCTATACAGGAGCACGGCAGCGACATAACATGAAGGTCGCTGAACAGCAGCGGCGTCCAGAAGGTCACTGTCAGTCTTATTTTCTTATTTTCAAAAACATATTCCGTAGTATAAGGCTCAATATTCAGCGCCGTTTGTTTTATGGGCTTTCCGGGACATTTTCCCAAAAATCTGAATTTTTCTCCGTCAACTGTTACCGTTCCCGTAAGCTTCTTTTCGATTCCGCACCACAGAACGGTATTGCTGTCATATAGCTTCTCTGTCCGTGACCATATACTGAAAAAAGGGTCACAGGTTATTAACGGATATGCAGGAAGTTTCATTATATTATCCCCCTAATATTGTTTTCTTTTATTTTACTTCATAAGCTTATCAAAAGCAAGCAAAACTTACTGTTTTTAAGCATTTTACACACTTTATTTATATATTTTTAATAACTTACCGCAAAAAAAAAGGAGCCGCTTTAAACGGCTCCCGGTTTTACGCTATATTAAATATGCTTTTTATCTGATTTATCAGATTAGAAAAGAAATCTATTATCGTCTGTATTGCCGGTGTGAAATATGTATTTGTTTCCGGCATTTCAGGCAAATGATATATGTTTTCCGTTGTTCCCTCTCCGTAGGATATTCTTATAACATTCACTGAATATCCGGCTGCCGTAAACAGCAGTCCGTCATTTTTAGGCGAAAGCTCTTTTTCATAAGGAACCGTCGTCATATTCCCCACGGTATTGCAGGCCCTCTTTGTATACGAAGATAAAATCTGCGCGTCGGCGTCATTTATTTTGCCGAAACCTTCTGTATCAATATCAATTACCTTTGCGATTCCCGAGGCGTTGACTATTTTTACATATATGATTTCCTTTTCCTCGTCAACTGTTGCCACCTGATAAATTCCGTCTCTGTCATATTCGGTGTTTATAAGCTTTGTGCCAAGATTATTTGAATTAAGCATCTGAACATAATAGCTGGGTGACGGAGCCACACTCTGAGAATCAAACCATGTTCCGTTTATTGTCCAGCACTGGGCGTTGAGCTTCGCAAAAGCAGGCGCATACGACGCCATTACCACTATGTCGCTGTTCCTCTCAAGCCCTGTCATAAAGCTCGCTTCCTCTATCGCCGCCCACAAATTGCATTTTGTGTTCATTGTTCCGACCCCGTCTGCCGTTGCCGCATATTCACCTAAAAATACCTTTCCGCCGTTTCTGTCATAGCTGTCATATCGATCGTTATTATCGAAAAGATATCCTCCCGACGTATAGTAATGCTCATCCACTATCGTATCGGGATATAATGTATTTACCTTTTCCCAGGCGTAGTCAAATTCATCTCCCTCAAGCCAGGCGCCCGATGTGGTTATTATCTGAAGCTCCGGATAGGCTTCGTTTACAGCCTCTTTGATTACGGCAAAATTATCCCAGTATATGTCTCCCCAGTTCTCATTGCCTATTGCAATATATTTCAAATCAAAGGCTTCCGGATGTCCGTTTTCCGCTCTCTTCTGTCCCCAGTATGTATCTGTTCCGCCGTTGCAGTACTCCACAAAATCAAGTATATCCTGCACAAGAACATTCCATTCCTCCGTACCGGGCTTTATTGACTGATAAGGATTTACCCTGCCCTGACAAAGTACCCCTGCACTGAATACAGGTACAGGCTCCGCTCCCAAATCATCGCAGAGCTGTAAATATTCATGATAACCTATTTCGTATGAGTTATTATATTCCCTGCCGCTGTAAAGATCCTGCCACAGGTTATAATTCTGTTTTCTTTCTTCAATGGGACCTATGCTGTTTTTCCAGTTGTAAATATTATCAAAGCTGTCGCCCTCTGCAAAACAGCCTCCCGGAAATCTTATAAATCTCGGATGCAGATCCTCTATAACCTTATACAAATCACTTCTCAGAGAGGTGTATTTCCATTCGCTGCTTCCGTATCCGTGACTGCTCTGAGGTATAAGCGAAACAAAATCCATAAGAATTGTTCCCTGTCCGTCAAACTCAACCGTAAAAGCGCCGTCCTCAGCAGCCTTTGAAATCAGCTCTACAGTAACCTTGCTCCATTCTCCGCAGTCAGATATATCAGCCTTTACCTTTTCGCCGTTGCTTTCGGCATCAAGATACATATATACATCGCCGTCAAAATCTATGTTTTTAAAATATACCGACGCCGTGTATTTTTCTCCTGCCTTGAATCCCATGTCAGGCGTATTTCGCTTTTCCTCATTCATGGTATATGACATATAATCATAATATTCCACATAGCCTATATTCGTTACTGAGCCGCTGCCGGTTACTTTAAGGTATTTGGTGTTATTTTCATTCATTGGCGTTTCCTCAGCAATTTCAGCCGCAACGCCCTTTGTCCTCCATGCGTACATTGAATTGCTCGGATATTCAAAGGAATCGTTTGCCGCAAGATTCGCACAAAGGCCTCCTTCAACCGCATAGCTTATATCCTCTAAAAACAAACCGTAAAGTGTGTCGCTTACATCATGGCCGATATTGTCAGCTGAAATTTCAAGCTTAATATCAACCGCCGAACTATACACGCTCATTGAAAAAATCATTGCCGCACAAAGCAAAACAGATACAATTTTTTTCATATTACCACTTCCTTTTTATATATTATAAATAAAATTTTAAATATTTGTCAATATATAATTCAATTGATTTTTATAATCGTTTATGATATCATACATTTGGTGATAGTATGAAGCTTAAATCATATATTATGGATAAATATGCAGTTTCAAGAGCCCTTAAAAGAATTTCCTTTGAAATTGAAGAACGCAACAAGGGCTTTGACGGCGTCTGCCTTATCGGAATAAGAAGAAGAGGTCTTCCTCTTGCAAAAATTATTGCCGATTTCGCAATGCAGAATGAAAACGCCGTCCTTCCCATAGGTTCTGTGGATATTACCCCTTTCAGAGACGATGTAAACAGCTCCGGCAGCATTAACAAGCCTGAGAGCTTTAATATAGATTTTGATATCAACAACAAGAAAGTCGTTCTCGTTGACGATGTTATACACACAGGACGCTCGGTAAGAGCCGCTATCGACGCGATTTTTTCCATAGGCAGACCCGCATCCATACAGCTTGCCGTTCTCATCGACAGAGGCCACAGAGAGCTTCCGATACGCCCTGACTATGTAGGCAAAAATATTCCTACCTCATCATCGGAAATTATTAAGGTATGCGTTCCCGATATTGACGGCGAAACTTCCGTTGCTATTTACACATCAGACTGAAAATACACAAAAAATTGCCGTTATATTTTGATTTATTCTGTTTACTATTGCATTATTTCAGATTATTATATATAATGTATAAAAATAAAAAAAGAGGTTATGATATGAAGCTTAGTTTTTCTACTCTCGGCTGTCCCGATTTTAACTGGTCCGAAATATACAGCATGGCAAGAGATTTCAGGTTTGACGGAATTGAAGTAAGAGGCATCGGCGATGACATCTGCGAAGATAAAAGCCGTCCGTTTTCCGATGAGCACCTTCCGGCAACCATAGAAAAACTGCGCAAGCTTAATCTTGAAATTCCGTGTCTGTCCTCAGGCTGCGCCCTTAAGTTCCGTGACAGGGAAAAGGAAAATATCGACGAGCTTAAAAAATACATAAGCCTTGCGGAAAAGCTGGGCACTCCTTATATAAGAGTTTTAGGCGATCTGACTCCTATGCCTGACGGAGAGGTTGACGACGATTATATAATTTCTGTTATAAAAAAGCTTATCCCCTTTGCTGAAAAGGCGAACGTTACTCTTCTTATTGAAACAAACGGCGTTTATGCTGATACTGCAAGACTTGCGTCTATGCTGGCGAAAATCAGCAGCTCAAGCGTTGCGGCTCTCTGGGATATTCATCATCCTTTCAGATACATGAACGAAACCGCCGCAGATACCGTCAGAAACCTCGGAGCTTTTATAAAACACGTTCATGTCAAGGACAGTATTATTGACGAAAACGGAAATCTTATTTATAAAATGATGGGCGAAGGCGATATTCCCTTTGACGATATGTACAACGCTCTCAGAAGTATCGACTATGTGGGCTATATTTCTCTTGAATGGGTAAAAAGATGGGCAAGAAATCTGTCCGACGCCGGAATTGTTTTTCCGAACTTTTCATTCTACATGGAAAAATACATAAACAGAAAATATGTATCGGCTCTTCAGGACAACAACGCTCATACAGGAAAATATGTTTGGCCCAAGGAAACCCTTATCGACCTGACATTCCCGGATGTTCTTGATGTTATGTGCGAAAACTTCCCGGATCAGTACTGCTTCAGGTATACGGAGCTTGATTACAGCAGAACATATACGGAATTCAGAGAAGATGTGGACACCTTCGCAAGAGCCCTTATAGCCATGGGAGTCCGCAAAGGAGATCATGTAGCCATCTGGGCAACTAACGTTCCTCAGTGGTATATTACTTTCTGGGCTACAACCAAAATCGGCGCTGTGCTTGTTACCGTAAACACCGCTTATAAAATCCACGAAGCCGAATATCTTTTAAAGCAGTCCGACACGCATACTCTCGTTATGATTGACGGCTTTAAGGATTCGGACTATGTCGCCATAATGAAGGAGCTTTGCCCTGAGCTTGAAAGCTGCGCTCCGGGTCATCTCCATTCCGAAAAATTCCCCTTCCTGAGAAATATTATTACCACCCAGTCAAAACAAAATGGCTGTTATACCTGGGACGAGGCTATGGCTTTGTCTGAAAAGGTTCCGCACAGCGCAGTTGAAATAAGAAGAAACAGCATTGATAAAAACGATGTCTGCAATATGCAGTATACATCAGGCACAACCGGCTTTCCAAAAGGCGTTATGCTTACGCACTACAATGTTGTAAACAACGGCAAGGCTATCGGCGACTGTATGGATTTGTCAACTGCCGACAAGCTTATGATTCAGGTGCCCATGTTCCACTGCTTCGGAATGGTTCTCGCCATGACGGCTTCAATGACCCACGGAACGACAATGTGTCCCATTACGGCGTTTTCACCGAGAAAAGGTCTTGACTGCATCAACAGGGAAAAAATCACCGCCTTTCACGGGGTTCCCACAATGTTTATAGCAATGCTTAACCACGAAAACTTCCCGAAAACCGATTTTTCTCACATGAGAACCGGTATTATGGCAGGTTCACCCTGTCCCATTAAGGCGATGCGCGATGTTATTGATAAAATGAACATGAAAGAAATCTGCATCACCTACGGACAGACCGAAGCCTCTCCTGCTACTACAATGAGCAAAACGACAGATTCAATAGAAACAAGAGTCAACACCGTAGGCGGTCCCATTTTCGGCGTTGAATGTAAAATCGTAGATCCCGAAACTTACGAGGATTTGCCCGATAATGTTGACGGAGAATTTGTTGCAAGAGGCTACAACATTATGAAAGGCTACTACAAAATGCCGGAAGCCACAGCCGCAGCCATTGATGAAAACGGCTGGCTTCATACCGGCGACCTGGCAAGACGACTTCCCGACGGCAACTATAAAATTACCGGAAGAATCAAGGATATGATTATCCGCGGCGGCGAAAATATTTATCCCAAGGAAATTGAAGATTTCCTTTACACTTATCCGAAAGTCAAGGATGTTCAGGTTATCGGCGTACCCGATAAGGATTACGGCGAAGAAATTATGGCGTGCATAATTTTAAACGACGGCGAAGACTGCACGGAGGAAGAAATCAAAAAATTCGTTCTTGACCATATGGCAAAGCATAAGGTGCCGAGATATGTAGACTTCGTACAGGAATTCCCCATGAACGCCGCAGGAAAAATTCTCAAATACAAAATGAGAGAAAACGCAGTGGAAAAGCTGAACCTTAAAGCTGCGAACAGCATCGAAACGGCATAAAAATCCATAAAAATTAACCGTCTGAAATGAAGTGAACCCCAAAGTTTAGACAAAATTTAATATTAAATTGTTTGCGAATGAGTTCGGTATTGTACCGGGCTCATTCCTTTTAATTTTAGAGAT
>CASEDF010000015.1 GCA_949286705.1 uncultured bacterium | reverse complement strand
GAAAAATGAACTCGAAGTCAGTACTCAAAATGTTAAAACCGCTGCTCAATTAGGACAAGATTGGAATACTGAAACTATCGGTGTCCAATTCGCTAACGGCACCTCCGGTATTCTCGCATATAACCCATCGTGCAGAGAAAATCCTTACGCTAACCAGTTTACAGGTACAAGCTGTATCTCTTTGCTCTACGATACTACTGGATTTAAATCACCTAATTCTGACGGTAAAGATTTGAGATATATCAATGTTACCGAAATTGACGGGCATATGCCATGCTCTATTGAACTCTCCAATGGAACTTGTTTTACTAAACCTTTTAAGCCTGATCCATTGACACGAGCTGAATGTGAACAATTGAAAGATGACCTCGGAATAAAAGAATGTTATTACGAAAGTGACTACTGGGCAGGTGCTGTTAAAGCTTGCGGAGGGGTTACTAAGATGCCTACACAAGCTCAGTTAACTGCTCTTGCTGAAGAAATTTATGGTACATCTGTGTCAAGTTCTGCAACAACATATGCAGACTGGAACAAAGAAAAAGCAGAGGAAATGGGGTTTAACACTTCTTCAGGCTATTTTCGAGTTTGGGCAGGTCAGGAGTCTGGTAACGTCAGCACTGCATACTACCGCATCTTCAACCCTACCAGTACTTACTGGGGTGACGATGGGCGAGGCAGTAACATTCAACAGGCTGCCTGTATAAGTGAATAATTATTTGTCATCCTAAGGCAAAGCCGAAGGATATCAAAAAGTTAATGAGATGTTGAAACAAGTTCAGGATTACAGAGTGTTGTCGTGCCTCTTGTTCGGAATGACATAAGTATAGCCCAACATCCTATTCATCTTTTTCATCAACCCAGATAATTGTTATATTAACCGGCTGAGTAAACGGGTTTGTAAAATACGGATTAACCCGCTCCTGTTTTACGAGCGAATCGTAATACGCGATTTGTTCCGCCAATTTTTTTGTGTATGCTAATAAATTCATAATTTACCTTCCCGACTATTACATAACTATATTATGCGTGTTTATATAGCCGGATTAATCCCCGAAAAGCATTGTATTTCAAAATTCAAATACCGCTTATGACTAATCCCCTCTTCTAATTGTAAAATTTATCAATAAAAATTATCCTTTTTAAAAAGGAGATTAGCTATGAAAAAACTTAAAGGCACCAGAACAGAACAAAATCTTATAAACGCATTTGCGGGCGAATCACAAGCCAGAAACAGATATACATTTTATGCAAAAGCTGCAAAAGAAGAAGGCTATGAACAAATTGCCGCAATATTTTTAGAAACAGCCGAAAACGAAAAAGAACACGCTAAACTTTTTTATGAACATATAGGGAACACTATAGGACATGTAAATGCCGATTATCCGTTTGAACTCGGAACAACAGAAGAAAATCTTGAAAGTGCAATAAACGGCGAACACGAAGAATGGGCTATACTTTATGCCGAAGGCGAAAAAACAGCCCGTGAAGAGGGTTTTGATGATATTGCGGATACTTTTCACCATGTTATTAATTCAGAACAACACCACTATAACCGCTATAAAAAACTTCTTGACAATATAAAAAATGAAACAGTATTTAAAAAGCCGACAGAAGTCGTCTGGATGTGCAGAGAATGCGGATATCTGTTCAAAGGTAAATCTGCACCGCAAAAATGCCCGAACTGCCACCACCCGCAGGCGTATTTTGAAATTTTTAGCGAAAATTACTAGTTGCCATATCCATGCTTGTTTTATATAATATAAAAGAATGGATAAAATAAGAAAATCATTAATAATTATAACTGTTTTAACGTTCTTTTACGGACTTTATTATTGGGGAATTCCTGCACTTATAAATATTGAGAGCAGGATGCCCGTTATTGAAAGAAAGCTTCAAGAAAAAACCGGTTACAAACTATCCGTTGCAGACCCGTATATAAAAATGGGGCACACTCCCGCAATCTGGTTTATGGCAGAGGATATTTCCCTCGTTAATAATGACGGAACAAAGGCACTTAATCTGCAGCATTCCGCAGTTAAAATTCATCTTTTGCCGCTTTTGGCAGGCAAAATTCATATAGGAAACTTTTCCTCGGATAAAATTGAGGCAAATTTATTTTATACAAGAAATTCCGAATTAAAACTCGGACAATACGTATTAAAAATGCCGTCAAAATCAAATATGACTTTGACAAAAGCTTTCATACGCCTAGGGAATTACAAAATCAATCTTAAGGACTTAAAACAAAATAAAACAATATTACTCGACGGCAGCTACCTTACGGTTGATGAATTTAAAAACAACAAAAAAATTAAACTTTCCACATTCGCAAATCTCTACGTTGATAAAAAAGCCTCTGAATTGATGGCTGACGTTGATATAAAACTTCCGATCAACAAAATTACAGAAGATCAATTTAAAGTTAAAGGCCGTATCACAAACCTTAATCTGGCTGATTTTTCCGAATATGCAAAAGCAATTTCAAGCAATAAAATAGAAGATTTATCCGGTATTATAAATTTTATTGCCGATACAAATTCAAAACCCGACAAACATAAAAATATTTTTGCCCAATTATCAGTTGATAACCTCGGTATTATACAAAAAGAAAATGCACGCTCAATATACTGCAGCAACGAGATAACCTTAAGGACGGATATTGACACAATCAAAAACGGTATAAATATCCGTAATATGAAAATCTTTTCAAAAGGAATTGACTTAAATATCGACGGACGCGTAACAAAACTTGATTCAAAAATACCTCATCTGAATATGAATGTCGCGATAAACAAATCCCGCACCGAAAATTTCATACCGCTGATGCCGGGGGAAGAAAACCTGATTGAAGAAGTTAACTTCTATGCGTTAAAGAAAAATCCTTTTTACGGCGGCATAACTGGAAACTTAAATATAAAAGGCAAAGCGGATTCTGCTGACGTTACAGGCAAAATTCTGGTTACGGAAGGATATTTGAATAAACCGCTCCCGAATAATACTCCGAAAGCCATTATAAAACTTACGTTCAACGGACAAAAAATGGCTATGGACGTCAAAGTCCCTGCATCATTAACCGAAACCGTTCTTGTAAAAGGTGACGTCGAATTATACAACACAAAAAATGCCGATTTATCAATAAAAAGCACCCCGAATATTGATTTAAAAACAGCTCAAACTGTTTTAAATCCGCTGCACGAAATTTTAAAATTTGATATGGGTCCGGTTCCGATTATGGATATTACAGGAATTGGAAATATTGATTTGCATGTAACCGGTACCCGCAAAAATCCGCATGGATGGGGAGTTTTTAATTTTAAAAATACCACCGCATCTTTTTTGGATATTCATAATATGGTGTTAAAAAACGGTTCCGGTAAATTGATATTTAATGATCAAAATACACGTTTTGATACGAATACCGCCACTCTTAACGGCAAACCAATAAAAGTAAACGGAACCTGCACATTAAAAGGCGTGCTTAATTTCAACATTGAAGCGAAACAACAAGAACTCGGTCAACTTATCAAAGTGATAAAGACCTCTCCTATGCTTGTTGATATACAAAAATTGATTAAACCGATAGATACCGCAAAAGGTAACGCAGACCTCAACATCAACCTTACAGGAACGGTTATTGATGTAAATGACGTTGTGTTTAACAAAAATATTTTTGCAAAAGGTTCAATCAACCTGTTTTCAAATACCATAACATCTCAAGGAATGCCGCTTTCCAACATATCCGGAAAAATTGATTTTAATAACCTTGACACAAATATTAATCTGACATCCAACCTGGCTGAATCCAAAATTAAAATAAACGGAACTTTAAACGATAAAAATGCCAATATAAAAGTAATCTCCGACAAATTTGTTTTAAAAGACGGCCTTAAACTTTTAAATTTAAACCTTCCGTATAACGATGACATCGGGAACATACATACAAGTTTTTACGCGAACTACACCGGTGCCATGGACAAAATTCAAGTCGATAAACTTGATATACACGGCAAAATATACGCACTCAAAGGCAATAATTTAACACTCGGAAACACAAATTTTGAACTCCGCAATTCAAACCTGAAAATTTCAACAATAAAAGGCTCCATCAAGGGTAATCCTTTTTCTCTGAATTTGAACGCATCAAAATTTTTATCCGACAAACAATCAATAAACGGTAATTTCAATTTTTCGAAATTCAACCTTGCAAATATTAACGAACTTGCAAAATATTTCAATATAAACAATATAGATAACCTGAAAGGCACAATAGACCTGCACGGTTACATAAAAAATAACAATATTTATGCTGATGGAATACTGGATAACATAGGCTGCACTTATTCAAACATAAAAATGAATATTATGAGCGGAAAAATTCAGCTCAAAAAAGATTTACTGGTGTTGAACAATATAAATTCTCTTTTTGGCGAAATGCCTGTTTTCGCAAACGGAAAAATATACAATATAGAAAAAAATCCCGTTTTGAATTTATACATAAATGCCAAACCGACCCAGGAATTTATAGAACAATTTTTTAATAACAGATCCGTATATCCTTTAAAATTAAAAGGCGACATTAACTTCGCCTCTACAATAACCGGTCCGCTTAATGCAATCAAAAACAAAACTGAAATCAAACTGGCGGAAAACGCAAGTCTTTATTATATGGGTGCAACTCTTGGCAGCACAAGCCCTGTTGAAACGCAAGATTCAAATGCGGTCAACATTTCTGTTGATAATATAATTTATCCGTCGGGAATTAAAATAAATAATTTTCGATACGATCAGCTAATTCCATCTCAAAACAACAAAATCTATACAAAAACACAACTTACTGCCTCCGGTAATATTGGATTTTTGGACAATAACGATATAAAATTCAATAATTTTAAAATAAAAACCCGGCAGCCGACAGATGCCAAAATCTTTAATATACTATTCAGAAAACCGCTGATGAAACAGGGAATTTTCACCTCTGATCTGACGATTAACGGCACAGCCTCAATGCCTTTACTACTTGGCAAACTCAATATAACCAGTATTGATATGCCTCTGTTTGATGCGACAATAAAAGATATTGATTTGGATTTTAAAAAAGACTTTATCTATCTTTCATCAAAAGGAAGCGTTTTAACAAATAATCTTAATATTTCCGCAATAATCAAAAACAAACCGGCTCCTCCATATACAATTGAAGATATAAAAGTCAATCTTGAAACTCTTGATTTGAATAAAATTATCGCGACTTTTCAGGAATATGAAGCTGAAAACTCCAGAAATCCCGCCGCAAATGTTAACTCACAAATTCCTGATATAAAACAGGTAATTATCAAGAAAGCGGAAATTCTCGCAAAAAACATAAAAATTAAAAACCTCAACGCAACTGATTTCACGTCCACTATGTCTTTGAATGACAAACATATTTTTAAAGTTGATGATTTTAAATTCATAATGGCGGAAGGTACCGTAACCGGTCAGGTGAAATACGATTTTAATAACAATTTTGTAAACGTAATTACCGACATAAAAGACGCAAATGCACAAATTATATCCGAAACTTTATTTGACTTAAAAGGACAGGTTTTCGGTACAATTACGGGCAAAACGGATTTATCCTGCAACGGACAATCTCACGACGCCTGTTTCAGTACTCTCGGCGGGTACACTGAATTTAACGTTACCGACGGCAAAATGCCTAAACTCGGTTCTCTGGAATATCTTTTAAAAGCCGGAAATCTCATAAAAGGCGGACTCACCGGACTTTCTATTAACGGTATTATTGATTTAATTACACCGTATAAAACAGGCAACTTTGACAGCATTAACGGTCATATCCATATTGCAAACGGGATTGCGGATGACATTCAAATATTTTCATCAGGAAAAGTTTTAAATATGTATATGAAAGGTTCCTACAACTTTACAAACCTGATGGCTGATATGCAGATATTCGGAGCTTTGACAAAGAATTTTTCAACCATGTTCGGCAAAATAAGTAATGCATCTTTGAACACTCTGTTCAATACAATTCCGGGTATTAATGTGTCGGAAGCACCGTCTGTAATAACCGACGATATCAAAAAAATCCCGAATACCGAAAACAATACCGCAAGAATGTTTGCCGTAGATATTTACGGTGACATCAACGGTGACGATTACGTCAGAAGTTTCAAATGGCTGAAATAGAATTATTTTTTAGCAGCTGTTGCATTATTATATTCTGCGGTTCCGGGGAATGCGTCAGAGCCGGTGGTTAATTTTGTAATCAGATATTGAATTTTCGGGATAATCGTTGACAGGAACAATGCCGAAACTACAAAACCTGTACCCCAGTTGAGTGTATTTTTGAATATATTATTTTTATACGCATTTTCGAGCATGCTCAAATTAATATCTTTCTTAGATTTTTCAGCATTTTTAACAATACTTTTAACATACGTTCTGACGTTATCAATAATTTCGTCAAGTTCTTTTTGGGCAACAAACTTAAACGGATTTTTATGATTAGCAGTTTCAATTGTTGTTCTTACACCGTTTATAACTTTTGTTTCTTTTTCAATGCCTTTTTCAACGGTGAATACATTATCCCAGAATTCAGGATTATTCAATGCACCGCCTTTAAATATAGCTTCGGCTTGACTTTCCGCAAGAACTGAAACACCTTCAACTTGCGGCTGCAGTTTAGACATGCGTTTTGCCAAATCTGAATATTTTGCGGCATCTTCAGGACTGAATTCTTTATTAAGCAATTCAATAAAGTTATCAAGATTGATTGCACCGTCTTTAAAGCCGAATTTAACTTTATTCATCTTAGCTGATACATCCGCGTCACCAAGCATAATCTGAGCAAACTCTTTAGGTTTAATAGACAATGTACCTGCATCTTTGTTATGGTGACCGGAAAGCTCCAGCGCGTACTTCATATAATCAGTAACCTGTCTTGCACCTACGGGATTTAATCTTGAAGGTGAGCCGTGTTCCATCTTGTTCATAAACTTATTAATCAACGGCATACTGAACATATAGAAGAATATTGATGAAATATCTCGCCATAATATTTCCACTCTTTCATGGTTATTCCTTGCACTTATGGCACGACCGCCCGAAATACCAATATCAGTAGATAAAAGCTGATAAATCGTATCATTTTCAAATTTATGAGCAAGAGTTAATAAAGTTTGCGCACCATTACCGAAGGAAACTTTTTTCTTTTGTTTCTTATGATCCGCAATTTCCGCATCTTCTATAAACTGTTCCATACCAAATTGCGACTCAAAACCCATAGTCCGGAAATTTTCCAAACTAACCGGCTGATTGGGTTTCTTGTCATTTCTATGATAATACCTCGTGATTGCCTGATTCATTTTTGGTACCACGAAACCTACCAGACCGTTTGCAAGCAAAATACTTGATGCAATTTTTGTAAATTTAAACGCAGCAATTTTTGATAACGGAATATTTTGCCCGCTGTCTTTTGCCCACTTCATATAATTTTGAAGCGGTTTACGAATAGCATCTCCCTGTGCGTCAAAATTAGTATTTTTGAAACCCATTAGATGTTTAAGTATAAAATCATTTATTTTGTTAAATACCTTAACACCGGCAAACCAGAATGTTGCTCCGATTGTTTCTTCGGTAAGTCTTTCTCTGCCTTCATCAAAACCACCCCGTTTAAACGCCTGTACAGTTCTGCCGCCTGTGACACAACATTCCAGCATGATTAAAGGAGCAAGTCCTCTTGATTCCATACCTCTGACAAATCTTTGTAAAGAGGAAAAATTCTTTATAGTCTGGGGTTTTAAATTTATATTTGTAGGAGATATATTCATATATTTTTAACCTGACAAAACATTTAATAACTGTCAAACATATTTTTTGCTGATTTTCACATATCCGTTAATAATTTGTTACACATGTAGTGTAACATGAACAATTATTAAAATATGTAAAAAAACAAACAAATATTTCAATTGTTAAGGCAATAGTTTTTTTTATGTGTTTTTGCTATAGTAAAAGTGAAGGTGTGTTATGAATATAAATTCAGTAAATTTAAATCGTCCCCAAAGATTCAGCCAATTCAATAACCCGACAACTTATATGGCGAATCCTCAATTTTCAGGGCACCAAAAAGAAGCACCGGTAAATGTTAAAGCAGGTGCCGCAATAAGTTCGTTATTAGGCATGGGAACGGTTTTGGCATATATTGTAAAAAAACAAGGTTTTCCAATCAGCCCTAAAATTCTAAAAAACACACCCTTAAAAGATTGGGCTATATTCAAAATTGCCAGAAAAGGTGAACAAAACCAGAAGTTATTAGAGCTTGAAGAAAAAGAAATCATAGGACTTGCTGCAGGATCAGTCGCAGGTGGTCTTGTAGGGGGAACACTTATCGATCCAAAAAATGTAAAGGCCAAAGGTAGAGAAGCGTTAACACAAATAGTAGGTAACGTATTAATACCTGTAGGATTTGTCGGCGGAGTTTCCCGCTTATATAAAAAATATGAAGAACAAATAAAGAATGTAATGCCGCAAATTGGGCTGGAGAATAATAATTTTATAAAATTTACAAACAAATTCATTAAAAATATTCCTGCGATTGGTCTTACCGCAGGTGCGCTTGTTGCCGGAATTTATACAGGCAGTAAAGTAACCAATTTTATAAATGAAAAATTCTTTGGACAAAAACATGAAAGAAAAATCAAATCAACAGATTTTGCTCCGCATGTTGATGATCTTTGTCTTGCTGTAACTCTTATGGGAGCAAAAGATTCACCTGTTGCAAGCACTATTACAAGAACTGTTCCGATATTTTTGTCAGTTCCGGGATATCAGGTAGGTAAAGCACAGGAATAAATTAATTTTCCTTTAAAACTTCTGCGTAATATTGCAGCTTATCCAAAACAGGCTGTGCTTTCGCATAAATTGACTTTTTAAAATTTTCATCATAATTATGCGCTTTAACTTCCATATCAATCTTTGCCTGAAGCGCCTGATGTAAAAGTTCCGGTATATTCAAAGCTGTCGGACTTTCACATGACAAATTCTCATAATATTTATCCTGATAATCCGCCGTAATCCGTGCTTTCCAATTTGTATCATTACTTGTGCCGGGGGCATTGTATACAATATCCGTAATACCCAATAAATCATCAAATGAAATCTGGAATTTAGGCGTTGTCATAAGTTCCGCAAATTTTGCAAAAACAATAGCTTTATCGTCATTTTTATACAAATCAATTAAGTTATTACGAATTTGCTGAATATTTTCACGTGAATCATCCATATTCAAATATCCTGCGAGGTATTCGGGTGACCAAGCATCCTGTTTACGCGTATATTCGACCTCTCTGCCATCATTAAGCTTTGCGGTACGCCTCATATATGTCATGGCAGGCGGACTGTCATGATTGCCTAAAATAAACCAGTTTTCAGGGAACTCCTTTGTTGTAATTTCAGCGCGGGACCAATCAAGATTTGTTATTGCAGGTAAATCCTGATCTTTATACACTTTTTTATAACGATCCGGCCAGGAACATATATCTTCCCACACAGCTTCATTTTTATCTAATCCATGGTCCTTAAATGCAGGCAGCACAAGATGTTCAACGATTTTGGTATAATCCCAGTATCTGTCATATTCAAGATATGGATTTTCAGGATCTTTTAATTCCGAAATATATTTTTCGTTATTTTTATTTTTTAAATGCGACGGATTGGTAATAAAATCTTCGTCGTCAGCATTTTTTGCGAGCAAATACGGTTCCACAAGACCCATTACATGATCAATTCTTAAATTTTCACAAAATTCAAGCGCCGAATCAATCTTTTCACGAAGAAACTTACCGCCGTCATTTAACTCATAATCGGAGTTCAAAAATATCTTTTTAGGGTCAATAACAGGAATATGCCACCTCTGAGAAGGACCGCCGCCTTCATATGCACCCATCTCCCAATCATCTAAAAACACATCTTCATAACGCCATGCATCCATTTTTGAACAGCCTACAAGCAAGTCATTTATGTATTTAAAATTATTGTCAGCACGCCATTTTTTATGTTCTTTAATCTGCTTGGTTATCAAAAATTGCTCAAATTTATACTGTTCCACTTCATTATAATTATCGTCATAAATTCTGTTAAATCGCCGTATTGCAGAAACATCGCCATTTTTAATATCCGTAATCAAAGTCCTGTCTTTATCGTCAGCCCATTGTGTATAATCATCAGACCCATGAATATTAGATAGAACTTTGAATATACCTTCTTCTGTCAAACGCGCATCATGTTTTCTTAAAAATTTCTGATATTCTTTGTTTAACAGAACTGTCTTCGGGTCATTATTTGCAAGGTTAACCACAAATGTCAGATAAGCTTCTTTTAAAGCTGTATTATAAATTTTTTCAGCTCTCGAAAAATCGGTTAAAGTATAATTTTTATCATTTATTTCAGGTTCAGATGTAATTTTATTATAGGTTTCATTTGATAAAATATGACCGTATTTATCTTTGGTCAATTCTCCCAAATCAATAAAAAGTCTGTTATGAGCAAAAGCAGATGCATTATATGGAGATGTGGAACCTTTTTGCAGTTGTCCGCCCGGTCCTAATTGATTTGAATTAAATCCGTATAAAGCTAAAAATTTGTTATATTCCTTTGCAGCATTTCCATAAGGCGACCCTATAAAGGTATCCCTCGTATAAGAAGGAAAACAAGACCCGTGAGTTATTACGGCACGGTCTTGTGTCCCGAGAATCTCATAAGCCTTATTTATATTTTCTTTCAGATCAGGCTCTTCTTTTTTGGTCGGTCTTCTCTGAAAGTTTACTACACTGTTTACCCCTAAGATACGCATACTATTTTAAAATTTAAACACAATTTTTTTTGCTAAATTTCTCCCAAAATTTCCAATTTATAATTACATCCTATTTCTTCATTTGCAAGAACAATAATATTGTTTATATACAAAGATAAAAGTCCGAAAAACAGTTGTCTGTAGTCCATTGGCACTAATAATTTAGGCGTATCGATTCCCAGCTTTTTGGATTGTTTAACAATTTTTTTTGCCAAATTTTCCGCAAATTCTCCGTCTATTTTGACAACAGCATCTTCACCGTCTTCAAAACTCATCATTATATCTTCATAAGTTTTATCGGAAAGTTCAAACGCACTTATTGAACCGTCTTCATTTTCATATTTTTTACAAATTTTATTTGCCATAGCAAGTCTGATTTTCTTTAGCAAATCTGATTTTATACTGTCTTCCGCATAATCATTAATCTTTTCAAATATGTATATCAAATCTTTTATGGAAACTCTTTCTCTGATCAGACTTGTTAAGATGTATCTTAAATCCGCAAGTGATATAAAGTCCGGAATAACATTTTCCACTAAAAACGGATTAAAATTATTCACTATTTCAATATACTTATCCAGATCTTCATAATCTAAAAGCTCATCAACATACTTGACCGCAATGTACTCTAAGGCTCTTGCTATATATTCAGACCCCATTAACCCGTGATACCAAAAGTCTTTTGTTTTATCTTTCGGAAGCCATACGATTTTTTTGCCGGTAATTTTATCAACATCATATATTGAATTTTTTATCTTCTTTTCCAACTTTAATTCATCTGTGTAAAACATCAAATACTCAGGATAAATCATTGCTCTGAAAACTTCCATCCCTCTGACTTTTATACAAAATTCAAAAGGGTTAAGATTTTCGTCATCTTTAAAAATAATTTTCGGTATAACATAACCGATTTCCTCGGTTAATTTAAGTCTTGATTTTACGGTTTCCGCAATAAGTTCTTCTTCCTGAGAATCCCTATCCTCATCAACGTAACCCAAAAGTTCTTCGCTTAAATTAATAGAAAGCTTTTCTTCTCCGAGCTTTGCATACATAACATCGGGAGAGGTTGCTTTTGCAAGCTTTACTTTCAATTCATCTAACTCTTTTAAACCTGCAGATATCTTATCATTAAGCTTTTTTCTGCTGGAAGGATCAGCACCGTCAAGCTCAAGCTTAATTTTTGCTATTTTATCCTTCTGATGTCTAATTTTTGATTGGATTTCAAGACAGGTTTCATATGGCGTAAGTTTTGGTGAAAGCATCTTTTCCATCTGGCTTTTAAATGTGGATATATTAATCACATCCGCATTATCAGCATCATTACCCGATTTAGCTTCTGTCATAAAAATACAATTATATACAAAACCTTCATCGGATTCGACTTCTTGCATACTATATAATTCCCAGCCGTTCATGGACATTTCATTCAACAAATTCTGCAAATCCTGAACGTTTTCACTGGAACATGTTTTTACAACATATTGCATTTTATTTTTGTTATACATAATCATTTCCCTTATCGTTAGCAATGAGAATTTTCAATGCTTCAACCGCGGTTTTTATAGCTTTTTCGGTATCATGCACAACAGGATTTTCTAAATTTTGTTTATCTCTTTCCTGATTTGCAACCGTCAAAAATACTGAACCTGCTTTGACCTTCAAAAAACTTGCCACAACAAACAATGCAGCCGATTCCATTTCAGATGCAAGACAGCCGAGGCGCTTCCACGCTTCCCATTTATTTTTAAGCTCATAACTTACCGGCATACCATCCGGATCATGCTGCCCGTAAAAAGAATCTTTGCATTGAACCACTCCGACATGCGATGCAAACCCGAATTTTTTAGCCGAAGCTACAAGTGCATTCACCACATCCAAATTAGCAACAGCCGGAAATTCAACAGGCGCATATTCTTTACTGGTACCTTCCATACGAATAGCCCCTGTTGCAATTACCACGTCACCACCTTTTACATTGATATCCATTCCGCCGCAAGTACCCACACGAATAAAAGTATCCGCTCCGACATTCACGAGTTCCTGCATCGCAATAGCGGCAGATGGTCCGCCTATACCGGTTGAAGTAACGCTGACTTTTTCACCGTTTAAAAAACCGGTATAGGTTGTATATTCCCTATTATCAGCAACCAATTTAGCATCATCAAAATATTCCGCAATTTTTTTGCAGCGTTTGGGATCGCCGGGTAAAATTACATATTTTCCGACATCTCCTTTTTTTAATCCTATATGGTATTGTTCACCGTTTTGGGAATAATTCATCTTTGCTCCTTATTAATATTTTCCGGTTTTAAGTTTTTGGATTACGAGATCAGAAACATCCAATCCGCCAACAAACATTACTCTGAAATCAACGATGGCGTCAAGTTTTTGTTCAACCATAACATCTTTAGTTGCTGCCTGAATTTTCTTGTAAATAGCCTCCTCTTTTGACATTTTTAATTTCAAAAATGCTTCTTGTTTTGCTTTAAATTCACGAGCAGTTTGATCTTCAAAGTTTTTCTTTTTCACAGGTGTATCTAAAGATTTATACTGTTTTTCTTTATCTACCATATACTGCTGAAGTTCAAGTCCTTTTGCATCAACCTCTTTAACTGCCTGCATAGCGTATGAATAATTTTCCTGCACCTTCTGGTAGTCAATAAAACCAATACCGGCAGCTTCAGCCTTCATAGTAAATGCCGCAAATACAGCCACTAATGCCGTTAACGCTGCTAATTTCATTTTTTTCATGTTAATAAACCTCCTTATTAATACATTAAATCGCCTACACCAAATGTAAAGTATCCGTTTTCAGACCCGTTTCTGCCGGGATTTGTAAGCGGAATACCGTAATCAACAGATAACGGTCCCATACCAGGTATATACAATTTTATACCTACACCTGCAGACACAGCATACATCGGTCTGTCATACAAAGTATCCGATACGGTTCCGTCAAACACTTTACCGGCATCTACAAATGCCGTTAATCTTACGTTATTAAGAAATTTAATTCTTGTTCTGTCAATAAACGGTATCGGAGTTGCAAATTCTGCAGAACCCATCACAAAAGCATTACCGGTACCGACACCGCTCATTTTAAAACCTCTTACAGTATAAGGTCCGCCTAAGCGATAAGCCATGGCTTCAGGCATATTATCACCGTGAATTCGTCCGCCGGCTTTAGCCGTAAATGATAATGAAGACTTTTTACCGACCGGAATATATTGTTTGACCATACCTGTCAATTTACCATGGGTTTTATCAAAGCCGTCAAGTCCTATTGCTTCATCAAACCTGATACTTGCCAATGTACCATGCCTTGTAACCGTTGCGGAATCTCTTGTGTCGTATATCAAAGCCGGACTTAAAGATAAGAACAAGCCGCCTTCAAGCTGTTCTGCACGTCTGCTTATCGGAATATTATATTTGTTATACAAGCCTGAAATCTTATGGAAGTCACCTTCTTTAACATCTACGTTTTCAACTCCCAAAGAGAAAGTTGCCGTTGCATGCTTATTGCTTTTAATTCTGTGTGCAACAGTAGCTTCTGCACCGATTCTTTGTTCAATTGCCAGAGGTACCTGATAGCTGCCGAAATCTCTAAAGAATATTTTTGTCATTAACGAATTATCAGAATTAAAGAAATAAGGCTCAAAGAAACTTAATTCAGCCTGAATATTCATATGGTCTTTTACGGACGCATCGTTTAATATTACACCTGTACCGACCAAACCATTCAATGCCAGACGCTGGTTACGACCTCTAAAGTTATTATCCGCAATACCAAGTGAACCAAAAAGACCTGTCACCGTATCAAGACCGCCGCCGACAGATATACTTGCAGTTCTTTGTTCTTCCACTTTAATAGTTACATCATACAAATCCGGATCTTCCGCGGTCGGTTCTATTTCTCTTGTAACATCTTTAAATGCTTGAGAGGCATATAACCTTACCAAATCTTCTTTTATAAGATTTTCATTATAAATCATACCGGGTTCAGTCAAAACATTACGTTCAATTACATACTCTTTAGTTTTTTCGTTCCCCTGTATCATAATTTTATTGATAGTACCTTCTTTAATAGCAATATTAATTGTACCGTCCGGATCATCCGTTACTGATTCTACCCTCGCGAGTATATAGCCTTTTGAAGAATACACGTCTTGAATATCATAGATAGCCTGATTAATTTGGGCGACATTTTGCGGCTTTCCTTTCATAGGTAAAAGACAATTAAGAATTTCTTCCGTAGAAACAACTGTATTACCTTCGATAGTAAAATCTTTGACGGGAAGGTTTTCCTCCAAAATAATTTTTAATGTAACCGTGCCGTCAGAGTTATTTACAGGTATTGCCTTCATATTTTCGGAAAAATAACCGAGTTGATAAATTGTCCTCAAATCAGTTTGTACAATATCACGATGATATGCTGATCCTTTTTGCAAAGTCATTTTTGCAAGAATATCTTCCGGATTAAGTGCATTAACACCGTAAAGCTCAATATCTTTTATAATTCTTTCTTCTTTATTTACGGCTTGAGAAGCATCAGAATCGGCATGTAATTCTGTCTGCTCCTTTTCAGATGCAGACTCCTGAGTAGAATTTTCTTTGATTTGTTCAATTTCTTGTTTTTCTTTAACATCCGGATCTATACTCTTTTTGCCCCAAAAATCACCTATAGCAAAAGCATTAAGGGGAAATGCCAATAGCAAAAAAAGGGTTACTATTAATTTATAAATTTTATTATGAAAAATCAAGAATCCGGATTCCTTAAAACTTCTACTATCCTTATCAAAATTATATCACAAACCCCTAAAAAAACAAAGAAAAATCATACATTTGCATTGCTTTTTTCAAAGTTCCAAAACCCGCTTGTAGACATCGTTTTTATTAATATTGTAAAGTGATGACAAAATTATTGAAATTTCTTTTGCTTTAAAGTTTTTCTCAAGTAAAATTTTAATTTTTTCATCCATGTCAATATCGTTATTTGCGGAATTTTCTCGGTAAATCATGCCGACGATTTCGCCTTTAACAATATTATTTTTAAAATGCTCAATAACATCTGAAACATAACCAACAACGACTTCTTCAAAAATTTTTGTTAATTCGCGTCCGATAGTGACTTTACATAAAGGACGTAAAGATTTGATAATTTCCAATGTTTTCATAATTCTATTGGGCGACTCGTAAAACACCAAATCACAAAATTTATATTTGTTAACAACAGCTTCAATCTGTGATTGAGTTTTAGGCAAAAAACCAATAAAAGTATACTGCTCATCAACCCGCGGGACTTGTGATAAAAAAGTAGTAACGGCATTTGCGCCCGGTAATGAAGTAATTTTAAATCCGTGTTTTCTGAGTTCTTCAACAATAACAGCACCCGGATCACAAATCAAAGGGGTTCCGGCGTCAGATACGAGCGCAATTTTTTTACCTTCCTTCATTAATTCCAAAAATTTGGATATGCGTTCTTTTTCATTAAACTTATGATAAGAAATACATTTTGTCGTAATATCAAAATGATTAAGAAGTTTTTGAGTATTTCTGCTGTCCTCACATGCAATGACATCGACAGATCGTAAAACTTCAATCGCTCTTAATGTAATATCGCCTAAATTCCCTATCGGGGTAGGTACAATATAAAAATCATACTCTTTCATAAAAAAATTATATCTCAGTTAAACAATTTTTCAAACCTACCGTTCAAGTTATCCAAAATTTCCTTATAATCAAGCGAAACAGGGGTCGGCTTGGATGTTTCAATAACCTTAAGAAAAACGCGTGAATGCAGAGGTTTTTTATTATCTAAAAAGAATACACTTTCAGCCACATCTTGCCGTGCAGGTACAATCAAGCCGCTTTGTGTAAACTTTTGACTGCTTTCCTTAGAAGATAAAAAATCTACCAGTTTCCGTGCCTCGATTTTATGCACGGAAGATTTTGAGATTGCCCACCCCGACGCATCTAAAGGTACAATACTTCCCTCATCGCCTTTCGGGAATAATGCGACATCCCAATCAAAAACAGCTTCTTCACGGTATTTTGGAACCAACCAGCGTCCTGAAAGATGCATTGCAAGTTTTCCCTGCAAAAACATTTGTGCCATAGTTGCACTCGCACTTTCCTCTTTTAACGGTGCTACGTGATATTTTTTTCTTAAATCCGCATAAAAATTCAAGCCGTTTTGACTTTTATCATCATAAATAATTAATCTTGAGAGGTCATCCGCTAAAATTCCGCCGCCTTCGCTCATTAAATACGGCAGATAGAATAAAGCATCTTCCTCAAAACTTATGCCAAAAACACCGTCGTGTGTAAGTTTTTGAGCGGTTTTCAAAAACTCATCAAATGTCCAGTCTGAATTTGGATAAGGGACATTATATTTATCAAAAATATCTTTATTGTAGAAAATCACGAGATTTGAAATATCGCGCGGAATCGCATACAAAGTATTTCCCCATGACAAAGCCTCGAGCGATTTTTCATAAAAATTTTTATCTGCCTGCAAAGGTTCCAGCAAACCGGCATTTGCATACATCGGTAAATAATGATTATTTATAAAAATTACGTCAGGTGCCGTGTTTGAAGCAAATAAAAGATGAATTTTTTGAAAATAATTCTGCGGGATATGCATAAAATCCACTTTTATATCAGGATTTTCCAATTCAAATTCTGCCAGAAGAGGTTTCAAGATATCAATTTCCGATTTAGATCCCCAGCTTGCGAACTGAATTACAGTTCTACCATTATAAGAACTTTGCATAAGTCCCCGGAAGCACAGAAAAAAAACTCCTAATATCCCTGAAATTATAAAAAACTTTTTTAACATTTATTCCTCAAAGGGGTTAAAGTTCAATCAAAACACCCATTTTATTTTCATCAACATCGACTAAAGATTTAAAATCACCGGCTTTAACCATATAAACATTTTCATTATCAAGTCTTACTTGAAGTTTATCGACATTGCTATCGAATTTTTTAAGTACAAAAATTTCTTCTTTAACCCGTCCGACAAGCGCCGTAATTCCGTCCAGACTTACAAGATAAAAGCCTCTGTTTTCATCAATATTATATCCGGATTTTACAACGAGTCCGCTCAAATAATCTTCATTTTTCTTTTCAATAGGGTTGGTTGCGGCTTTTTGAGAAGCGTTTTTCATTTTCATAGAAGGTTTCACGGCTGCAAGACTTGCCGCAACTCTTTTAGACAAGTCGTTATCAGGTCTTGTAACTTGTTTTGCCTGCTCTTTATCAAGAAGTGCAAAATATTCTTCCATAGAAGACATTATGTAATTCTGTTCATTTTCTATCATCTGAACGTCAAGGCTGCCTTCCGGAATATACTGACTTCCTGTTTTAATCAAATCTGAAACTTTCAAATTGGCATTTTTAAACCTTCTGGCTGAAGCATTTAAAGGTGTTTCTTGAAGTTTTACAAACTTACCTTCTCTAATTTTCTGCACTTTAGGCAGAGCTTTCTTTACTCTATTCCTGTTTGTAGTATGCAAAGACACAGGTTTTGCAAAAGCCTTGAGTTTAATTTCTTTAAATTCTTGTTGGATTACGTCATCTTCGGATTGCACTTCCTGCCTTGGCTCATCAGCAATATCAAGTCCTTGATATATATCAGGAGTTTTAGCCAGAGTATTTTCCAGCTCAAGACGTTTTTGATCAAGTTCATTTATAGTGTCATCGGTTTTAATAAAATTATATTTACGATTTTTTATATTTCCGTTAGATTCGGCGACAAATTTTTGATATCTTTCCTGCCAATTTAACTCTGAATCATTAATTATGTCGTCATAATTTTCTTTAACCGGCGGTTTTTCAGCCAAATTTTCAGCAAAAGATGCACGCAAAACATTTGACTTTTGAATAGAATTTCTTATCATCCTGAACATCATATACAACGCCAATAACGGCAATACAACAAAAGTCCAGCCCGCATTGGAAGATTGTGCCGGAATTTTTGAATGCGAAATCTTTTCTATCTTTTCAATTTCTTTTACGTCAAATTTATTAGATACTTCGTTAACTTTAGGTTCAATTTGTTTTGGCTCAGCCGGTTTTACCGAATTTACAACAGGTTTCGGGGAATCATTTTTTACAACTTTGTTAGGTTGCTCTTTAACCTTATTTACAACATTGGTTTGCTGAACTTCTTTTTTAACGGTTTTTGGAGCACCTGTGCTTGATGTAACTTTTGTCACCGGAGTTTCTTTTTTAGGTGCAACAGGTGCGACAGTCTGTTTTGGATGTGTTTTAACCTGAGCAATAAGAGCTTTTGCTTCCTTTTCTTCATTTGAAAGCGGAGCTGTTTTTTGCATATAAGTCTTAATATTAAGCGGTTTTGTGGTTATGAATGTAACCTTTGTATAACCGCTCATGCCGTCATCAACATTTTTGATATCAACATTTGTAATTATATCTTTAACAGCACTTAAATCCGGAGCAGATGCCGAATTACCGGCAACACTCGGCATTAAAACAACATACTTATTGTTAGATTTTCGTGTAACCATAGGATTGCTGCCGGAACCTGTAGTGTAAAACGTCACATCAACTGCATTATCAGAAGTTTTTTTAATATCCATCTGAACAAGATTTGATGCATCCGCCTGACTAAACGTCAAACACATTAATGTTGCAATTGCTAATATACTTTTCTTATTAATCATCACGTTTCCGTTAAGTTACACTACACCTATAATAATATAATAATAACCCAGCATAAAAAAAATTGCTAGTTTCTTAATAATTTGATACCTTTTATGATATAATTTTTTTATGAAAAGCGGATTTACAAGTATAATAGGGCGTCCGAATGTCGGCAAATCAACACTTTTGAACAAAATTCTCGGGCAAAAAATTGTTATCACAACTGACAAAGCGCAAACTACGAGAAAAAGAATCAAAGGGATTTTAACAACGGACGAAGGACAAATAGTTTTTGTGGACACACCGGGAGTTCACAAACCGCTTAACAAACTCGGAGAATTTTTACTTGATGAGGCTAAAATTTCAATTCCTGATGCCGATTTAATTCTGTTTCTCGTCGACGGTTCCGAACCTGCTGGTAAAGGCGACAAATGGATTGCCCAAAATCTTTTGCAAACAGAGATTCCAATAATTATAGTCATGAATAAAGTTGACAAAGTTAAAAATCCTGCCCAAATTGAAGAAAACCTGCTAACTTATAAAACTTTATTTGACAAAAATCTTCCTATTGTAAAGATTTCCGCAAAAACAGGACGAAATATTGATACATTAATAAAAAATATTTTCAAGAAACTGCCTGCGGGTGCTCCTCTGTATCCGGAAGATATTGTAACCGAAGAGACAATGCGCGATGTTACGGAAGAAATTATACGTGAAAAAATTCTTATAAATACATCTGATGAAATTCCACATTCTGTTGCCGTAAAAGTCGAAAATTATTTCGAACAGGAAGATATTGACAAAATTTATGCCACAATTTTTTGCGAAACTAAAAGCCAAAAAGGTATTTTAATAGGCAAAGGCGGTTCCATGCTCAAAAAAATCGGTACCGAAGCAAGGCTTGAACTTGAACAAATTACCGAAAAAAAAGTTTACCTTGAATTAAATGTCAAAGTTGAAAAGGACTGGCGCAAAAAACAATCCGCGCTTAAAACTTTTGGTTATGAGCAAGAAAATTAAAAAATTTATTTTTCGTGCAAATATTTATAACTGCATCCGGCACCTGCCGCTTCATATAAAGCAACACCATTACCGATTTCAGATCCTTGAATATTTTCATCACATCCTTGATGTCCACTTGTTTCGGTTTTAGTACCGGTGTCGCCATATGGTCTAAAAAATAAACTCTCAACATATTGTATGTTATAATTCAAATTACCTGTCAAATTTATCGCATAAACATCTTTGCCCAAAATATTTGGACCGGATTTATAATTATTAACGTCAACAACAATTGTTATCCCGCTCCAAAGTCCTCCAAAATGAATAGAGGCTCCATTTTTTAATAATGCACTTTTAAAATTAAAATCATACGGTGATAAAGTCACACCGGACAAACTCTTGTAGTCCCGATAATATAAAGGTGAAATTTCTTCACAACTTTTATTATCAAAACTACGGGAACCACAAGTATCAACCACATGAAGATATGAAAGAAATGCATCAATAAATTCTTTTGTAGGACCCACATTACCATAAGGGGTGTCTGACGCAGGCGCAACTACCATTCTTGGATTTTCGGCTACAACCATTTTAAATGCGTTATTCAATATTGCATAACATTCCTTCCATTTGGCATGAAAATGGGCTTCCTGTATCTTGCTTACAAGTGTCGGTATTGTCATGGCTGCCACAATTCCAATTATGCCAAGGGTGATCAGAACTTCGGCAAGTGTGAAGGCGGCTTTCTTAACGTGAGTATAGTGAGTGAAGTGAGGTTTTTTGTCATCCTGAACTCGTTTGACTACTTTTTCCAAAATCTTCGATTTTGTGAAAAATGTCCGGTTTTTCCGCAGGATCTCTGATTTATAATTCATCATATTAGAAT
>CASEDF010000014.1 GCA_949286705.1 uncultured bacterium | reverse complement strand
TACTTCTTAGTGCCTTGGTGCCATAGTATCTTAGTAACTTTACACAACCAATACCGCCAGAACCCTTGTACTGGCTACCTAGAGGAGTCGCCCCCCCCCGAAATTTTGCTTTCTCGTATTTTCCATTTACTTTCTCCTTATTTTTGCAGATAAATTTTAAAAATTAATTTGGGAAACGGCTAATTTCTTGAAGATAATGTTCAAGCGCCAAATAACCGTTATAAATTTCGTTAGAGATACTCGCATAACGGCTTGCATCCAAAAATTTCAACTCTTTTACCCTGATTTCCAATAATTTTTCCGCATCATCTTTCAATTTCGCATCAGCAGACCATTTTTGCAATAATGCTAATTCTTCGTACATCTGCTTCATTGTGGTAAATTCAAGAGTATTAAAATCATATTTTTTCAACAATGCTTTTTCAACATTTGAAATTCTGCTCATGACAGCTTGAAATTTAAAAACTTTTTTAATAATCACATAATTATCAGCAAGTTTTCTGTGAAAATACGGAATAGTATTACGAGCTAAAAGCGCAGCATATGAACGTGACGTAAATATGTCGGATTCATTTGAAAACGTACTTTTTGAAGTTAAGTCAAAATTTGATTTTTTGTCAAGAATGTTTTCCAGCATTCGACCTCCGCATGTTGATAATAGAATAACATATTTAATTTGTCATGGCATGTTTAAATTATTTTTACATAAATTAAAAAAGCCGGACAAAAGCCGGCTCTTTTATATTTATTTTTTAAACCTAATTTTCCAATTGCTGCATAATTTCAAAAGGTTTTTCAGCAACTTTCATAGTTTCGCGGTCGATAATTCCCCTTTTTAATTCCGTAAACGTAGCTTTTTTAGAATTGAACATTTTTTTCAAAAATTCATAAGAAACTTTCGGATCGCATTTGTCACCGCAAGTAAACAAATCAACCGCGGCATAGCCCAATTCCGGCCACGTATGAATTGCCAGATGGCTTTCTGATATAATTACCACACCTGATACTCCGTAGGGGTTAAACATATGGAAACATTTTTGGACAATAGTTGCACCACATTCAAGTGCGGCATCCACCATATATTTTTCTACTTTATCTAAACTGTTAAGAATGTTCGGATCACATTCAAAAAATTCTGCTAAAACGTGTTGTCCCAAGTGGATTTCTTCAATTCCGCTGTCATTGAACGCTGTAAAAGGTGAAGTTATTGCCAATTCATGTGCCTCCTTATAAATGTATATTTACTAACCGCTATAACATATTACAATAAAAATTAGTAAATTTGTAAAATTTACACTTTTTTTTTGAAAATTTATTTTTTCTTACAAAAAAATATACCTAAAATGCAGAAATATTGTACCGTTCAGGTGTACTATTTTTGTTAAGAATTATTAACCTTGTAACAGTAAAAAATTAACTTTTGTTATAAAATTAATTTATGAATAAGATACTTGTAGTAGATGACGATTCAGCAATTAACGAACTTATAAAAGTCAATCTGGAACTTGCGGGATACAAAGTCATTCAGGCATTTGACGGGACGACCGGTTTTGCACTATGCAAACAAGAGCTGCCCTCCGTTGTTGTGCTGGATGTTATGATGCCGGAAGTGGACGGGTTCACGGTTGCACAGAGAATTCGCAAAAATGATTCCACAAAAAATATTCCGATAATCATGCTCACTGCACTTTCACAGCTCAATGACAAAGTAAACGGCTTCAATATAGGAGTTGACGATTATCTTGTAAAACCTTTTGAAATGGAAGAATTGCAGGTAAGAATTCGTGCGCTTTTGAAGCGTTCTCACCAGATTCCCGAATCCGCATCCACAAGAGAATTACTTACACTGGGGGATATTACGCTCCTTCCGGAAACTTATTCCGTAAAAGTTAAAGATAAAACAGCAAAATTAACCCCGATTGAATTTGATATTTTTAATTTACTTTTCCAAAATCATGGCAATATGGTTTCTTCAGCCCAGCTGTTAAAAGATATCTGGGGCTATTCACCTGATGATGATATTGAAACTATCCGTGTACACATAAGACATTTGAGAGCTAAATTAGACAAAATTTCAGATGGCAAAAAGTACATAGAAACTATTTACGGCGGAGGCTATAAATTAGTTCTTTAAGGAGGTAAAATGGCAAAACTCAGCGAAATTAAATTTGCGGATGCGACGGCAAGAGATATGGCGCGGGCACTAAACTATGCAATGAAAGAATCTAAGAAAACCGCACAAGTTCTATCAGGGCAACTAAACCTTTCAGGAAAAATTACAGCAAGAGATGTAATTAAAAATATGTATCCAAAAGATACTTTTACCAAATCCGGCAAGTTAAAGCCGGAGAAACAAACAGCGCTCGCGCAAGATATGACAAAAATATTCAAAAATCCTAAAAATCCAGAAGATTTTACCATGATGGACTATGCAAAAGCTGTAATAAAAAACATTACACAAAAAATTACCAAATAAAAAAAGACAGCCTTAACGGCTGTCTTTTTTTAAATAAGAAAATTATTAAGCTTCAGCAGTTGTTTCTTCAGTTGCTTCTGCAGGAGTTTCGGCAGCTTCTTTTGCAGCAGCTTCTTCTGCTTCTTTAGCCGCTTTAGCTTCAGCTTCGGCTTGAGCTTTAGCCTCTGCCTCTGCAGCAGCTTTTGCCTGAGCTTTTTTAGAAAGTTTTACGGTTTCTTTCTTTTTATAATTCAAAGTACCGTCAGTGTTGCAGTTTTTAATAAGGTAAGCAACGGTTTCAGTCGGCTGAGCGCCTTTTTTAATCCAGCTTTCAGCAGATGCTTTATCTAACTGCATAACTTTAGTTTTCGGATTGTAGTGACCGAGTTCTTGAATCGGTTTACCTTCGCGTTTTGTTGTTGAATTAATAACGATAATTCTGTATGTGGGGTTTTTCTTAGCGCCCAATCTTTTTAATCTGATTTTTAACATCTAATTTTTCCTTCTCAATTATTTACACTGTCAGAATACAACCGCCGCTTGTCGCATTCCTGGAATGAAGCTAAGAGGAATCGCTTTTTCCAAGTATATATAACCACAAACCTATTCAATAATCAAGCACGATGTTACAAAATTACATAAAATATGTTATCGGTGCAAATTTCAGCACTCACGTTAAAGCCGGCTGTGCCGGCTCCGCGCCGTGATTATAGGCGCGGTAAAGATTGCAGTATTTTAGCCCCTCTCCTGTCCTTCGTTCGGACACCCTCTCCCCAAAGGGGCGAGGGATAAAATACTGCAACGGCACGTATGTGCGCCCGTCAGGGCTTGAGCAATCCAAAGGATTGCAAATAAAAATGCGTGTTTTTCTTTTTCGGTTCACTTTTTCTTTTTGCATCGCTACAAAAAGAAAAAGTGAACAAAAGCTTACCGATAACATATTTTATGTAAAAAACTTGTCTGATATTGAATTCTTCATTATAATAAAATTAATGACAGAAATTGATATATCAAGATTAGAAGAAATAAAAACAAAAGTTCACCAAAAGCTTGAGGAAACCGAACTTTTCCGCTACAAAGGCACCGTATCAAAGCTTCTGGGTTTGACGGTAGAAGTTAAACTTCCGGGGCTGAAAATCGGCGACCTGTGCTATATTGAAACGAACGACGGTCAGCAAAAACCGGCGGAAGTAGTTGCGTTTAAAGGTGAAATGGCACAATTGCTTTTGCTTCTGGACGGTGTCGGCATAGGACAGGGAAGCCTTGTAACCTCATCCGGCCGTCCGATTATAATTCCTGTCGGAGATTTTCTGCTCGGACGTTTAATTGACCCGATGGGACAGCCTTTAGACGGCAGACCGCTTGACACAACCGGCGCTCAGTGGCGTTCAATTGAAGGACCGCCTCCAGGACCTTTTGAAAGACCGATTATCACCGAAATTTTTTCAACAGGTGTCAGAGCTATTGATTCCTGTATGACAATGGGCTGCGGTCAACGTTTAGGATTATTTGCAGGATCCGGTGTTGGTAAAAGTACACTTTTAGGTATGATCGCAAGAAATTCAGACGCAGATGTAAACGTTATGGCGCTAATCGGAGAACGAGGTCGTGAAGTTAAAGAATTTATTGAGGATTCTCTGGGGGAAGAAGGTATGAAAAAATCAGTACTTGTCTGCTCCACAGGCGATAAGCCTCCATTGATCCGTCAAAAAGCTCTGCTTGCCGCAACTGCTGTTTGTGAATATTTCAGGGATCAAGGGAAAAAAGTGTTCTTAATGACAGATACCGTAACCCGTTGCGCGATGGCAGGCCGTGAAGTCGGTCTTGCGACAGGTGAGCCGCCTACTATGAAAGGTTATCCGCCGTCAATTTTTTCATGGCTTCAAAAGGTTCTTGAACGTGCAGGAAACAGCCCGAAAGGTTCTATTACAGCGTTATACACGGTTCTTATGGAAGGCGATGACATCTCTGACCCGATTGTAGATACCGTGCGAGGTATTGTTGACGGTCACATTTTCCTTTCAAGAAAAGTGGCAGAAATGAACCATTACCCAGCAATTGATGTTCTGGGAAGTATTTCAAGGCTTATGTCATCAATTGCAACCCCTGAGCACAAAGAAGCCGCAGGCAAGATGAGAAAAATTCTTGCTATGTACCGCGAAAATAAAGATTTGATTGATGTCGGTATGTACCAGCCGGGTTCCAATCCAAAACTTGATACAGCAATTGAGATGATGCCGCAGGTTAATGCATTCTTACAGCAGCGGACATCCGACAGTGTTACTATGGAAAACACTATTAATACTCTTGTTGATATGATGAAAAATGTTGATATCTAAAAACTATTTGAGTCCGACTGCTTCAAGCCTTTCTTCCAGTGTTTTTCCGCCTTTTTCTTTTGTAAGATAGTTTCTAAAATACTGTATACCATTTTGATTACCGTACAAAATCACCCCGTACAAGTCATATCCCCACTTATTCGGACCCTTTTTACCGTTTATATCAAACGCAAATACTGGTCTGCCAGAGGTATTAACGTATTGTATTATATATGTACCGTCTTGTAAAACATAAACAGGATAATTATTTTTAATATTACTGTCTGAAAATTCCATTGTTTCTTTGGCGTCTTCACTATCAGGATTGTTTTCCAAAATTACTTTGTCATAACCTTTTATATTTTCAGGCAAACATCCGTTAGCAAGCGCGTTATTTTTACAAAATTTTGCAAGCTTAAGTCGTTTGTGAAATACTTCATCATACAAAGTCATACATTCGGAAAAAGGTCCCGAATAATCTTCTGGTACCGGTTTTCCCGTCTCTTGACATACACGATGGTTTTTACCATTTTCATCTTTTACAACAATACTAGTACATTTTCCCGCGTAAGGATTGTTTACCCAGTAATGACATTTTATTGGACGACCTTCAAGCGTTTGTACATTCAAAAATGCCTGCTTAAACGTACTGTAAAATTTCTTAAACTGATTATTTAAAACCATATCCTGAATGTTATGCGTAATTGTCGGTATTGTCATGGCTGCCACGATGCCGATGATGCCGAGGGTTATAAGAACTTCGGAGAGTGTGAAGGCGGCTTTTTTAAGGTGAGTGGAGTGAGTGAGGTGAGTAAAGTAAGGTTTATGTTTTCTGGAAGTTTCGCTCACTAATTTGTCATCCTGAAATTGTTTCAGGGTATCTGATTTATAATTCATCATGTTAGAATTATAATTTGTTTCAGGGGTTGTGTCAAATCTTTTTATAACTTGTTGGTCGGATTCAGCGGCACGCTGGCTACCTGGAGGAGTCGCCCCCCCCCTGAATTTTGCTTTCTCGTATTTTCCATTTACTTTCTCCTTTTTACAAACTTAATTATAACAATACTCTAATAATTTTACAAGGGAACCTCACATTTTTTCTTTTGTGTTAAAATAGTTACGCAAAGGAGATTTAATGAACTTACCCGAAAATTACGGAATAGCACTTTTAATGACACTTTTTGCCGGACTTGCAACTGCAATCGGCGGAGGAATAGCCTTTATTGTAAAGAAAAACAACCTGAAAGCTCTTTCTATAGGACTGGGGTTTTCAGCGGGTGTTATGATTTTTCTTTCGTTTAACGAAATTATACCTGAAGCAGCACAAATGCTTAGCGTAAATTTTCCAAATGACTATAACTGGATAGTTTATGTCGGGTTTATAATAGGTATAATTACGGCGATTTTAATCGACTATTTTCTGCCGGATCACATTGACACGGAAGAACTGTTAAATCCCGATGCTCCGAGTCTGCACAGACACAGGTTAAAAAGAGCCGGAATTTTTACCGCAATTGCAATATGTGTCCACAATTTTCCGGAAGGCATGGCAACATTTTTAACAACAACGCAAAATATAACATTGGGACTTTCGGTTGCGCTTGCAATCGCAATTCACAATATTCCGGAAGGAATTGCAGTTGCGCTTCCCATGTATCAGGTAACAGGCAAAAAGCGTTACGCAATGCTTTATGCATCTTTATCAGGTATAACAGAACCAATCGGGGCATTAGTCGGAATGTTTATTTTCGGAATATTTTTACCGCAGGCGCTTGTCGGGGCGTTAATGGCAGCAGTTGCAGGAATTATGATATACATATCTTTTGATACATTACTCCCGCTTGCAAAAGAATACGGAAGCTGGCACCTTTCAATGATAGGAATTGTGTCTGGAATTCTGTTCATCTGGGTAAGTTTAATTCTAATCGGATAAATTATGAAAGAATATATTAAAAAAATTTTAGCAAAGGAAGAATTATCATTTGAAGAAATAAATGATATTGTGTCTAAAATCGCGAATAATGAAGCATCTGAGGCACAAATCGGAGCATTTTTAACCGGAATTACGCAAAAAGGTGTCAATAAAGATGAATTTTACGGATTTGCCTATGCTATGCGAAAATTTGCAAGACGTGTTATAACAAATGAATTTATTGTTGACAGCTGCGGAACAGGCGCGGATTTTTCAGGAACAATTAACGTTTCAACCTCCGCTGCAATTGTTGCGAACGCATGCGGCGCAAAGGTGGTAAAACAGACGAATTCTTCTATTACAAGCCACTGCGGGAGCAGCGACTTTTTGCATGCTCTCGGAATAAAAATTGTTCAAACACCCGATGAAGCACTACAAGAATTTAACAAAAACGGAATAACATTTGTGCATTCACCGTATTTTAATGACTTTGCAAAAGTTAACAATCCCGTAAGACAGCAAATCGGGATTAAAACAATTTTTAATTACTTAGGACCAATGATTAATCCGTCATTCCCCGATGCCCAGCTTTTAGGAGTTTCATCAAACGAAATGTGTGCCAAAATGGCTTATGCTCTGAATAAACTCGGTACCAAACGCGCTATTGTCGTAAACGGCAAAAATCCAAATATTGACGAAATAAGCCTTTGCTCCGAAAGCACAGTTTTTGAAGTAAAAGACGGGAATATTGAAGAATATACCGTAATTCCCGAAGATTTCGGCATGAAAAGAGTCGAATTAAAAGATATTCAAGGCGGCTCCGGAAGTGATAATGCCAGAATCGTAACGGAAATTTTTAAAGGCAAACGAAAAGATTCAAGATACGATATAATTTGTCTGAATGCAGGTGCAATGCTTTATCTGTACGGAACTGTACAAAATATACAAGACGGCATACTAATGGCACAAAATGCGATCCGGAGCGGTAAAGTTTATACCGTATTGGAAAATTTGCAAAATACTTTATCCGTAATACATTAAGTCAAAAAAAAACAGGAAGTTTTTCATTTCCCCCTGTTAAGATTTACACTAGCCGAAATATAAATAGCATGCTTATTATACAATTTTTTTTAAAAAAAGACAAATTGTTACAAAAAATGTAAACATTTGTTACAAACCAAAGTTATATTTCTAAAGTTTTACAACGTAAAAACCGTCATTCTACATGAACTGATTTGTTACTAAGCACATGAAAGGAAAGCAATGGGACTGGCGGCATCACAAGCAAGATTTTTAGCCATAACATCCAGAAAAGCATACTGCGAATTCCAATCCATGCAAATTGCACAGGATAAGCTTTCTGTTACACGTGATTTAGCTGAAATTTCCGATGATTACCAAAAAGCATTAAACCAGACAAAACTTGTATGGTCTTCTACCGGTTCAAGCGATGATGTTTACAACTTGTCTTACGGTGTTTTGATGACCCCGACAACGCTTAATAACTATAACCCGTATCTTATAACAACAAGAACGGGCGCTGTTGTATTGAATAGTCAATTAGCAGCGGCAGCAGAAGCTATCAGCCCGAAAGGCACAGCTGTAACGTCAAGCGAAGAAGGATATCATACATTTATTCAGGCGTTGGCTGATAATGGTGCAATACCACAATCTACCGCAGCATCCATCAAAACGAACCTGGACTATCGTAAAGATGCCGGCTATGGCGGTGAATCATTAAATAAAAACGGTGCTTATGCAAGCAACATTATAGGTCTTTCTTACAGACTGCAGGATAAAACAATTTCATTAAATGTAGGAAGTACGTCCGCAGAAGGCAAAAATGCTTTTAAATTAAAAATTAACGGTGTATTTACATCACCAACCGACGAGAATCCGCTTACAATTGCCGATCTGTTAAACAATGATGTAGTTTATATGTATACTCAAAGCAAAGGTAGTCATAACAAGAATGATACGACCCTTAAAACTGAAATTGAAAAAGAAGATGGCATTTGGGATAAAATAAAAGGTGCAATTAATCAAGTTTTAGGAAACGATTTGGCGGCCATAAAAGCACTGAACACTGCCAGCGATATGATTGATGCAAATTTTTTTGGCAGCGGTAAACAAAGTAGTAGCACAAAAAGAAGTACCGAAGGTGCTTTGAATAATGCGGTTAGCGATGCCACCAAGTATAACCAATACGCTCATGGCTCAACAAATGGCAAAAACCACGGTGATACTACTGCCATTAGCTTGTCTAACTTAGTATCCGCCTATTTGACATATTTTGAATTATGTTATAACGGCTTTGATTCAGACTATGAAGTAAATAAAACTGTAGATAATTCTTATTATGTAACAGATGATCCATATTACAATTATGTAATGAGAGATGATTCAGGCGCAGTAACCAGTACAATTGTAATGCAGGCAGATTTCTATATGCAATTATATAATAATATCTGCGCTAACGGCTGGACAAGAAATGACAACGTTGAAGACAATACGTATTTAGAAAATGCGTTGAAAAACGGAACATATTTTATAACTTCACTTAACGGCGACGGATATTTCTATCAGGGCAGATATAACGAAGACGACTGTATAATTGAAGTAAAAGATGAAGATGCAATAGCACAAGCAGAAGCAGAATTTACATCCAAAAAATCAAAACTTACATATAAAGAAGAACAGCTTGACTTGGAAATGCAGAATTTGGATGCTGAAATTTCCTCATTAACAACAGAATACGATTCAGTTAAAAACCTTATAAGCAAAAACGTTGAAAAAATCTTCACACTGTTTCAATAATTAAAAACTAATAGACGAATTATTAATTATTCCTTAAGAGGTGCAAATTCTCGTATGTTTATGATAGGATTTTAATATACGAGAATTTGGAGAGGAATAAATGTTAAGTTTGTTAATGAAGCTGTTAGGCGATCCTAACGACAGAAAAATTAAAAATATGATGGGGATTGTAGAGCATATTAATGCTCTGGAACCGCAATTTGAAGCTATGTCTGATGAAGAATTAAGAGCCAAAACAGACGAATTCAAGGCAATCTTAGCAAAACGTCCGACATCAAATGATTTTAAAACGGACAGAAAACTTGAAAAAGAAGCTCTTGATAAAATTTTGCCGGAAGCTTTTGCAACTGTCAGAGAAGCCGGCAAACGTGTATTAAATATGCGTCACTTTGATGTACAGCTGATTGGCGGATATTTTTTGCATAACGGTCATATAGCTGAGATGAGAACCGGTGAGGGTAAAACTCTTGTTGCGACACTTCCTGCATATTTGAATGCTTTGACAGGCAAAGGCGTGCATATTATTACGGTTAACGATTATCTGGCAAAACGTGACAGCGAATGGATGGGGAAAATTTATAAATTCCTCGGGCTTTCTGTAGGCGTAATCCTTTCCGGCGGACGGAATGCCGAGGATTTTGAAGCCAAAAAAGCAGCCTACAATTGCGACATAACTTACGGGACAAATAATGAATTCGGGTTTGATTATCTGCGTGACAATATGGCGGGAAGTTTGGAAATGCTTGTCCAAAGACCTTATAATTATGCAATTATCGATGAAGTTGACAGTATTTTAATTGATGAGGCAAGAACACCTCTTATCATCAGCGGACGTCTTGAAAAATCCGCAGAAACTTACAAACTTATGGCAAAAATTGCACCTCAAATGCAAAAAGATACGGATTATGAAGTCGATGAAAAAAATAAAAACATAATTTTAACCGAAGACGGTATTGACCACGCGCAAGAACTTTTGGGCATAAAAGATCTTTTTGATATTAATACACAATACGCTCATCATCTCTTACAGGCTTTAAAAGCAAAAGAACTTTTTGTACGTGATACGGATTACGTAATAAAAGACGGGGAGGTAATGATTGTTGATGAATTCACGGGTCGTTTAATGGAAGGCCGCCGCTGGTCTGACGGACTTCATCAGGCGGTAGAGGCAAAAGAAGGTGTACAAATTCAAGATGAAACACAAACCCTTGCCAGCATCACTTTCCAAAACCTTTTCAGATTGTATCCTAAACTTGCGGGTATGACAGGTACCGCAATGACAGAAGAAGCTGAATTCGGAAAAATTTATAACCTTGAAGTTACAACAATACCGACAAACAAACCCGATATAAGGATTAATTATCCTGACGTAATCTACAAAACAGAACGACAGAAATACCTGTCCGTTGTAGATGATATTATACAAATGCACGAAATAGGACGTCCGGTTCTGGTCGGTACAATAAGCATTGAAAAATCTGAATATGTTTCAGCATTGTTGAAAAAACGAGGGATTAAACACAATGTTTTGAATGCAAAACAGCACGAAAGAGAAGCATATATTATCGCGCAAGCCGGCAGAGTCGGCGCTGTAACAATTGCAACCAATATGGCAGGACGCGGAACCGATATTCTTTTGGGCGGTAATGCGGAATTTCTTGCAAAAGAAGCTCTGGACAAAAAAGGAATTACTCCTGATAATCCGAATTACGAAAAAGAAAAAGAAAAGGCGCTTGCTGAGGCAAGAGCTTTAACTGAAGACGAACACCAAAAAGTAGTTGATGCCGGCGGACTTCACGTAATCGGTACAGAACGCCATGAATCACGCCGTATTGATAACCAGCTGAGAGGCCGTGCAGCACGTCAGGGCGACCCCGGTTCCACAAGATTTTTCTTATCGCTTGAAGATAACCTGATGAGAATTTTCGGCGGTGATAAGATTACATCATTGATGAACATGCTTAATGTTGATGAAACAATGGCAATTGAATCACCCCTGATTACGCGACAAATTCAATCCGCTCAGAAAAAAGTCGAAACTTACCACTTTGACATAAGAAAAAGCGTTCTTGAATATGACGACGTTATGAATATTCAACGTGAAAAATTCTACGCCCAGCGCAGAAAAGTTTTACGCGGCAAAAATCTCAATGAAGATATCCAGTTCATGATAGAACGCGAAGTCGACAGAATTTTGAGAAGTTACATCGCGCCTGACATGCACGTTGAAGATTATATTTACGAAGATCTTGTAAGAATGATTAAAGAACTTCACTCATATATTCCGCAGCTTTCACATTTTGAAGTTTCGGATATTCAAAACATGAGATTTGAGCCTATGTACGAAAAGGTAAAAGATTTCGCACTGCAGGCATACAGGGATCATGAAACCGAAATTATCAAATTTTATAATGATGTAATATCGCAATATGAACCGAATTACATTCCGCAAGAACCATTCTCCGATAATAATGTTATGCGGGATCTGGAAAAAGATATCTTATTGCGTGTTGTAGATAACAAATGGATTGACCATTTGCACAACATTGACATGCTGCGTGACGGAATAGGCTTGCGCGCATACGGACAAAAAGACCCGTTGATTGAATATAAACGCGAAGCTTATGATTTATTCAACAATATGATGTTCGAAATTCAAAAAGACACAGTACGCCACCTGTTCCGTACAAAATTCGGGGTACAAATAATCAACAGACCGCCAGAAGAAAATTAACCATGCTTGACAAAATATCCACAATCATATTTAATAAGAAAAAGGAGAATGTAATGAAAAAGGTTATTAAAAAAGCGGTTCAGATAGTCGCCCCCCCCCGAAATTTAAGCCGGGCAAGGCTTTTACTCTGGCCGAAGTGTTAATAACCCTTGGTATAATTGGTATTGTTGCAGCCATAACTATACCAACATTAATAAGTAATCTTCAAGAGGCTCATTTTCATGCAAAATGGAAAGAGTGTTATGCAATTTTGAATAATGCATTCAACATGGTTATTGCTAAAGAGCCGACACTCCTTGTTAAAACGCAAAACAGCTATTTCCCCAGAAAAGAATTTATATCCGCAATATTATCAAATTTGCAGGTGGTTGATGAATGCTATGCCAATACAACAGTAAATTACGGCGATAATCGCTGCGACAATTATCCGGATAACAATAATATTAAATATAAATGGTCAGGAATATCCTATATAGCAAATCAAGCCAATTACAAAAACCTGGCAGGGAATGAAATAACACCTGGTGATTTTAACATAAATGCAGCATTGTTAAAAAACGGTGCAGCAGTATATTTTGGCGGATTATGGAGGGAGTATACAATTGTAGTTGATGTAAATAATTTTACGGGAGGACCTAATGTATTAGGTAAAGATGTGTACGCAATAAGTTTGTCATCAGGCGATCCTGTAAATATTTATCTTAAAAATTTATATGTCGGAGATTTACATTTCAAACCCTACGGAGCAGAGGGAACACTTACCCGAAGTAATGGCTATTCCGGTTGTGATGCAAATATCGGCACTGATACCACATCTGTTTTGTATGAAGCTCCCGGTGCAGGATGCAGCTATAAATATTTACACGAAAAATAATTTAATTCCGCTGATAAATTCAAAAAAGCTCCTCATCCGGAGTTTTTTTGTGTTAAACTTGAATTACAAAAGAATTTAGAGAGGAATAAAAATGCTAAGAACAGGAATAGTGGGACTGCCGAATGTCGGCAAATCAACTTTATTTAATGCGCTTACAAGTTCAAAAAACGCTCAAAGCGCCAATTATCCGTTTTGTACAATAGAGCCTAATGTAGGCGTCGTAAACGTTCCGGATGAAAGATTACCTATTCTGGCAAAACTTTGCAAAACTGATGTTATAATTCCGACAGCTATTGAATTTGTCGACATAGCAGGACTTGTCAAAGGCGCAAGCAAAGGCGAAGGTTTGGGAAACCAATTTTTGCATAACATAAGAGAAGTTGACGCGATTATTCAGGTTGTCCGCTGTTTTGACGACCCGAATACAATCCACGTTGCAGGAAAAGTAAACCCGCTTGACGATATTGAAGTTATTAATACCGAACTTGCACTTGCGGATTTGGCATCTGTTGAAAAACGTCAGGCACGAATCTCAAAACAGGCAAAAGGCGGTGACAAGGATGCCGTTCTTGAGGATAAAGTTCTTTCAAAACTCACGGAACTCCTCTCTGAAGGAACATTTATTAATGTTAAAGATCATTTTAATGAGGACGAAATCCCTGTTGTAAAAATGCTTAACCTTATGTCTACAAAACCGGTCATCTATGCGGCAAATGTTTCCGAATACGACCTGAAAGACGGAAACGATTATACAAAACAGGTTCAGGAATATGCTGCCAAGCACAACGCTGAAGTTGTTCTTATTTCCGCAAAAATTGAAGAAGAACTCGCGGAACTCGGCGAAGAAGAAGCTAAAGAATATTTATCCGAGTTAGGCGTTGAAGACAGCGGTATTAATCGTATGATTAAATCCGTTTATAAATTATTGAATTTAAGAACATTTATAACAGCAGGTGAAAAAGAAGTCCATGCCTGGACAATTCCTGCCGGTGCCAAGGCTCCTCAAGCTGCCGGCGTAATTCATACGGATTTTGAAAAAGGTTTTATCAGAGCTGAAATCACCCCGTACAAAGACTTTGTCGAACTCGGCTCATACGTTGCCTGCAAAGAAAAAGGTGTTACACGACTTGAAGGCAAAGACTACGTAGTTCAAGACGGAGATCTTGTACACTTCCGATTCAGTGTTTAAAATTTATACAGCTGAAGCGTAAGCTTTTGTAACATCACTTAAAGACGGTTTATAATCCACTTTTCCCGTAAATGCAACCTGTGATTTTTCAGGCACATGATACAATATCATTGTACTGTCATTTATACAAATCGGACTTCTGTCACCATGTTCAAGAACATATCTGTCGCCGTCTTTATGTACATAATAAACATCTTTTTCATCATTTGCATTAATAAATTTTGTACCGTCTTTAAGCCCTGCCTTTAGACCAAGCATTTTATTACCGGTTTTAGAATCTGACAAGTATATTTTATTCTCATTTAAATACACAGAAAGCGGCTTATATTCATCTTTTGGATTATGATTTATGCCACCTGTATTAAATAAGGAAATTGCCATTTTCCCGTCGGTATTTTCTCTGAAAATAGCAGACACTTGTGATTTATATTCACCGTTAGACACCTGCTGCAACGGCAACAATACAGGCGCACCGTTATTTAATGCATCAAGTTCGGAACGTGAACGAAGAGCCATTATATTTTTTAATTTATCATGATATTCTTTAACGAACTTTTTATTATCATCGGAAAGCCATTCGTTATGAATATATCCACGGTTTTGAAGATAAATATTCTTTGTTTTAGATTCAAAACCTGTTGCGCCCAAATCATCACCGGAATACAATGTCGGCTTGCCAGGAAGTGCAACCAGATATTCCATCATGCCTGTAAGTTTTGAAAATGCAGGTTTAACAAGCTTTTCAAATGCTTTATTTTTTAATAACCGGCAATCTTCTTCACCTAATGGATTCATAAAAGCTTTCTTTGAACGTGATTGCCTTATAATCGCATCGAGCGTAATATCAAACGGTTTTACCCCGAATGCATCAGCTTCAAAATTATTGCCCAGATATTCACCGTTAACCATATCCTTTACAGCATGACTGAGGGATATAAATATTTTTTCGTGATTTTCTCTGAAAGATTCATTTGTTTGGCTTAATTCATTCAAAGATTCAATTAATGCCGTTCTCATAGCCTCACCCATAGCAACAGCTTTGGAACTTACATTTGAAAAATCAAATTTTGCAACTTCATCTTCACTTGGCGGATTTTTCTCGTCAAACCTGTCATTTACAAGTTTATATGCGCGCATACGATAATCTTTATTGCCTTTATCCGTAAGATCAGAAAAATACATTCCCATATCAAGTGCCAAACCATGTAAAACTCTTGGCTTATCATGATTTCCTACAAATGTATAAGAGTATATAAGAGAATTCAAATTTGAAGACGCAAGATAATTTTTATCAACATCATTTTTATTATAAAGCATTTTGTTGAAAATATGAGCGGGTAAATTTTCAAATTTAACTTCCATATTCCCCGGTTCATATTCAAATTTTTGCCCGAACATACCGATTATATCGTTAAAATAATAAGTATAATTAGCAAGTGCTGTCAAATCAGCCTCTTCAAGGAATTTGCGACGAACATCCAGCGCATTTTTGTATTTATGTGAAGAATGCCCGTTGCCGACCTTATGCAAGTCATATTCGTCAGTAAGTTCAGCGACAAGATATGAATTCGGATTTACTTCTAAAATTTTATCACTGAATAGTTGCCAAAAATCCGTTACTTTTTTCCAGGTATAATCAAAATCAGTATTTTTATTTCTCAAAGACTCCATATTACCGATATCTTTTGCAGCATCTATTCTCCAATCCAAACCGGTTTCGGATCTGTCAACAATCATATCGGCAAGAGCAAAACTCTGCGCGCTTGTTCCTTCTATAGATTTAACAAGAGCATTTGCAAGAAGTTCTTTATCTTTATTGCCGATTTTTGTAATCCCTGTCCTGATTTTTGAAATAAGGCTCATTGCTTCATCTTCAGGAGAAGCACCGTAAATTCCCAGACTCTGGAGTGATACCTCTTTTAAAGCTTCATAATCGTATCCGATTTCACCGTTTTTATCATTAGTATAAACCATTGCATCGGGTTCTACAGCCTTTATGACAGCAAATTTGGCTATTTCTTGAGTTAACAGAGGTAAAACATATTTACCATATAAAGTTACCTCATCTCCTTCAGTAAATTTTTCAGGTATATCTTTCTGAACCATATCAAGAATTTCTAACGCAAAAGCTGACATCTCTTTATCATACATTTTTTGTGTATAATCGTAGCCCCGCTTATATTCTTCTGTTACCTGCGGATTACCTTTTTTATACAGATCATATTTTGAAACCCCGATTTCATCTTCATGCACTGCACGTTTTGAAATATAAGGCGTTGCCAGAACTCCTGCGATATTATCACCCAATTCAATTGAATCCAGAGGAAGGTTCATTAAACCCATTTTTACCTGATCCTTGTAAGACTCGGAAGAAAATTTACGATCTGACACATAATTACCGTCCAAAATATTTTGAATAACATTTTTATTCAAATTTTTAATTTTTGAAGGGAAAACGTTTTCATTAACATTCTGATTAATTTTTTTCAAAATTTCATCAGCATTTTTGTCTTTAATATCTTTCAAATTTTGTGCCGTATAAAGAGTTAAAATATCTTTTGTTTTTTGAGTCCAGAATATACCCGCAGTAACCGCATAATCTTGAACCTCTATATTATTTCGTTTTAACAATTCAACAAATTCTTCTCTGTCCTCAATCGGAATATTTTTTATCTGCTCGGTAATCGCATGGGAATCAACATAATTCAATTTTAAAATATCGGTATTAGCATCCCAGGTTTCAATATTGCTTTCTATTTTATCTTCAAGCTCAAAATATTCATTCTTGCTTAAGAACCTTGTTCCATTTATATCATCAATCTTTATTTTATCCCTGTGGGTGTTGTTGTAATCACTAAGATTAATCATATTTTTGTTATAAATTTCAGGATCAATTTCAAAAGCAAACGGAATTATCGTATCATTATGAGTATTAATTTCATACAAATCATTTGTATTTAAAATATCATAAGATTTAATTAAATTTGCATTATCTTCTCTTTGCTCTTTGCTTACAAGCCTGTTATCAAAAATTTGTAAATAAGTGGGTTTTTTCGGATCGTAGTCTTCATTATCGGACATATGAATTTTTCCGTCCGGAGTTTGACTGTAACTATACGGACTATTTACAATTTTATGGGAAATAAAAGCCTGATTTTTACCAAATACACCCAGAGTTAAAGGGAAGCCGGATACATTAAACCAGTGATAAAAAGGAGATTTTTCACCCCATTTCATAACATTTGCAATATGAATACCTTCAAGCCCCTCATTAACAAAAGCACCATCAGATACAAATGTCATACCTTTAGCGAACATTTTTCTTTGCAATGATGCATAATTATTTATATTACCTAAAGATAATGCCATCTGCATATTATTTTTATTCCAATATGCATGAGATGATCTGCTGTCATCGGTAAATAACGGCAATGAAATTATACTTGAATAGCCGTCCAAAACTCCTTCATTCAAGGATTTTTCAAGTCCTGCAAGCGTCCCGCCCATTTTATTTGAAAAATGTTTATAAGAACGCATTGCTTTTTTCAACAACACATCATCTTTCAAGATATAATCTTTTGCAAACATGTCTTTATTATAGATTTCACCGACTCTGTAATTATCAGGAATAATCAATTTCATTGAACCGCCATGAGTAAGATTTGAACCGGATCTTGTCACATAATTGTAGATTTCATGGGCGCCTTTATCAGTATTATCAATAATATTTCCGGCATCAACGGCATAAAAAGGATCTTTTTCACCTTTTTTAACCAATTTGTAATGATAAGCAAACGGAGTATCATCTAAAATAAAATAATCTGATGCCAAATCTACTACATTTTTGCCGCTGTTAAGTTTGCGTTCGTTATTTCCGCTTTCAAAATTCGGTATAATATCAGTGACATGATAATTGCCGTTTTTATCTTGTTTGACATTATACAGTTCCAGATAACAGTCAAATTCATTTTCGTCAAACGGATAATTGAACTCATATACTTTGTAGCCATAATTATCTTTTATAGGGGCATAACCTTGAAACGAAACTTTCGGCAAATTGAAATTTATTGAATTTACTTTCACACAATACTCCTTACTACTTTGATTATAATAAAGCTAAAGCTTAATTTTTGCCAAAATAGTAATCTTTATTAAGAAATTTTTACATACTTTAATTATTATATGACTAATTAATATTTCTGAATTATAATTTAAACGTGTACGAAATACAATTAATTTGTATTCAACCGGGAGAAATTTAATGCTAATGACAGAATTAAAATGTGATATTAAAGATATTAACCTTGCGGAACAAGGCAAAAACCAAATCGAATGGGCATTTAAAGACATGCCTGTTTTATCACAAATTCAAAAAAGATTTATGGAAGAACAGCCGTTCAAAGGTTTAAAACTATCCGCATGCTCACATGTTACAAAAGAAACAGCTGCACTATGCATAGTAATGAAATCAGGTGGTGCTGATGCTGTTTTAGTCGCATCAAACCCATTATCAACACAGGATGATGTTGCGGCAGCACTTGTAAAATACTACGGAATTCCGGTATTTGCAGTAGCAGGTGAAAGCACCGAAACATACCGAAAACATATTCAAGAAGCCATAAACCACGAGCCTGACCTAATTATAGAAGACGGCTGCGATTTGGTTTCAACATTACATATTGAAAGACCTGATTTAGCAGATAAAATTATTGGCTCAACAGAAGAAACAACAACAGGTATCATAAGACTTCAGGCAATGGAAGCCGAGGGCAAATTAAGATTCCCTGCAGTCGGTGTAAACACAAGTTTAACAAAACACTTATACGATAACAGATACGGCACAGGTCAAAGCTCAATGGACGGAATTATCCGCGCCACTAATATATTAATAGCAGGCAAAACCGTTGTAATATCAGGTTACGGCTGGTGCGGCAGAGGCTGTGCATTAAGGGCAAAAGCTCTCGGCGCAAACGTTATTGTCTGTGAAGTCGATCCTTTAAAAGCGCTTGAAGCCGCAATGGAAGGCTACCGCGTAATGCCGATTGCAAAAGCCGCTTTGGAAGGTGATATTTTCTTAACGGTTACCGGCGACAAACACGTAGTCGATGTAAAACATTTATTAACAATGAAAGACGGCGCGTTTGTTGCAAACGCAGGACACTTTGACTGGGAAGTTAACGTAAGCGGACTTAAAGAATTCACAACCGAGATTAAACAAATCAGACCTGATTTACAGGAATACAAATTAAACAACGGCAAATCAATATACGTATTATCCGAAGGCAGACTTGTAAACCTCGCTGCTGCAGAAGGTCATCCTGCAAGCGTCATGGATATGAGTTTTGCAAATCAGGCGCTCGGTATGGAATTTATCGTCAAAAACAAAGGTAAACTGGAAAATAAATTATATACACTTCCACATGAAGTTGATGTTAAGATTGCCGAATTAAAGCTCAAATCAATGGGTATAGAAATTGATACCCTGACACCTGAACAGGAAGAATACCTGCACAGTTGGAAATTATAAATTATCGTTAAGAGCCCTAAAGGGCTCTTTTTACATAAAAACTATTATCGGAAGTTATTTTTATTTATTATTTTAGAGCCTCCGGCGGGTGCTGCGCGCACGGCGGTCGCTTTTGGTGTCAAAAGCGACGCAAAACCACCGCACGCTACGTTCACTAATAACTTGTACGCCTCAACATAAAGGCGTGTAAACTCGCTATACGTCATCCCGCATTTATTGCGGGATCTAAATACTTTATCGCTCAGACAATACACGCCTATGGAGTTTGTTTCGGCTACAGTTATTGTTCACTCCGCTATCGCGGTATTTAAGCTGCGTAGCAGCTCCGCGCCGTTGTTTTTAGCGCGAGCGAGCAGAGGCTGAAGGTCGGCGGAGAACTCCGCCGCCGTAATGCCGTTTAATGCGAGCGAGTAAGAAGGCGCGGTAAAAGATTGCAGTGTTTTAGCCCCTCTCCCGTCACTACGTGACACCCTCTTCCGGGCGAGGAATAAAATACTGCAACGGCACGTATGTGCGCCCGTTAGGACTTGAGCAATCCAAAGGATTGCAAATAAATAGCGTGTTTCTCTTTCTTTTGCCAGCGTTTTCTTTCTCTTTTCCTCGCAAATAAAGAGAAAGAAAATGCTGATACATACCTATAATAGTTTTTATGTAAATATTCAAACTATTTATCAGCAATACGATTTTCGAGTTTTTTATTGTAGCGAATTGATGAAATAAATGCCGCTGCAATAAATCCAAACCCTATTAAACCTGTCACGACTTCAGGAACTTCTTTTACGGTTGAAATAAACATTATAAGAGCCAAAGCCCCTATTGCCCAGTGTGCGCCATGCTCAAGATAAATAAACCGAGCAAGCGTTTTCTTTTCAACGAGCATAATAGTTAATGACCTTACAAACATAGCCCCTATTGCAAGCCCGATTGTAATAATGATAATATCTTTACTCAATGCAAATGCACCTAAAACACCGTCTAAAGAAAATGACGCGTCAATCAACTCAAGATAAATAAAACTGACCAACCCGGTACATTTAACACCTTCTGCGCATTTAGCAAGCCTCATTTGCTCATGATGCTCCAGATAATGAGTCAGCCCGTCAATTATAAGATAAACCAAAATCCCCGCCAAACCCGAGATAACAACACTTAACTTTTGTTCAGCCGGAACAACATCATATAAAACCAGCAAAATTAACATAGCTAAAATAGTTTCAATACTTTTTACATGATCCAAATGTGCAAGCGGTTCCTCAATTTTTTTAATCCAGTGAACATCTTTTTTATGGTTAAAGAAATAATGCAAAAACAGCATCATCAAAAACATTCCGCCAAAAGAAACAATAGGCGCGTGGGTTTGATGAAGGTAATAGGCATATTTATCAACATTAGTCAACGCAATTTTAGTAACTTCAAGCATACTTAATTTGGCAAAAATCGCAACAACTAATATCGGAAACAAAAACCTCATTCCAAAAACAGCAATTGCAATACCCCATGTCAAAAACCTGTGACGCCAGACAGGAGTCATTTTTTCAAGTTTCATGGCATTTACGACGGCATTATCAAAAGACAAACTGACTTCCAATATACCTAAAATCACAGCGATAAAAACACACAGCCAGCCTGTTCCGGGGTGAACATGCTCGCCCCAAAAATATGCGCCTATAAGCCCCGCCGCTGTTACTATATATGATCCTGTAAAATAATTCATAAATTTTTCTCCTCAGATTCATTTATAACATAAAAATTAAGGCTGTGTCCAGCAAAAATCTCCTTGTAAAAATATTTTGACGTGCAATAATATAAGTATTAGAAGGGACGACATGTCAAACACTCTTGCATACTTATTAGACGGCAAAATTTATATAAATTTAACCAACAGATGTACAAATTCCTGTATTTTTTGTCTGCGAAACGACAAAGACGATGTTTGCGGCAAAAATATGTGGCTTGACAGCGAAAACTTCACGGCACAAGATGTGATTGAACAAATTGAAAATCTGCCGTTATCACAAGAAATCACCTTTTGCGGTTATGGTGAACCGTTATTAAAACTTGATATTTTAAAAGAAGTTGCAGAATATATTAAAGAAAAGCACCCTGATATCAAACTTCGCATCAACACAAACGGACACGCAAATTTCGTTTATAAAAGAAATGTATGCGAAGAATTAAAGGGGTTGATTGATACAATGTCCGTAAGCTTAAACGGCGCGACGGAAGAAGAATATAATGAACTGTCCAAACCTTCATTTAAAGGTGCTTACGATGAAGTTAAAAAATTCATAAAAGCCTCATCAGATGCAGGAATTAAAACAATTGCAACAATTGTGGAAGGCTACAAAGGCAGACATCTGGATATAGAAGCCTGCAAAAATATTGCCAAAGAACTCGGCGCAACACTCAGGGTTCGCGAATGGATAGAAAACGGATACGAATAAAAGTTACTAAGATATATAATATAAATTTATAAAAGAAAGGACTAAACAATGAGCAGCAATTTAGACAAAATCATGAAACCGAAATCAATCGCGGTAATCGGTGCGTCAACAAAAGAACACACCATCGGTTCCGATTTGATGAAAAGATTACAGGAATACAACTTCAACGGAAAAATTTATCCGGTAAACCCGAAAGGCGGGATAATTGAAGGATTGCAGGCTTACACCTCCGTTTTGGAAATCCCCGGAGAAGTTGACCTTGCAATTATAGTCGTAAATGCAAAATTTGTACTTGATACAATTGATCAATGCCATGAAAAAGGCATTAAAGGACTTTGCATAATCACTGCAGGATTTAAAGAAACAGGTGCCGAAGGTGCTGAAGCAGAAAAACAATTGCTCGCAAAAGTCAGAGAATACGGCATGAGATGCGTTGGTCCGAACTGCCTTGGTGTTGTAAACACTCACCCTGATATCAGAATGGACGGATGTTTTGCAGAATCTTTACCTGAGAGAGGCAACATCGGCTTTGTATCTCAGTCAGGCGCTCTGGGCGGCGGTATCTTGAATATATTGAAAGACTTAAATTTAGGTTTTGCTCAATTTATTTCAATCGGCAACCAGGCTGATGTTAACGCAGAAACAGCAATGGAATACTGGGAAAATGAAGATGACGTTGAACAAATTCTTCTTTATATGGAATCAATTCAAAATCCGTCTAATTTCAGAAGCTTAGCATCAAGAATTTCTAAGAAAAAACCGATTTTGGCATTGAAAGCAGGAAGATCCGCAGCCGGTGCATCAGCCGCATCTTCACACACAGGTTCATTAGCGGGCGCTGATAAAGCAGCAAATGCACTTTTGCAGCAATCAGGCGTAATCAGAGAATACTCTTTGAAAAACCTTTTTGCAACAGCAAAAGTTTTTGCTAACTGCCCTATTCCAAAAGGTGACAGAGTAGCTATCATTACAAACTCAGGCGGCCCCGGCATTATGGCAACAGACGCGGTTTGCGAATACGGAATGCAAATGGCTAAAATTTCAGATGCTACAAAAGAAAAATTGAGAAGCTTCCTGCCTTCTGCAGCATCCGTTAAAAACCCGATTGACATGATTGCATCAGCACCTATTGAACACTATAAACAAACTCTTGAAACGGTTATTGCCGATGAAAATGTTGATATGATTATGGTAATTTACCTGCCGTTCTTGGGCTTGAAAGATATTGACGTAGCAAAAGCTGTTATGGAAATTAAAGAACAATATCCGCACAAACCTGTTATCGGCGTATTTATGACTAAGAACGAATTCTTTACAAAACTTTCCGATATGAAAGTTAACATGCCGTTCTTTATGTACGCAGAAGAAGCTGCAGACGGATTCAACAGATTAAATCAACAAAGACTCTGGATGGAAAGACCTCAAGGCAAAGTTCCATGCTACGATGTTGACAAAGCTAAAGTTGAAAAAATCATCAAAGCCGCACTTACAGAAGGCCGCGATCAATTAACAACTCTGGAATCAATTGATGTTTTACAAGCATATGGCATCAGAGCTTGCAAATACGGTCTTGCAACAAATGAAGAAGAAGTCGTAACACTTGGCAACTCAATCGGATATCCTGTTGTTATGAAAATGACATCCAAAACAACATCCCATAAAACCGATGTTGGCGGTGTTAGAGTAAACATCCAATCAGAAGAACAACTCCGCGCAGAATACAAAGACCTGATTGAAAAATTAACCGAAAAAGGACTTATTGAAGGACTTGAAGGCGTAATTATTCAGGAAATGGTAAAAGGCAACCGCGAAATGGTTTGCGGTATTGCAACAGATCCTCAATACGGTCCGATGATGATGTTCGGACTCGGCGGTGTGTTTGTTGAAGCGTTGAAAGACGTAACTTTCAGAATTGCACCTTTGACTGATCAAGACGCAAAAGAAATGGTTAAATCAGTTAAGGCATACAAATTACTCCAGGGCGCAAGAGGAACAAAACCTGCTGATATGGATCAAATTGAAGAAACTCTTCTTCGTTTGTCACAATTGGTTAATGATTTCAAATTCATTGATGAACTTGATATTAACCCGTTGTTAATCAGTGAAAAAACTGGCGAAGGCATTGCAGTTGACGGCAGAATTAAGGTCAGAATGAAAGAAGCTAAAGAAGTTCTGGCTTGTGAATGCGCTGCTTGCTCTTGCTAATTCAAATTAAAAATAAAAAAAGCCCCTTAACGGGGCTTTTTTTATAAATAGCAAAAATTATTTTTAGGAGTTTTAAAAAAACAACAGGAGGTAATTTATGAAAATTTCCCCAATACGATATAACCTAAATTTTTGCGGCAAAAACAACTCCTTAAAAACAGGAGCCGCAATACTTATACTTTCTGCACCTGCATATGCTCAAGAGCCTGCACCGGTAAAATTGCCCGACTGTTTTATTTATGGTATTGACAAAACTGAAAACAAAACTTATGAAAAAATATTCTCTGAGATAGACAATCTTGCAGAACGTGACAATAAAATTTCTGCAGAAGAAGTTGTTTTAGCAACACGTAAACTATGGAAAAACTCCCATAACGGACAAAAGATACCTGTTATTGAAGAATATTACGCTGAAGATACTTTTGACAGACTGGCAAGAAATTACAATAAAAAAGGATCCGATAACAAAACAATTGATTTTTCCGAATACATGGCAATTATGAATGACTATAAAGCTTCAAGACAAGAGAATGAATAATGCAGATTACGAAAACCCCGCAAAAAATAGATTTTCAGGCAATCCATATAGCAAACTCTAAAAACATTATAAAAAATGTTGAAACTAACCTAAAGGTTTATGAATTATGTGCAAAAAACGATAAACCTTTTTTAATAAGACTGCCCGGAAAAATTAATACGAAAAACCTTATGCCTGATATGACGGATTACGCCTATGAAAGATGGAATGAGATGCTCAGGTTTGCAGTGGATTCATCATTGGAAAATGACCGAAAAACTTTACTCGCGGTAAAAGATGACAAACCTTGCGGCATAGCAGTTTTTTTACCCGGGAAAAATAAATTTCACCTTGACTGCATATGTACATGGCCTGTAGAATTTGGCAAAAAAGTAACTCTGGCAGGTACGACCCTTTTTAAACACATGTTTGAAATTTTCATTCAATCCAAAGCTGATAAAATAAAACTTGAAGCAATAACAAACGGTCCGTTTGATAATGTTTCAAAGTATAAAAAACTGGGATTTATAGATTTAGGATGGATGAATGACCATGAAATTGTGATGGAAACTAACGTTCCGAGGGTAAAATCAACATTGCAGCGACTTAATGATTTAATTTTTACAGAAGAAATCAAAAACAGTCCTAAGGAAAATCTGCTTGAAACGCTTGATTTACAAATTTAAAACATTTTTAACAGGAATTTCCAAAGAATTTGCCAGAGCAACAATTTTTTTGACTGTAAGATTTTGCTCGCCACGTTCAACTTTACCTATATAATTTGTGTGAACATTTGCAATTTCCGCAAATTTTTCCTGTGACAGCATCTTTTTAGTGCGTTCCACTCTGAATTTAAGACCTATTTCTTTTAATACCGCTCTGTAATCTTCCATAAAATGGATTTTATACTATTGACAATGTGTATTCTATACTATTATAATAGTGTATAAAGGAGAATCCCTGCATGAAAAAAGCATTTACTTTAGCGGAAGGGTTGATAACATTAGGTATAGTCGGAATCGTTGCTGCAATGACTATTCCTACACTTATACAAAATTACAGAATTAAAATTTTAAAAACACGCTACACACAAACATATGCAATATTGTCGGCAGCGGTCATGAAAACCCGTATGGAGCTTGGAGAAAATTTATTAGAAAATTGTTTTAGAAACAAAACAATATATGCTCCGTTCAGTGACAAATTTAAGGAAACCTTTTTAAAAAACTGTAATTACCTGCAAAAAACAGCAAAAGATTACGCCATAACCAATTACAACAACACAAAATCTTATTTAACAGCTGAGTATGAAAACAATGATGATTATCCTACACCATTATACTTGCTCAAAAATGGTTCATCCGTCGATATAGGAATAAACGGCAATACAATAAGAATATATGCAGACACAAACGGACCGAATTCCGGGCCTAACAGACTCGGTTATGATATCTTTAGATTTTCCGTTACAGATGACATGCTGAAACCGGCAAAAATGTATGCGAAATATACATCTGAAAACGAACTGGAAGATATAAAATTCTCGCATTCCGCAGGATGGCCATGCACTAAAGATTCTCCGCAAATTTTGAACGGAATAGGCTGCAGCTGGTATGCAACCAACGACCGAAATCCTGATGATGAAACCCAAAAATACTGGGACAGCTTAAAATTTTAGAAGTATTTGACCATATAAAGATTTAATGGTTTAATTATTTTATGAATTACATATTTTATTTTTTAATTGTAATTTCAATAATATTCGGGGCAATAAACGGCAGATTGACGGATGTTGTGAATTCAATTTTGACGGGTGCCGAACTTTCCGTCAAGGTAGCATTTTCACTAATCGGCATAATGGCATTCTGGCTCGGGATGATGAAAATAGCCGAAGAATGCGGACTTATAAAAATTATTGCAAAAATTATAAAGCCGGTGACAAAACGTTTATTCGATGAGATACCGGAAGAAAGTCCGGCTATTGGCGACATTGCAATGAATTTTGCAGCAAATGCCTTTGGTCTAACCAATGCAGCAACACCAATCGGTTTAAAGGCAATGGAAGAATTACAAAAAGAAAATATTGATAAAACTTCCGCATCAAACGCTATGTGTATGCTTCTTGCAATGAATACAGCTGGATTTCAGCTAATTCCTGCGACAGTACTTGCTGTTTTAATCGGAATAGGTTACAAAAATCCGACAGAAATAATTGCACCGACTCTTTTAGTTACAACAATAGCATTTGTATCGGCAATTATTTTAGCGAAAGTTTTTCAAAGATTTTGGGCTATACAAAACCCTCGCCCCTTTGGGGAGAGGGAGCAGTTGTGCGAGCAAAGCGAGCTACAAATGCGGGTGAGGGGTGGTGAAACATGTTCCAACAAATAATGAACCTCCTGTCACTGTGGGCGCTGCCGGCAATTCTTTTATTGATTTTAACAATGGGACTGTCAAAAAAAATTCCTATATATGAAACATTTACAACAGGTGCAAAAGACGGATTCAAGGTTGCGGTAAATATTATTCCGTATCTCGTTGCAATAATCGTTGCAATATCAATGTTCAGAGCCTCAGGCATTATTGAAATGCTTGAACAGACGCTATCAGGAATACTTTGCCGAATTCATGTCCCTGCAGACGTAATCCCGATTATGATTGTCAGATCACTTTCCGGCTCTGCGGCACTCGGGGTATTTTCAGACATTGCAAACACCCTCGGACCTGATGATTATGCAACAAAACTTTCTGCAATAATGGTCGGCTCAAGCGAAACAACTTTTTACGTTTTAGCTGTATATTTCGGAGCTGTAGGAATTTCAAAACTCCGATATGCCTTGCTTGTAGGACTTCTAGCGGATTTTATCGGAATTGTTGCAGCAGTTTGTGTTTGTAATTGGATGTTTCTTTAGACTCTGCCCAGCTCTGAGTAAATTCAAAATACTCGCACGGGATTATAGTTTTAACTAATACGGCATAATTTATGTCAATAAAGTTTATTTTATTGACACGCTCAACAACAAAATCTTTACCGCCGCAATTGTGGCAAAATTTTTCGACCGGAACAATTTGACCGTTTTTGATAACAGCTTTATGTTTAACCCCGCAGCACCCGCAGCGCACTATAAACCACTGATTTTCAATCAGTTCACCACAATCCGGGCAATAACCGATATCTTTATCTGCCGGAAATTTATCATGGTTACACTTGTTTTTAAAAAACTCCATAAGTATCATACAAAGATAATAATGATTATTTAATAAAAGTCAAAATTATCTTGTTCTATGCTTTTCTTTTAAACGACCGGTTAAATACAAATAATCAAGAATTCTAAAGTTCATAAGATTTCGATAATCTTTCATCGCGGTTGTATAGTTATTTATAATACCATCTTTGATTCTTGGCATTTCTCTAAGTCTTTCATCAGGGATTAAACCGGTTTTATATTTCATCGGGTTGTAAACAATCCATGCTGCCGGAGGATAATAAGTAGATCTGCATTCATTAGTATTCTTATTATCAAGAATACTTCGCAAAACATCCGCAGACATATCATGATAAACCTGTTTTATATTGTATTTTTGTAATTTTTCAGGCATCAAGGCAGTCGGCAGTGCAAAATAATTTTCATATCCCAAATCATCGAGATATTCAATAGAACCCATTGTAAAAAGTTCTATTGATTGAGCAAAATCATCTAATACGCCTGCCTTTTCTGCAAATTGTGACATCAAATCCAAATATGATGTCAAGCCGGCGCCTGAATGAATATAATCCGTAATTATAATAGGCAAACCTGACTTTTGTGCTCTACGAACTAAAGATACAGGATCACATTTAATCCTTTTCATATATTGCCTGTATGCAGCGATTTCTTTTTCATTAGGTTGTTTTGCTTCTATTTTATATAAATGTGGACCCAACCCCATTTGATCTCTGCGGTACCAATTAGAAGAAAAAGCTGCCATTGCATAATCTTCAATACCATTTTTCATCCATATGGAAGCATTCAAAAACCATTTTGGACTTCTGCCCACACAAACAATTTTATTTTGTCTGAATTTATTATAAGATTCGGCAACCCCCAAAAAATCTTTCATATCACGTTCTCTGCTTAATGGTAAAGCATTCTCTACAGGTCTGACCGCCGAATATAATTCATTTATGTCAATTAAATCGTAATAATTATTATATTTATAACGCAAATCCTCTTTCTGTTTTTCTGTCAAATTAACATACTGTTCGTATTCAATATCTCCCGTAAGTCTTTTATTACTGCCGAATGTAATACTTTTACTTGCGACAAAACAATCGGAAACAGATTTATTCAATCCGGGAAATGAATTATTATAAGGCTTTATAAGTGAATAATTTTTATTAACATTTGAAAAAGATACAGGGGAAACCGTCAACATACTAAACTCCTTACTATTTTTATAACCGTTTTTTTCCGTAATATGCAGCGAGTGCTTCTTTCATACCGTCAACAAAATCCATATTTCCTAAAAATATTTCTTTTATTGCACGAATTTTTATATCTTCAATGTCATGCGTCAATGCATACTGAACTCCGGCAATTTTTTCCAGAAAAACTTGTTCCGGTGTGAGTTTTTTAGCCTGAGAAACATTTGTTTTTTTTATTGGATTTTTAGTTGTTTTTCCGTGTATACCGGTGAATCCTATTGAGATAGAATTTATACCAGACATATTACCTCCTGAGTATACAAAAAACAAACAAAAATAATTTTGCTACAAAATTAAAACGCTTTTACAAGAAAAATTTGAATATCTTGATTTAACCTCTCAACTCTTTTGACATACCTTAAATCAGTCCAATTATTCAAAATCAAAACAACCGCAGGTTTTTTATGAGTCAACTCTGCATAATAAAGTGATTGTCCGACACTTTCAGCCCATTTTTTAGCAAAATCAAACTCTATAGCATAATCTTTAGTAAGACAATCGACCCGTGTCAAATCCCACAGAACAGCTTCTTTTCTGCCAAAATCCGTCTTGCACCATTGGGTTACGTAGAAATCTTCGGTTCTGTCAGCAGGCATAGTCTGCGTTTCATACAACTCCAACGGTACATAGCTTAATCCTAAATAATAAATACCCGTAAACATTAACAAAAAAGTTACAATAAAAGTGATAATTTTATTTTGATACTTCCTGCGCATGCATATTATTATACAAAATTTATACTATAAAAGCAAGCAGAATAATTGATTATCATTTTGCGGAAGGTGGTGGTTTCCACACAAAAAAGAGGAATAACTTTTTATCATTCCTCTTTTTTAAAAATAGATGTCGGCAACGGGCTATCTTCCCAGGCGGTGGCCCGCCAAGTATTTTCGCTGAAATGAGTCTTTACGACCGTGTTCGGGATGGGAACGGGTGGTTTCCTCACTCTTGGTCACCGACAAACTTGGTAACCTGTGCTTGAAGCACCTTGAAAGTTGCATAATGATTATAAGTCAACGCTATCATCAATTTCCAATAGGAAAAGCCCTCGTCCGATTAGTATCAGTCGACTGAAAATGTTGCCATTCTTACATCTCTGACCTATCAACCAAGTAATCTGCTTGGGGACTTACTAGCTTATGCTATGAGAGATCTCATCTTACGGTGGGCTTCGTACTTATATGCTTTCAGCACTTATCCGCTTGGAACACAGCTACCGGGCG
>CASEDF010000013.1 GCA_949286705.1 uncultured bacterium | reverse complement strand
TGGTCAACCGTTATTTAATTTTTTTGGCTTGCGGTAGCTGCGCTACCTTCCCTCTCCTCAGAAGATACTTAATCTTCTTCGTCGGCAGAGTGCCACAGGCCCAGATTTTTAGGTTGCTGGTCAACCGTTATTTAATTTTTTTTTGGCTTGCGGTAGCTTGCGCTACCTTCCATCTCCTCGAACGATACTTAATCGTTCTCGTCGGCAGAGTGCCACAGGCCACGCTTTTTTGTGAAAAAGCTTAGCAAAAAAATTTAACATTAAAGTTTTGTCAATATTTAATTGTCACAGTTATTTACTACAGTTTTCTTTGACAATATGTCAATCCAACCTCGCGATAACTAAATTAACATTAATATTCTGCAAAGTCAAGAGCAAAAACTCGTTTATACTGAAATAACCTTACTATGTCCTAGGACTTTATTTTCAATATTACCTGTAATAATTTCATCACTTGCGACCACACATTTTTTTATGCATGTGTTATCATTGACTGTTACATTGTCCCACAAAATACTATTTTCTATTATTACATTTTTACCGATTTTACAGCATTTGCCGATGGTAGAATTGCCTATAAATACAGTACCTTCAGGAATATTTGATGCAGAAATATATGCACCTTCAGTTGTTTTTATTATCTTATCATGACTAAAATGACAATCCTTTTCAAAAACATAATCCGCTGATAACATATATTGCTCAAGTGTCCCTATATCACTCCAATAATCCTCAATAACAAAAGTATTTATTTGTTTTTCTAAAAGAAGTTTGGGAAACACATTTTTAGCAAAATCATAAAAAGTATTTTCAGGGATATAATCGAAAATTTTATAATTAAAAATATATATTCCAGTGTTTATATAATTACTTTTTGCTTCCTCTATAGATGGTTTTTCCTGAAATTCAGTAATAAAACCTTTTTGATCGGTAACAACAACACCAAAATGAGATACCTCGTCAGGATTCACTTTTTTAATTCCAATAGTTGCTATGGCATTGGAAGCCTTATGAACATTAATACCTTTTAATATATCAGCATCTGTTAAGCCGTCACCCGAAAGAACCACAAAATCTTCACCTTTATCAAAAAAGAATTGACACTTTTTCAAACCGCCGGCTGTCCCTGATAATGTATCCTCTTTTATATAATTAAAATTTAATCCAAAATCATTTGATTTATAGCGATTTATTATTTGTTCGGATAAGTAATAAGTATTACAAATAACATCTTTGATACCAATACTTACAAGTTTTTCAAATAAAATATCCATAACAGGTCTATTAGCAACAGTTACCAAAGGTTTAGGAACCTGTAACGTTAACGGCTCCAAACGTGATCCCATACCTGCAGACATTACCATCGCCTTTAAACTTGTTTTATTCATTCTTAAATTCTACATGCAAAAAAGTTTTATGCAATGATTTTTTTTAATATTTTATCTAAATTATGGATATCGGAATGTAAAGTATTAAAAACATATTTAATATCCGAATTAATAGTAATTTTTGACGGCATTTTTTCTCCCAAATAATAAAGATCCATTTTAATACCGCCATCTTTATTCGGATATATATAGTCCAAATCAAGTTTTTTAGCACCCAAAGATTTATAAAATTTTATTCTTCGCAACGTATTTATGTCATCCTCGTTAGGCTTTTCAACTTCTAAATAACAATTATTAATTAATTCAAAAATTTTTCTGCCGTAACCTTTTGATTGAAATTCCTTTTTTATAGCAATATAATCAAGCCATATATTATTATTTTTCAAAATAGCATATATAACATAACCAACCTCATTTTCTCCGTCAAATACAGCATTACACACCAAGACATTGTGATTTAATAAACATCTAAATTCCTCATAATCTTTAAGCTCGCAGGCAGGAAATTGCATAATCATATCCTGATAAATATGCTCGAAATTTTCAGTCTTAACCTTTTTAAAAAACATTTCGCTCATAAAAATTATTATCAGGGAAAATTATACTGTTGTCAAAAAAAAATCCTAATGCTATAATAAAAATCGTAAAGCAAAATGATATTTTGCTAAACACTATGGGCTTGTAGCTCAGCTGGTAGAGCAGTTGACTCTTAATCAATTGGTCGTGGGTTCGAGTCCCACCGGGCCCAGATTTCAACACAACAAATGAGGGCTTATATGAGTTTTGACGAAAAAGCAGTAAAAGTTATCCGACATGCATTGGAAGTACTCGGGAAAAAAAATTTTGCACTTATAATTCACGGCGGCAGTTTCCCGTCTGCAGAAGGTGAAAATACCGGTTTTGGTTCTATGAACACAAACGGCGGCAAAAAGCTTATTGATTATGCATCAGGCATATTCAACGCAATCCAGCTGGGACCTGCAGGCAAAACTAAAAGCTGCGATTCTTCACCCTATACAGGAACTATTTTTTCTACAAACCCTCTTTTTGTTGATTTAAAAGAATTAACAACAGCGGCGTGGCACAACATCTTGTCCCGTGAAACATTTAATAATATAGTAAATCACAACCCTCAAAAAAATAATAACAAAACAGCATATTCTTATGCTTTCAAAAGATATTCCGACGCATTAAATGAAGCGTACAGAAATTTTCTTGATTTAACTGATTCAAATTTGCATAAAGAATTTGAAGATTACAAACGCATAAATAACCGCTGGCTTGATCGTGACAGTATTTATGAAGCATTAAGCATTGAACATCAGAATGATTACTGGCCTTTATGGCAATCCGAAATCGACAAAAAATTATTTGCTCCCGATACAATTGAGGAAAGATTAGAGCATGGCAGACGTCTGGTCGAAATTTCAAAAAAATATGCTTATGATATTGATAAATATAAATTTATCCAGTTTGTTTTACGCAAACAAAATACCGAAACAAAAAATTATGCCGAATCAAAAGGTATAAAAATGATAGCAGACCGTCAGGTTGCATTTTCAGACCGTGACAGCTGGGCTTATCAAGCATATTTTTTACCCGGCTGGATGCTTGGCTGTCCGCCTGATTATTTTTCAAAAGACGGACAAGCATGGGGCTTTCCTGTTCTCGATCCTGAAAAAATGTACAAAGAAGACGGTTCCCTTGGCAAAGCCGGTGTTCTATTGAAAAATTTATACAAGAAAATGTTCCGTGAAAATCCGGGCGGGGTAAGAATTGACCACATTGTAGGATTAATCGACCCATGGGTATACAAATCAGGCTGCAAACCAAAAATAGAAGAAGGTGCAGGCAGATTGTATTCCTCACCGGAACATGAATTCTTATCAAAATTTGCCATTGCCAAAATGGAAGATTTAGATACAACACTTGAAGCCGATAAAGAAAAACGCGTAAAAACTTTATCAGATGAACAAATTTCCGAATACGGCGCAATGATTGAAAAAATCGTAATTGCGGCAGCTAAAGAAGAAGGGCTTACAAAAGACGCTATTGTATGCGAAGATTTAGGCACTTTAACAAATCCGGTTGCAGCCGTTTTGAAAAAATACGGACTTTTAGGTATGAGATTAACTCAATTTGTAGTGCCGGAAGAGCCCAAACATCCTTACAGATGCCGTAATATCGACGAAAATTGCTGGGCTATGGTAGGTACTCACGACAACCAGCCTATTTCAATGTGGGCAAAATCAATGATAAATACTCACGAAGGTTATCTGCATGCCAAAAATCTTGTGGAAGATTTGTATGCGGAAGCTCAAAATAAAGATGACTTAATTACACGCCTTACAAATGATGCGGAATTTTTAAAACAAACAAAACTTGTTGAAATATTTGCATCAAAGGCGGAAAATATTCAAATATTTTTCACTGATTTCTTCCAAATTGAAGATGTTTATAACAGACCGGGCACCTCAGGTGATGCAAACTGGAGTTTAAGATTGCCGGATAATTTCAAAGAACTGGCACCCATAGATTTACCGGAAATTTTAAAACAGGCTATAATATCAAGAGGAAGCGATTTTGCGAATAAAAACGCACAACTTATTGAGGAATTAGGTGAAATTTAAAACTATAATAACAGCTCTGTCAATCGTTTTATTGCTGTCAACTGCAACTGCAAACGCAGACAACATGACAGAAGCCAAACTCCAATACAACAAAGGCATTGATTTTTATAAAATCGGTCAATATGACCGATCAATGGAATGTTTCAGAAAAGCAATTGAGCTTGACCCTGATTATATTGATGCCTACTATAATTTAGGCTCCATACTTGATTATCTGGGACAGGATGAGGCAGCGCTTACGGTTTTCAAACAAATAATTGTGAGAAAACCCACGGATTATGATTCTGTATACAAAGCAGCCGAATTAAGCAAAAAACTCGGACAAATTGAAAAGGCAAAATCATTTCTATCAATTATTCCTGCCGGCACTTATGTAAATCCTAAGGCATACCAACTTGCTCGGGAGCTTAATACTGATCTGCAAACGCTTCAATACGAAAATAATCTAAAAGAACAGCCCAAACAACCTCAGACAAACGGAGTTTATGAAAATATTCCAAGTCCGACAGGCATTACTACAGACAAATCCGGTAATCTTTTTGTGGCAGGATTCTCGGATAATGTAATTTTCAAAATTACACCCGAAGGGGATAGAATTGTATTTTTAAAAGACAAACGACTAAACGGTCCTATCGGAATTATAAATGATGATGCGGGAAATCTTTATATAGCAAATTATAACGCAGATAATGTTTTAAAGGTAACTTCTACAGGAGAGGTACGCATTTTGATTGAAGATGTTCTAAAGCCTTACGGATTATATATTTCAAACGGGACTCTTTTTATATCTTCACAAGGCTCCAATGCCGTAATTCGTTATAAACTTTAATTACAAACTCTGAAAATATTCATTCAATAGCACCGGCAAATACTTTGCGTCCAAAGCACTGAAATCAAAGACAAATTCATTAACTCCCGAATCTGATAATTCTTTTATACAAGAAAAATCCTGCATTACAGTGTCTTCAAACATATGCATTCTGCAAAAACCGTCACAGGTGAACGGAAAAATCTTCTTCAATGAAGGATCTTTTAACGCAAATCCGCCTTTATGACATGGAGCCTTACACGACAGCCGCGAAATTATCGCGCTGTCATTATTCAACGGACACAGTCCCATACTCGGAACTTTTTTGTTTCCTGCGATTGTGTATTTACGGTTCGGAATATCATTCCTAATCTTTTTGATAGTTTTTATCGCGCTTTCCATGTCTTTAAATGATGTAAAATCAATCGTATCAATAGGAGCAAGATTGTTTAAACATTTAATAGAAAGACTGTTCAGCAAATTTATCCCCTGCCCGATTTCAAGAGGAATATGGTTAATATCTGAATCATTTATGAAAGCCCAGAAATATCCGATATTATTGATTATCAACGAATCCGGCGCTGGTTCTTCCAGCAATAACTGCTTTACATATTCGTAAACCCTGTCAAAATCCCTTTCAATAAGAATTTTCGGTGTTGAGAGCTGAAATTTAATATCATTTTTATAACAAAATTTTCTGACCTTTGTAATCAATTCACTAAAACTGCTGTTCACAAGATCACACGTCGAAAGTATCTCTCCGTATTCAATTGAATAAATCGGGTTTGTACCTATTTTTTTAATATATTTTTCAAGTTCTTTGACCTGAGAAAGAGCCGAAAGCCTTAAATTCAAACGATAAACATTATCATAAGTCAAATTTTTAGGCGTTTTCGTTCTTTTAACATCCCATTCAAAGTTCTGAATATTCCTCCGGAATTTAAAATCCTTGCCTTCCGCGCATATCATCTCACCCGAAAAATGGTTTGTCTGATAAATACTTTTGCGGACATGCTTAAAAGGTAATTTTTGATTTTTAAAAAGTTTCGGCTTTTCAAGAATTTTTTCAACAAGCTGAATGCCTTCCAGGATTTCCTCGGAATTTGCGAATTTCCCTTTGATAACAACATTATCAATAGCCTTTATTTTTTTTATATCTTCGGCACACCAAGGAAGATTATCGGAATCTATAGCAAGCGGAAGTTTTGTATACTTCTTAATCTTTGCGATATTTTTCATATAAATTTCTTCTGTAATAATAATGCCGTCAACTTTATGAAAACTGTTTATAAAATCAATCCCTGCAAGGTTATGAATATCAAAATAAGAATCTACAATAACCTTAAACGGCAATTTAAAAACTTTTATCGCTTCCAGAATTGCAAAACTGTTTATAAAAATTCCGTCAATTCCTGCTGTCTTTAAAAATTTAAGCATCTTTTTTATCTCAGGCAAATTCTCTTCCGTAATGTCATGCTTAAAATTTATATATATATTACATTTACACCTTTTTGCCACATCAACAAATTCTTTTACGTAATCAAAATTGTTATCCAGAAACTTTTTATAATAAACGTAATAGTCCCTGCAATTGGTTTGACTGCTAAAAAGTTCAATATCTTCAGGCTTTTTGACCGGTGCAGTAATAATAATCTCTTTCATAAATTTATTATAACACGTATTCATGTTAACAAATGTAAATATAAAATGAAAAAATAAGCAATTTTTAGGGAAGAATATACTTAGTATATATATAGGATATTAAGGATTATTTTTCTTAGGAAAGAGGACAACTGAATAGGGAGGATCTTATGGCAATAGGTGCTGAAGATTACATCGACCAATTATTGGTCAAAAAGTATGCTGATGAACGCGTAGACAATCATGACAATATGGAATCAATGATTGACCCTCAAAAAATGATGGGGGCAATGAATGATTATGCAAGCATGCACAAAAATATGATGCTTTTAAAACAGCGTCTGAATATAGCGTGCTATGCAATAAATGCAAGATCTGCAAGGTATAACAAAACAGCACAACAATATTAATAAAAAGTTTTTTGTTCATTTTGTGATAGAATGTTTTTGGAAATGACTGCAGACGTTTTACAAAAACATAACAGCAAAAAGGAACAGGGAATGGGAAAAATGATCCTGGCATCTTCATCTCCCAGAAGAGCCGCTATTTTAAAGGATTACGAATTGGAAATTATTCCGTCTCCGTATGTAGAAAACCACACGAAGACGGCTTTTTCTTATGATTACGCAGAAAATTTAGCTTATAACAAGGCAAAAGCTGTTGCTGACAAAATAAAGGAGCCGGCGCTTGTAATCGGAGCGGACACGGTTGTTGTTTTGAACGATGAAATCCTTGAGAAGCCGAAAGATGAACAAGATGCCTTTTTAATGCTCAAAAAACTATCAGGACGAACTCACAAAGTTGTGACTTCAATTGTAATAATAGATACACAAACCGGTATTTACCGCAAAAATTCAACCACAAGCAGCGTAACTTTTGAAACTCTGACAGACGAAATGATAAAAAGTTACATAAAAAATTACAAACCTTTAGACAAAGCAGGGTCTTACGGAATTCAGGAAATGCCAAAAGGTTACATCAAATCAGTCGAGGGTGATTTTGAAAATATCATAGGTATTTCGTCAAAATCTTTTCAAAAACTGCTTAAAAGCTTTGAATAATTACACACACCCGCAGCATTTTTTGTATTTTTTACCGCTTCCGCAAGGGCAGGGATCATTCCTGCCTATTTTGTGATCAATTTCAATTTTTGGTCTGTTTTCTTCTTCCTCAATAATTCCCAGAGTATTTGAAAACGCTTTTGAGCGGTAAAGAACCGTTGTTGAGGAAACAATTTTTTTATCCAGATAACGGGATTTGTATTTTTTAAGAATTTCGTCAAGCGTCATATCACATCCTAAAACGGCATTGACGACTTTCAGGAAATTTTCATGTTTTTCGGCAACTCTTTTAATCAAATTTGCTGAAAATTTGTCATTATTCAAAAAATACTCAATACATTTGTCAAAATTAACGATTTTTGTATAATCTTTTGCCTCAAAAATTTTGTTAAATGTCCCGTAAAACGGTATTGCATACATTCCGAGTTCTTCATCAAAAATAACGCCTACGTCGTATTCCTCACTGTGGGAAGAAAATCCGCCCAGTGAATTTTCCAAAAAATTCTCATAAGAATTATGGAATTCGTTAACGTTAAAAAATTTGTATTCTTCCGGCAGCTTAATCTTATCATGCCAGTCGGTTTTTTCGCCGCCCTCAGCATAATCATTAAACATTCCGATTAAATCATCTGCGTATTTATTGGTCGTAACGACTTCATCCGTCCCGAAATATTCCAAAAAGCTTTTGTGAACCTTTTTTATATCCTTTTCAATTTCTTTTAATTTACCGGGATTATCTTCATACACGAGTTCCGGATTTTCTATAATTTTGGCAACCGCAAACCTCAGTGCATCGTCTTTTCTGCTGGCAGAAAGAATTCCTGAAATTTCCAATAAATAATAAACCTTTTTATACTCAAAAATCCTTGCAATTATGAACTGACCGCCGCCCACACCTCTGAATGAGGTCATTTTTACAAGTGATGTAACATTATAAACCCGTTCATTAATTACATTATAAAATTCAAACCCGTTTTTCAAAACTTTTTTAACTTCAAACACGGAAGAAACGTTTTTTTGAAGCGCTTCCGCAATTTTTTTATGAGATGCGGAAAGCTTTTTTGTATTTTCAATATACAATTCAGGAATACTTTTCATCCCGAGATTACGTTCAAAAATATAATTAAAATATGCTGTCTGAAGGTTCATAGACCCGCTGACCGTTTTTAAATACTCCTCAAAATCAGGTTTGACAATTTTATCTTCCTGAATAAACATTGCTATTTCTTTTATAACGTCATTTATATCTTGTAATTCTTCTGACATTTGCTCTCCCCTTTTTTATAATAAGAATACAATAAATTTCCCAAAAACTCAATACCGACATAAGGGTAAAAAATTCTGGACATAATTAAGACGATTTGCTATAATAAATACGTAAAAAATTTTTGAGGTTAAACAAATGGACGAAAACACGCATCATAACTACATTTCAGTCAGGGGGGGGGGCACTGACTTAACCTCCTGTGACAATTCTTTTCCGGGCAATTGCGAAGGACAAAGCAACATCGCAATTGCAAAGTCATTGAAATTTACAGGTCATCCTGAGGTTACAGCCAAAGGATTGCAAAAGAAAAATCTTACTGCAGAACCCCAACATGTTATTAAAAGATTTGACACAATACCGGCTGTAAATTATAATGCGAATATAATGAATTATAAATCAAAAAATACGGCTTTTACGTTGGCAGAAGTATTAATAACCCTTGCAATCATCGGTATTGTTGCTGCCATGACAATACCAACGCTTGTTCAAAATTATCAAGAAAAACAAACTGTTGCAAAATTAAGATCTACATACAGTATTTTAAACGAAGCAGTAAAACTTATGATAGTAGAAAATGGGAACCTAAACCGTTGGGGTGTTACAGGACAGGCCAAACGTGATTTATTTATAAATAAATTTGAAAAATATATACAGGTTGTCAAGCGATGCGCGCCCAGAAGAGCATACTCCGACGGCTGTGTCGGTCGCGCTTACGGAAATATTTTTAATGACGAAACTAATGAACACGTCTATGCACAGACAGATTTGGATACATTTGTATTAAAAAACGGCGCTACAGCAATAATTCAGATGAATGGAGATGAAAATTGTTTTCAAGACATAACCCTGAACGTAAAAAACCCTAATAACAACCAGTATCAAGGCAATTATGCAGGATCCTGCGGGAAGATAATCGTTGACTTAAATGGCGCAGCAGGTCCTAACAAATTTAATGTTGATACATTTAACTTTTTTTTGGAAATTGACGGATTATTACCTGCAGGTTCCAGAAATGAACGCATCTGGACTGAAAAATTTGAAGAGTCTTGTTTAAATCGCAATGGAGAGGCTTCCACAGTTGAAAGCAAATGTACTGCCTGGGTTATATATAACGGGAATATGGATTATCTTCATTGCCCTGAAAAACTGGGGTGGGATAAAGCCTCCTCATGCAAAGATTAATTAATTTCCACATTCCAATATGTGAGCAAAATGTGAGAATAAAAAACATAAAAAAAATTCTTGCATTTCCTAAAAAACAGGGAATACAAGAATTTTAAATGGTCGGAACGACAGGATTTGAACCTGCGACCTCTACCACCCCAAGGTAGCACGCTACCAAGCTGCGCCACGTCCCGAAAACTTTTTTTGTAAAAAAAGTTTTACAAAAAAACTGTAACATTCAGGTTTTAGTGAACCTATTCGGTTTTCAAACGGCACGATATCATATTGGATATTCGTATCTATTATTATTTAATTGTCAATTTGGTGGCACGCTACCACCTCTCACAAAACGATACTCATAATTATAAAGAACTGACCTGATATAATCTGTCATTCCGGACTCGTTTCGGAATCTCATTTTTAGATCCCGAATTCCGGATGACGACTTTCATTATTAAAGTGTTAGTCCGCCCGTCTTTAAAAATGGTCGGGATGACAGGATTTGAACCTGCGGCCCCCACGTCCCGAACGTGGTGCGCTACCAAGCTGCGCTACATCCCGAAAACTTTTTTGTAAAAAAGTTTTATAAAAAAACTGTAACCTTCTGGTTTTGGTGAACTTATTCGGTTTTCAAACGGCACGACATTATTCTGAATATTCGTTACTTTTTATTATTTTTGAAAAAAGGTGCGCTACCAACCTCTCACAAACGATACTCAATCGTTTGTTCGGCAGAGTGCTACATCCCGAAAACTTTTAGAAAATCTGTATCAGTTTAACATTGACAAAATTATTCAATTTTCAATTTACAGGCATTACGCAAAATTTATTCTATTACAAACCATTATTTATATCAAGTAAAAAAATGATATTTTTAATAATTCATTGAAATTTTTTCAAAAAGATTGTATAATAATCAAGTCAATCAGAATTAAGAGGTTAATGATTTTATGAAAGTACATATGCAGATATTGATTGCGCTGGGTTTGGGTATTAAACGTAACTGGCACATATTTTTTGGTATTATTGCCGGTATTTTAGTAGGAATTTATCTGCACGGACACGCGAACACTCTTATATCAAACATTTTAATATTTGTAGGACAGGTATTTATAAGATTAATTCAAATGGTAGTTATACCTCTGGTTGTTTCCGCTATTATAATCGGAATTACGAGTATAGGCGACAATAAACAGCTCGGCAAATTCGGAACCAAAATGGTTCTGTATTACGGCATAATTACAACAATTGCCGTCCTCATTGGCGGAGCGTTAGCTCTGCTTATTAAACCGGGATTAGGTGCCGCACATTATATTACCGAACACACCGCGGCATCCGTTCAAACATCTGTTGCAACCGCAATGGCACAACAGCAAGGCAATATCTTAAATCTTTTCCTCGGATTTATACCTAATAATCCGCTGCATTCATTTGCCGCCGGTGATATGGTGCCTATTATTGTATTTGTAGTAATCTTTGCAATTGCTCTTGCAAGAGTAGGTGATGTAAACAGACCAATCGTTTCATTCTTTGAATCTGTTTTTGCCGCCACAATGAAAATTACCGATTGGATTATGTTCTTTGCGGCTCCCGGTGTGTTTGCATTGACTGCATCCGCAGTTTCAAGCTTTGGTATTGATATATTTATGAGTATTTCTAAATATTTGGGAGTATTACTGATTGGCTTTGCTATCCAGATGTTTATTGTATATCCGCTGTTTTTAAGATTTTTCTCAAAAGTTTCGGCTGCAATGTTGTTTTCTGCGATTGCAGAAGCTATGATGGTAGCTTTCGGAACTGCAAGTTCCTCAGCAACTCTGCCTTTAACCATTGCATGCTGTGAAAAACGCGGAATCTCTCATAAAATTTCAAGCTTTGTTCTGCCATTAGGAGCGACATTAAACTTTGACGGAACGGCTCTGCTGCAAACCGTTGCCGTAATATTCCTTGCTCAAGCTTATGGTGTTGTGCTCACTCCGTTTTTGGTAATTCAAATCGGGCTTCTGGCAATTATTGCATCAAGTACATGCGCAGGTATACCGGGTGCAGGCTTAATTACTATTGCGCTTATTCTTAACGGCATGGGCTTAAGCCCTGAACAACTCGTTGCAGGGTTTGCATTCCTATTCACTATCGAAAGAATTACGGATATGTTCAGAACTCTCCTCAACGTAACCTCAGATGCTGTTGTAACTGCAGCAATAGCTGATAACGAAAACGAAATCAACTACGATTTATTAAATAATCCTGCGGCTTACGAGGAAATTGCTTAATGGATGCGCAAAAAGCCGCCAATACTGACCAAATAGCATCAAAATTTTTAGGCAAAAATGTTAAAGAAAGCTTAAACTATAACCCTGAGCTTTTAGTTGCCGTCCCCAGATGCGAAAACCGAAGGCAATACAAAATTGACGAAAATAATTTACCGTTTGAGGGATTTGATATCTGGCATGCCTATGAATTTTCATGCCTCACTGAAAACGGCGTACCGGTCACAAGACTTTTGAAATTAAAATATAACTCTACAAGTCCTTTTATTGTTGAATCCAAATCTTTAAAATTATATTTAAATTCTTTTAACATGACAAAATACGGCAAAAATACAACTGACTGTCTTGAAATATGTAAAAAGATTATAGAACAGGATTTAAGTAAAAAACTTGAAACGGATGTAACAGCACATTTTATCCCAAATAATGCAAAAAAAGTCGAAATTTTTCAAAAATTTACAGATATTATGCAATTTTTTAACGAAAATGAATTAAAAATAGAAAGTTTCAAAGAAAATCCGCAAGTTTTGGAAACAAACACAACTGATATCACAACTGAACACTTTTTGACTTTTGATTCTTTGCGTTCAAACTGCCGCGTGACACACCAGCCGGATTTTGGCGACATATTTATTTACTACAAATCCAAAAAACACATTACCGAAACAAGCCTTGTCAAATATCTTTGCTCATTCCGCTCGGAATACCATTTTCACGAAGAATGCTGCGAAATGATTTTTAAAAGGCTTCTTGATTTGTTGAACAAAGGGGATGAACTTTTTGTATGCGCCCTGTACACACGCCGCGGCGGCATTGATATTTGTCCCGTAAGATATAATTGCAAAATTAAAGACGCAGACGCCTTACTTGACATTACACAGCTTGCACGATACGGGGTAAAACAATGAACAATCGTCAATTCGGAGATATGGGAGAAGAAATTGCCGCAAAATACCTGAAAGACAACGGTTATGAAATTCTTGACCGCAATGTTCACTATTCAAGATTTTGCGAGCTTGATATTGTTGCAAAACAAAAAAATACTCTTGTCTTTGTAGAAGTCAAAACCCGAAAAACTGATGCCTTCGGCACACCTTTTGAAGCAATTACAAAAACAAAACACGAAAATATTAAAAAAGGCGTCCTGAATTATTTGTCGGAACACAATTATAAAAGTTACAGAATAGACGTTATAGGAATTACACTGAAACCGGAATTAAAAATAGAGCACTTGCAAAATGTTTAATCAGTTTTCAATAATTTTACCGTTTTCAATTTTATAAATTTTTACATCTTGCAAAAATTCATCTTCAAAAAGCACTGTATCAACAGATGTTATAATTGTCTGAGTATTCTGACTTATGGATTTCAAAAGATAATTCTGCCTGATATCATCAAGTTCCGCCAGAACATCATCCAGAAGTAATATCGGTTCATCGCCTGTTTTGCCGGTTATAATATCCAATTCGGATAATTTAAGAGCCAGAACAATAGTTCTTTGCTGACCTTGTGATGCAAATTTCACGGCTTCATTGCCGTTTATATAGAATATAATATCATCTCTGTGCGGTCCGGCGCATGCCTGACAACGGCGGAGTTCTTCAAGCTTTCTCTCCTCAAGCGTAAGCTTAAATTTTTCCGCAATTTCATCAATTTCAGTTTCGCTGCCGTCCAAAAATGAACAGTCATAATCAATTTTCAAATCTTCTGTTTCGCTGATAGTACGATGTTTTTCAATGGCAATTTTCTCAATTTCTTTTAAAAATTTCTTTCTGAGATAAATTATATTGCTGCCGGTTATAACAAGCTGCTCATTATACACATCCAGCAGGGTTTCGTTAAGGTTTCCGTTTTTGGCAGACTCTTTTAACAAATTATTTTTCTGCACGCGGATTTTGTCATATTTAGAAAGCCTTTCATCGTAAGCGGGATAAATTTGAGAAATAGCCCTGTCCAACCAATCACGTCTGTCTTGAGGAGTTCCTCGTAAAAGCATCAAATCGGCGGCGGAAAATAAAACTGTTTTCAAAACCTGCTTAAAATCCTTAGGACGGGACTTTACACCATTTATCTTAAGCGAGCGCGACTTTTCTTTATCATACGAACAAGAAAGCGTAATCTCAGTACCGGCTTTAATAATTTCCGCATCAATTACAAATTTTTCGGCTGGGAAATTAATAAGTTCAATATTATTTGAAGTTCGCGGACTTTTCAAAGCTGATAAAAAATAAATACTTTCAAGAATATTAGTTTTCCCCTGCGCGTTTTTCCCTATGATAAGAATTTTTGCGGAATTCAAATCCAGTTTCAAATCCGCACAATTTCTGTAATTCTTTAACTCCAGTCCCTCAAGTTTCATAAAAAAATTATACTACAAATACTGTATTTATACGTAAAGTATGGACTATTATTAAAAATTTGTATATAATAAAAAATATAAAGGAACAATTATGCTGCCAATAATATCGGAAGAAATTGCAACACAAGCTTTTAGTGAAATATTCAAAGATATGCCTGCATGGCGTAAACAGATGATTCACTATATAAAAGAAGAAAATCCCGAAATAAATACGGCAATTATAGAAGCTGCCAACAAAACCGATTTAGATCCAAAAGCCGTTGCGCTCGGGGCTTATATGACATATCTTTTAATTGAAATGGCAGCAAAAGAAAATGATGCACTGATGAACTTTGTAGAATAAGGTAAAAAAATGATTATTGAAGAATTATTGGAAAGATTAGTAAAAGACGGCGGAAGTGACCTTCATATTTCAAATGCCCTGCCGCCTGTAGCACGTATAGACGGACAGCTTGTACGGTATGAATCACAGCCTTTAACTCCCGAAGATGTTGAATCTTTATTATTCCCGATGCTTTCAAACGAACAAAGACGTCGCCTTGAGCAGGACTGGGAATTAGACTTTTCATACGGTATAGATAACGTTGGACGTTTCAGGGTAAACTTCTACAAAGATAAAGGCTGCTACGCCGCCGCATTCAGAACAATCAGTTCAACAGCTCCAAAACTTGAAGATTTAGGATTGCCTGAAATTGTAAAAAAGACGGCAGAACGCCCCCGCGGACTTGTTCTTGTAACAGGGCCTACAGGTTCGGGTAAATCAACAACACTTGCCGCAATGGTTGACTATATTAACAGAACCCGTGCGGAACATATTTTGACAATTGAAGACCCTGTCGAATTTGTTCACACATCCAAAAAAAGTATTATCCACCAGAGAGAACTCGGAGCTGACACAAGATCATTTGCGAATGCTTTAAGAGCGGCACTTCGTGAAGACCCTGATATCATTCTGGTAGGTGAGATGAGGGACCACGAAACAATAGCCCTTGCGCTCACTGCAGCTGAAACAGGTCACTTGGTTTTCGGAACACTCCACACGTCCTCCGCATCTCAAACTATTGACCGTATCATCGACGTATTCCCTGAAGGTCAGCAGCAGCAAATTCGTGTACAGCTTGCAAACTCTCTTGTCGCTGTATTTTCTCAAACACTTTTGCAAAAATTACAACCTGACGGCACTAAAAAAGGCCGCGTAATGGCTCAGGAAATTATGATTGTAACCCCTGCAATTGCAAACCTCATTAGAGAAGCCAAAGCAGCCCAAATTTATTCAACAATCCAAACCAGTCAGGGCGCCGGTATGGAAACTCTTGAAATGTCACTTGCAAAATTATATAAAAAGAAATTAATTACTCTTGAAGATGCGCTTGCCCGTTCATCAAGACCCGAAGAATTAAAAAGACAAATTCAAGGCACATAAAAGATTTTTATCTTTCATAAAGCCATGTATAATAATAACAAGGCGGTCGCTTACAAAAGGAATCTACAGTAACAATATCTCTTTCCAGTAATGGACTAACTTTTACAGGAACACCTTTTGATACTCTCGCATTATCTTTATCCTTAAAAGTAAATATCCATCTGTCTTTACCAAATCTGTTAGGTCCCGCCAAACCGTTCGTATCAACAAGATAAATATTTTGAAACGGCCAATAAGGCACCCAGCTTCTGCCCGATGCATCTATAAACGGATTGTCAGCGTTATTTGAAGGAACCGGCAAACCGGAATCCAGATCTACACCTTCTCCCCCCGAACAAGAACCACCGCATAAAGTATCACCTTTTGCCCAGCATTCGTAAAAAGTATTCTTGTCACACTGTTTGGAAACTTTAAATCCGGATTTGATTATTGCAAATTCTGATGTTGTTGCATTAATATCATACTCTCCAGAACGGTACGGCATCTCATTATACGCTAAGGCGGACATAAGCACCTGGTTTAAATCCGAATATGCCTTCTTATACGCTGTTTTAAACTGTTTATCCTGATACTCTGATATCAATGTCGGAATTGTCATTGCTGCTACTATACCAATTATCCCGAGGGTGATTAAAACCTCCGCGAGGGTAAACGCAGCTTTTTTGGAAGATACTAAGTTACTAAGGCAGTAAGGCACTAAGAAAGTATTTTTGTCATTCTGAGCACCGGCGAAGAATCTCTTGAAATTCTTGTAGGTCGGGTTTAATAACCCGACAGTATATTTTCTGTCCGCATAGTAATGCCCACCTACTAATTTTTCCCTCCAGCCCTTGAGGGGGAGGGTTAGGGTGGGGGGATGCTTGAGATCCTGAAACAAGTTCAGGATGACAGGTTCCCTGCGTACACAACTATATTGGTTCGCCTTACTATGACTAATGTTTATTCTTACTATCTTAGTGCCATAGTATCTTAGTATCTTTTTCCAACATATATCGCCAGAACCCTTGTCCTGTCTACCTGGAGGAGTCGCCCCCCCCCGACATTTTTAAACTCTCTATTTCTCATGGCTTTCCTCCTTATTTTTAGGTTTATTATAACAAATTTTTAATTCACTGTAAAGTTTTAAAAACATATTTTTTCATGTTATAATTTTATCAGAAGTATTATATAAAGAGGTAAACTATGACACAACAAACTCAAGAAACCCTATCACCGGGGGCACAGATAAGACAAACAAGAATACAAAAACTTACGGACTTGGCAGATAAAGGTGTAAATCCGTATCCTTATGTGTTTGATAAAGATGCCAATGCGGCAGATTTGCAGGAAAAATACAAAAACCTGCCTGCAGGCGAAGAAACAGAAGATTTTTATGCAGTTGCAGGACGTGTTATGGCAATCCGTAACACCGGTATGTTTATTGACCTGATGGATTCATCCGGAAAAATTCAGGTATTTTCACATAAAGAAAATCTCTCCGAAGATCAGATGAAAATCTTAAAACTTCTTGATATCGGTGATATCGTAGGGTTTTACGGTTCAATAAGAAGGACTCCGCGAGGCGAATTATCCATCAAATCAACAAAACTTAAATTGTTATCCAAATCCTTATTGCCGCTTCCGGAAAAATTCCACGGGCTTACCGACGTTGAAACAAGATATCGTCAAAGATACGTTGATATGATTATCAATGAAGACGTCAGAAAAACATTCAGAACAAGAAGTTTGATAATCCAAAAAATCAGAGAATACCTGACAAATCAAGGATTTTTAGAGGTTGAAACACCTATGCTTCACCCTCAGGCAGGCGGAGCTAACGCAAGACCTTTCATTACACACCATAATACTCTTGATATGGATATGTATTTAAGAATTGCACCTGAGCTTTACCTGAAAAGACTTATGGTAGGCGGGCTTTCCGAAAAAATCTTTGAAATCAACAGAAGCTTCAGAAACGAAGGCATAGACACCCGCCATAACCCTGAATTTACTATGATGGAATTATATCAGGCATACGTTGACTATAATGAAATGATGGCACTTACAGAAAACCTCGTTTCATCAATTGCTCAGGAAGTCCTCGGCACCATGAAAATTCAGTATGGCGATAATGAAATTGATTTAACCCCGCCATGGGACAGAAAAACAATGCTTGGCTCAATTAAAGAAGCTACAGGTGTAGATTTTAATACAATATTTACGGTTGAAGATGCAAAAGCAAAAGCCAAAACAATCAATGTCAACGCTGACGACTGCGACAACTGGGGTCAGGTTGTGGAAAGAGTTTTTGAAGAAAAAATCGAACCGGGCTTAATCCAGCCGGTACACATAATTGATTATCCGCGTGATATATCACCGCTCGCAAAAGTTCACAGAGATAATGACAGACTGACAGAGCGTTTCGAAACAAGAATTAACGGCTGGGAAGTAGCAAATGCATTTTCCGAACTTACGGATCCGATAGACCAGAGAATGAGATTTGAAGCTCAAATGCAGGCAAAAGCGGCAGGTGATGAAGAAGCAATGCCTATAGATGAAGATTACATCTGCGCACTTGAACACGGCGTACCACCAATGGGTGGCTTAGGTATAGGTATAGACAGATTAATTATGTTATTAACCAATTCACCGTCAATACGTGATGTTATCGCGTTCCCGACACTAAAGAAAAAAGATAACTAAAAAGAGCCGTTATGGCTCTTTTTTTAACGTTCATATAACCAAGTATAATAATAACATGGTGGATGCTTACAAAAAGCATCAATGGACAAAACGTCACGATTAACATTGGGTATAACTTTAATAGGATGCCCACTGGCAACACGATTACCATTTTGGTCAGCGAATGTAAACATCCATCTATCTTTACCAAACAAATTGGGTCCGGCTAAACCATTTGTATCAACCAAATATACATTTTCATTACCTGAATATGGCGTCCAACTACGACCTGATATATCAAGAAAAGCGCCCAAAGCAATAGGAACTGGCTGCCCGTTTTCCATGTCAATACCACCTTCAGCATCACCAAAACAAGCACCCCCACATAATGTATCACCTTTTGCCCAACATTCGTAAAAATTATCTCTATCACATTGTTTTGATACTTTCAAACCTGATTTTATTAATTCAAATTCAGCTTTAGTTGCGTCGACGTCAAAATTTTTTGTACGATTAGGCATTTCATTATATGCAAGTGATGACATTAACACCTGATTAAGATCCGAATAAGCTTTTTTATATGCTGTCTTAAATTGATTGTCCTGATATTTTGAGATAAGTGTCGGGATTGTCATCGCAGCAACTATCCCGATTATTGCTAATGTTATTAAAACCTCAGCCAAAGTAAAGGCTGCCTTACATTGCCTGATAGACATTTCTACGTGCATAGCACCCTCTGCAAGGGTAAACGCAGCATTTTTCTCCAAACTTGTTTTTTTAAATTTATTCCTAAATCTTGTCGGGCTGAGATTCTGAACACCTAACAGCTTCGCTGACGGATGCAGTCTCACACAACTCGTTTCCTCGTTGGTTCGCTTTGCAAAGTTCAGAATGACAAGATTATTCAGAATGACATAGAAATTCTTTACTAAACTATAGTTCTTCATATTAGAATTATAGTTATTGCTAAGGGTTTTGTCAAACACACCCGTGAAACCCTTGATATATCTCGCTAGGAGAGACGCCCCCCCCCGACTTCTATACTAGTCATATTAACCATTTGCTTTCTCCTCTTTCTCGATTATAAGTTATTATTATGTATTAAGTCAAGAGTTTTAAGCTTTTTATTTTTATATTAAAATAAAATTATGTACGAGAGTTATACTAATATTTTAAAGTTATTGGATAAGAATGCCCACCTGCGTTCAATAAAGAATTTTTCAAAAAAAGATGAAAAATACGTTTATTTCGGAGAAAAAAGGCTCCTAAATCTTTCGTCAAACAATTATCTCGGATTTGCCGATAACAGAAGAATTACGGAAGAATTTATGAAAACAATCGGCGGCAAATATTCGTTCGGAAGCGCTTCCGCAAGGCTTTTAACGGGGGATTTGCCTGTTTATAAGGAACTGGAAAATCTTCTGGCAAATTTATACGACAAAGAAGCTGCTCTTTTGTTTAACAGCGGATACCACGCAAATGTCGGAATTTCAAGTGCAATAGCACAAAAAGACGATGTGATTTTTTCGGACAAACTCAACCATGCCAGTATTATTGACGGAATGCAGCTGTCTAAAGGTAAATTTTTCCGCTATCAGCATAACAATACGGACAGCCTTGAAATTCTGCTTGCACGTGAACGTAAAAACTTTAAAAATGCAATCATAATTACGGAAAGTGTTTTCAGCATGGACGGCGATATTGCTGATTTAAAAAGGATTATTGAACTTAAGAAAAAATATAACTGCATGCTGATTATTGACGAAGCCCATGCTTTTGGTGTTTTCGGCGAAAAAGGACTTGGCGTTGCGGAAACTTTAGGCGTGATTGACGATATTGACCTTTTAATCGGAACTTTCGGCAAAGCAATCGGGTCAATGGGCGCGTTTGTCGTCGGAGATAAAACTCTTATTGATTTTTTGATTAACAAATCCCGCTCTTTTATATTCTCTACCGCACTTCCGCCGATAAATGTCGCATTTACAAAATGGATTATTGAAAATAAACTGCCGAACACTTATGAAAAAAGAAATAATATGCTTAAATTAGGTAGAAAAATGGGAAGTTCCAGCCATATCATTCCGTATATTCTGGGTGACAATCAAAAAACCGTTGAAATGTGCGAAATCCTTTATGAAAACGGCTATTTTACACTTCCGATAAGACCGCCTACAGTACCTGAAGGCACCTCCAGAATAAGATTTTCACTGACAACGGAAATTACAGAAAAGGATTTGGAAAAACTATGCAATTTGACTGGCTTAACAAACAAAATAACGACAAATTAATAGTGTTTTTCGGGGGCTGGAGCTTTGACGGACAGCCGTTTAAATCTCTGAAAACAAAAGACTTCGACGTTCTGATGCTTTATGATTACAGCGATTTAAATCTGCCCGAAATACCTGCCGAATACAGCGAAAAAATCCTTTTAACCTGGTCTATGGGGGTTTTTATTGCGTATTATTTGAAAGATAAGCTGCCTGAGTTTAACAAAAAAATTGCCGTAAACGGAACACCTTACCCGATTAATAATGATTACGGAATTCCAGTAAAAACTTTTGATCTTACATTAAAATACGCAGAAACAGGACTCCGTGGCAAATTTTACGAAAATGTTTTTTCGGATGCAAAATTACTTGAAAAATATCTGCAAAATCCGGTTCAAAGACCAATCGAAAACCGCGTAAATGAATTAATTGCACTGGATAAACTTATTAAAAACGCAAAAATTTCATATGACGGACATTTTTACGACACTGCAATTGTAGGAAATTTTGACATAATTATTCCGACAAAAAATCAGATTAATATGTGGGGAAGCAAGGCAAAAATTATTGATTGCGGACATTTTCCGTTCTATAATTTTGAATACTGGGACGAAATATGCAAATTTTAAATAGCAAAACAATAAAAAAACAATTTGAAAAAAGTCTGGACAAATACGACGAAAATGCCGTTATACAGAAAGATTTAGCCAGAAAGCTTACGGATGAAACCGCCAAAATCCGTACGGATTTTCCTATAATTCTGGAACTCGGCGCAGGAACAGGCATTTTGACAAAACAAATAAAATCTCACCTGATTTTTCAAAAATTTTATGCAAATGACCTGCTGGAAAAATCAAAAAATTATGTCCAAAAAATAATACCCGATGCGAATTTCATACACGGCAGCGCATCAAGAATTAAGCCTCCCGTAAAAGCTGATTTAATAATATCAAACGCAATGTTCCAGTGGTTTTACAATCTGCCTGAGGCAATTAATTACTGCAAAAAATTCCTTAATAATGACGGCATTCTGGCATTTTCAACTTTCGGCAGAGAGAATTTCCGCGAACTCAAAAAAATCTCGGGATTAACTCTTAATTACCTTTCAAAAGATGAAATTATTCGGATTTTAGAGCCCGAGTTTAAAATATTGCACACGGATGAATACACGCAAATTATGAATTTTGAAAGCCCTCTGGCACTTTTAAGCCACATGAAAAATACCGGCGTAAATTCGCTTGCATCAAATATCTGGACAATAAAAGACGTTAAAAATTTCTGCGAAAAATACCTTGAAAAATATGACACGCCTCACTTGACTTACAATCCCGTAATCATAATTGCAAAATTAAAATCCGACCTGAAATAATAAATAAATACATCCTTGCATGTATTCCAATTTGTAAAAAAAAATATTATAATCTTTACATAAAAACATGTTTATTATTAAAATAGGTTATAGAAGGGAATTCTGTATTGCTAAATAATTTCGAAAATTTTGATAATTCTGAGACTTCCGCAAGAAAGTCCTCCCTTATTCAAGAGAGAGTAGGTCTTGTATCAACACACATGTACAAGCAGTTTTTGGACTACCAGCATGCAACGGTTAATACAAACGAAATTTTTATAAGAATGATTGATAATCTTCAGGCAGTATCGGAAACCCTAAAACAGGCATTTTCTTCCCGTGGAATAACTACCCAGAATATTTATGTTGATACAGATCCCCAAAAATCAGTCGCAATCATAAATATTTTGTGGCACAAAATAAGCTTTACAACCCGCTGCAACTACCAGCCGCAAGCTTTATACAGAGAAAACGGCGAACACCTTTTCTCCGGCCGTATTATGGCGATAAAAGGCAATTACAACGAAATTATGCAGGGAGTTAAAAACCACGACGACGAAATGGGCAGACTGCTTGAACATGAAGTTGCATCGTTATTTGTTCCGGCAGAAACCAATCAGAATACTATTTTGAAAATAAAACATTTATCTAACAGAGAGTTTTACTTAAACCAGCTTGACGCTCCGCGCGAATTTGTTTTGAAAGTTGTAGAAACCATCTGCGGCGGCGGCTTCTACCACGAAGAGGGCATTAGAAAACAGTTTAATATTTAACCGAATTTTAACATTTGGCTTATTGACATTTAGACAAAAATGACTAATATATATTTGTAGGTGTATATGCGTTTAATAGAAAAATTAAAAGAGTTTGAAAATCAATATATGTTTATCAGATGGGCAACAGGGGGAGAGTACGGAAAGCTTACCTATGCCGGCGACGACTTTGTGGAATTTGACGTAATCGACGTTGACACAATGGAATACAGCGAAACCGTCTTAATCCATAGTCCTTTAATTCTTGAAGTATGCATTGGCGGCGCTGATGTTGCAAGAATTTTAGCTGAAATTTCCTCTAAAATTTCGTTGGATTAATCATGAGGCATTAAAATATCCTTGCCCATATACATGATATCTGTTATAATAAAATCGTAACAGAATAATTGGAGGTTTTAAATATAGGCGCAAATATGCATTATAACTACATTTCTTCCAAGGGGGGGTAGCTTAACCTCCTGCGGCTTCACTCTTGCCGAAGTCTTAATTACTCTGGCAATTATCGGTATCGTCGCTGCCATGACTATTCCTACTCTTGTTGCTAACTACCAGAACAAAGCCTGGAATACTTCCGCACAGGTTTTTGAAAGAAAGTTAGAAGAAGCTCTCAAAACTATGAACACCCAACAGGTTTTAGCAGGCTATTCTAATACCTCTGATTTCGTTTCCGCTTTGGGTAATTATTTTAAAATTACTAAGGTTTGTAAAAGTGACGATATACTCTCTTGCTTTGAAGATACTATTACCTGGAAAATTATTGACGTTTCAAGCGGGTCTTCCTCAGAACAAATTGATATTGCAAGTATAACTTCAGCCTCTGACCTTGGACAGGACGATTGGAATACTGAAGCTATCGGGGTTCAATTTGCCAACGGCACAACAGGCGTTATTGCCTACAACCCTAATTGCAAAGAGCAGCCTTTTACTAATACTTTCTCCGGAACCAATTGCATTTCTTTAATCTATGATACCAACGGGTTGAAAAATCCTAACACCCATCCTAATGATATTAGAAGTATCAATACTCTTCTAAAAAATTGTTCATTCAAAATTAGCGGCACATGTTTTACTGCACCAATAACAGGAGATGAACCATTAAGCTATGAAGAATGCAGCCAGCATCCAGAATGGGGAATATCTTGTATAGGGCATTATGATGATTATTTTGGCGGTGCTGTAAAAAAATGCGGAGGACTAGATAAACTACCAACAGAAGAACAACTTGCAGAACTGGCAAGTTATTTATATAACACAAATATAAGTGTTGGACAGAATATAGGACATCTTACATTAGATACTGATAAAGTCGCACAACTGGGATTTTCACAAGATACAAACGGACAATTTTCCTTTTTTTCAAATAATGTCGGCAATGGATACAGTGTAAAACGTTACTATAGCATGGATGGAACATTTTATGGCTATGGATATAGAAACGTTGCCAATCAACAGACTATTTGTGTTGGGGACTAAAATATACCTAAAATGTGAGGTAGTAGGTTGGGCATGCCTGCCCAACTTGAAAGATGCTGAAACCAGTTCAGCATGACCGTAGGTTATAGTGCCTTTGGCACCCTCGCAATGATATATAGATTTACTATAATTATCAAACATGCCTACGTGCGTAGCACCACAAAAAAAAGTCACATCTTTGTGACTTTGAACAATAATCTTGGGAGGAGATTTGGGGATAGTTGTACATGCATGATAATTCAAGCATGCCAAATTTGTTACATGTGTAGAATAAAATTTAATAAATCTTTACATTTACTTGATTTTGTATTATAATATATGCATGAGAAAAAGCATGCGAATTTTAATAATTAACGGTGTAAACCTCAATATGCTTGGATATAGAGAGCCTGAGCAGTACGGTAAAATTACACTTAAAGAACTTGAAAAGGAACTTCATGCCTTTTCATTCGGTCTTGGAATTGATATTGAGACCTTTCAGAGCAACATGGAGGGCGCTATTGTTGAAAGAATTCAGCAGGCAAGAGAACATTTTGACGGAATCATTATAAATGCCGGTGCATACACCCACACCAGCATTGCAATACGTGATGCAATAATTACCGCCGACATGCCTGTCGTTGAAATTCACATGTCTAATATCTACAGAAGAGAAAACTTTAGACATGAATCAGTTATCGCACCGGTTTGTATCGGACAAATAGCCGGATTCAAAGCGGACAGCTACAAATTAGGACTTAAAGCCCTTGTAAATTACCTGTCAGATAACGACAATTAGACATAAAATTCTTCAGCATAAGCACCCATAAGCTCGGCAGCTTCCACAGGAGTTTTTCCGTAAGCTTCACAAAGCTCAAAAAATTCGAGTGATTTTCTTACGACTTCAGGATTTTTAAATAAAGTACCCAAATCTTTTTCTGCAGCGGTTTTAGGCACTTGCGAACGTCCGATAACCTCCGCCGGCATTTTTCCTAAATCAGTGACTTCGGAAGATTCAACAGGAATAGCTTCAGACTGAGGAACAGCATCTTTTTTAGCCGGTATTCCCTGAAAATTAATGTTGCTTGGATTTGATGTGTTGTTGTTTACTTCTCTCATAAGTATCACCTTTCTAGGTATTAACCCAATCTCGCATATCTTTAATTCTAAAACACGTAAACGATTTTTTTTGCTACTTAAACACAAAAAAAATTACAAAAATTAATAAAATATATTATTAAATAATTGTAATATTTTTTTATGTTATTATGAATTATATAATAATAAAGGAACTATTGCAAATTATGAACTTAGGTAATGTATTTAGAGATTTTTTGTATGGATTAAATTTCAAAAAAGTTGTAAAAAACCTTCCAGACGCAGTCTTAATAGTAGAAACAGACGGAAGAATATCCTGGGTAAACGATAAAGCAACAACTATTTTTGAAGGCGGGAAAAGATTAATAAAAAGTTATCACTTTGATGATTTAGTAGACAAAGGCAGAGAAAAAATTGAGAAATCAATAGCCACAAGAACCCCGATTATTGCAGGCGCTTTTACCCCGACCGCAAAAGAATTTTTTATTGAATTAAACGCCAAAATATGCCACGGGCGCTATATTGTTACAATCCGTGATATAACAGCTATGACAAATGTTTTGAGCAATGCTGAACAAACAAACCAGTTTAATAAAGAAAAAAATGCAATGCTTGTCAAACTTTCAAATGAAATCAAATCGCCAATCACCTCAATAGTGGGCTTTTCTCAGGCACTGCTTGATGGTTTGGGCGGAGAAATTAGCGAAAAACAAGAAAAATATGTCAAAATTATTAACAAAAATTCAAATGATTTATTGAACTTTATGGACAAATTCATTGAATTTTCATATGCAGAATCAACCTTATATGAATACGATTTTCAGACTTTTGATATTATCAATGCAGTACAAAATATAATAAGATCAAATGATCTGGCGGTATCTAATAAAGGCTTGACTGTAAACTTTGATTACGAAGAAGTTGCGAAACGTGCAATATTTTCTGATGAAAAGACTTTAAAAACAATTATTCAAAATCTCTTTGAAACATCAATAAAATTAACCGATACAGGGTCAATTTCTTTCAGAATTTTCTACCCTGATCCGGAAATGATAAAGGGTATGAAAGTTTTTGAAAACTTTAAAGAAAATTCTCTGATGCAAATAACAATCACCGATACAGGTATCGGCTTACAGGAAACGGAAATGGATGGTTTGTTTGAGCCATACACCCAGCTTGATAAAACAAATAAAAAGAACATCGTCCGATCTATCAGCCTCGGAACAGCGAACATACTTGCAAGACGCTTGCATGGTGTAGTTTGGGCGGAATCAGAAGTTATGAAAGGGACAACTTTCAATATTATAATCCCGATTGAAAAGGATTTTATTGCGTGAGTAATGTTGTTTTAAAAAACGTAACAAAAATTTATGACAAAAATATTGTTATAAACAATATCAATTTGGAGATAAAAGACAAAGAATTTGTAGTTCTTGTAGGCGCATCCGGCTGCGGCAAATCAACAATTCTCAGGATGATTGCGGGGCTTGAAGAGATAACCTCCGGCGAAATTCTTATAGGTGATAAAAAAGTAAATGATATTCCGCCCAAAGACAGGGATATCGCATTTGTCTTTCAAAGTTATGCATTATACCCGCACATGACAGTCAGAGAAAATATCGCATTCGGCTTAAAAATGCGTAAAATTGACAAAAAAATTATTGAGCAAAAAGTCCAAGAAGCCGCCGAAATTCTGGATTTAACGGAATATTTAGATAGAAAACCCAAACAATTATCCGGCGGACAACGTCAGCGTGTAGCTTTAGGGCGTGCAATCGTCAGAAATCCGAAAGTATTTTTAATGGATGAGCCGCTGTCAAATTTAGACGCAAAATTACGTGTTCAAATGCGTTCCGAAATTAAAAAACTGCACGAAAAATTACAGACGACCTTTATTTACGTAACCCATGACCAAACAGAGGCGCTCACTATGGGCGATAGAATTGTAGTTCTTGATAAAGGAGTAATCCAGCAATTTGATACGCCGGAAGAAATTTATAACAATCCCTCAAACACTTTCGTTGCAGGGTTTATCGGTTCCCCGCAGATGAATTTTATTGAAGGAAAAGATTTAGGGCTTGACGAAAATATTTTATACGGAATCAGACCCGAAAAAATGATTTGCGGCGGAGGAATTAAAAAGACAGTAGACATCGAAATTACGGAACTTTTAGGAAGCGAAAAAATTGTTTATTTCAATATCGGCGACAAAAAATGCAGCGCAAAGCTTCCCGCAGATTACAGTTTTGATAAAACACTTGAGCTAAGCATATGCGAAGAAGATTTGTACAAATTTGACAAAACCGGAAAAAGAATATAACATTGATTTTGTAAAAATATCTATTGGAGGTTAAAAATGGGCGCAAATACGCATAATAACTACTTTTCATCCAAGGGGGGGGGGCAGTAGCTTAACCTCCGCGGGTAATTCTATTCCCTGTCATGCTGAACTGGTTTCAGCATCTCATAATAAAGAGATTCCGAAACCAGTTCGCTGGTTTCAGCATCTCATAATAAAGAGATTCCGAAACCAGTTCGGAATGACAAATATGTGAGCGAAGCTCACAGTAAACACAAACCTCACACTACTCACATCACTCACTTGACACACGCAAAAAATGCTGCCTTTACTCTTGCAGAGGTCTTGATTACCCTTGCTATTATCGGCATTGTGGCTGCTATGACCATTCCGACTCTTGTCGCTAATTACCAGAATAAAGCCTGGAATACTTCCGCTCAAGTCTTTGAAAGAAAACTTGAAGAAGCTCTCAAAACTATGAACACTCAGCAGGTTCTTGCTGGTTACTCCTCTACTGCCGATTTCGTCGGGGCGTTAAGCAAATATTTCAAAATTACTAAAATCTGCTCCAATGATGATATCATGTCCTGTTTTGAAGACAAAGTTCGTTGGGGGAAAAATGAACTCGAAGTCAGTA
>CASEDF010000012.1 GCA_949286705.1 uncultured bacterium | reverse complement strand
AAGATTTAAAATCAAAGTTGAGGAAGTGACAATAGAAGATACTGCAATGATAGAGGCATTCAAAAAGGCCATGAACCTTACTAAAGTTAAAGTACAGGGGGAATATATATAAATAGTAAGATTAATTCAGGTAAAAAGATTTCACGGCATTACCGTAAGTAAGATTACCATTATATTCGTAAATCGTATTGCCACTCAGGTAAAAAGACTTTACGGCATTACCGTAAGTAAGATTACCATTATATTCGTAAATCGTATTGCCACTCAGGTAAAAAGATTTCACGGCATTACCGTAAGTAAGATTACCATTATATTCGTAAATCGTATTGCCACTCAGGTAAAAAGATTTCACGGCATTACCGTAAGTAAGGTTACCATTATATTGGTAAATCGTATTGCCACTTAGGTAAAAAGACTTTACGGCATTACCGTAAGTACGACTACCGTTATATTCGTATATTTTAGATACATTTTCTGAACTATCATTCCATTCTTGCGATTCAAGCATTCCCTTTGCAGCAAACAACCAAATGACAGGAATAATATTGCTGTCATCGGCAAGTGTCACCGGTGTTGCAAAAAATAAAGCTAAGATAAGGATAATAATTTTTCTGAACATTTTTCAACTCCTGTATAAAATTATAACGCAAAAACGAGAAAAAAGTTCAGGATAAGATTTAAAAAGATTTAAAATCAAAGTTGAGGAAGTGACAATAGAAGATACTGCAATGATAGAGGCATTCAAAAAGGCCATGAACCTTACTAAAGTTAAAGTACAGGGTGAATATATTTAGAGTTAATATAGCGTGGAAATATAGTAAGTTTTAACAGCATTGCCACTAATCCCCTGTCCGTTAAATTCATAAATTTTGTCGAAAGACGGATAGTAAGTTTTAACAGCATTGCCACTAATTCCCTCTCCATTAAATTCATAAATTTTGTCGAAAGACGGATAGTAAGTTTTAACAGCATTGCCACTAATTCCCTCTCCATTAAATTCATAAATTTTGTCGCAAGACGGATAGTAAGTTTTAGCAGCATTGCCATTAATTCCCTGTCCATTAAATTCATAAATTTTGTCGCAAGACAGATAGTAAGTTTTAACAGCATTGCCACTAATTCCCTGTCCATTAAATTCATAAATTTTGTCGCAAGACAGATAGTAAGTTTTAACAGCATTGCCATTAATTCCCTCTCCATTATATTGGTATAATCTATATACGTCATTAAATTTTTGTGATATATCTACAGAGTTTAAGGCTTTATTTTTAGCAAACAACCAAATGACCGGAATAATGCTGCTGTCATCGGCGAGTGTCACCGGTGCTGCCAAAAATAAAGCTAAGATAAGGATAATAATTTTTCTGAACATTTTTCAACTCCTATCTAAAATTATAACGCAAAAACGAGAAAAAAGTTCAGGATAAGACCTAAAAGCGAAGTTGAGGAAGTGACAATAGAAGATACTGCATAGAAGCCTTCTAAAAAGCCATGAACCTTACTAAAGTTAAAGTACAGGGTGAATATATATAAACATTATCTCAGTTCAAAAGCTTTGACGGGAGTACCGACAGTGTCAAAAGCTTTGACGGGAGTACCGACAGTGGAGCTTCCGTCATATTGATAAATATCGTCTCCAAAGATTTCAAAAGCTTTGACGGGAGTACCGACAGTGTTACTTCCGTCATATTGATAAATATCGCCTCCAAAGATTTCAAAAACTTTGACAGGAGTGCCGACGGTGGTACTCCCGTTATATTGGTATATTGCATAAGTATTCTTTAGTTTATCCTTCAAATCTTGCCACTCAAGATTACCATTTATAGCAAACAACCAAATGACGGGAATAATATTGCTGTCATCGGCGAGTGTCACCGGTGCTGCTAAAAATAAAGCAAGAATAAAGATAATAATTTTTTTAAACATTTTTCAAATCCTATATAAAATTATAACGCAAAAACGAGAAAAAAGTTCAGGATAAGACTTTAAATATTTATAATCCAGCAGGCTAAAAAAGCACTGGGTAAAGATAAGTTGTGGATAGACGGTGATTATGTTTAGAACAGATCAAACTCGGCTATTTTTTTACCATACCTGTCATATTGGCTAATACTACTGCCAAAGATAGAAAACGAGCCAATTTTCTTGTAATCACGGTCATATTGATATAGATCAGTGCCCCAAAAACTATAATGTCCGACTTCGGCATTGTTTTTATCATATTGATAAATATCATCACCAAACATACTAAAGTAACCTAATTTCGTTTTGTGTCCGTCATAATAATAGACATCACCACTAAAAGTACTGAAATTGGCGACATGGGAATTGGATTCATCAAACTGGTCAACGACATCAGATCCAAAGGAGCTGAATCTTCCGGTTTTAGATTTATTTTGATTATAGCAATAGATAGCATTTACGAATTTAAGAGCATCAGCCCATTCATCGTTTTTGATTATATCTGCTTTAGCAAGGAGGACGAGAACAGCAACAATGGCTTGAGAGTTGTTAGTAATAGTAGCATCTATAGAAGACGGAGTTTTGTCAGGAAATACTTCTTTCTGACAAAAAAGTTTGTAATATCCTGTTTTTTGACCGTCAGCATCAAATTCTTGAATAGTTTTGTTATTGGAGAATTTAAGAGAAGCAATTAAGTCACCGTTTTTATCGAATCTGCAAAGGGATCCATCGTTGATAATTTTAGCGGTGGAGACGAGGTGTCCGGGTCCTTTTTCATAGAAGCCTAAAACGCCTAGCAAGCCGGGTTTTGGATCAGGGTTATTGTCATATTGATATATAGTATTACCTGATAACTTGTAGAGGGCAATAGTTTCGCCATTTTGGTTCAGGTCTCTAACGGATATATATTCACCATCATATATATAATCGTTAAAACGATTAAACCCTTTATTATCATTTTTGTCCATATATTCATAGCTGGAAATAAAGAACCTGGCGAGTTCTTTCCCTTGTGTATCATATTGAGAAAAAGCTTTAGTCCAATCAATAGATTGAGCCCAATTAGGATTAGTAATTAACCCATTTTTGATATACATGGCGGTAACAGCTAAGAGATCACTGCTGTCATCGGCGAATGCAGGTGCCCCAATAATAAAAACAGTAAAAATGAGAATTAAGAGTTTTTTTAACATAGGATTACCTCCTGTATAAAATAATAACACAAAAACATAAAAAGTTCAGACTAGGTACGTAATATGTCATTGAAAGGAGACAAAATATGAACATTGATAAACATGGATACACACTTGCTAATCTTGAGGAAATATTAAATTCTTATGAAGAACAATTGCGTCAAAAATATGGTTCAGATTTTTACATCAAACCGGAAGGAGTAATAGATAATATTATTACTTCGGTTGGATTAATGGAGATGTCGCTTCAGGAACAAATAGCATTTCTGGCAAAGCAATTTGATCCTGAAACAGCTGAAGATTACTGGCAGGATGCTCTCTACGCAAGAATTGCGGTAAAAAGACTAAAATCCAATCCAACAGTTTTTAAAAAGAAAATAAAAGGAACTGCAGGCTATAGCGGCAGTGCGAACAGCATAACAATTCGTTCAAGTGTATCGAATGAAGAATTTGAGAACAAGAGCAGTTATGTAGTAGGCGAAGACGGAACCGCAGAGGTCGAATTTGAATGTGTTTTGAGCGGTCCTGTAACAGTAACGGAAGGAGAGAGCTTAACAATAGTGAGTGCCCCGCCGGAGATAAGGGGAATAAGCGACGAAGGAGCGAAAGAGATAGTAATAGGAAGGGAAAGAGAAAGCGATAATGAATTCAGGATAAGGTTTCGGAATTCAAAGGCGCAGAATGCGAAAGCGACGTGCAATGCGAACATAGCGAACTTATTACCGTACGTAGATAATCCGGAGTATTTACGAATATATGATAAAAAAATAGACAATACAATGGAAGCGGGAACGATAAAGATAATAGCGAAGCACAACACAACGGATGAGGAATTTGCGGAAGCGATATTCAACACGGTAGCGTTAGGTCCTGACCTGTTGGGGGATAAGGCGGTAATGGTAAAAAACAGATCAGGTCAGGAAGTAGAGGTGAGATGGAAACAGGCAGAAGACGTGTCAATAGATATAAAAGGTGAGATAAAGATAAAAAACGGGTACTATGGGAACACGGTAATGACGCGTGTAAAGGAAAAGATAATGGAATACATAGAAAAGCGCCTATACGGATTAGAATCAAAGATATACGCGACGGAATTCATAGTACCGATGCTGGAGGCAGATGGAATAGAGGCGGTAACGAAAGTAGAGGTGAAACGCGGTACGGATAATACCTATACCGAGAGTGTGGAATTAACGCGAGAAGAAGTTCCGGTATTTGCAAAAGAACGAATAACACTAATTCAAAATAATTAATTGAAAGGAGAAAAAATGACAAAACCAACAAACCCAAATATTAATTTCCCTGAAGCCTTTGCGGTCGATGGGCAAAAGACGGATTTTTTATCAGAACAAATCCAAACCGGCTTTGACCCTGTAGATCCGGATGTTCTTGCAGGGGATAACCTGAATAAATTTATAGACGACACCTATAAAGGGCTGCATTACTCAATGGACGGTGTAAATGACCTTTATAAAGGTGCTGTTCTTTATGATGAAACCGAAACCTACTCCAATAAGTCAATTGTTTTTAATATTGATGAAAACGGTGAGGCAGCTATTTATCAATCACTTATCAATGACAACTCGGGCAACGCCTTAACCGATGAAACAAAATGGAAAAAAGTCGATTTGGGAAACAAAATTGATTTAGACAAACTCAACCAATCAAAGGCATTGGAAACGGGCAGTGTATCAAGTGATGCGGATGTTTACGCGGATGTATTGAAGTACGCACATTCGACGTTTGACCTGTCAAAGTTCACCGTTGTCGGCAGCCCGAATATTACAGGTGATGGGATAGCAAGCGGGTTTGGCATTGGTAATTATTTAAAAATAGCTAACCTTGCTTCTGCACCACAGGACTCGTTGATAGTTTCAATTGAATTTACTCCCGTACAAAATACAACTGATGAGCGTGCCCAATGTTTGTTTATAATTTGCTCCGATGACCCTGCCAAAAGAATTTATTTATACGTGCAGCAAAGCGGTACAAACGTTTCGCTAGATATTAATAGAACAGTAGTCACAACCGGTGCTGTAAATATTAACAGTGTTAATACAGCAAAAGTCGTATGGAATAAAGTTGATAGTACTCATGGAAAATTCAGTTTATACGTAAATGATAATTTAATTGGTACTCAGGAATTTAACACATCGGATGTAATATTTACTAATGATTTTAATGTCGGATTTTTTGGTTCCTCCGCACTTACTGTTTACTATGGCTCTATCGACCTTAAATCCTTCTCAATCACCGCTGACGGTGTACCTGTATTCTCGGGCAACAAGACAGGACTTGATGTAATCAAACCGGACAACTACGAGGTTATTGGCACACCTACGATTACGGATAACGGAGTTTTAATTCAAAATGGCATAACTAATAGACAAAATCACGTATCATTAAATAATGAATTTTTAAATAATGCGCAAACTTTTACTTTAAAATTACCGATTAAAATCAATAGTATTCCGCAAGAACCTGTATATATTTATAATAATGAAGGTTTTCAAATAAATATTACACAATATGGGCAAATAACTGCATATTTAAGAAGCGGAACGAGTGATACTTATTGGGATATTTTAGCTAATAAACTAATTATAGATGCTGATGCACTGACTTCTATTAACAAAGATTTAATTGTTGTAATAAATTTTGATGGTGCTAAATATAAACTGGGATATATTGCTGATAATAAATATACAGAAAGTTATGTTTGTGAAAGTTCATTAAAATTAAGCAATAATTCAGATATAAATGTTGGTTTTAATAATATAACGAATATTGCATGTGATACAGAAATAGACCTTAACTCTGTTCAGATTTGGGCAGATGGCAACCTCGTCTGCCAGCCCTGCTTAAAAATCCCTTACACATTGAGCAAAACAGGTTCAAAAATCGTTGATGCCGCATATCGTGACAGGGTTCAGGATATGTATGAGCAGTACGGTTATGCGCCATATTATACAATTGATGAGGAAAACCAGAACTTCACGCTTCCGATGGGTGAAATCTACGGGATGATTGCTCAAAATAAGATTTATGACGGCTTTTCGCTGTTTGATACAAAGCTTACGGACAGAATATTGACAGGGGATGAAGCATTAGGCTGGGCGCTTCAAGGTTCGCTTGTTACAATGACGTATCCCGATGCGGTTAACAGGATAAAAGAACTTTATACGGCGGGGACGGATACCACATACAGGGGAATTTCCTGCAAAAAAACGACTGACGGACGCTATATTGCGGATATTTCACAAAAAACAGCCATAGATACTGTTTATTCCGAAACAGGTATAGCGGATTTTTATATTTTGGACAGCACAAACAATCAATTTTACCTGCCGCGGAATAAGTATTTTATGCAGCTAACCGACAGCCCAACCCTGTTGAACAATTATAACGAAGCAGGATTACCGAATATTACGGGTAATACAGGAAAATTTCTTACAAGTGCAAAAGGTAATACAGGTTATTGGGACGGAGCTTTTTCAAGTTCTACAAGTTCTAATGACCACGGCGCGCACAGCTACTCAGACGAACGTTACGGTGTTGATGTGAATTTTGATGCCGGTAACTCTAATTCGATTTACGGCAATTCGGAAACTGTTCAGCCGCCGTCAAGCAATAAACTGCTTTATTACAAAGTCGGACATACCGTGATAAACAGCGGCTCAATTGATGTTGCAAATATATTGTCTGATATAAGTTCATTACAAGAATATACAGGAACAATAGATGATTCAATTGAGGAAGCAATAACAAAGACCTTTGTTCCATTGGAAAGCATCGGTATAGCGGCAGGAACGACAGATTTATCAAGTTATTTACCTGCAGACGGAGCAATATACCTTGTTTGGGTAGAGGTTTCGACCTCAGGTAAAAGCGGCACTCATCAAACAAGTTTATCATCAGACGTTTTTACGGTGAGCACATCAGTATCAATGACGGATGCCGATGATGGTCGTTCGTCAAACGATGTATCGACAACTTGTATACCTGTAGGAGCAGAAAGAAAAATAACAAAAACGGGCGACGGCGCTGCGTATTTAAAAGGATATTGTAAATTATAGGAGAAAACTAATGAAATATTATTTTATAATCAAGGACAATCAAATTGTCGATTGTGCCAATCTTCCGATAGTGGATGAAGAAGCTTTAAATATTGAAGTTACGGAAGAACAATTCAACTTGTATAAAGAAAAAGGGAATAATTATTTTAAATTTGAAGATAACGAAATAATTCTTAATCCTGATTATGAAGCAGAGGAATTGACAAAAGAACGAGCACGCCTTGATATGCTCAATTTAACAAAGGCGGACGTGCTATTGGCTTTGTATGAAGATAAAGGAATTACCCCCGACGACATAAAAGAAATGCTCAAAGATAACGTACCTGCATTGATTAAATTTGATTATGCAAGCTCATACTATAGAGGTGATGAAGTCGTGAACGCTCTGGGGCTTGCTTTAGGCTATACGACGGAGGAAATGGACTATCTGTTTGAAAATAAGAAATTTCCAGAAAAACCCGTTGAGCCGGTTGAGCCTGCGGACGCGGACAGCGATATGGATTTAGATAGTGATAGTGACACAGATACAGATGTAGAAACAGACAATGAAGAAAGTGAGGTAACAGAATGAATGAGAAAATGAAACAGGCATTATTGGAATGCTGCGAAAGAAACTGCGAAGTATTAAGCCCTGATGTGGTTGCTTTTCTGCAAGATCTGGTAAACACAGCGATTGAAACATCCGTAAACAAAGTTGACGATATGTTCGTGCCGATTATCAATATGGGATTTGAGGTGCTGGATGATTTTCTCGCGAACCAGATCGACAAAATCGACGGGGCGGCAGAATAATGCGAGATGCAATTCAAGCGATAGGAGAGGCTTTTACAAGCCTCTTTAATTATTTTACGGCTTCAAAAGAGGCTCAATCCGAAACACAGATAATAAAGGACAAAAAACGTCTTAAAGGAGCCGTGAATATTGCGGAAGAAATCTTTTGTATTACTGATAAATACAAGGATTTTTTTGACACAAACGATACGGAAACTTACGACAAATTACGCAGAAAATTTGATAAAAAGGATTAGAAAATGCCCGAACAACCTGACAAATGCTTTGAACATCACATGATGCTTAAGGCGGAACTGGAAAATTTTAAAAAAGAATTTGACGATTTAACAAAAAGCTGCCGTGATATGCACTGTTTTTTCTTTGGCGGGATTACCCAGTCTGACGGACATATATCATTTGTGGATAAGGTAAACGGGCTTTATGAAGCGCAGCAGAATACGCGGAAATTTTATAATACTTTTTTGAGTATATTCGGCGGGCTAATAGTGACAGGGCTTGTAAGTCTGGGGATTGGTATTCATACTCTTTCGGTTACAAGCTCGACACTGGAGGACGTTATGGCAAATACAAGGCAAATCCGGCAGGAACAGCTTGAAATAAAGCTTGAAGTCGCACAGTTAAAAGCAAAGGAGAATCATGAAACTTACTGAAAATTTTACGATAAACGAATTGACATATTCTGTGACCGCACAGGCAAATAATATAGATAATCGCCCGTCAGTTGAGGTTATAGCAAATTTAAAAGCTCTGTGTGAAAATGTTTTGCAGCCTTTGAGAAACCATCTCGGCTGTCCGGTAATTGTTACAAGCGGTTACAGATGTTCCGAATTAAATAAAAAAGTCGGCGGCAAACAGAATTCGCAGCACCTTAAAGGTCAGGCAGCGGATTTTGTGGTGCCGCAAAAATGTTTAAAAGAGGTGTTTAATTATATAAAAACAACGCTTCCTTTTGATCAGCTGCTTTTTGAAACGTGTAATGACGACAGCTGGATACACGTATCTTTTTGTCAAAACGGATATAACAGACATCAGGCTGTTGAAAATTATTCCGTTTAATCCTTCGACCCCCTGCATTTTGCAGGGGATTTTTTTGTATACAAAAAGCGGGCGGCAAAACTGCCGTCCGCTCAGGAGTTGCAAATGAAAATTATTTAACTGTTAATTTCTTTTTTGTTTCTTTTTCCAGATGGATTTTTGGTGCGTGGATTTTTAACACACCGTGTTCAAGTTTGGCATCTGTTTTTTCAATATCTATTTCTTCGGGGAAGTAAACGGTTCTTGAAAATTCGCCGTAGCGGAATTCGGATTTTTTGTAAGAATTTTCGTCAACTTCGCTTTCTTCTTCTTTTTTTGCATTGATTGTTATGTATTTTTTATCAATGTCGATGTCAAGATCTTCTTTTTTTACTCCCGGTAATTCGGCTTTTACAATGAATTCTTTGCCTTTATCGGTCATTTCAACAGGCATGGAGTATTTATCCATGTCTTCCCAGTAGGCAGCTTCCGGAAAATAGCTGTCAAAGTGTCTGTTTAGCAGTGAACTTATTTCGTCGTTAACCGTTCTTATAAAATTCTCCGGTGCTTTTCTTACTAAAAATTTCATATTCAACACTCCTTTCAAATTTTCTTACTCTCTACACTTACGTTATAACTCTGTTTTTATGATAACCTTATGTTTTTAACCAAAAATTAACAATTAATGGATAAAAGTAGGTCGGCATTGCCGACAATAAAATTTCCGTCGGATAATCCGACCTGCAATCTGATAAAAGAAATGGACTTAATGACCTAACGTCTTCACGACTTATCGTCTTTTTTGTATTATAATAACAACCATGGATAATGAGTTAGCGGTAAGAATAGAAAGTTTATCCAATCTCGGATACGGAATAGCGCGTGCAGGCGGACAGGTAATTTTCGTAGAGGGAGCGTGTCCGGGTGATCTCGTCAAAATTAAGATTACCAGACGTAATAAATCGTATTGTTATGCGAAAGTGCTTGAAATTCTTGAGCCGTCGCCTAATCGTGTCAAACCTTTCTGTGCTGTGCAAAAAGTCTGCGGCGCCTGCCAGCTTCAATTTATTGATTATAATTATCAATTAGCGTTGAAACGCGGTATTGTAGAAGATGCAATGCGTAAAATCGGCGGACTTGATATTAAAATTCATAACACAATTCCGAGCCCTCAAATAAAGGAATACAGGCACAAAATTCAATACCCTGTTGCACAGACAAAAGTGTCAAAGCGGTTTTTGGCGGGGTATTACAAATCCGGCACTCACGAAATTGTCAATATCAAACACTGTCCCATACAGCCTGAAATTTGCGATGAAATTATTGATTTTGTAAGAGAAAAAGCGCCTGAATTCAAGATTTCGGCTTATGATGAAAAAGCTCACGCAGGGCTTTTGCGGCATGTTATTATAAGAAATTCCGCAGCATCCGGCAAAAATCTCGTTGTATTAGTCGTAAATTCAGACAAAATTCCGCCGGAAGTTCAAAGATTTGCGGAAGCTTTGTATGAAGCATTTGAGGATGTGTCCGGCGTTTGCGTGAATTTTAATACAAAAAAGACAAACGTAATTCAGGGTGCGGTTTCCGTATGTTCGGCAGGTGAGGATTTTATAGAAGAAAAAATTCTGGGTAAAACTTTTATAATAGGCGCAAACACGTTTTTTCAGGTTAATCCGAAAAGCGCGGAGAATATTTTCAGATATGTAAAAGATTATATTGCGGCAAATTTTGAAAAACCGGTTATTCTTGATGCTTATGCGGGTATTACGGCGTTCGGGATATCTTTATCTGATGTCTGCGGGCAGGTAGTTAGCGTGGAAGAAAATACGGATTCCTGCAAACTTGCCCGAAAATCATTGATTTTAAACAATATCAATAACGTTGAAATTAACAATACGGATGCCGGAGAATTTTTAGCGCGGGAGAAAAGAAAATTCGACGCGATAATTCTTGACCCGCCGAGGAAAGGCTGCACAAAAGAGGCTCTGGATAACGCATTAAGACTTACAAAAAGCAAAATAATTTACGTAAGCTGCAACCCTGCAACTTTAGCCCGTGACTTAAAATATTTAACGGAAAAAGGCGCTGTTGTCGAAAGTATTCAGCCGTTTGACATGTTTTGCCACACATATCATATAGAAAATGCCGCTATTGTGGATTTTTCTCAAAATATTTGATGGAAGCATTAAACATATCGTCTATGTAGCTTATGAGAGTAAGGTCGTCTTTTTCGTCTTTTCGCAGCTGAATTAATGCCAGTTCACTGTTTTGCGCCAGTGTGCGTTTGTGTCTGTAGTAGTCTTTTGTCCTGTCTTTAAGTGCTGCAAAATAGTTGTTGATGAGTGCCTTATTTTCGGGGGTAAAAGTTATGGGTGCAACATCATCTATTTTGTAAAAATCTTTATTTTTAGCGTTATCAAAAAGTTTTTTTGAAATTTTATTTCGCGCCTGAGTTTTAATCAGCTGGATATAACGATGTGCTTTAAACTCATTTGAGCCGACAGGTGCATCGCTAAAATCAATATGCAGCTCATCAAATTGTCTTATGAGGTTATAGACCTTTTCGGATTCAAGGTGTTTTGCCTGAGCATAATTCGGACCGAAAAGTACAATAAGTTCGTGTTTAATTTTATTTTTTTTAGCTTTTTTCTCAACAAAACGCATTTGAATATCTTCGTAGCCGGATTTTTGCGGTTCTCCGATTCCTTCAAGTCTGAAATCAATATCAGGTTTGCCGTTCACTTTTGCAAGAACATAACCGTGTTCTTCCATTGAGGGAAGAAATTTGTTATAGATAAAGCTTGTATCATACGGGTTAGTCATATATATTGTTGTTCTAATTAAATCAGGCACATCAAAAGAGCCTGAGCGCGTAACTTTACTGCTCATGGATTTGGCTGATTTAATGGGGTTGAGCATTGCATACTGGCGGTCAAATATAACACCGTATTCTTTAAGTTCTTTTGCAACGTCATCCAGAGTGTCAAAGAAAATATCCGCATAAACCCTGTATTTATTCATGTTATGCTCGTGCTGCATTTCAAAAGAGTCTTTAATTGTAGACTGTCCGAAAGACAGCGGCTTATGCCGGAATAGCGGATGACTTGCGCCGCCGGTATAATTTGTTTTAGTAATATAAAAATTATTTATCGGGTTGATGATCATTATTTACCTTCCGATACCTCTAAAATTCCTGAATAATTTTTTTATTCTTATTATCACATAAATTGTTTAAATTTTTACATAAGTTTACAGATGCAGACTATGTTAAAGATTTCGGACAGAGCTGCGGATTGAAAGTAAATAAGGTAATAGGAAAATAAGTGTTATATAAAAAGCAATTCCGGAAAAATCCCGCACAGATTAATCTATGATGCAACTTATTCCCCTGTTCCTTTATTTATTCACTTATACAAATTTTTTTTGTCAACAAAACATGTTTGTATTATGATATAGGGGTAGTATTAAGTATAGCAAAATAAGGAGGATATTTAATCATGCCGGGAAAAACTATAACAGTTGACGGTAACTATGCAGCGGCGCATATAGCATATGCGTTAAGCGAAGTATCAGCGATTTATCCTATCACCCCGTCATCAACAATGGGCGAATGGATAGACGAATGGGCGTCCCAGCACAAACAAAACATCTGGGGCAAAGAAGTGAGAGTAGCCGAAATGCAATCGGAAGCAGGTGCGGCAGGTGCCGTACACGGTGCATTGGCAGCAGGTTCTTTAACATCAACATATACAGCATCTCAAGGCTTGTTGTTGATGATTCCTGTAATGCATAAGATTGCGGGCGAAATGCTTCCGTCAGTAATCCACGTTGCAGCACGTGCAATAGCTGCACAATCATTATCAATTTTCGGTGATCATTCCGACGTTATGGGATGCCGTAACACAGGTTATGCAATGCTCGCCGCAAATTCTGTTCAGGAAGAAATGGATCTGGCTTTAGTTGCACATCTTTCAACTTACAAAGCAAAAGTTCCGTTCTTGCAGTTCTTTGACGGTTTCAGAACATCACACGAAGTTCACAAAATCGAAGAAATTTCATACGAAGACATTGCAAAACTTGTTGAACCGAAATATATCGAAGAATTCAAAGCAAGAGCAATGCGACCTGAAGCACCTGTATGTAAAGTCGGCGCACAAAATACCGACGTTTACTTCCAGGGTCGTGAAACAGTTAACAAATACTATGAAATGGTACCTGATATTGTTCAGGAATATATGGATAAAGTTGCCGCTGTAACAGGCAGACAATATCATCCGTTTGATTATGTCGGTGCGCCTGACGCTACTGATGTAATCGTTGCAATGGGTTCAGGCTGCGAAACTATCGAAGAAACAATCGAATACCTGAATTCAAAACGCGGAACCAAATACGGTTTAGTTAAGGTTAGACTGTACAGACCGTTTGACGTTAAACGTTTCAACGAAGCATTACCGAAATCAGTTAAACGTATAACAGTTCTTGACAGAACAAAAGAACCCGGTTCTATCGGCGAACCTTTATACTTAGACGTTGTAGCAGCTCTTGAAAACAAAGATATCAGAGTTATCGGCGGACGTTACGGATTATCATCAAAAGAATTCACTCCGTCAATGGTTCTGGCTGTTTACAAACACGCTGAAAACAACGGATTCCACGGTTTCACCGTAGGTATTGAAGATGACGTAACTCATAAATCATTAAAAGTTACGGAACACATCGTTACAGAACCCGAAGGAACTACAAATTGTATGTTCTGGGGCTTAGGTTCTGACGGTACTGTAGGTGCTAACAAAAACTCAATTAAAATTATCGGTCAATATACAAACAAAGATGCTCAAGCATACTTTGCATATGACTCTAAAAAATCATTCGGTGTAACCGTTTCTCACTTAAGATTCGGCGACAAACCGATTAAATCAACTTACCTTATAACAGCTCCTGACTTTGTATCTTGCTCAGCTCATGCATACATCGGCAGATATGACCTGTTGAAAGGTATTAAAGAAGGCGGAACGTTCTTACTCAACAGCCCGTATACAAAAGATGAAGCGTTCGCTCATTTGACACGCGATATGCAAAAAACAATTATCGATAAGAAAATCAAATTCTACAACGTAGATGCCGAAAAACTTATCGAACAGCAGCCGGGCTTAAGAGGAAAAGGCGCAAACACGGTTATGATGGTTGCATACTTCAAAGTTTCAGGAATTATTCCGTTTGAACAGGCTCTTGAAGGTATGAGAGAAATGACCAAGAAAACCTTCAAGAAAAAAGGCGATGACGTTGTTAATATGAACTTAGCGTTAATTGACGCTGCGGTTGATGCTTGTCAGGAAGTACCTGTTCCGGCAACTCTTGACGGCGTAGGATGCGTTGACGACGTTAAATTAATACCGGATAACGCATCAGACTTTGCTAAGAAAATCATTGAACCTTCAATGAGACAAAAAGGCGATGATATTCCTGTATCAGCAATGTCAAATGACGGCGTAATTCCGACAGGCACTGCCTGCCTTGAAAAACGCGGTATCGCACCTCGTGTTCCTCACTGGAATTCTGAATTCTGTATTCAGTGCGGAATTTGTGCATCAGCTTGTCCTCACGCCGCAATAAGAACCAAACTTATTGAAGCTGACGATTTGAAAGATGCTCCCGCATCATTCAACACTGTTGATGCAAAACCGAATGACCACGGTGAAAAATTCAAAGTTCAGGTTTACTGCAAAGACTGCACGGGCTGCGGTGTTTGTATTGATCAATGCCCGATGGCAAAAAATCCTGAAAAAGCAGCACTCACATGGTCTTCAATCGAAAAAGAAGAAGCTGCTTGCGAAATGGTTAACGAAGAATTCTTTGACTCATTGCCTGATAATGTAATGGGCAAAAATACAACCAAAACAATTAAAGGTGCAATGCTCAGAAAACCGTTGTTTGAATTCTCCGGCGCTTGCGCAGGCTGCGGTGAAACACCTTATGTAAAACTTGTTTCACAACTGTTCGGCGAAAATATGATTATCGCAAACGCAACAGGCTGTTCTTCAATATATTCAGGCACATTCCCGACTATTCCTTATACAACAAATAAAGAAGGACGCGGACCTGCCTGGGCTAACTCATTGTTTGAAGACAACGCTGAATTTGGTTTCGGTATGAGGCTTGCAGTTGATCAGAACAGAAGTACTTTGAAAACTTATGTTGAAAAAGTTCTTTCTAACGAAAAAACTCCTGCCGATTTGAAAGAAGCTTTGAACGAAGCTATGTCACACTTTGAAAATTCAAAAACAGACGAAGCTCACAAAGCTCAAGATAAAGTAAAAGAAGTTCTTGCTAAATACAAAGATGTAACATGTCCTGATTTGGCAAAAGTTAGAGAACTTCAAGACTACTTTACGGATAAATCAGTCTGGATTATCGGCGGCGACGGCTGGGCAAACGATATCGGATACGGCGGTATTGACCACGTCTTGGCTCAAAACCAGGATGTAAATATCCTCGTACTTGATACGGAAGTTTACTCAAATACAGGCGGTCAAGCTTCCAAATCAACTCCGACCGGTGCGGTTGCCAAATTCGCTACAGGCGGTAAGAAAACATATAAGAAAAATATGGGCTTGATGAGCATGTCATACGGATATGTATACGTTGCATCAGTTGCTCTCGGTGCTGACAGAGCGCAAACTCTTAAAGCATTCCAGGAAGCTGAAGCATACAAAGGTCCGTCAATCATATTTGCTTACGCACCTTGTATTGCGCACGGTATTGACATGTCTAAAACCCAGACAGAACAAAAACGCGCGGTTGACGCAGGATACTTCCCGTTATACAGATACAATCCTGATAACGAAGTTCCGTTCACCTGGGACGCTAAAGATCCGAAAGACAGCTATCAGGAATTCATCAGAAGTGAAGGACGTTATAAATCTCTGATGAAAACTAACCCTGAAGCTGCGGAAGCTCTTTACGCTCAGGCTGAAGAAGATGCCGCAAAACGTATGGCTGTTTATAAAGCCGTCGGCGAATTAATGAGATAGGTTATCTCAAAAAAGGCTCCTATGAGGAGCCTTTTTTTTATTACATAAAAACTATTATAGGTATGTCTTTTTGTTCACTTTTTCTTTTTATTGCGATGTAAAAAGAAAAAGTGAACCGAAAAAGAAAAACACGCTATTTATTTGCAATCCTTTGGATTGCTCAAGCCCTAACGGGCGCACTTTGTGCCGTTGCAGTATTTTATCCCTCACCCCCTTGGGGAGAGGGTGTCACGCAGTGACGGGAGAGGGGCTAAAATCCTGCAATCTTTTACCGCGCCTAAAGACAACGGCGCGGAGCTGCTACGCAGCTTAAATACCGCGATAGCGGAGTGAACAATAACTGTAGCCGAAACAATCTTCTGAGGCGTGTATTGTCTGAGCGGTAAAGTATAAAGAGACCCTGAAACAAGTTCAGGGTGACATAGCGAGTTTACACGCCTTTATGTTGAGGCGTACATGTTATTAGTGAACGTAGCGTGCGGTGGTTTTGCGTCGCTTTTGACACCAAAAGCGACCGCCGTGCGCGCAGCACCCGCCGGAGGCTCTGAAAAAAAAAGAGTGAACATAAAGAACTACCTATAATAGTTTTTATGTAAAGCTATACCAATATCGGCACAATGTCTTGTCATGCCTCAGGCAGTTAGGTAAAATAAAAAAGGCGTCCTTTCGGACGCCTTAATCACACACTACACTTCTAAACCTTTCTTAGGATCGTTTAATAGCTCTAAATCCTCTCTGTTGTCGGGATTCGTAAGCATAAAATCGTTTTGTACGGCTAATTCCGTCATTCTTCTTTTTGATAATTCAAATTGTTTATCTTTTAATTCGTTGTAATTTTTATTGAGTTCACGTGCTTTAGCATTAGCATGGTCTGCTGAATGTAATACGGCGCCGAGTCCGATAATCGCAGGTGACCAGCTCAATAAAGATTTGCCGAATTCTTTTATCGCTGACGGTGTGTTTTTAGATACCCGGCCAAGTTTATCGGACATCCAGTTTAGAATTTTGCTGTTATCAAGTTTTGAGCCTGCTGCAAGTAATTTTTTTGAAATAAATGCGTCGTGTTTTTTAACAAATCTTGTGCCGTATTTGTCAAGCAGTTTGCCAAACCCTTTTTTGGCACCGGCAATCGCCGCAAAGCTTAATCCTGCAGTTGCCAAAAATGATATGAACGGATTGCGTCTTGTGAATTCGCGTGATTTTTCGGATTTTTGGTCTAATTTGTTTTTGCCTGCAAATACTAAATCAATTATACCAAATGCGGCAAACCATTTTGCAGTAGTTTCACCCAGCACCATAAGCTTTTCAAGTCTGCCCTTTTGGGTAAATAATTTACCTTTTGTAAGTGCCGCAGCCGCAACACCCGCCGCAACAGGTACAAGGTTCATCAGTGTCCTGTCAAGCTTTAGGTGCTTTTTATCGTCAACTTTTTGTACTGTTTTCAGATAAGCTAATTTTTGTATATCTCTGTCGTCCAGGTTAATAAACGCATCTATGTTATCGCGTTTGCCTGTAAAGTTACGTGCAGAGCCTGTAATTTGCGAATTGATTGCATTTACTTGCATTTTTCACACACACCTTTCACATTTTTATTATACACATGTAAAATCAAAAAGTAAATTATTTTGCTAGCTTATTAATTCTTTTTAATAAATATTTACAATGAATTTTATTTTATTTATGATTATGGGATGAAAAGATTTTTAATTCATACCATGGGCTGCAAATCAAACCAGTTTGAAGGGGCTGTTATTGAGGAAAACCTTATAAAGTCAGGCTTTGAAAAGGTCAAAAAGTTCGAAAATGCCGATATTTATATTCTAAATTCCTGTTCCGTCACGCATAAAAGCGACAGCGAAGCTTTTTATCTTCTGCGTAATGCAAAGCATAAAAATCCGAATATCATAACGATTTTGACAGGATGCCTCGCACAAATCGAAAAAGAAAAATTGCTTGAAAATGATTTTATAGATTTTGTTGTCGGTAACGATGAAAAGTTGGAGTTGGAAAATTTTTTAAATTCACAAGAAAAATTGCAAGCATCTGACATTATGCAGCTTGAAAAATTCCATGAGGTCCGGCTTGAAGATATGACCAAAACCCGCGCAAGCCTTAAAATTCAAGACGGCTGCGATAACAGATGCTCATACTGCATTATCCCTTTTGCACGCGGAAACAGCCGCTCTGCCGGTATTGATTTCGTAATCGACGGGATAAATAATTTTGTCCGCCACGGATTTAAAGAGGTTGTATTTACGGGAATTCATATCGGACTATGGGGAAAAGAACGGGGCTTAACACTTTTGGATTTATTAAAAGAGGTTGAAACCCGCACGGAATTGGTCAGGTACAGGCTCGGGTCTTTGAACCCTCTGGAAATTACCGGTGAATTACTGGAATTTCTTGCTCAATCCGATAAATTCTGCCCGCATTTTCATCTTTCGCTTCAATCCGCCTGCAATAAAACCCTCGAGAGTATGAACAGGTTCTATAAGGTTGAGGATTATTTGAAGCAGATCGAAAAAATCAATCGCATGTTTGATTTGCCGTTTTTGGGAAGCGATATAATAACGGGTTTTGCGGGTGAAACGGATGAGGATTTTGAAATTACACGTGAAAATCTTGAAAAATCCGGGTTGTCGCAAATTCATACCTTCCCCTATTCAATCCGTAAAGGTACAAAAGGGGCTGCTATGCCGTATCAGGTTGACGAAAAAGTCCGAGAAGAACGCGCAGCTGTTGTAAAAGCGATTTCTGCGCGCAAATATAATGAATTTATACAAAAAAATCTCGGCACTGTCCGCGAGGTTTTAATTGAAAAACATCCAGACAAATCCGACGGCATGCTCAAAGGTGTTACTCGGAATTATCTTACTGTTCATCTTAATTCTAATAATTTGAACCTTACAAATACCCTTTGTGAGGTTAAGCTGACCGGTTATAAAGACGGAAAAGTATATGGGAAAGTTAATAAGTGAGTGAAGTGAGTAAAATTTGTAGGTCGGCATTGCCGATAATAAAATTTCTGTCGATTAGTAAATCCGACCTACAATATTTTTATATAATTAGTTTCTGTCGCTTAATTTAGCGAGGAGTCTTAAGATTTCAAGATACAGCCAGATTAAGCTAACCATAAGCCCGAAAGCGCCGTACCATTCGTATTTTTTTTCAAAAAAGTGTTCTGCCCCGCGTTCAATGAAATCAAAATCAATAATAAGGTTAAAAGCGGCAATCGCAACGACAATTATGCTGAAACCAATGCCGATCGGGCTTGCGGTAAAGATTTGCGGGATACCGCGTCCGAAAAATGATGCTATAATCTGTATTAAATAAACAAGCGCAACGGATAAAGTCGCGGTGAATATTACCGCGCGGAAGCGTTCCGTGCATCTGATAGCGCCTGTTCTGTATAAAATAAGCATGGAAAATAAAACGGCAAAGGTGGCAAGAATTGCCTGCATAACAATACCGGCATATTGAGCGGCATAAACTGCCGAAATTCCGCCTAAAAAGAAACCTTCGCAGATGGAATAAAGCGGAGTCAAAATATTCATGGCACTTCTTGTGAAAATGATTATCATAGCAAGAATGAATCCTCCGATAGCGCCTCCGACAGTAAGCAATTGAGCTTTATCCGTATAGCCGCTCAAAGCCAAAAACCAGGTATAGCATGCAGCAATAATAACACATGCCAGCAGAATAAAAGTTTTATTAACGGCTCCGTTGACGGTCATAGGTTCACCATCAAGAACTCTTGCGTCATCAATATTAAATAAAGGATTTGCCATAAGATACCTCCCTTTTTGTATTATACATAATATATATTAACACACAAGTATACAATTTGCCAATAATTTTTTATAAAAAAGTACTTTACAAGAAAAATTTTTATTTTATAATAAGAATATGCCGAAAGGCGGAGATAATCCTCAGTAGCTCAATGGCGGAGCAACCGGCTGTTAACCGGTAGGTTGTTGGTTCGAGTCCAACCTGGGGAGTTTTTACATGCAAAAGGACTGGTTTATACCAGTCTTTTTTTCATGTTCAAGTCAGAGGTTAGGGCTTGAAGCAACAGTGAGAGTCCAGCGCGAGCGAGCTGAGGCTGGAGCGGTTTGCGATTGTGTTGAAAACACAGAAGCAAACCGCGAAATGCCGTTAAACGCGAGCGAGCAAGACAGCCCGGGGAGTTTTTTATTGACAAGACCCGACCGTGTGTCGGGTCTTGCTTCGTATAAGACGTCTAAAGTTGGACGAGAACCGCAAGGCGAAATAAATTAATTATTTGCCAACAGATTTTTTATAATGCATTGTTTACTTACGTTATCTTTCATAAAAGGAAATGCTTTTTTGAATAACTCGTTCAAATCATTTTCATTCAAATTCAAAGTATACTCAAATTTATTTCTTGATTTTGCAATTTGAGCAGCTGTTGTAAACATATTTAATAATTCTAAAGCATCTTTATCAGTCATTAACTTTTATTTCATCCTTTGCAATTTTATATATGTTATAAAATAATTCTTGTTTCTCTTTATTTATTATATCATATTTTTCTTTTTTACCAAAAGACACAACTACAGGAGCATAATCATAGCCATTATAAAACAATGTCCAATCATCTGCCTGTAAACGGTATTCATCCCAAAATTTCACAAGACTTTTGTAATACCTGCGAATAATATCTTCTTCCGGAACATCATGCCCGCCATTTTTAACACGCGTTTTTACCCTTTTAATACATGTTGTACAACTTTGTAAGAAAGAATAAACTAAAATAATTTTGTAATTTTGACTTTTAGCCTTATTTATTATTCTTGTAATATTATTACCTGAAAGAGTTGATTCTACAGCGAATGACAGATCATCTTTAAAATATTGTGCTAAGCGTTTAAAATATTCTTTGCCCGCAGATATAGGAACGCTATTAATTGCATTTGGTGCAATTTCTTTCGCTATTTCATCAGCATTAAGAAATCCCAAATTCTTTTCTTTCAAAAGAACTTCCGCAAGAGTACTTTTACCACTGCCATTTGCACCTGCTATTATATATAATACTTTATCTTTATAACGCATAATATGATTTTATCATGGAATAAATCTTCAAGTTATTAATATTAACAATTTTTTCATACAGTATTTGGGTAAAAAGTTCCAATGTCGTCCAGCCCGGGGAGTTTTTTATTGACAAGACCCGACCGTGTGTCGGCTTTTGCTTCGTATAAGACGTCTAAAGTTGGACGAGAACCGCAAGGCGAAAGCCTTGCCAGAGGTTCGAACGGAGCACGAGCGGAGTGCGGAGGTGTTTGCGGAAATTTTTTTAAATTTGTAAACCCTTATATCAGCGAGCCGGATGAGGTGCAAAATTTTTTCAGTGCTTGTCTTCGCTAATAAATATTGATAACTTAAACATTTGTAACATTTTCCGAAAAATCCTAAATATTTTATTTATAACTGCCGATAAATAAAACATAAAAGGATTTGTCATGGGCAACTTTAATTATATTGACAGTTTACATAGTAGTGCGGGAGTGACCTCTCAAAATACGAATGTGAATTCCTCAGAGAACGTAAACAGCACTTCTTCCTCCGGCAGTATCTGGGACGGATACAGTAAAACTTCTGCGGCAAATGTTCCGCAAGACGGAGCTGCGGCTGAAAAATTTATAAAGGAACAGGAAGCTGCAAGCCTCGGTTTAAAACCCACAGCAAACGGCGATTACTTTTTTGATGACAAAAACGGAGTTTACTATCTCTGGAACAGTGATAAGAGCTCTTTTAAAAAAGCTCCGAATATCGCAAAAGTTTGCGATAACGGGAATTATGCGGATAAAAAAGGCGTATATTATACCCCTGACGGTGAAAAATATGCAGTTGTAAAAAAAGGTGTTGTATATTCCGATGATGCAACCTCAGGTGCCTCCAAATACAAACAACAGTTAGCCTTCAATAGAAAATACAGATGCACTAACAATGAAAATATTTATTACGCGGAGGATAAAAACCATAATAGAGTCTATTATCAATATGATAAAGATTCCTTCTATTTCAGAAAAACCGCTATTAATGACGTAACCGCGAACGGATGGTACACCGAAAACGGCAAATATTTTGATAAGGACGGTAATGAAGTTTCAAAAGTTCGATTTTTAGCGGGCAAGGAATTTCTGGAACCGCTTAATGATACATCTAATGTCTATAAAAGTGCGCTCGACGGTCAGTATTACAGCTGGAATGAAGAAGCTAATAAGTTTGAATATGTAAAAAATGACGGTGTGCTCGGTGATTTCAAACAGGGACAAACCGGTGACTGCTGGCTTCTTGCTGCAATATCAGCCGTATCTGATAATGAAAAAGCTAAAGAACTTGTTAAAAATGCGGTAACCGTTAATGATGACGGTTCTGTAGATGTTTATTTTAAGGGTATTGATAAAACTTATAAAATTACCGCAGATGAGTTGTCAAATAGGATTAGTGCCGATTATGCCGCAGCTGATCCTGATGTGGCAGCAGTAGAACTTGCAATGGAAAAGTACAGACAAGGACTGCTTGATACAAAGCTTGCGCGCGGCTCAGTCCTTAATCTTACGTATGCGCCTAAAAATACGGAATCTGTTTTGGAAGGCGGTGATTCTGTTCAGGCTTTGCAGTTGCTGACAGGCAAAAAGGCAATAAGTATCAGCACGGACGGTGATGACAAAATGGCTCTCAACAGCGTTATTCAAGAGGGTAAGAGTTTTAAAGCCGCTTTAAAAGAATATGCGGATAATCCGAATAATGTCATTGTAGTTTCATTAAAATACGGAGTTGATGAAAATGGAAATCCTAAATATCATGCCTATGCATTTGACTCTTACGATGATGAAAATTTCTATCTTGTAGACCCGCATAACACCTTCGCAGGTCCGCAGCCTGTAAAAAAAGAAGAATTCTTTAATGAGATAAACGGAATTTCTGTTGTTGATTTGTCATCAGAAGACCTGGATGCGCCTAAAATCAGCATGATCGGTCAGGGCAGAATGGTTTCATTCTCGGAATTTCTGCCGGGTTAGAGCGGGTCTGAATTTTGTACTGGCAATATTTCAGACTAATTTATACTTTTAAGCTAAATCGTGCTTTGTCTTTCGAAGAATAAATCTTTTTATAAAGATTTTAAGCGTATCTTTTGGCTGTAGCCAGCATGATGCTTTTAAAATTTTAGAATAATCGTCCTGCATTAATTTGAGAAGTTCAAGCTCCGGAATAATGTTTTCATCAAGCAGTGAATTTTCGTTATTATATCCCGTAAATTCAGAGCATGTTTTTATAAGCCTATCCCGCAAAGCAAGGTATAGAGCCGGATTGCGGGGGGGGGTGACTATATCATAGCTGTTTTTATCAGCCATAAAGTCATCTTCTTTTACGATGTTGCAGAGTTCTTTTAACCCGCAGAATCTTCCGTCATTATAAAGATTGTTGTCATTCGAATCCAGCAATAATACCGGTGTTTCCAGTGCAAGAGAAGGCATTGCGGCATGTAATTTTGATGTAATAACGCAATGTGCGCTCTGATAAACTGATAATAATATTTTCGCGATTTTATATCGTTCTTCTTGAGTAAAATATGGAGAAATTATTCTGTGTAAATTATATACAGGTCTTGAAGTTCTTTTTCTTATTTCATCTTCAATATATTCAGGTACATCAACGGCAATAATATAATCTTTGCGTTTTATCAAAGGATTTCTTTGCAGAGTTAACGTTAAGCATCCTGAAAAATATGCCGGAATATCATTGGATTTTAGCCATTCTTCGGTATCCTTATCCCTGCAGCCGACAGGACCGTGTTCGATAAGATATTTTTTAACTTTTGGAGTCAAAAATTTTCGACGGATTTCTTTTCGGATATACATTGAAATAAGCAGCGGTTCAATATCTTTTGACGGCGGGAATTTTCTTCTGCGCCACATCCACCAGGCATTCATTATTAATTTAGTTTTGACATCAGAGCGGAATTCGTTGATTCTTTCTCTGTGAACTAGACAATCTATGTGAGGTAAAAATCTTGATGCTGCGATGCTTTGTATCTCATCCCCTATGTTTTGTGATGAATATCTTAATAACCCGTATTTATATCTCTTTTCCATTAATTCTTAATTCCCTTTAAAACTTTTTTTATTATCTCATTATATAAATTCCGTTGTCAAGTTTTTTAGTGCTCAAGTAAAAAAATTGACATAAAGTTAAAAATATTTTAATATAGGATTAGATTAGAAGAGTTGGAGCGGGATATGAAGTTAAAAGTAACGCGTAAAAAAGCTGCGATAGTTATTTTACTAATAATTATCGTGCCGATTATATATAATAAAGTAAGCGGAAAAATAGCAGCCGTAATTCAGGCAAAGTTGAATAGTATTCCAAAAGAGGTAGTAGTTGATACACCGCATATGCAGGATGTGTTTATAAATGCGGAAGCAACGGGAAGGGTTGAGGCAAAATATTCCGTTGACGTTATAGCGCGGGTTCCGGGATTTTTGATAAAAAAATTCTTCAAGGAAGGCGATTTTGTAAAAAAAGGTCAGATGCTTTTCCAGATAGACCCCAGGGAGTATCAAATCGAGGTTAACAACGCGCGTGCAACGGTTAATCAATACAGTGCGCTTTTAACCAATGCCCAGCAGGAATTGGACAGAGCAAACGCGCTTATAAAAGAGGATTTGATAAGCCGGTCGGACGTTGACCAGAGTCTTGCAACAAGAAACCAGAACAGAGCGCTTCTTGAGGCGGCAAGACAGCAGTATGAACTTGCAAAAGTGAATTTGAGCTATACAAATATAAAATCTCCGATTGACGGCAGAATAGGCAAAGTTAATATTACCGAAGGCAATTACGTCACGGCAACTTCGGGGTCTTTGGTTAATATTTCCAGTACAAACCCTGTGTATATTGCATTCAGCCTGAAAGGCGATGATTTTGTCAAGCTTTTGCAAGCCAGCAACCGCTATAAAGATGTTCAGGTTCAGGCACAGTTTGACGGCGGCGAATGGTATGACAAAACAGGCACGGTTGACTTTGTGGATAACCAGATTGATAAAGATTCCGGCTCTATCAGCATGAGAGCGGTTTTTGAAAACGAAAAAGGCTGGCTTGTCCCCGGAAATTACATGAAAGTTAAATTAATCGCTCCGAAAATGGTTAAATATATGACAATTCCTCAAGCCTGTACAAAAGGCGACCCGATGAGCGGATATTACGTGTGGGTTGTTCAGGATAATAAAGCAGTAAGACGCGATATAAAAGTGGCTGACAGTATAAACAATAACTGGATTGTTACTGACGGCTTGAATTTTGATGACGTTGTCGTTGTGTCCGGTATCCAGAATATTGCAGCGGAAGGGCAAAATTTGAAAATTATTGATAACGAAGAATACCAGAAAACCTTAAAGGCTGAGAATGAAAAAAATATTAGATAAAGCAAAATTGTACTTTTTCATACAAAAACCGCGTTTTGCACTGGTAATTTCAGTGTGTATCGTGATAATGGGCTTGATTTCCATGTCAACATTAAAACAGGAAAACTACCCTGATGTAACCCCGCCGCAGGTAAGGGTTTCGGCATCATACGCGGGTGCTAACGCCGAGGTTATTGAATCTTCTATCGCAACGGTTCTTGAAAATAAATTGAACGGTGTCGAGGATTTGTCATATATGACGTCAACATCCTCTGACGGTTCTTATTCACTCACTATGTATTTTAAAGTCGGCTCTGACCGGAACATAAACCTTATGAACGTCCAAAACAGAATTCAGCAGGTTCTGTCGCAATTGCCGGAAGAAGTTCAAAGAACCGGTGTCACGGCGCTCAGCAGAACATCGGGTTCCGGCGCCATAATTTTGAATATAAAACCTGTTGAGGGCAACTGGTCACAGCTTGATATGACAAATTACGGCTCAATTTACATAAAAGACGAATTGAAACGTGTTGAAGGTGTTGCGGACATTGACGTTTACGGCTCGGGCGATTATTCAATGAGAATATGGCTTGATCCTCAAAAAATGGCGGGATTGAATATTTCGACAACCGAGGTAAAAAATGCAATTACGGCTCAGAATAATCAGGTAACTGCGGGCTCTCTGGGCGCTTTGCCTACTGATGACAAGCAGGCGCTTCAATTGACATTGAAGTCAAAAGGACGTTTGTCAGAGGTTAAAGAGTTTGAAAATATTATAATCCGTTCAAATATGGACGGAAGTAAAGTCCGGCTCAAAGATATTGCGCGTGTTGAACTCGGTGCGGATTCTTATTCAAGGCTCGGTAAGGTTAACGGAAAACCCGCCGCGCTTATTATGGTTTCTCAATTGTCCGATGCAAATATTTTGAATTTGTCAAAAGCGGTCAAGCAAAAAATTGCTGATTTGAATTCAAGGCTTGACAACGGGCTTCAAATTCAGGTTATAAAAGACGATTCGGATTATATTCACGAATCAATGAAAGAAGTTGAATTTACGATTCTTTTGACGGGTTTAATCGTAATCGTAATCATATTTTTATTCCTAGGGGATGCAATGGCGACGCTTGTGCCGTGTGTTACAATCCCTGTGTCGCTTATCGGTACGTTTATAGCGCTTAAAGCTTTGAATATGAGTATAAACCTTTTGTCATTGTTTGCGCTGGTACTTGCGGTAGGTGTTGTTGTTGACGATGCTATTGTTGTTATAGAAAACGTAAAACGGCATCTTGAAGAAGGCAAATCAGCCGTTATAGCAACACAATTAACCATGCAGGAGGTAGGTTCCGCACTTGTTGCGATGGCGTTGGTTTTGATGGCTGTATTTGTCCCGATTATATTTATGGGCGGCATGACGGGAGTTATGTATAAACAGTTTGCGGTATGTATTGCCGTATCTATCGCAATTTCGGCGATTTGCGCACTAACTCTTTCTCCTGCCATGTGTTCGCATTTCCTCGGTCAGGAAAAATCCGATAAGCCCAAAATTTCAAAATCGGAATTGGTAAATCACATCAGACATATTATCGGCAGAATTAATGAAAAAACCGCGGTTGTTGTTGAGGATTTCAACAAATTTTTTGCAAAAGCCGAAGATTTTTATATTGAATACGTAAACAAATTTGTTCACGACAAAAAAGGTACGATAATTTTGTATCTGTCGCTGGTTGTATTGACTCTTGTATCTTTCAAACTGGTGCCGACGGGATTTATACCTGATGAAGATCAGGGGGTATTGCTTGCAAGTATAACGCTGCCTGACGGTGCTTCACTTTCAAGAACTGAAGAAGTAGGGCAGAGATTTATAGAACAGATAAGAGATTTTGACGGAATTGACGAAGAAAGACTTATGGTGTTCGGAGGCGGCGGAACAACAAACAGTGCGACGGCAATTATTTCGCTGGATGACTATGCGGACAGAAAAGTTACGGCAATTGACTGGATTAAGCGTAAAATTCAAGGTCGTCCGACGGATTTGTCGCACACGGCAATATTAAGTCAAGTCAGAGGAGTTGCCGCAAATATTAAGGAAGCCTCAATTGTTGTATTTTCTCCGCCGGCGATTATGGGTATGAGTATGATGGGCGGTTTTGAATTCCAGATGCTCTCCCGAGGCGAATACACTCCGCAGGAATTGGAAGCCTGGGCAAATAAACTTATTGCCGCCGCAAATCAGGATCCTGATTTGTCAAGTGTTTACACAACTTTTCAGGCAAACGTTCCGCAATATACCCTTGAAATTGATTACGAAAAAGCAATGGCGCAGAGTGTTGATTTGCAGGAATTATACTCGACACTTTCTTCAATGCTCGGAAGTTATTACGTAAACGATTTTAATAAATACGACAGAGTATTTAAAGTCCAAATGCAGGCAGAAAGCGATTTTAGAAACAGAGCGTCGGATTTGTCCGGAATTTATGTAAAAAATACAAACGGAGTCATGGTTCCGATACTTTCGCTTGTAAAATTGAAACAAACAATCGGTACGGCATCAATTACAAGGTATAACCTTTATCAATCCGTGCAAATCCAAGGTCAGGAAGCCCCCGGTAAAAGTTCCGGCGAAGCCATGAATGCGATGGAAAATGTGGCACGGCGCGTTTTGCCGTCTGATATTACTTTTGACTGGTCGGGAACATCCGCTCAGGAAAGAGAAGCCTCAGGTCAGACAGCGGTTATCGTTGCTATGGCGCTTATATTTGTGTATTTGTTCCTTGTCGCACTGTACGAAAGTTATTCAATCCCTGTTGCGGTATTGTTGATTTCACCGATTGCGGCACTTGGTGCGTTGATATTCCAGATGATGATTAACCAGTCATTTGATATTTATTCACAGGTCGGTATGATTACACTTATTGGTCTTGCGGCAAAACAGTCCATTTTGATTGTTGAATTTGCCAAAGAAGAACACGAAAAATACGGTTTGCCGGTAAAAGAAGCTGCGGTTAAGGCTGCAAAATTAAGGTTCCGTGCGATTATGATGACGGAAATCGCGTTTATCCTCGGGGTTTTGCCGATGCTTTTTGCCTCCGGTGCGGGTGCTAATTCAAGAATTTCGGTCGGATCAACCGTATTCGGCGGTATGGTTGCGGCAGCAACTATCGGTGCGGTGTTAACACCTGCGTTTTACGTTATTATTCAGGAATTCGTCGACAAGTTCCCGCATAAAGAAATTACCGAAAAAGATTTGGAGTATGTGGAAAAATGAAAAAGATTTTCAGCATAATTTTAATAATAATGTTTGTCACGGCAAATTCGGCAAGTGCATGGTCGTTTAAGAAAAAAGCCAAAGCTCCGGCGCCTGTACAAACTCAAGCCGTTCAGACAAATACAACGACCGAGTCTGACAATTCAAAGGTTGCTTTTTTTAAAAAGAAAAAACAGAAAAAAATTCAAATCGTTGAGCCGGAAACCAAAAAGGTTAACTGGCGTCATGAGCGCAAAAAAAATGCCGACAATGCCAAAACCAAAAAGGAAACTTCAAAAGAAGCCGAGGGCATGTACGAATCTAAATTTCCGGTAATTGACAGCCGAATTGAATACACGGATATGAACGGCGAAGTTACGCTTGCTGACTGTATTAAGCTTGCAATTACCCATAACCCGACTATTATGTCCGCAATTAGCAATGCTGAAATCTATAAAACCCGCATCGGTCAAGCGTGGGCAAATTATTTCCCGACACTCGGCGCAGGCGTCAGCTATTCAAGAAATGACATGCTGATGACCATGAACAGAGGCGGTGCATTCTCCGGCATGATGAACAGACGCTATGATTTGTATTATACTCCAACGCTTTCAGCCAATATGCTGTTGTTTGATTTCGGAAAAACAAAGGCAAGCGCTGATATGGCAACCAGAAGCTACGAAGCCTCCAGATATGATGCGGAAACCAGCATTGAGCAGGTAATTTATAATGTGAAAGTGGCTTATTACAACGTTGTATTTGCCGAAATTCAAAAAACGGTTTACGAGGACACGGTTCAGGACTATGAATTGCAGTTGAAACAGGCTCGTGCATACTATGAAATCGGTAAAAAAGCCAAAATTGACGTTACAACTGCCGAATACAACCTCGGAAACGCAAAAGTCAACCTGATTAAAGCAAAAAATACACTTGAGCTTGCAGGTGTTCAGCTCGCAAACGCCGTTGGGATCCCTGAATTGGAACAGGTTGTTTTGAAAGATAAATTGAATACCAAGGTTTATGACGTTAATTTTGAAGATTTGTTGAAAACCGCCGAAGAATCGCGTCCTGCGCTTCTTGCAGCTAAAAAATTAATGGATGCGGCTGAGATGAGTATTCGTGCGGTTAAAAGGTCTTTCACGCCTGATTTGACGGCTTTCGGGTCTTATCAGAACGGCGGTGCTAAAATGGATATGGATTACGGGTATCAACTGGGCGTCCAGCTTAATTATACCAACCTCAACCTTATGCTGTTGAAAAAACAGGTGGATGAGGCTAAAGCAACTTATAAAAAATACGTTGCGGATTACGAACAGCAAAAGCAAAATGTTTATCTTGAAGTCAAAAGCGCTTTCATAAGCCTTTTGAACTCCCGTGACAGCCTTGATGTTGCAAAACTCGCTCTCCAGCAGGCAAAAGAACAACAGTATCAAGCTTTCAGACGTTATCAGGTCGGTTTGGGCAACGCTATTGAATTTAAAGATGCCGAAAATACTTACCTGAACGCACAATTGAGCTACTATTCAAACCTTCTGGAATATAACGTAAACGCGGCTGAGCTTGAACGTGTTGTCGGCGCGCCTGTTAAAGAATCCGAAGTCGAATTGTAGGTTTGACATTTAATTTTTTGTGATAAAATATATATGTAATATTCCCGGATCGTCTAGCGGCAGGACTGAAGATTCTGGCTCTTCCAACGGTGGTTCGAATCCATCTCCGGGAAATTTTTTATTGGTTGTTTTTTTATGTTTAAGCGCCCGATTTCCCGGAGAGTCTTCTCACCGGACAAGTTTTCGCGCTGCTCAAACTTGTGGGGTTCTACTTTTCAAGTACCCTCA
>CASEDF010000011.1 GCA_949286705.1 uncultured bacterium | reverse complement strand
GGAGCAGAGGCACGAGCGAAGTGAGAGACGAACAACATCAACGAAAACGTTGAGTTTTCGTTGTGTTGAGAGCGTTGCCGTTTAATGCGAGGACGATTTATAGAGTAGTGGCATAGTCTTAACAAAAATTAAAAATGAGAATAATTCTTACTTTACAAATCAAATTTGCTGTGATAGAATTAAATATGTAAAAAGAAAGGCGGTTAGATATGAAATATGTATGTACTGTATGCGGTTGGTCAACGGAAGCAGATAAGGCACCTGAAAAATGTCCTTTATGCGGAGCAACAACTTTCAAGGCTGTAGGCGGCGGAGATAAAGTTTATGCTTGCGAACATAAAGTTGGCGACGGCGTAGTTGAAGATAAAGAAGTAATGGAAGGCTTGAGGGCACACTTTACGGGTGAATGTACCGAAGTCGGTATGTATCTTGCCATGTCAAGAGTAGCTGAAAGAGAAGGTTATCCGGAAGTTGCTGAAGCTTATAAAAGATATGCATTTGAAGAAGCGGAACATGCCGCAAAATTTGCGGAATTGCTTGGTGAAGTTGTAACAGATTCAACTAAGAAAAACCTTGAACTTCGTGCAGAAGCTGAACATGGTGCTTGCGAAGGCAAACTGGCTATTGCAAGACGTGCTAAAGAATTGGGTTATGATGCAATTCATGACACAGTCCATGAAATGGCAAAAGATGAAGCTCGTCATGGTAAAGGTTTTGACGGACTTTTGAAAAGATACTTCTCATAAGTATAGGTAAATAAAAGAGCCGGAACATTTGTTCCGGCTCTTTTTTATATGAATAAATTAAATTCTGTTATGCCAAACTCCTCCGCGTCTGTCAACGAAAGCATCATATGCAGACCAAAATCTGAATACAACTGTAAGTCCTAAAACAGCGTGTGTTACGTTTTTATCAACCGGATTGTCCAAAATTAATTGTCCTAATCCCGGCCAAATAAGTAATGATAAAGCAGCCGCACCAACGCTTTTTCCTGAAACTTCTCCCGGCTGACCTGATGTTCCGCCAGCCAATGCCGGTGTAAATGTTCCTGCCATTGCAATTAAAATAGCCAATACTAAAATTTTTTTCATCTTCTCATCCTTTCTAAATATTTACCAGTTCTTTTACTTCTTTACGTTTAATCTTTCGTGTTGTAGTTTTGGGTAACGGATCTTTTTTTATAATGATATTTGTAGGCCGCTTGTATTGTGTAAGTTGCAGTGAAAGCGATTTTATATCATTTCGTACCAGCGATTCTATTGTATCACCATCATATTTTTCGTACAAGTAATCTTTTGGGACAATTACTGCCGTAATTTCTTCGGTGCCGTCTTTGGAGCCGAAGGTTCTTGAGGTGCCGAGGACACAGACTTCTGCTATGTAGTCGCTTTTTTCTATTACGGATTCGACTTCCTCTGGGAATACTTTTTTGCCTCCGGAGAGGACTATCATATTTTTAATTCTTCCGGTAATATAAATATGCCCGTCGGGCGTAATATTTGCGATATCGCCGGTATGCAGCCAGCCGTTTTCGTCAATAACTTCTTTAGTAAGTTCCGGCTGGTTATGGTAGCCTTTCATAACAGAGGGACCTTTGAGAAGCAGCTCGCCTGTTTCGGGGTCGGTTTTTGCTTCATAGCTTTGCAAAGGCTGCCCGACGGAGGCGAGATCTCCGCGTTTGTTGGTGTTAACCGAAACGACGGGGCTTGTTTCGGATAGACCGTAGCCTTGATAAACTTTTATGCCGATTCTTTCAAAGAATTGTCCTACTGCGACATCCAACGGCGCCCCGCCTGATATGCAGCCCATAAAGTGTCCGCCGAATTTGTCATGAATTTTTTTGAACATAAGTTTTTTAATTGTATAGGACGGAATAAATTTTGCAAGATTATACATAAATTTAAAAACTGTCTGCGTAAATTGTGACGAATTATGCAATTCTGATTCAATTGCCGTTTTTAAAAGTTTTAAAAACGCAGGTACAACAATCATAAAGTCGACTTTTTTTTCGACCATAATGCTTAAAATATCTTTAGGTTTCAGGCTCTGGGTATAATATACGGAAAATCCGAAGTTAAGAAACGTTGAAAAACCTACGGTAAGTTCAAATAAATGATTCATCGGTAAAATTGATAATACCGTAACTTTTCGGTCAGGAAGAATAGCATTCAGTGCAACTTCCAGATCGTCCAATTGGGTGAACATGTTTGCAAAAGTTATTTCAACGCCTTTTGGGGCACCGGTTGTGCCTGAGGTGTAAATTATTAGTGCCGTTGACTTAGAGCTTCTGTGGCGCCATTTGCATTCATAAATATTTTCAAATTCGTAAATACTTGTTAAGCCGAGGTTGTATGACGGCTCATCAATTACAAAGATATTTTTAAGCGACGGGATTTCTTTTTGAAGTTCAAGCGCCATCTGGACAAAAGTTTGTGACACAAGCATAACGGTCGGTTCGCAGTCCGAAAGAATTGATACAAGTTCGTATTTTGTTAATTTTATATCCAGAGGCACAACAGTCATACCTGCCATAATTGATGCAAAAACGCATGCTCCGTATTCGGGTTTTGATTCCGATAAAATTGCCACCCGTTCGCCTTTTTTTACCTGAACTTTCATAATCAAATGGCTTGCGAGTTTTCTTGACAAAAGCCCGATGCCTTTGTAGGAAAATTCCTTCCACCCGAGAGGTGTTCTTATTCCAAGTGCTATTCTGTCACTGAATTCATTGGTTTTATCTTCTAAAACCGTTAACATGTTGTGTCTTCTTAACCCCATAATAAACTCCAAAATTCCAAACGACTAATCTCAGCATATTATTTTATGGCAGAAAAGTCAAGTTATAACAATATTTTTGTATTATAATCGTAATATATTCGAAAGGAAGTTATGAAAAAAGTTTATATAGAAACAATGGGATGCCAGATGAATAAATCAGATACCGAAAGAATGCTCGGTATGCTGTCGCATTTCGGTTATGAAGAAGTTGAAAACCCTAAAAGTGCTGATTTATTAATGGTTAACACATGCTCAATAAGACAATTGAGTGAGGATAAGGCATATAGTTTGATTGGTGTCTGGGGCAAGTGGAAACAGGAAAATAATCCGGATTTGAAAATCGGTTTTTGCGGATGTGTAGCCCAGCAAAAGGCTGAAAAGCTTTTTAAGCGCGCACCTTATGTGGATTTTGTTTTAGGCACCCATAATATTTATAAACTTCCCGAGATAATCAAGGCTGTTGAAAACGGCGAAAAAGTTTGCGAATGCACTGAAACCCATAAAACCGAGGATACCCGCGGTTTCGGGATTAAACGTGTAAAATCCGTCAATGCATGGGTCAATATAACAGAAGGCTGTAACAATTTCTGCACATATTGTATAGTGCCTTATACCCGCGGCAGAGAACGTTCAAGACTCCCTGAAGTTATAATTCAAGAGGCAAAAGACGCGCTGGCGGAAGGGCATAAGGAAATTACACTTCTCGGGCAGAATGTTGACAGCTACGGAAAAGATTTCAAAGATAAAAACTATAGATTGGCTGATCTTCTGCGTGATTTAAACGCGCTGGACGGAGATTTCAGGATAAGATTTGTAACATCATATCCGACGGATATTACGGATGAACTTATCAGGACTGTTGTTGAGCTTGACAAGGTGTGTGAATATTTCCATATTCCGATGCAGTCAGGATCAACAGAGGTTTTGAAAAAAATGAACAGGCGCTATACAAGAGAGGAATACGGCGCTATTGTTAAAAAAGTCCGTGAAATGGTGCCGGATGTAACGATTACAAGCGATTTTATAGCTGGTTTTCCGGGCGAAACCGAAGAACAGTTTGAAGAAACTCTGACCGCAATTGATGAATTTGAGCTTGATTACTGCAATGTCGCTGCATATTCCCCGCGTGAAAAAACAGTTGCCGCAAAATGGGTTGATAAATTTATTCCCGAAGATGTAAAAGACGAAAGGTTCCAGCGTTTGAACAAAAAAGTTCAGGAAAATTGTCTTAAATCTAATCTTAAATACGTGGGACGCGAGATGGAAATACTGGTTGAAAGTTTTTATGAACGCAGAGGAAAACTTATAAATACCGGCAAAACCAGAAATAATAAGACAGTTCATGTGCCTTATGATAAAGACTTAACCGGACAATTTGTGAACGTAAAAATTACCGGCGCCAAAACCTGGTATCTTAATGGGGAAGTTACTAAGATACTAAGATAGTAAGGCATTAAGAATTTGCTGTTGGGGTGAAAGCTTAACCTGCTTTTTGTCATTCTGAGCGTGAGCGAAGAAACTCTTGTTTAATGAGATCCTTCGGCTAAAGCCTCAGGATGGCTGAATGCGCTCTGCCAAAATCTAATGTGTTGTTGTGCCTTTGGCACCTCAGAATGACCTTTAAAATTTCATAGAAATTCGGGTGGGGGTGTTCAGACAGGGACCCTCACCCGTAGTTGTAGTTCGCTCTGCTCACACAACTACTCCCCTCTCCCAGGGGGGAGAGGGGAAATAATTGTCGGATTAGAAAACCCGACCTACAGGTTACTGAGTTTAGAAATTATGTCATACCGGACTTGTTCCGGTATCTTGTTGTCGGTACGATGTGAAAGCCCCTCTCCTGTCACTACGTGCCTTACTGTCTTAGTATCTTAGTAACTTCTACCCCTACACCAGCGAAAGTATTTTAGGAGTATGGTTTTGTTCTTTCAGCTTTTGCATTCTGGTTTTTATAAAGCTTGCCTTTGAAGAATCCGGCATGTGGAGTAAAAATTTTCTGTAATATCTCTGGGCATCCGATTTTTTGCCGAGTTTGTCAAAGCAGATTCCAATTCCTGCATACGCGTTATAATACGTCGGATCTATTCGCATAATCTTATTTAAAATTACTGACGCTTCTTTGTATCTGTCCATTTTCATTAAAAGCGAAGATTTATGGTCATAAGCTTTTACATATTCCGGCGAATTTTCAATAAGCTTCTGGTAAATCATCAGCGCCATGTCGTATTCTTCGCATAATTCGTGTGAAATCCCTAATTGAAGTATTGCGTCGGGGTTTTCAGGATTTAATTGGATTGCTTTTACAAAATTCTTTATTGCTCCGCAGGGAATGCCTTCCAAAAGGTGGCAGACGCCGAGTTCAAAATATGCATCATAGTTTTCTTCGTCAATTTCGGTTGATTTTTCAAAGTAATGTATGGCTTTGGGGTAATTTCCCATTTGTTTGTAGCAAACCCCCAGCCCGAAGTATGATTTTGCGTTATCACGTTTGAGCATTAATGCATTAAGATAGCTGGAGATAGCTTCTCTGTAAGCATTTTTTTTCAGTAATTCATCGGCTTTTTTGCATAAATCCGTTGAATTCTTAACAGGATTGCTCATATATTGTGATTTCTTAGTCATACCCTCCCCTTTACTCTATCTATTCTAAAATTTTTCTCTCCTTTGCAGTACCTCCAAAAGATGTAAAACTTAATCAATCATTGGATTTATTATTTTCTTATGCTATAACTTTATTATGAGAAGGGTTTTAGTATCTGTATTATTAATAGCGCTGGGAGTTCCGTCAATTGCGGCTGACGAGATTAAACTTGACGGTGTAAAGCCGCAGCAGGTCGAAATTCCCAAAACCGATGTCAAGCTTAAAGAGTCTATTGTTATAAATGACAAAGCTGTCATGGAAGAAATCGTTAAGCGCCAGAAAGAAAAAGACCTTGAAGATATAGAAAACCTCTGGAAAGGTACTGTTGAAAATAATCAGGTAATCGGGTTTGCCTTGAAAAAACTCTCTACCCCCGAAAGCCAGCGGCGTATTCATTCGTCTTTGATGGCAAAAACTTTATCCGCAATTGTTGCAGGGTCATCTTTTTTACCGTATGCAATGGGGTCTGATTATATGGTCGCAACAGGTGCTTTTGCAGCGGGACGTCTTGCACAGAATCTTATTAACAGAAAAAATATCCCGCAGGAAATCCCTTTGACCGATACAGAGTTAATCGAGCTTGCAGGACTTGTTGAAAACCTGCAGGACAGAATTATCAACGCATACTATAATTACAAAAATTCCTTAATTATGTTGAAAGAAACCCGTTCAAGACAGCTTTTGTACAGTAAAAATTACGCAAAAGCCATGGATGAGGAAGATTTTTTGGAAATTGCAATATCGTCTTCGCTTTATGACAACGTGGTTATTGAAGAATTTTATTACATGCAGACTGCAAAAAAATATCACCTTGAACTTCAGCGTCTTGCAGGGAAAAAAGTTGTGGATAAATTGAATTTGTACCAGTATAACTATAATGCCGCACTTATAGGCGGAGGAGGTGCAAATGGTCAAAAATAGTTTGATACTTCTTTCGTGTCTGGCAGTTTTTGCAAATCCTTGTTTTGCTTTGACTTATGAGGATATAAATTTTCCGAAAGATCCGGCATATCGTTTAGGAATATCGGATTCACCCGAAAAAATGTATGTTCAGGCTGAAGTTCAGCCGGTTAAAAAAGAATATGCGGAAAAAGATACATCAATTGAACATACTCCTGATGATTTGACTTATGCTGATTTGAGCTTGAAAAGAATGTCAAGTGAGATTGCATCAGAACTTAGTCTTGAAGAAAAAGACATGGTTGCTGATCTGTCATTATTATGGCGTGGTGCCGCAACCCAGAGTGATACAATAAATTTTGCACTGTATAAGCTTGCAAACCCTGATGCGGACAAACCTGATGAAAAATCCGTTAAAAAAGTTCTCACAACCATCGCCAGCATGTCAACAATGGTCGGGGCAGGTATGGGTAACCCTATTCTTGCGGCAGGGTCTTTAATCGGCGGAAATGTTCTGGGGATTATGTCGCAGGACACAAAGGCTTTGAATTATAAATATACAAAGGTGACTGACGCGGATATGATTATTCTTGTCCGTAAAATTGAAGATTTGCAGCAAAGAGCGGTTGATTTGTATTACGATTATATGACTGCAAGAAAACAGCTTGAAATGCTTGATAAGCTTGTTGCTCAGCGCAAGAAAAATTACGAACTGGCGCAGGACGCTTCCCGTGAAATAATTCTTGTAACGGATGCTTATTATAGAACTTCATTAGATATGCAGTCAAAAGCTAAATCAGATTATCTGGCCAAACGCGCTGCTCTGGAACAATTTGTCGGAAATGAAGTGTTTGTGCAGTTTGAAAAAGAGCTTGCGGCAAGGGAAAAAGATAAAAAATGAAGATAATTCCCTATGAAATTAAAACAGGGTTTGAAAATATGCAAATTGATTCCGATTTGCTGGAGGAATCTATTGCTGAGCAATGTAAAGAGCCGATTTTTAGGTTATACGGCTGGTCGCCTGCGTGCGTTTCTCTTGGCAGAAATCAAAAAGACGATTTTCTGGACTATGATTTTTTGGAATCCGAAAATATTGACGTCGTCAGGCGCCTGACAGGCGGCAGAGCTTTATTGCATGATGATGAAATAACATACAGTTTTATTTGTCCGGTTTCTTATTTGGAACACGGCGAAAATGTCACGCAATCTTATATGGAAATTTCTCAATTTCTTATAGAAAAATTTAAAAAACTCGGTGTGGATTTGAATTTTGGCGGCGAAAACGGTGTCCATACAAAATTTGATTATTGTATGCTTATTTCAACCGGCGCGGATTTGTGTTATCAGGGTAAAAAGCTTATAGGCTCCGCTCAATGCCGCAAACAGGGTTATATTCTCCAGCACGGCTCTATTCTGTTTGATTATAATATAGAACTTCTGGAAAAAATTTTTGACGAAAAAGTCGATACATCTTATATCACGTCAATAAGACAAATTCGTTCAGACTTGTCAAAAGAGGATATAATTAATGTTTTTATGAATTGTTAAGAATTGTTAATGCTAATTAAATGTGCTGAAAAGGCTGAATTGACAATGCTTTTCGGGATTGCCAGAAGTCTGAAGCCCATGCTGGCATGCAATTTTTGAATATAAATTTTTTTTATATAAGTACGGGGAACAAATTAAGGGGATATTAAAAATGACTTGGGGAACAATTTCAGGCGGACCAATAAATTTATTCACTTGGAACTCATTATATCCGTATAATTATGCTACCAATTACGGCGGACAATATCAGTTTAATGTTATGCCGTCATATTTGACACCTGCTCAAGCATTTGGTATACAGAACGTATTTAATCCGTTTTATAATATCGCCCAAATGATGGGTCGTTTTAACAGCATGTTCAACCCGTTTATGAATATGCAGCAAATGATGATGAATCAGGCAGCATATGCAAACGGTTATGCTATCGGCGAAAATATTGGTAATGGAGTTATTGCACAAAATTTAGGTTCCAATATTTCCGGTTTGAAATCTCAATTAGAACAGGCTTTGACCTCTGATAAATTAACGGCTGAACAAAAAGATGAATTAAGAGCATTAAAACGTGAGGTTGAAGCTCTTGAAGATAAATTCAATGAACTTCTGGAATTACAAAAACATGGTGCTACACCACAACAGATAAAGGCCGGAATTTCACAGCTCAGTGAACAGTATAGAGAATTAAGAGATAAAATTCAGGCAAAAGCTGAAGAAATTCAGGCTGAACTTGAAGCTTCCGTTGAAGAAACTACAACTCCGGAAACTACAACACCGGAAACAACTTCGCCAACGTCTGGTACAACACCTGAAGCAGCGACAGCAGTTCTGGCAGGTAAGTATGGACAGTTGAATGTCTCTTCCTTTAATGATGATATTGTTACTGCGGATATTGATGATGAAAATGTTCGTAAAATTGTAAATACTATTTATCAAAAGGTAGATGGTATCGGTTCAGGTAACATCAAAAAATATTTAGAAGACAATATTAATAAAGAGAATGTAGTTGAAGTAATGCTTCAATGGAATAAACATTATGCCGAAGGATATAGGGAAGCTGATCCTTTGGGCTTGACAGAAACTTTAATGGATGAAAGATTTATGACCGGTGATAAAATTGCCGGAGTTATACTCAGCGCTCTTGAAGAAAGATTGAAAGATTATCAGGGTATTGACGTTGAACTTTATAATACGGCAAATACACAATTGGCAATCGCAAGACGTGAACTTCAATCCTGGTGGTCTAATGAAGATAAAATGTCAGAAGCAATAAACAAAGCTCACAAATGTATTACAATCCTTATGTATGCTCAAGCAGACGTACAACAAGGTCAATAGATTTATGTTAGATTCCTCATATTAGTAAAAGGTTAGGTAGGTGTATTATGGGTTCCTAAATAGGAACCCCTTTTTATTTCAAAAATATTTTTGCAAGTTCAACATCGCTTCGGGTGGTTATTTTTATGTTTTTATAACTTCCGTCAACAATATAAACGTCATACCCCAAAGCTTCAAGCATTCCGGCATCATCCGTAAAGTTTTGTCCTTGGAGTTTTTCATGCGCAGACATTATTAAGTCATACCTGAAACCCTGCGGAGTCTGGGTATTATAGAGTTTTGAACGGTCAATCGTTTTGATGATTTTTCCGTCTTGAACTTCTTTTATGGTGTCAATAGTTTTTGTCATAACGCTTACGGCATTTTTTTCTTTTACCAGATCTATGGTTCTGTTTATAATCTCCGGTGTAATAACAGGTCTTGCGCCGTCATGGATTAGCACAAAATCGCATTGTCCGGCAGCTTTCAAGCCGTTGTAAACTGATGCCTGACGGGTTGAGCCGCCTTCGGTTATTTTGTGGTTAAACATAGAAGAAAGCTCGGGAATTATTGATTTATTGGCACTTATGATAATTTCATCAACGTCAGCTTTTTCAAAAGCTTCAATCGTATATTTTATTACTTCTTTTCCGTATATTTTTTCTAAGAGTTTATTTCCCGTTCCAAAGCGGCTTGATGTTCCGCCTGCGGTTATAATTGCAGTGGTTTTCATTTCTGCTCCTTAAAATGATTGAATAATTTTTTTTCTGCGTTTTTCACAAATTTTCCGTCAATTTTGACGCCTTTTCCTTTTGTGATTTTTCCTATTTCAAACGAATTCGGAACGTGAAAATCTTGCGGCACACATGCAACAAGTTCATAGTCCTCTCCGCCGTATAGAATTAAATCTTTGTAATTGTCGAATTTTTCAAGTCCTTTGTCATAAGGAATTTTGTTAAAATCAACATCAAGTAAAACATTACTCTGCTCTGCAATTTGCAGCAAGGCATCCATAAGTCCGTCAGAGGTATCCATCATGGCGTAATCGGTTTTTATGTTTCCGGCAATATATTTTGAAAATTCAACTTTTGCTTTTGGAATAAGGTGTTTTTCCGTAAATTCGTTTGTCTTTCCTTTAAAGAGTTCTTTTAAGCCTGCGGCACTTGAGCCGTGCGTGCCTGAAACTATTATTTTATAACCTTCTTTTGCGTTTTTTCTGGATGAAATCTTGCGGCCTTTTGTTTTTCCGATAATTGCGATTGAGATGAAAATTTTGTCACCGCCTGTTATATCTCCGCCAATTATCTCGATTCCTTTAGCGGCATCTTTTATACCTTTATAAAAATTTTCTATAAATTCGCCGTCAATATTAGCCGGCATGGATAAACCTATTGTCATATAACAAGGTTCCGCGCCGCTTGCCGCAATATCCGAAATATTTACCATGGCGGATTTATAGCCGAGTTTATATGCATCGGTGAATTCCATTGAAAAATGAACATCTTCAACCAGATTGTCCTGAGAAATTACTATCCCTAAATTTTTTAAATATGCACAATCATCTCCTATAACATCGGATTTTGTGATATTTTTTATTATATTTATAAATTCTTTTTCTTTCATTACACTAAATCAAGCTCGGTAAGTGTTACAAATTCCTGTACAAGTGCTTCGTTCCATTTTTTGCCGGCGTCTTTTTTAATAACTTCAAGTGCCTCTTGAGGTGTCATTTTAGCTCTGTAGGGACGGTGTTCAATGAGCGCAAAATACGCATCTATTATCAAAATAATTTGCGATGTGAGCGGGATGTCATTATGCGATAATTTTTGCGGATAACCGGTTCCGTCCCAGTTTTCGTGGTGGTGTTCAATAATCGGGATGACGTCTTGAATATATGAAATCGGTTTTAAAATTTCTTGTGCCGCAATTATCGGATGCTCTTTTATATGTTGTTTTTCTTCTTCGGTTAAAGGTGTTGTTTTTTGTAAAAGTTCAGGCGGAAGCATTAAGTTTCCTATGTCATACAAAAGCATTGCTATACGTAAGTTATCAATTTCGTCTTTCGGAAGATCAAAACGTTTTGCAAGACTTGTTGCCATAAACACTTTTGACTTCATAATACCTTTTGTGTGCATAGGGTTGTAGGTCGCGGTAAGAATGTCAGCAACATTAAAGAGAGTTTCTTTAGACATTTCTTTTTTGTCTTCCGCATCTTTAAGTTTTGTCTGCAAGTCTTTTGAAATATCTTGAGGTATAGGAATATTGTGTTTAGAGAGAATTTCAAGGAAAGTATTAACCGCAATTTCCTGCCAGGAGGTTTCAGAGATTGGTTTTGCAAGTGTAACCTGATTTCGTCCGTTGCGTTTTGACTGGTACATTGCCTGATCAGTAAGCTCAAGCAATTCTTCAATATTATCGGAATGTTCCAAAAATGTTGCAACACCGACACTTGCTGTTACATGTCCAATAACATCAAGTTCCTTATCAGCAATGGCTTTTCGGATTCTCTCCGCTGCTTTCATTGCACCGCTTGATTCAATTCCGGGTAAAAGTACATTGAATTCTTCGCCTCCCATTCTTGCCGGAATATCAATAGACCTTGCATTACTTTTCAAGACTTCTGCAACTGTTTTTATTGCTAAATCGCCATAAGCGTGTCCGTATTTATCGTTAATTTTTTTCAAATAATCAAGGTCAATTCCAATGATTGAAAACGGTTGATTTTGCCTTTGTGCACGTGTAACTTCACGCTTCAGAGTTTCTTCAAAGTGGCGTCTGTTGTATAAACCTGTTAAACTGTCCGTTACGGCCTGTTCTTTTACTGCTAAAAACAAATCCGTAATCGTTATGGACATTTCAATTTGTTGTGCAAAAAGCGACAAAAAGTCTGTTTCGGATTCTGCCAGTTCATCGCGGGAAGTAAATACGCAAAACCAGCCGAATTCAGTATTCATAGGACATAGCGGTATAATTATTAAAGATTTGCATGGCTGGTTTGTAACCGCTGCAAGTGCAACATTATCCGGCAAATCCGGCATGACATATTTTAATGTCCCTCCTAAATCTTTTGTTTGGACTATCTTACGGTTTTTCATTGTATCTGCATATATTCCGTCCGGATCGTAGGTTAATCTTCTTGCTTCAATAGGAATTCCGATAATTTTATTTACCCTTGCTATTGCGGAATCTTTCGATTGCGTTGCTATTTGCATATAGTCGCCTTTTTCATCATGAAGTTTTCGTATAATTGCGCAATGAAGGTATCCAAGTTCGCCGTGGATACTGCTTACAACTTTTTCTAATACATTTTCTAATGGGGTTGAAGAATTCATCATGTCCCAGATATGCTGCAGGGTCAACATACGTTTATTTGCGACATTCAATTCGGTTGTGCGGGCTTCAATTTCTTTTTCAAGCTGCAGGTTGCGTTCGTAAATTTCCAGATAGTCCTGTTTCTCGCCGTAGATGTTTCTTTCTACCTGCGAGAGCATTCGTCTGTATTCTTTTATTTTATCTAAAAAGCCCATTAAATACCTATTTTACTCTAATATTATACAACATTTTTTCTGTTTTCTAACAGTTTGTTAACAATATTTATAATTTCTTCAGGTTTTGGAAGATTTGTGCAGGCATTTGTATCTAATTTGCATTTACGTTTAAAACACGGCTGGCAGGGTAAATCACCGGTCAGAGCTATGTATTTGTTTTTATCTCCCGGCGGGGCAAGATATTTTAAAGGAGTACAGGTAAAAATTGTTATCACTGCTGGTTTTTGCGTTGCCCAAGCAAGATGCGCGCTTCCGGAATCCGGTGCGAGCACAACATCCGCACGTGAAAATATTTCAATAAGTTCCAAAATATCGGTTTTGCCGGCAAGATTTAAAAATTTATCACTGCCTATGTATGATATAAGCTCGTTATCTTTAGGACCGCCGGTAAAAACAATCGAGCAATTACCTTTTATACTTTCGACAACTGTTTTCCAGTGGTCTTTATTCCAGTGCTTAGGCCCCCAGGTCGTCGCAGGTGCAATAACAACAAGCGGTTTTTTAATATCTTTTAAAAGTTCATCAACTCTGGTTTTGGTTTCAGCCGGGGGCTCAGGAAGGGTTACCTTGATTTCGTCCGTATTAACACCAAGATAATCCGCATATTTCATATAATTTTTTATAACAGGTGAATTATGATGCTCTGTAATCTTTGGTATGACTTCATTCGCGCCAAGGATTGAAAATTCTCTTGCCTGTTTTGATATAATTTTTCTTTTTGCTCCGCAAAAGGCCATCCAATAAAGGCTTTTCAACATCATCTGAACATCTATTGCAATGTCAAAGTGTTCTGAGCGTAATTGTTTTAAAATTGTTAGATATTCTTTAAAACTTTCAAAAGAAGGACCGCGTTTTTTCCATAATTGAACGGGCGCAAGGATTACTTTGTCAACGCAGGGATTGCCTTCAAGAACCTGAATGCCTTTTTCTGAGACCAGCCAGGTGATTTCATAGCCTGCTGATTTTAAAGAATTGGCAAGCGGAATTGTATGAATTACGTCCCCGAGTGAAGATAATCTGATTAAAAGAACTTTTTTACCCATTTGTTACCCTTCTAAAAATGCGGCGCCGACAACTCCTGAAAAATCACCAAGTGCAGCTTTTTTAAATTCTATTTTAGTTGCAGGAACGGGGAGTGATTTGGCTTTTGCTTTTTTAATTACTTTTTGATAGAAATAATCAACCGCATCTATAAGTCCTCCGCCAAGAACAATCAACTGCGGATTGATAAAATTAATTATGCTTGCTATTCCGCCTGATAAATATTCTGCAGCCTCATCCACGCATTGGGTTACAAGTTCATCTCCTCTTTCAATAGAATCGTGTATCATGTGTGATGTTATTGATTTGCCGTTTTCCATATAATCCAAAATTACGGAGTGTCTGCCTTTTTTGAGTGCGCCTTCAATTCTTTTTTCAATGGCGGAACGTGATGCGTAAGCTTCCAGACATCCGTGTGCGCCGCATGCGCATGGTCTGCCGTTTAAGTCAACTATAATATGTCCGATTTCACCGGCTGTACCTGTGGCACCGCGGATTATTTTTCCGTCTTTTACAATTGAGGAGCCTACCCCTGTCCCGACAAATATGCACACAACGTCTTTGTAACCCTTTGCCGCTCCGAATTTTAATTCGCCTATCGCTGCTATTTCAACGTCATTCCCCAGATATACGGGGACGTCAAAATGTTCATTAATTTTTTCTTTTATATTAAGGTCATAGCAGTCAAGATTTGCTGCGGCAATTAAAATCCCGTGTTCTCTGTCAACCTGACCTGCTGCACCGACTCCTATTGATGAAATTTCGCTTAAAGAAATTTTGCTTTCTTCCAGAAGTTCCTCTATACCCTCAACCATTTTGCGGATTATATTTTTAGGACCTTTGTCTTTTTTTGTTTTCTTTTTGACCCAGTGGATAACTTCACCTGTTTCTTTATTTACAAGTGCAATCAAGACTTTTGTCCCGCCTAAATCAATTCCGATTGAATACTTTTTCATATATTTAAATTATATATAAAAAATTTCGTTTCGTCCAGCACTCAAATTTTTAAAAATTTACAAATACTTGAATTTAAAAAAATATCGTGTTAGCATTCTATTACTAAGAACATTTTAAGGGATAGTGAGGTCCGAATTATGAAAAGCTCAACTTTAAGAAGATCAAACCTTTCAAAGGAAAAAATGGCTGTTCTGGAAGCTCTTTCCAAATATAAACAAGATTCGTCTTATGACAATTCTCCGAACGTTTATGTTCGTCCGAATAAAGAAAAAGAATTGGATCTTTTGTGGCAGAATTTTAAAATCAGCCAGAAATCAGAAAAATCTCCGAGTGTTTACCTCGCAACAGGATTTATTGCAGGCGCTGTTACAATGCTTATGCTGACAACTATTATCAGCTTTTCTGTTAAAGGAAATGATGTTAAGGTTCCGGCTAATAATACAAAAGTTCAGGCTGAAAATGTGAATTTTTTACCTGCAGGCGAAACTGCTGCCAAAGAATCTGAAGCTTATACAGTTCAAAGCGGTGATACCGTTGAAAGTATTTTGATTAGATTTTACGGTTCTTACAGTCCGGAAAAGGCTGCTGCTATTCAAAAAGCTAATAATTTATCTAATTTGAACAGGCTGCAAATCGGTCAAAAATTGACTATTCCTATGGAATAATAAAAAAGTGTCCTTGAGCGGGCGCTTTTTTATTGCTAAAAATTAAAATTTTTGCTATAATGAACCTAAACATGAGGAGAGTGATCGATATGACTAGTTTAAATCACGGGGGGGGGGCGACTCCTCTAAGTAGACAGGATAAGCGTTCTGGCGGTATTGGTTGTGTAAAGTTACTAAGATACTATGGCACTAAGGCAGTAAGAAGGAATATTTGTATTAGTAATGGCTACCAACACAGTTGTGGTCGAAGGTCGTCTGTCATCCTGAACTGCCAAAGGCAGGACAACATACCGGGCATTGGCGGGACTTACCGTGTCATCCTGAACTTGATTCAGGATCTCAAGAACAAAGTGAAGCCCCTCTCCCTTAATCCCTCTCCCCTAAGGGGCGATGGAAAAGTAGTAGGTCGGCATTACCAGACCAACTACGAAATTGACAAAGGAGCAAATACAAATTATAATTCTAATATGTCGAATTATAATTCAGAAAATAAAACCGTGTGCGAAGCTCACAGTAAACCCTTAGTGCCATACTGCCTTAGTAACTTAGTATCTTCCAAAAAAATCGCCTTCACACTTGCAGAAGTTCTTATCACCCTCGGCATAATCGGCGTTGTGGCAGCGTTAACAATCCCGACGATTTCAAGAAACATTCAGCAGGCGGTATTAAAAAATCAATTCAAAAAATTCTATAGTACGTTCTGGCAGGGTGTAATCGGAATTCAGACAAAAGAAGGTCGTCCCGTAAAGTGTTTCTATTGGGATGAAAATAATCCTTATACTGGAAAATGTACTATTGAGTGTACCGACAGAAATGAATACGGTTCATGTATAAGTCATCAATGTGCAGAAACAGGAACTCCGCTTCCCGGCGATATTAATGGTTCTATGGCAGAGTGTGCAAGTTTTTATGAGGAGTTGTTTTTGAATACATTAAAAACAACAAAAATTTGTAAAGATCATGCCTATGAACAAGGCTGTCTGCCAAAAGGGTTTAGAGGTGTTAATGCTGTAAATGATGAGATAAATCCCGACAAAGAGCATGACCCTAATGTAAATTTTTCAGATTCAAAGGTCAAAAACAACTATCCTGTTTTTGTACTTAGTGACGGAACTTATATTATTGGTTATGGCAGATATCTAGCAAACGTATCACCTGTTTTCGTTGTTGATATTAACGGACATAAGGGACCTAATAAATGGGGGTATGATATCTTTTCATTCGGTTTTAGCGGGAATAGAAATCAAGGTATCAGCTCAATGGTTCAAAAAGCTTTCACTTATGTGACTGAAGAAGGCGGAAAAACGTTTCAACAGATGTATAATGAATCGTTTAATATAAAATAATTAAATACTGATACTGTTAAGCTGGCAGAATGATTTTAGAACATTTTTTGATTTTTCAATCTCTATATAAATGCAGTTATTTTTTGTTTGTTTAACAATTTCGGTTGCTTTTTCATACATTTTGCCGGCACCTTTTAAGTAGTCTGACTGTTTGTCGGTTTTTAAAAGTCCGAGTTCCTGGAAATATTTGCCATATAGCAGGTACAGTCTTGATAAAATATCTTTAAGGTTGAATTTGCTTGCCAGAATAATAGCATTTTCTATCTGGATTTTTGCTGTTTCATAATCCGAAATGACAATACAGGCTTTTACTATAAGCATTTTTAAAAGTATTATAAAGAAATAATTGTTAATTTTCGGGTTTTGTGCAACATCAAGTGCCTGATTCGCAATTTCAATTGCGGCATGCGGACCTTCAACATCCAGTGTGGCTTCCGCTATCAAATACCAGGTTAAAAGTGCGCCCAGCGCCATTTTTTCTTTTGCAAAATAGGTTATTTGATCGTTATAAATGTCAAGTGCCTGTTTTGATTGTTCATGGTCTTTAAAGATTTTACCAAGTAATGTTTTTAATACGTTTTTGGTGAAATTATCGCCGCAGTTGTTCGCAAACGTTACCACCTGGAATAAATCCTCCTGCAGGCCGTCATATCTTTCTCTAAAAAAGTTGTTTAATATCTCAATTAAATTCCATCGAAGAATTGTTTCATTATCCATTGTGTTTGTTTTGTAAAGTTTTAAGACATCTTCAAGAATTGTTTCGGAGGTGTAAAAATCACCCTTCATCGTATTGGCAAAAGCCAGCGTGAGTTTACTTTTACAGATAAATAAGTTGTCTTTTATATTATTTCTTTCAATTATGTCAAATATAATTGTCAGAATTTCAAAAGAACGGTCATTACCCTGCAGAACAAGCGCATTTGCCAGAAGAAGATAAGTTTTTAACCATGTTTCATATACAAATTCATAAGAAATTTTGGATTTTGGTGATTTTGCCAGAAAGTTATCAAGCACCGGCATTATATCATTATCAATAGTATTTATAACCTCTCCGCAGTTCCCTATGTTTAATAATGCTTCAAGTTTAGAGGCTTTTAAAAGTGCTGTTTCAAGTTTGTGTTCGGCAGGTACTTTTAAAAGAACATTATCGACACATTCAACATTCCCGTAATAGTTACCGGTCCTCAGACAGCAATATGACAAATATCCCAAAAGTTCAATTTCCTTCGGGCTGTCGCCGACAGCTTTTGCGTTCGCTATTGCGTCAGGTAAAAAGTCTAAAGCTTCTTTCGGGTTGTAGTCGGATAAAATTTTCCCCAGACGCTCAGAAATGTTGTATCGTGTTTTTATTGTTTCACTTTCGTCAAGCTCATTGATAAGCGCAAGGCACTGTTTTTGCGAAATTACATAAAGATTTGTGTCCCCGACATATGCGGCAAGTCTTGTATTTTTTGTCCAGATATCAAGTGCAAGCTGCGTTTGTTTTAAATTCTGGGCAATTATTCCTAATATTGCATTGGAATTCATTATAAGATTTTGTATTGAATTGGCAATTTTAGTGTTTATTGGTATAAAATCTTTATCATATTTTGAACTTGTGAGGATAGTTTCCCATAACAAAAGGTTTTTAAATTCATAGAATATTTCATTTACAGGTTCTATAAAATGCATTTCTCTTAAGTAATCTATAATCCCTGTGAATTCTTTTTCGTCAAATTCAAATATTTCTTTAAGTAACGCAAGATTAATTTTGTCACCGAAAATTGATGCTCCGACAAGAGTTTTGTAGGCAATAGAATTTACTTCTTTCAAATTTTTCAGGCGTTCGCGAATTATTTCCGTAAACGTATCAGGCAATTTAAAGGATTTGTCACCTATCTGGCAGTCAAAGCAATAGCTCAATGCCTGTTCCAAAAATGCCGGATGACCTTTGCTCTTTTCTATAATTTCATGTCTTTCAAATTCATTTGTATATGAAAAAGCTTCTTCATAGGCTTTGCAAAATTCATCCATTTCAAGATTATTTAATGGTGCAATACTTATATCCAGATAGATGTCATCGGGTAAGTAGAAATACCCCTTTGCCGGTTTTGCATCGCTGTACATCATAATAAAACGCATCTTGAGATTTTCGCGTTTTAGTAAATTGTTTAAAAATTCATATGAGAATCCGTCTATAAAATCAAAATTATCTGCTATAAGAATAAATTCACTCAACTGGGAAATTTTATCAAAGACTTTGTATAACATATTAAATGTTTTCTTTTTGTTGATAAGCAAATCTTCAAAATTCCCCGCCTGAGATGAATACAGAAAATTGATAAAATTATTCACCTCAAATCCTGTCATTTGAGGAAATTCATTCTGGAAAAATTTTGTCGCATCTTTTTTAAAATCAGCTGAATTTACACAAAAATTCGGCAGGTTGTATAAATTCAAAATCATGTCCTGAATCATTCCGCCGGGTGTAAGCTGGGTTAGAGGGGTGCATTTTCCGAACAGCCAGATAAATTTATGCTCCTGAAGTTTTTTTACAGTTTCTTTTAAAACATAACTTTTACCGATACCTTTTTCGCCGCTGAGTGAAAAAATTTTTTTATCCTCGGATAGAAGTCCTTGTGTTAAAACGGTTACGGCATTTTTTTGTGAAATTAAATTGGGTCTGTATTCAAGAGTATCTACTTTCACGGGTTCTTCAATATTTTCGAAAGGCATGCCGCATTTTCTGCATTTTTCGGCATTGGGAAAGTTGACGCTCTTGCAATGCGGACAAATTTTTAATATTTCTTTTCCGCATTTTTTACATTTTAATTCAAATATTGAATTTACTGTATTGCAATTTTTGCATAATAAACCGGTTCTGGTTTTACAATACGGACATTTAAGCGTATTTTCCGGAATTATTTTCTTGCATACGGGACATCTCATAGTTTTACCTAAACGATTCTTTAACTTTTTTCATCAATCTGAATAATCGTTTTGAAACTTCTGACTGGGATAAACCTAGTTCTTCAGAAATTTCTTTTTGTGTCATTCCATTATCATAACGCAATTTATAAATTTGTAAATACTGTTTATTAGGATCTTCTTCATCAATTTTGTATATTAAGTTTGCTACCTGTTTAACAGTTTCTTTTTTGACAGCTATTTCTTCCGGAGAAATTTCAACATTAAAATTGCCGTATGAAACTTTTACATCTTCATATTTGTCAGATATTGTTTCATCAATAGTAATTTCGCGTGTCGGAGTGTAACCCGCTCTTGTCCTTCTAAGTCTGCCTGAATCTTTTAAAACATTCAATATTGATGTTGTCGCAATCTTTTTTAAATAAGCTTCAAGCGCGGCATCAGAGGTTACAATATTAACAATCCCTAATGAGCGTTTGCAGGTTTCGTTAAAAAAGTCATCAAATAAATCTTCATTATTTGAAAACTTTTTGTCATTTCGTATTATTTTTTCTATTAATTCTAATTTATCCTGTGCCAAATCCACTTGTAAAGTTTCCTTCACAAGTATTATAGCATATTTATAGATATATTTTAAGTGTCAACTGTATACTATCGCCAACAATCACTCCTGCAGGGGCTTTTACTACTTTGAGAGTATCATTTACAGTTCGTAACACAATATCATCAATTTGAGTAGAACCACTTGATTGAAGTATTTTTGCATTTTGTATAGTACCTTCTTTGGACAAAACGATATTTACCTGAATTTGATCTGAATAAGCATATTCGGTGGCTAATAAAAGATCGCTTGAAAGTGATAATTTGAGGCTTTTGCCGGCTGTTTGCAGATACTTTTTGAAATCGTCATTGTAAGATACATAGTCAGGTACCAGCCAGGATAATTTTTTGACATCAAGATAAGGAGTTTCAATAATAGGCGCTTTAGGCTTGGTAACATTTTTTTCTGCATCTTTTGCCATATCTTCAAGTTTTGGCTTGGTATTTGTTTTCGCGGGGAGAACGGTATTTTCCTGCGGAATTTCCTGTTCGTCCAATTTAGGTAAATTCTTTTCTAAGATGCTTGTATTATTTTGTTCCGCAATTTTGTTTTCGCTTTTATTCATTGCTGCATATATCAAAAGAGAAGCTAAAGCTGCAACTACAATAGTTGCTAATGCAATTGCTTTTTTACCTTTTTCAGGCAATGCGGCTTTGAATTGCAGATTATTTTCATTATCTTCAAAATTTTGATTTTCATTATAAAGAATTTCTAACTTTTCAATATCATTATCTTTTGATTTTTCAACAGGCTGGTTAATATCAATATTAAATTCGCCCGGGGCATCAACTTGATTATTAATTACAGTTGAATTTTCGTAAGATACAATTTTTTCGGTATTTGCTGTTTCAGCTTCAATCAAATTCTGTTCGTTTTCATCAGGTCTGTCTGCGGCAGTTTCATCTGCCGCCGTATCTTCTAACGAAGTATTGTCTGAAGCTAAAGTTTCTAAAAAGTCATCAGTTGTAACTTCAGCAGGTGTTTCCGGAACGGAAATTGATAACTCTTCAAGAGATACCGGTTGTTCGGAAATTTCTTCCGAATTGTCGGATTGAGTAATTTCTTCGGATAAATTATCCAGATCACTTAGCGAAATGGTTTCAGAAATGTCATTATTCATATCAGCATAGTCAATGGTGCTGTCTTGCGGAAGTTCAAGATTATCAAAAGAAGTCGTATCATTTGAAATTTTTTCAACCTCAGGCGTTTCATTGACAGTTTCGAGAGTATCCAGAGAGGTTATTTCATTATCTTTAAACGGTTCTTCATCAAGAGGTTTAATGTCATCTCTTTCTTCTAAATTTTCAAAATTTATTAATTCTGGAGATTCATTAGTATTCAAATCTTGTATATCTTCTGTGGTATCAGCATCATCCGCTAAAGTTTCAGGTTCATTGAATTCTTCGATTTCTTCATCAGAAGTCTGCTCTCCTGTGTCAAAAGGTAACTCGTTGAATTCGCTTAAATGAATTTTTTCAACAGTTGTATCTTCAGGAGAGGTTTGTTCATCTGTATTTATTTCGGATTCATCAATCGTCAAATCTGATAAATTAAAGGTTTCGTCAGGTGAAGAAACGAACTCGTTTTCTAAATCTGCTGTTTCATTTATTGTGTCAAGTGACAATTTTTCAATATCTTCTTGCGGTGGCAGTTCCTCAGAAATTTCGTCAATACTATCAGGTTCTTCTAAGGAAAGATTATCCGGCAATTCATCAATGTTTACTTCAGGTATTGCATCAAGTAGTGTCCCCTCGGGCATTGCTTCGGGCAAGTCAATTCCTGTAACATCGCCATCCGAAATGTCTGTTTGGTTATATGCATTTTCTGCATTATTATCAGATAACTCTTCGGATGAATCAATTTCAGGAATATCATTTTCTGTATTGTATGTTTTGTCTTGTTCGGTTTCCAAAGCTGTATCTTCAGGTGTTTCGATTTCAGTATTTTCATAGGTATTATCATCTGTGGATTCAATATCAGATTCGTCATCGGATAGTGCCTGCAGTAAATTATCTTCAGAGAAATCCTCCGTAGTACATTCATCAAAGGTAAGATTTTCATCCGTCAGATTTTCATTAAAATCATCATCGGTTTCAAATTCATCCGCTTGTTCAAATATATCGAATTCATCTTGAACGTTTTTATTATATTGATCGGTAATTTCTGTTGCATATGTTAAATCTTCATTTGTTGCAACGTGATAAGAAACCCATTCAAAGTTGTCAAATTCAATTAAATCTTCACGCAATGCAGAACATTTTATGAGCATTTTGAGGAGTTGACGTTTATCATTATCGGTAATGTCGTGGTCTATAAGTGACATTGCAAGTTTTTGACCGTTTTCATAATCTTCGGTAGAAAGTGCTTCGGTAGTATTGCCGTTAAAGTTTTCTATATATGCTTTCAGGTCGGACGGATGTGATAATTTTTCTTTCTCAATAAAATAATATTTGTCATTATGATTGTTTTTATTAATTAATTTCGGTTCAAAAAATCCTAAAAATTTAACACAGGATTCCTCATCCAGCATTTGAAATACAAGATAAATGTCAGGTGTCAATCCGTATTCAAAGTGTGTTTTCGGGATAAAAATATATTCGTTATCATATATCATTCGAACATCAATATGGATATTGGGAAGCATTATATCTGCAATGTCAAATTCTTCTCTGATTTTGTAGATATTATGCAAATTGTATATATTAGAAACATTTATTTCTTCCTGTGCAAGATATTTCATTGCAAGTTCACTGCCCAGAGCATTAATGTAAGCTCTTTTCATTGTGTCTTCCAGAGTGAAGCCTCCGGCAAGTTTTGCGGCTTCATTTTTATCTTTTTCTTCTATATAAATTAATGTTTCTTGTTCCATATATCTCCCTTTCTGTACTAAAAGATGACACAATCTTTTTAATTATTCCAAAAGTATTGTAAACTTTTGTAACAAATATTGAAAAAGTTTTTTATTTCGGTCAAAATCATGATATCAGAGGGTTTATATGGTGTAAGAATTTGATAAAATGTGTGTATAGTAATAGGAGGTTTTCTGATGATAAATTCTGTTTCTGCCGTAAGTTTTAAGGCGGCTGCGCCGGCGCAATCCGCACAAGATCGTATTAATGCACCGGGGAAATTTACAAAACCTGATGCTCAGGTTCCTGCAAAGCATGAAGATACACCTAAAAAGAAACATGTATTTTTGAAGGCACTGGCAGGTGTTGTTGTAGCAGCAATTGCCGTTAGCGGAGCACTGATAGCAGCAGTAAGAGGCGGTAAATTGAATGTTCTTGATGATGTAGCATTAAAAGAAGCTAAATTCAAACAAAAAATAGGTCACTATTTAGGTAAAGCAGGTCAATGGTTAGATTCAAATATCTGGCAAAGATTGACAGGTGCCGGTAAAAAGGCGGCTGAAGCAGTTGACGAAGCCGCAGAATCAGGCGCAAAGGCCGGTGAAAAAGCAGCAGATGAAGTCGCGGAAGCAGGTGCGAAGGCCGGTGAAAAAGCAGCGGCTGAAGCTGCGGAAGCAGGCGCAAAGGCTGGTGAAAAAGCAGCGGCTGAAACTGTGGAAGCAGGCGCAAAGGCTGGTGAAAAAGCAGCAGCTGAAGCTGCGGAAGCAGGCGCAAAGGCTGGTGAAAAAGCAGCGGCTGAAGCTGCGGAATCAGGTGCAAAGGCCGGTGAAGAAGCAGCTAAAGCTGCTGAAGAAGCTGCTAAATAGTTATAAATGCTTACATAATAAAAAAGACCCTTTTAAAAGGGTCTTTTTTATTGCAAAAATTCAGATAAAATTGTATTGCTGACAAGAATGCCATTTGTGTTAAAACAGTAGCCTTTGTTTGTTTTTTTGATGTAATTTGAGTATTTTTCAATGATTTTCGAGTATTTTTCGTAAAAATTTATATTAAATTTGTTGTTTATTTGCTCAAGGTTAATTCCGTCCATTTTCCTGAATCCCAGAAAAATTTCTTCTTCAAGCTGTTCTTGTTTTGAGAGAATATGTTGTGTTGAATGTTTTATCGGGTTTTTAATATATTCTTCAAGGGTTTCAGCGTTTGAATATCTTGTGTCATCTATGTAGCCGTGGGCAGCAGCTCCAAAACCGTAATAATTGTTGTTATTCCAGTAATTTAAGTTGTGTTTTGACGGTTTGCCGAAATTGCTTATTTCATAGTGGTTAAAATCTTTTAAAATTTCGATTGCTTTTAAATACATATCTGCTTGAGCGTCTTCATCAGGAAGGTTTTCCGGCATGCGGGTGTAAAAATAGCATCCTTCATCAATTTTTAAACCGTAAAGTGATATGTGTTGTATGTCAAGTGCGATGGCATGTTTAAGGTCATTTGTAAACATTTCGGCTGTCTGATTTGGTAATCCGTAGATAAAATCAAGGCTGATATTGTCAAAACCTGCATTTTGAGCAAATTTTACAGCATCTTCAACTTGTTTTGAGGTATGACGGCGCCCGATTATTTGCAGAATATTGTCGTTAAAAGTCTGGCAGCCGAGGCTTATGCGGTTTATTCCTATAGATTTTAAGCCTTTAATGTAATCCTGTGTCAGCCCGTCAGGATTAAGCTCTGCCGTAATTTCGGTTTTATCCGTAAAATTGAATAAATTAAGCAGAGTTTTAAATTCCTCCGGCGTTAAAAGTGATGGAGTTCCGCCTCCAAAGTAAATTGTGTCAAGTATTTCGCCTTTGTAATAATATTTTATTTCTTTTATAAGCGCATAAAGATATTGATCTTTTAATTCAAGTTTCGGAAATGAGATAAAAGAACAGTATTTGCATTTTGCTTTGCAAAAAGGTATATGGATATATGCGCTTTTAACCATAAAAGTATTGTACTATGAAAAAATACGCAATATTTTTAGAATATATTAGAGTAAGACAAAAAGTAGTCGCTTATGATATTCAATAACATCGGCAAAATCCAGACCATAATTGCCGCGCCTAAGACAGGTTTGAACAAAAAGCTTAATTGGAAAACGTTTACCTGAGGTGCTGTTTTTGAAATTACGCCGAGGATAATGTCCTGACCTAATGTGGCAAGCAAAATCGGTGACGCTATTTGAAGCCCCATAAATAATACGTTTGAAGAGATACTTATCAGATAATCCATATTTACAAGTTTTGCCAGAGGAATGCTTGTTGCAAAAATGGGAAATATTTCAAAACTTCGCATCAGTGCTCTTATTAGCCAATAAGCTCCTCCGAGATTTATAAAGATTAACAGTCCGAACAGAGCCATAATTTTACCTAAAAGAGAAACCTGACCGGATGTTGTCGGTTCCAATACCATTGCGGAAGATAGACCCATTTGCATATTTATCATATCAGCACCGGCATCTACCGCGAGCAGTATTAATTGCGCCATATAACCTATTAACGCTCCTACAACAATGTTTAAAAGGATTGATAAGGCAAAAGAATCCATTACCATAAGACTTTCAGGCTTAACAAACGGGGTTATTATAATTGTTAAAAGCAGGCATAATGCAAGTTTTACCATTCCGGGAATTTCTTTTCTGTTAAATATCGGTGCTAGCCTCATAAACCCGATAAGACGCGAAAATACCATAATCCCTGCCCCGAGCATGGTGTTTAACAAAGGAAACATTTTCATTAATTCTGCTAAGATTGCATCCATCAATTTTTTCCTCCGTTATCAGGCGGAAGCGGTAAATCAATTGCCTCCGGCGGTTCCGGAATTTCTATTTCTTCCGGCGGGGTATCTATTTGAAAATATTCAAACCCTTCTTGGGGTTTTATTGTGGTTTTTTTGTCTGTTATTTTAATGTCAAATATTTTTTCGCCTTCTGCGGTAGTTAAAATAACTTTAGTTTTTCCTGAAGAAACAGGAGTCAGAATTATTATTTTTTTTTGATTATCTATTGTAAAAACGGGTTTTGCCTCAAGAATTTTATTATTTTCTACCATAACGGATTTTACCGGAGCTTTGGAGACCAGCATATAATCTTCAAATGCAAAAGCCGGCAGAATACAGTTCATTAATAAAATTGTTGAGATGATTTTTTTCATTTGTTATCTTCCGAGAATTGTGTTTGTTTCTACAAAATCAGGTCTGGGCATTGGTGTTCTTGAACTTGGCAGATATCGCATTTTCTGCTGACTGTCAATAAACGGAACTTTGCCCGGATTTTTCATAATGTCATCAATTTTTGAATCATTATTAAATCTGTCATTCATTTCACCTGCAAAAGGCGTTGTGTATTTGTAATAATCTGATGATAGTACGTAGTTTGCATTTTTGGGTACAACATTGAATGCAAGAGCCATACCATCCGTAAAAAGGTTAGTTAAAATTTTGATAAAACCTACCCCGCCTATGATTATAACTAAAAATACAGCAAGAATTTTCGGTGCAGCGGCAATTGTTTGTTCTTGAACCTGTGTTACGGCCTGCAAAATACCGACGACCAAACCTATACCTGCCGCAACAAGTACGCATGGCATTGATATTGCCAGCATTACCATAAATCCTCTTGCTAAATATTCTATTAAAGGTTCCATAACTCTCCTTAATTGTAACTTGTAACAAGCCCCTGCACTATAAGCGCCCAGCCGTCCACCGCAATAAATATCAACAGTTTAAACGGCAGTGATATAATCGTAGGCGACAGCATGAACATACCGAGCGCCAGAAGTATATTTGCTACCACAAGGTCTAATACTATAAACGGGACAAAGATTATAAATCCGATTTCAAAAGCTGTTTTTAATTCACTTATAATAAACGCCGGTGCGACCTGCCAGATAGTTATTTCTTCAGGCGATTTTGGCGGTGTCTTTTGGGATAATTCCACAAAAAATGCCAGATCGGCTTCGCGTGTTTGTTTCATCATAAATTCTTTTAACGGTTTTGAGCCTTCATTTATTGCAGCTACTATATTTTGGTTCTGCTGATACGGAACAGAACCGAGTTCATACATTTTGGTAAATGTTGTTCCCATAGTGTAAAACGTTAAAATCATTGCAAGTCCGATAATTACGATTGATGGCGGCACCTGCTGGGTACCGAGTGCTGTTTTAAGCATTGAAAATACTATGACAAATCTTAAAAAACTTGTCATACAGCAGAATACAAACGGTATCAGTGAAAATACCGTCATGACTATCAATAACTGTAAAACAGGATTTATATCTTTTAAAACTGTATCCATTTCATATCCTTATATTTCGTTGATTTTTTTGAGCATTTCTTTTATAACAGGTTTTTGCGGGAAATCCACGATTACAGGCAAATCTTCCGCATCCGGCTGTCTTTCAAAACGCTGCGGCTTTGCATTATCGTCGAGTTTTGAGATTAAATTTGTTTTGTCGACATCGGAAGCTATTAAAAATCTTTCGTGTCCTGCGCGGACTACATACAAGTTTTTGCGCGGTGCAAGGTTTATGCATTCTTCAATACCCAAAAATTGTGATTTATTATTTGCAGCTCCGTTTGCAAATTTTTTATAAACAAAAAGCGCAAAGCAGATTAATCCTAGCATTGCCATAGTATAAACCGTAAAATTAGCTATGTATCCTCCCATTAATACCCCCTTTAGATATCTTCGTCATCAAGTTCAAAGTCGCTGTAGTCGAATTCTTCGTCCTGCTGGTCAGCAGCCGGTGTTTCGTCTTCTATTTCGCCCGCAGGTTCATTGTCAACAAAATCGTTATTTTCTTCGGTGAATTCATCAGCTGTTGCTGCAGGTGCAGCACCTGCTTTTTGTTGTGCAACGACTTCGGATATTTTTACTCCGTAACGGTCGTTGACTATAACAAGTTCGCCACGGGCTATAATTTTATCTTCAACTTTTAAGGTAACTTTATTATCATAAATTGATGTCAGGTCAACGACCATACCGTCTTCAATATTTTTTAAGTCTCCGAGAGTTATTTTTACGGCATCAAATTCGGCGCTCATTTCCACTTCAATGCTGTCCCATAAGTTATTAGCTCCCATATTCTCTCCTCCGTTATTATCGTCTATTGGTGTTATTAATCCTAAATTCGGGTTTAATTTTATTTCTTTTTCGTAATCGTCTATGACAAGTGTCATTTTTTTTGTATTACTGTTATCAAAAATTACCATATCTTCAATATCAAGATTTTTTAAATCGTACATTGAAAATTTAGTAGAGCCGATTTTAATTTTGACATCAAGAGTACTTGTCTTGAATGTTGTATTGTCAAATTTTTCGCCTTTAGAAATTATTTCTGCCGGGGTTAAAAGTGCCGCAGGTAAAGATACAATAAATTTTCCGAATTTTGGTTCTTCAGTATCTTTGATTACAAAGGTTAAATGAATGACATCGAAATTTGTACGTCTTAATTCATTTGCAGGGGGCGGGTTTAGAAGTTTTGATGCCATATTAAACATATAATCATTAAAAGCTGTTATGATTTTAGCTTCCAGATCTGTCATTCTGTTTAAATTGAATGATCTGTTAGGTTTGCCGAGCACGCGGTCTAAAATCAATGAGATTGCTTTTTCTGAAGATCTGAAAAACATATCGTATTGTTTGTCAATCATGATTTTAGTAACAAAGTAAGATTCTTTGTCCATCAAGGCATTAATATTTTTGCTGATGCCTATCATTTCAAACTTAAATCCGGGTAAAAAGAATTCATCACAAGCTTCTTGTACAATCGGCGGAAATGTATTCCTGTACCAGTCGTACTGTATATATAATTCTTTTGAAGCTATTGAATTTAAAGTCTGAGTACTCATATCCTGCCCCATAAATACAATAGAATATTATTTTTTACTTCACATCAATCATTTAATGGATATTTGCGTAATGTCTACTCTAAAAATTGTTAAAATTTGTTACGAAATCTTTGATAAATTTTAAAGATTTTTATGTAAAATGTCGTATCCCATCATGTATATAAGGATTTTGTTACGAAATTACGAAAGGAATAAGGATGGGCTTAGCTGCATCACAAGCTAGATTACTAACCATCACAGCGCGGAAATCAGACTGTGAAGCACAGTCCATGCGATATTCGCATCAAAAGATAGCGTTATCACGCGATTTAGTAAATTTATCAAACG
>CASEDF010000010.1 GCA_949286705.1 uncultured bacterium | reverse complement strand
CCGCCGTAAGTCCCTTCGGCATTGTTGACATCATATCCGGGTCTACTACTGCTACTACAGGTATATCGTGCACATCTACGCATACCATCTTTCTGTTTTCTCTGCGTCGGTGATTACATAGTTTATCGTTACCTCTGCCGCTGTTCCTGCCGTTGTGGGTACTGCGATAATGGGTACGCATTTATTCTTTGTGTGCGCTGCGCCCTCAAGTGAACGAACATCGGAAAACTCCGGATTCTTTATTATTATTCCGATTGCCTTTGCCGTGTCCATTGATGAGCCGCCGCCTATTGCGATTATACAGTCTGAACCGCTTTCCTTAAAGGCTTCTACTCCTGCCTGTACATTTTCTATTGTAGGATTATGCGGCGTATTTTTCTTTAGCTTCTTTGTATGACATCAGTTAACCTCCTTAATGTCAAGAGAATTTTTTATAAGCTCTCTTACTTTTTCCAATGTAAGATTTTTATCGCTGTACATAAGCTGTGAGGCTATATTGCCTGTGGCTGTGGCTTTTGTGGGACCTGCAAAGACTTTTTTGCCTGTATATTTTTTTGTAAGGCTGTTTAAATAGCTGTCTTTTGAGCCGCCTCCCACAATATTTATAGAGTCTATATTCTTACCGCTTATTTTTTCTATTTCTGCTACCGCATCGGCATAGCTCCGGGCAAGGGAATGATAAACTGAATTAATAACGCAGTCCAAGGGAAGATTTTCATTATTCAGATGTTTTCTGACGACGTTTATCATGTTTTCTGGGGCGATAAACTCAGGGGCGTTTGGATTAATTTTCTTTTCATAGCCGCTTTTCATTGCTGCAAACATCATTTCGTCGTAAGTCATGGATTTCATAATATCCCTGCGAATACTCTGGAACAGCCACATTTCCATAATGTTTTTAAGAAAACGAAATCTGTAATTAATGCCACCTTCGTTGGTGAAATTCGCCTGAAGCGCTTCTTCTGTCAAAACAGGGTAACTGTTTTCCGTTCCGATAAGCGACCATGTTCCGGATGAAATGTAAACTGAATTGTCATTTACAGGACAGGCACAAACGGCGCTTGCGGTATCGTGGCTGGGCGCGCAAATAACTTTTGCGTCAAAGCCTGCCGTATTTTTGGTTTTTTCATTAAAGCAACCTATTTTCGTTTTTGGAAGAGACAAGTCAAGAAAAATGCTTCTCGGCAGACCGAGTTTTTCTATTATTTCATTATCCCAGTCTTTTGCGGCGGCATTTACAAGGTTTGTGGTTGTGGCGTTGGTGTACTCGTTTGTCATTTTGTCCGTGAGCTTATAGGCAAGATAATCAGGTATCAAAAGAAAATATTTTGCCTTTTTGAGTTTTCCTGATTTTTTATCGCAGTAAAGCTGATACAGCGTATTGAAATTCTGTTTTTGAATACCTGTTCTGACATACAGATCCTTCTGAGAAAGTATTTTTCCGATTTCCTCTTGAACACTGTCAGTTCTGTTAGCGCGGTACGATACAGCCGGAAGAATTTCGTTTCCGTTTTCATCAATCAATACATAATCAACGCCCCATGTATCAATGGCTACGGTTTCGGGAATTTTGTTTATTTCATTGCATTTTTTTATGCCGGCAATAACCTGATTCAAGAGATTATCAATGTCCCATACAAGCTCGCCGCAGTCTTTTTTTATGTAGTTTTCAAAGCGGTAAATCTCTTCAAGCTTAAGCTTATCGTTTTCGATATAACCGATAATTGCCCTGCCGCTTGAAGCTCCGATATCAATTGCTAAGTGGTAAGTCATTTTACATCAAGCTCCGAATCCTTAATAGTATATACGCCTGCGGTTACCTGCTTGGGCGCTTTCCCCGGCAGAATAATCAGCGCTGTTGTGTTTGACGGCACTGTTATTTCGTATTCGTAACCGTCGTCCTTCTTTCTCCAGCCTGATGTTACAGTGCCGTAAATGCTTTTATATTCTGACTTTCCGTAAGAGAAATGACCGCCGGGGAGAGGCCTAATAATGAAATGATTTTCACCGTCAATATTTATGCCGCACATTGAACGGAACAGCCATTCGCACACTGCGCCTTTTGAATAGTGGTTAAGTGAGGCTATACCGCCCTGAGCCTGAGTTCCTTCCCAGCTTTCCCATATTGTTGTGGCTCCGCTTTTTGTCATGAAAAGCCAGCCGGGCATCTCCTCGTTTTCAAGAAGCCTGTATGCGTAGTCTATATTTATGTCTGCAAGTACATCAAGAATAAGCGGAGTAGAAAGAAATCCTGTTCCCAGGCGCCAGCCGTAATTATCAAGAGCCTTGATAAGACGCTTTTTTGCGAATTCGTTTTGCTCGTCATTTAAAAGATTGAAGTATAAGGGTCTTACAAGCTTTGCCTGTCTGTCTGTGTCAAGGGAAAATTTCTTTGTGCCGACAAGCTTCTGATAGCCGTTTTTAGCTTTTTTCGCATAGTGCTTATAGCGTTCAGCGTCACCGGTTTTTCCTAAAACCTCTGCGATTTCTTCCATACACCGAAGCATATAGACAAGATATGCCGTAGTTTCTTCAGGATGAGGACTGATAAAATCAGATATTTCCAACGCTTTAACATCTGCGGGTTCAGCCCATTCGCCGTAAGACTGTCCGTAGTTTGCGATATTTCTCGATGCCTTAAAACCTGCGCCTGTGGGAAGTGCAGTCATATACCATTTTCCAAGCGTTTTAATTTTATACTCGGCAAAACGACGCATGGCATCATATTTTTCCGTTAGAATAGCTGTATTGCCGTACATCTTGTATATTCTGTAAGGAATGTATATGCCGGCGTCGGACCAGCCTGCAGAACCGTCCATAACGTTCATATAAAAATCAATACCGCCGACTGGCACTATTTGAGTAAAGCTGCCGTTTTTGTGCTGTGCATCGCAAATATCGTTTTCATATTTCTGTGCAAATGAAGCGTAGTTAAAAAGATAGCTTGCAGTATTGCAGAAAATCTGAGCATCTCCCAGCCAGCCGTGCCTCTCTCTTGTGGGACAGTCTGTGGGAAGGTCGGTGCTGTTGCTTTTAGCGGACCATTTTGTGGCGGTTACGAATTTGTTGAGAAGCTCGTTTGAACTGTCGAAAAAGCCTGTTTCCTCCATTTTTGAATAAACGGCAACGGCTGTAAAATCTTCCTCATTAATATCAGCGTCAGAGGTAATCTCCGCATACCTGAAGCCGAATATTGAAAATTTTGTTTTATATTCATTTACGCCGTCTTTGCATAAATATTTTATTTCCTGGAGAGGCGTAGTTTTTTTCTTTGTGCTGCACTGAATATTTTTAAGAGTAAGCTCGCCGTTTTCGTCAATAAGCTCGCCGAAGCGCATAAGCAGCTTCTGACCTTTTTTTGCGTTAATCTTAAAAGATATATAACCTGCAATATTTTGTCCGAAATCTATAATCCTCCTGCCGGAAGGAGCCGTGTGCATCTTTCCTTTAAAGGTTTCCATTTCAGCAATCGGAACATTATTTGAACAAGAGGGGATTACATTGTGAGAAGTTTCCTTTGCTTTTCCTGAGTATGAAGGCTTTTTGCAAGCGTCAATATTTTCTCCGTCCTGAATATCGGCCGCAGTTACGGGACCGTCGTTTGACCATTGCCATGAATTATCGGTTATTATGGTATCAGATGTGCCGTCTTTGTATCTAATTTCGAGCTGAGCCAAAAGCTTTGTTTCTGTTCCGTACTGATTTTTAAGTCCCCATGCTCCGCAGGAGCCTCTGTACCAGCCGTCAGACAGCCGGGCTTCAATAACATTATCCTTTTTTATAAGCGCTGTAACATCGTATGTCTGATACTGAACTCTTTTTCTGTAATCGGTTATTCCCGGAGCAAGTGGCATACCAAAATCCGAACCGTTTATCCGAACGCTGTAAAGTCCGCAGGCTGTCATATAAAGCCTGGCGCTTTCTACGGGATTTTTCGCTGTGAATGATTTTTTAAAACAGTCGGCAGGATAGCGGTTTTTTTTCTTTACCTTGTAATTACCCGTAATCCATTTTGCTTTCCAGTCGCCGTTTTTAAGAAAAGCAAGCTCGAAAAACGCAGTTTCCGACCATTCGCCTTCTTTTTGATTTTCGTCCCAGAGCTTTACCTTCCAGTACACTCTCTGCCGGGACAGGAGATTCAGCGGATATCGTATACCGGTCATCTGTGAAGAATCAACTTTTCCGCTGTCCCAAAGAACCGCGCCTTTTTCGTCTTCGGCTTCAATACGGTATGCGGTTTGCATAATACCGTCCTGACAAGTCCAAAACAGTCTCGGATTGCTTATATCTATTCCTAAGGGATTTTTCATGTATTCCGTAAGAAGGTTTACGGCTTTCATTGTTTTCACCTCGATAAATTATTCGTCAGTTTTTTAGCTTAATTAAATTATTTTATATTTTCTTTTCTTGCTTTTATTTCGTCCTGTTTTTGGTGAATATTTTTCTCAACGGAGATAAATGCCAAAATTACAACGAGAATAACGGCAGTAATTGTCTCAAGGCCTACAAAAGAGAATGTTATTGCGCTTTTAACCGATTCGCTCTGCACGGCAATAAGCTCGCCTGCGGCATTATAATAAGGAGCTACATAACCTGTTTTTGCAAGGAGAAGGTTAAATAGTCCTGTAACAATACCGATGCTGGCAACGGCGATTGTGTTGTAAATTGACATTGCAACGCCGTCGCATCTGAAGCCTTTTTTTCATTCCATGTGGTCGAGAATGTCGGCGAAGAGTGCCATAAACACATACGAGCAGGGAAGTCCGCCGATATTTTTAATAAACTGACCGATTATTACAATAACCATGTTTGTGGGGAACATCCAGCAGATACCGCTGCCGATCGCGTATAAAACAAATCCTGCCATAGTAAGATTTCTTTTTCCGAATTTTTTTGCAAGGGGCCAAACGGCAAATATGCCTATACCCATGGGGATACCGCCTACAACAGAAATCAGCGTTTGTGTTGTTCCGTCGTTGTATGTTCCTAAAACATAGTTGCAGAAATAAACAAGTCCGAGATTCTTAAACTGTGTGCCAACAGTATAAATCAGGAAGTAAAGAAGAATAAGAATCATGTATTTATCGGTAAAAATTGCTTTAAGGGATTCTTTATACGGTGTTTTTTCTTCCTGTTCAATGTCTGCCGATTCAAGAGTAACTCTTTCTTTTGTGAAGTAGTATTCAAGCAAAGTAAGAGGAAGCGCAAGTATGGAAAGGATACACATTGTAACAATCCATTTTGATTTGTCAACTTCGAGAACAGGCATAATTACCATGGGGAAGATAAGTGCGACAATGATTCCGCTCATCATAATAGTTGAAATCTGATTAAAAACGGAAAGCGAACCGCGCTGTTCGGTGTTTCGTGTTGAAAGGGGAACCATAAGACAGTGGCTCATACTGAAAATCGTGTATGCCAGTGAATAGAAAAGATTATAGGAAATCAATACCCAAATGACCTGAAGTGTCTCATTGCCGGAGGGAACGGTGAAAAGAAGAATTCCTGTTACGGTGATCATGGGGGCGGATATAAATATCCAAGGACGAGCTTTTCCCTGCTTAGTTTTTGTATGGTCAATAACATATCCCATAATGATATTAGTTATTGCGTCTATAATTTTTGAAACTACCGGGAAAATTGTTAAGAATGCGCCTCCCCAAACGGAAGTGAGATTAAGAACATCCGTATAGTACACGTTAAGATATGTACCGAGAACCGCGTTTAAAAGCAGAGCGCCGGCAGGACCCAATAAGTATCCGAGCCATTTTTCGCTTTTTTGTACTTCTGCGCTTTTAACTCTTGAGTTTAAAAGCGGGGATTCAAATTTTTTGAACATTAGTAAAACCTCTTTTCTTTCGCTTGACATTTTGCGAATTTTGTATTACAATGCTATTATAACAACACAATGTTGCACTTACAATCATCAGTTTATATAATGATTGTTGTAAAACCGACATAAAATCAAAAAAATGAGGAGTTAATGACAGTGAATATAAAAAATAATCAAAGAACACGGCTCTCAAAACTTATGTTTAAGAATGCTTTAATGGATTTACTCAGAGAAAAAGGGGATATTCATAAGATTTCAGTCAGAGAGCTTTGCGACAGAGCAGACCTAAACCGCTCAACCTTTTATGCTCACTATGAGGAGCCGGCGGATCTTTTAAAAGAGCTTGAGAACGAGATTATAGACGAAACAGAGGAGCATCTTAAAAAAATTGCCGAAGAAAACGATATGGGAGCGCATAAATATATTTTATCTTTCCTTAAATATTTAAGAGATAATGATAAGGTGTTCAGAACTCTTCTTATAGACGCAGCGGATCCGAAATTCAAGTCAATGTTTATGCAGAGGTCCATTCTTAAATTTATTGATAACCTGAATATCACTTTTTTTTCGGATGTGGAACAATACATTTTTTCCTATATTTTAAACGGCAGTACAGGTATAATAATTCAGTGGGTGCGCTCAGATTACGCTACCGACGAGAATGTAATATGCGATTTGCTTTTCTCGATAAACAAAAGCGCTCTGACTAATTTAAAAGAATTTAACGACGAATAGGAAAAAAACACCGCCTCGGAAAACGGAAATTGTAGAAAAAGGATAATGTATTCACACATTAGAAGTCGAACCTCCACAAGGTTTAAAGCTGTGTCCGGAAAAAGCATTCAGTTCTACGAATTGAAAAGAAATTTTCAGCTAATGAATTGTCATATGAATTTCAGTATTTTGAAATTGACGGTGTTATGCTGCATGATTGTGTCAGGTTAAATACGGATGAGATGTTTATTGAAAGCATTGGTCACTGTAGAGCTGCAACTCTGCAGTGACTTATTTTTTCTTGGCTGCTCAGATGGTGCTTAACACAAGATTATGTTCTGTTTCTTTTCTGTGTTATAAGCAATTATAATGTTATCAATCAAAAATTGTATAACAGAAATATACAGCGTTTCTTATCTGTTTTTGATGTATGATATATCTGTTATCTACTTTTGATTCGGTTTGTCAGTATTAAAACCTCTGTTCAATAAATTATCGTAACGGTGAAGATAAATACCGTAATCGGGACATTTCTTTTTTCAGCCTTCTGACAACAGATTGTATATCTGTATAACTAGGAGCATGGTTTTAGGATTGCGGTGTACTCATTATCGTTTAAGCCCTATATACACTTTTCGGTAACCGTAAGTTTTACAGTGCTTTTCCTGACATTCGGTGATTTTTTCAGCTAAAGGTAAATTTTTTTCAGGCATATTCATGCGTTTAGCATAGACATAGCAACCGCTTTTGGAAATATCAAAAACCGGCACATCTCGCTTATTTCTATTATTTCTCTTTCATATATTTTGAAATGCCTATATTCTTCTTTTGTCATATAAATCCCCCTTACGGTAGTTTATTTTATTCTACCATAAGGGGGCTGTTTTTTCTGGTTTTGTGCAGTTTCCTATGTGTATGCATTTATTTTTTTCTTGCATTGAACCAAAGGTTTTGATTGATGAACAATTTTTCCAGCTAAACATATACACCATAGTATATTATAGTCATAAAGAAACAAGGAGTGAGAATATGCTTTGCGGAAAAAATATACTATGGTGAAAAATTAAAAACATAATACCTATTTTTTGAAGTAAACATAGCCGCCATCTTTTTCCGGAAATAAAACTCGTTATAATGGTGTGACATATTATAATCCTGAATATGTTATAAGGTATGGCAAACTTCCGTGACGTGAAAACAGTATTTCTGTCTTGAACTTGTTGATAAACAATTCATCGTATATAAGAAACAGCTTTCCACAGTTAAAAATTTTGCATATGGTATACTGTTGTTGTAAGGTAATCGCCTGCTACATATACTGAAAAACGGAGGATGAACAAAATGTATTTGATTCAAGGTAATTATAAAAAAGTGAAGGGGTTCTGTAATGACCTGTTCACAAATGGTTATTTTGAATTTGAATTCTCTTATGTTTCTGAAAATGAAAGATTCAGGGAAATCGACCGCTATCTTTGGGAATCAAGACATGAATGTACACGCTTTAAGAATAGGTATGAAGGTGACATTGTTATAGGTCTTAATGAGTGGAATAAAAACGATCCTAATAAATACTTTGACGCTTTTATGTATTTTATAAAAGATTGTCAAAAGTTTACTCATTCGTGTATTTTGTTTGTTGAAGATTATGTCAGTGAGTCATTGCTGACAAGCCTTAAAAAACATTTCGATATAATAACCAAAGAGATGGGTTTAGATGTTAAAGAGAATAAGTCTAAAAGGAAAATCGGTTTTTACATAGGCAAAGAGGATTTTACTGACCAGGAGCTTGATATCTTAGATAATATTATCACACTTTACGATGAAAAAGGTAACAAAGTTAATTTTGAATTTCTTGATTTAATTGAATATATGGGCGAAGAATATGTTATACTCTTGCCTGCAGATGTTAGTGATTCCGGAGAAGTCGTTATATTAAGAGTTGAAGATACGGAAAATCCTGACGAAGATTGTTATGCAAGTGTAGAAGATGAAGAAATCTTGCTGACCGTATTTGAAAAATTTAAAGAGAAATTCAAAGATGAATTTAATTTTACTGATTGATTTGAATTCAGATGCTTTTCTTAAATAAAAATGTTGAAGTAAGTAATCCGTGGTAAAAGAAATTGCATATACCTATATATCAAACGTTTGTAATTTGATAGTCTCTGCGGTAGGGATTAACTTTGACAAGACAATTAAAGATTAAAACATTAATGGAGCTTAGAATAAAAATTTTTTAAAGGGTTTAGGCAGACGAGATCAGCATTGGTGTGAGTATATTATTAATACGGATAACATTGTAAAAACATGGTATAATTAAAAGTTTTGGTCTTACTTTGTGTTCGCGGAAACAATGGTCAGCGAGGAAGAGAGGATTTTTTCTCTTGTGTCATAGTATGTAAAAAAATAGTTAATAAATAATATTAAATGTTGACACCTCATAATAAAAATGGTATATTAAAGCAGAGGTGTTAAATATGAAGAAATTATTATCCATTCTTTTAGCAATGACGTTTGCATTTTGCTCCTTCGGTGTGATTTCATTTGCGGCAGGCACCGTAGATTATGATCAGCCCTTCGACAAAGGCACGTTAAATTCCGACACATATCGTATACCTGCGATTTTAACGCTTAACGACGGAAGCGTACTTGCAGCTGCTGATATGCGTTATGCTCACGGTACCGATTCTCCCAACAACATTGAAACTGTTGTTGCAATTTCAGAGGACGGATACACAAACTGGCAGTATCAGACAATTAACTATTTTGATGACTATGCTGACAATTATACTGAGTCAGGAAGTGCCTCGTTTATTGATACTGCATTGGTTCAGTCAAGCGCTACAGGCCGTATATTTGCAGTAACAGACGCTTTTCCTTCAGGCTGCGGTTATCTTCAGTCCCAGAAAGGTTCAGGATATGTAACGGTAAACGGTGAAAGATACCTTGCTCTTACTGACGGAGACAATTCAGACAAATTCAGTTCATTTGATTACTATGTAGGCGATTTCGCCGACGGATTTGCTCCTGTTTATAAGCTTTCAACCGGTGAGCTTACTTCCTATACGGTTGACGAAGAATACCGTTTATATAAAGACGGCGCAGCTCTTTACATGAATCAGGTTGGCAGTGAGAATGTTCAGGTTCAGCAGAATATTTTCTATAACGCTTCGGAGCTTTGCGTATATAAAACATCTTACCTTTGGCTTCGTTACAGCGATGACAACGGAAAGACATGGAGCGCTCCCGTTATTTTGAACGGCATGGTTAAGTCTGACAGCGAGGCATTTTTGGGTGTAGGTCCCGGCAGAGGCGTAGTTACCACGGTTAACGGAAAAGAAAGAATTGTATTTACTGCGTACGATAATGAGGGATTATTTGAAAATGTAAGCACAATTTATTCGGATGACAACGGCGCTACATGGCAGAGAGGAGAAGAAACCTCATGGCGTCTCGGTATAGGAAAAACGAGTGAAGCTCAGATTATCACTCTTCCTGACGGAACTCTTCGTATGTATTCAAGAAATACTTCTAAGTATATAGCATACGCAGACAGCACAGACGGCGGTGCTTCATGGTCAAAATTCAAGGCTGATACTGCTCTTGAGTCAATAGGCAACTGCATGGTATCCTTTATCAATTACAGCAAGCAGATAAACGGCAAAAACGTTATTATCGGTTCTTTTGTTTCCGATCAGATGGAAAGAGCTGACGGCGTTGTAATGGTAGGTCTTATTAACGATGACAACACTGTTGACTGGATCACTAAATATCATGTAAACGAAGGCTTCTTCGCATATTCATGCTTAACAGAACTTGAAGACGGTAATATCGGATATCTTTATGAAGATGAGGCGGCCCACATTTCATATGCAGTGCTTACACTTTCAGACAGCGGCGAGATTTCTGAAATAAACGGAAATAACAGTGATTATAACGGTGAATTAAACTTCTTTGAAAATATCATCAAAAAAATCATTGAATTTTTCTACATGATTTTAAGTTACTTTAACGCAGTTTAATTAAATCAGGAGCGGTTAAAGCCGCTCCTTTTTTGTGGATATGAAAATAAAAATTTATTTTAATAACAAAGAACACATTGTAAACTTTTCAGAAAAAATAAAGCTGTCTGAAGCAATAATTAACAGCGGAACAGCTTTTAATATGGATTGCGGAGGTCTTGGCGTCTGCGGCAAATGTGCTGTAAAGGCATTCGGAAATTTATCTGAGGCATCCGGTGAGGAATTAAAGGTCTTGGGAGACAAATTTAAAAGGGGATACAGACTTGCGTGTATGACATACGCTCAGGGAGACTGTAATGTTATAATTGAAAATAACGAATCTGTTACGGGAGTAACTGAGCATAAATATATCAAAGCAGCAGAACCTATAACCGGAAACAAAAGCTGCTGGGCATCAGTTTTTGATATCGGCACAACAACCATTGCCGCATATCTGTATAAAATGCCTGAAGGAGAGCTTAAGGAAGCGAAATTATCCTTGAATCCCCAAAGAGCAGTGGGCGCAGATGTAATGTCGCGGATTTCCTATGCAGAAAAAAACGGAACAGAAGATTTGTACCGTCTTATTAACAATGAAATAAATAATATAAAGAATGAATTTTTTGAAAAGCCGGATTTTACTGTTGTAACGGGAAATACGGCAATGCTTAGCTTTTACTTGAATAAGAGCGTTCATGAGCTTGGTGTTTTTCCCTTTGAGGCAAGCGAGCTTTTCGGATATATAGATAATGAAATATGCGTTCCGAAATGTATTTCCGCATTTATCGGAGCGGACATTACCTGCGGTATAATGGCGTCAGGAATGCTTTCAAATGACCGTGCAATGCTTATTGACATAGGAACGAACGGTGAAATAGTATACAAAAACGGCAATGAAATAATATGCTGTTCGGCAGCCGCTGGTCCTGCTTTTGAGGGAGCGGGAATTACAAACGGGTGTGCATCCGTAAAAGGAGCCATAAGCAAAGTATACAATGTGGGAAGCTCGTTTTTTTACAATACAATAGACAGCGGAAAGCCTTGCGGAATATGCGGAAGCGGAATTATTGATGCTGTTGCCTCCATGCTTAAAGCCGATATTATTGACAGTACGGGTTATTCAGAGTCTGATTTTTATATAGGTGACAGCGGAATATTTATAACGCCGTCTGATATAAGGGCAGTTCAGACAGCAAAGGCCGCAATCAGAGGCGCCATTGAAACTGTATGTGATGATTTGAACGGCGTTGAAAAATTTTATATATCAGGAGGCTTCGGGAAATATCTTGATATAAACAACGCAGTATTAATAGGACTTTTGCCTCCCCGGGTAAAAGGCAGGACAGTTTTATCTGGAAATACTGCTGCGGCAGGTGCGGCAATGATATTATGTGATAAAAGAAAATTCACTCAAGCCGATAAAATTGCCGGAAAAGCAAAAACTATTCAGCTTGGCGCTAATAATACATTTTATAAAAATTATATTAAATATATTAATTTTTAACTGAATAAAAGCTGACTGTACCTCCGATAATTAAATCGGAGGTGTTTTTATGTTTGCAGATTATAAAACAGATGTAAAGCTAAGCCTGGAGGGTAAACGCATTAAGAGTTTTTTACTTCTTGCCGGCAGGTTTTTATCATTTTTGCTGTTTGTTTTTTATTGCTTTTCTGTAATTTATCTGTTTGTCTGGAATACTTCATTTTTTAAGTCATTGGGGATATATAAAAATAATTACATTTTAGGTGCGGCTTGCGCTTCGGCGGTAATAATCGGAGCCGCATTGTTTCTGTTTTTTATATGGGTCAAATTTATATCATTGTCATGGTTTGCCGCAGTTCAGGATGAAAATTTTTCACCTGTAAAAATGAATTTTTCCCGCATTTTAAAGATTACCGGAATGTATTTTAATGTGTTTTTCAGAAAAGCTCTTAATTATGTTTTATTCTTAATTCCGGTATTTCTGTATTCGGCAGGAATATATCTTTTGAATGACAATGAAATGCCCGAAAAGGTTTTTTACATTTTAGCTTCGGGAGAATGGATAATCTTTTTTATATCGGCTGCCGCGGCTTATATTTACAATTTAAGGTACTCGCTGATAAACAGCAGGCTTTATTATGAAACGGATAAAAGAGGCGATTTGTTAATAAAAAGCAGCATTTACATGATGAACGGAAAGCTTGTTAAGTTGTTTTTGATGAAAATTTCACTGCTTCCGTTAAAGATATTATCGCTTCTTATTGTTCCGGGAATATTTTTTCTGCCATTCTGCAAAGCTGCTGAGGAAATATATATTTCCGACAGAAAAAAACCGTATTTGCCTAAAAGAAAGGCTCATACGGAAAAAACCATGGTATTTTATTTCGGCAGGAAAGCCTATGAGGGCTGATTACTGCATTGTTTCCTGTTTTACTTTATGATCGATAATGTGTCTTGAATCAAGCTCTTTTCTGATGTCGTCAAGAGAAATATTCATTTCAACCATAAGAACAAGAACATGATAGGCGAGATCTGAGATTTCAAATATTGTTTCCTCTTTTGAATGTTTTGAAGCTCCGATTATTACTTCGGTACATTCTTCACCGACCTTTTTAAGGATTTTATCAAGACCTTTTGAGAAAAGATATGTTGTATATGAACCTTCTTTCATCTGTGTTTTTCTGCCCTTAATAAGCTCATATAAAGCGTCAACGGAAAAATCACTCTTATTTTCATCGCTGTAAAGAAAATTGAAAAAGCAGGACTCGTTTCCCGTGTGGCAGGCAGGACCGTCTTTTATAACCTTGACAACAAGAGCGTCATAATCGCAGTCGGCAGTTATTGAAACAATATGCTGTCTGTTGCCGCTTGTTTCTCCTTTTCTCCAAAGCTCTTGCCTTGAACGGGAAAAGAAGCAGGTCATTTTTTCCTTTATAGTAATGTCAAGACTTTCCTTATTCATATAGGCCACCGTAAGAACCTCCCCGGTGTAGAAATCCTGAACCACGGCGGGAATAAGTCCTTTTTCATCATATTTTAATTTTGCCAAAACTTCATTATTCATGTTTATCACCTTTATTTATTAAATAACTCGCATTTCAATTCCCTGAGAAATAAGATATTTTTTCAGGTCGTTGATTTTAATTTCTCCGAAGTGGAAAACAGACGCCGCAAGACCTGCGTCAACTCCCGGCACCTGCTTGAAAAGATTTTTAAAGTCCTCCATGGTACCGGCACCGCCTGAGGCAATAACTGGAACAGAAACAACATCGCAAACAGCCCGGAGCATTTCAATATCAAACCCGTTTTTTACTCCGTCGGTATTTATGGAGTTTACAACGATTTCTCCGGCACCTCTCATGGTGCAGTCCTTTGCCCACTGAATTGCGTCAATACCTGTGTTTTCTCTGCCGCCCTTGGCGAATATCATAAACTTGCCGTCAACTCTTTTTACATCCATTGAAAGAACAACACACTGATCGCCGTATTTTTTTGCCGCAAGGGAAATAAGCTCAGGATTTTTAATTGCTCCTGTATTAACGCTTACCTTATCTGCGCCGCTTTTCAGAACTCTGTCAAAGTCTTCAAGAGAGTTAATATTTCCTCCTACCGTAAGAGGAATAAAAATATTGCTCGCTACATCTTTGAGCACGCCTGAAAAGAGGCTTCTGCCCTCAAAGCTTGCTGTTATATCGTAAAAAACAAGCTCGTCAGCGCCGCTGTCGTTGTAAAATTTGGCAAGAGTAACAGGATCCTCAACATCCTTGATACCCTCAAAATTTACACCTTTGACGACTCTGCCGTCCCGAATGTCAAGACATGGAATAATTCTTTTTGTTATCATAATTCATCACCGACAAAATTCAAAACTTCTTTTAAGTCAATCCTGTTTTCATAGATTGCTTTACCTATTATTGCCCCGTAGCAGTCAATGTCAAGCAGTGACTTTATATCATCAATGGAAGATATACCGCCGGAAGCGATAACATTCAGGCCTTTAATTTCTTTAAGGCGTTTGTACGCGCCTATATTTGTACCGGAAAGCTTTCCGTCCTTGGAAATGTCGGTATAAATAACGGTTGAAACGCCGTTGTCACGAAGCTTTTCGCAAAAATCAAAGGAATCAGTTTCCGTAACATCAAGCCAGCCGTTAACGGCAACCATACCGTTTTTGGCGTCAACTCCCACGGCAATATGCTCGCCGTATTTTTTTACCATATCGCAGAGAAAAGGGAAGTTGTTTATTGCCGCTGTGCCTAAAATAACACGGCTGATGCCGGCGTCAATATATTTTTTTATTTTTTCTTCGGAGCGAATTCCGCCGCCTGTCTCAACAAAAAGATTGGTTTGTGACGCGATTTCGCATATTATATCGGTGTTGCCGTCTCCGCCGTCCTTTGCGGCGTCAAGATCTACAACATGAAGATATTTTGCGCCTGCATTTTCAAATTTTTTTGCTGTTTCAAGAGGCGAGTCTTCGTAGGTTGTCATGCGGTTGTAGTCGCCTTCCGTAAGTCTTACTACTTTGTGATTTCTTAAATCTATGGCAGGGAATATTTTCATTATTTTACCTCGCAGAAGGCTCTGAGCATATTAAGACCTGCCGAGCCGCTTTTTTCAGGATGGAACTGAGTGCCGAAAACATTACCGCTGCAAACAATCCCGGGAACATTTACATAATATTCGGAATAAGCTATGAGAGAGTCCTCGCAGCTTTTGGCGTAGTATGAGTGAACATAATATACATAGTCGCTGTCACCGCTGTATTTTAAAAGTGGATTTATTTTATCCTTTATTATAAGTTTATTCCAGCCAATGTGGGGAACCTTCATTTTTTTCGGAATATCTCCCGTGAGAGGGCAAACTTCGCCTTTAATATAGCCCAATCCGGTATGCTCGCCGTATTCATAGCTTTTTTCAAAAAGAAGCTGCATTCCGAGGCAAATTCCTAAAAGGGGCTTGCCATCACTTACCTGCTGGTTTAAAACCGGAACAAGTCCCGTGTCAAGAAGCTTCTGTTTTGCGTCCGCAAAAGCTCCCACTCCGGGGAGAATTATTCTGTCTGCGCTTTTTATTGTTTCTGGGTCTGAAGTAACAACAGCGTCAATATTCAAGTGCTTTAATGAGCCGGTTAAGGAAAAGAGATTACCGACGCCGTAATTAATAATTGCTGTCATTTATATAATTCCTTTCGTAGAGGGAATAACATTTTGAAATTTTTCGTCAATGGAAACTGCTGTTCGTAAGGCTCGTGCCAAAGCTTTAAATGCACCCTCTATTATGTGGTGCGAGTTAGAGCCGCTGAGCTGTTTTAAATGGAGATTTAATTTGCCGCATCTTGAAAATGCCGCCATAAATTCCTCAACAAGCTCCGTATCGAAGTCGCCTACCTTCTGGGCGGGAATATCCAAGTCAAAATTAAGACATGATCTGCCGCCTAAATCAACGGCGCAGACAATAAGAGCCTCGTCCATAGGCAGAATAATACTTCCGTACCTTGTTATGCCTTTGCCGTCGCCGAGGCACTGAACAAGAGCCGAGCCTAAAACTATACCGATGTCCTCGGTAGTGTGGTGATAGTCAACATTTGTGTCGCCGTCACATTTAACCGTTAAGTCAAAGCCCGAATGTTTTGCGAAAAGAGTAAGCATATGGTCAAGGAATCCGCAGCCTGTGTCAATATCAGACGTGCCGGTGCCGTCAATATTAAGGGACAGCTTAATTTTTGTTTCGGCAGTATTTCTTTCGGTAGCAAAGGTTCTCATTTTTTATTCTCCTTTAATATTTCATCAGCGGCAATTATAAGCTTATCCATTTGTTCATCGGAGCCTATTGTAATTCTGACAAAATCTTTTATTCTTTCGTTTCCGAAATGACGGACAAGAATATTTTTTTCTCTTAAAGCGTTATAAAAATTTTCACCCGAAATATCAGGATGCCTTGCGAAAATAAAATTCGTTTTGGAATCTAATATAAAAAATCCGCGTTTTTTTAATTCCGATACCGTTTTTTCTCTTGCTTTAATAATTTTTTCCACACAGAAATTGAAATACTCCGTATCGAGAGCGGCTTCTCTTCCGGCGATAATTGACAGTCTGTTAATGTTGTAAGGATTAAATGAAAATTTCATTTTACACAAGTCGTTTATGACCTGTTCGTTGGAAACAGCAAATCCGAGCCTTGCGCCGGCAAGATTTCTTGATTTTGAAAAAGTCCTGCAAACGATAAGATTGTCGTATTTGTTTATCAGGGGCAGAGCTGTTTCGCCGCCGAAATCAACATAGGCTTCATCAATCAGAACAATATTGTCTTTGTTATGTTGAAGAATATTTTTAATATCGGAAAGCGAAAGGGAAAGACCCGTCGGAGCGTTTGGATTGGCAATAAAAATTGTTTTGTTTTTATTAAAATAATCCTCAGCGCATATTGTAAAATCTTCTCTTAAGGGTATTATTTCAGGTTGAAGTCCGAAAATTGAAGCAAAAACCGGATAAAAGCCGTATGTAATATCGGCAAAGCAGGGCTGATGCTCCCGGTCGCAGAAAGCCTGAAAAGTAAAAGCCAGAATTTCATCGGAGCCGTTGCCCATCATAATCTGAGAGGGCGAAACGCCGAGAGTTTTAGAAAGAGCGTCAACAACATCTTTTGTGTCGGGATCCGAATAAAGATTGAGCTTTGAGATTTCCGATTCATTTAATGCCTTTATAACATTCGGAGAAGGCGGAAAAGGACTTTCATTTGTGTTGAGCTTTATTAGCTGAGCCGTGCTTTTGGGCTGTTCGCCGGGTGTATACGGCTCAATATCACTGTATCGGGCGGATAAAAAACGAGACATATAATCAGCTTCTTAATTAAAATTTGTTAAATCTGATACCTATTGATTTGCCGTGAGCCTGAAGACCCTCGCGGTTTGCGAAATCTTCAATTCTCTCATGGGCTTTTTGAAGAGCGTCAGCGGAGTAGTATATAAACGAGGTTTTCTTTATGAAATCGTCAACTGACAGGGGAGAAGAAAAACGGGCTGTTCCGCTGGTAGGCAAAGTGTGGTTGGGTCCCGCAAAATAGTCTCCCAGAGCTTCGGGTACGTTTTTGCCGAGGAAAATGCTTCCGGCGTTTGTTATTTCGGGAAGGATCTCAAAGGGATTGTCAACACAGACTTCCAAATGCTCCGGTGCAATTTCGTTGCTGAGCTTTACGGCTGTTTTTATGGAATCAACAATAAAAATTTTTCCGTTATTTTCAATAGACGCTCTTGCGATTTCCTCTCTGGGAAGGAGTTTAAGCTGTCTTTCAATTTCATCAGAAACTTTTTCGGCAAAACTCATTTCTGTTGTAATAAGAACGGCGCTTGCCATTTTGTCATGCTCCGCCTGGGATAAAAGGTCGGCAGCAACGCATGAGGGGTCACAGTCAGGCTCGGCTATAACAAGGATTTCGCTGGGGCCTGCTATCATATCAATGCTTACTTTTCCGTAAACCTGTTTTTTGGCTGTTGCCACGAAAATATTTCCGGGACCTACGATTTTATCAACCTTCGGGACGCTTTCCGTGCCGTAAGCCAAAGCTGCTACCGCCTGAGCGCCTCCGATTTTAAAAATTTTGGTGACGCCTGCTATTTTAGCGGCGGTAAGTATTGCCGGATTGATTTTGCCTTCCGGTGAAGGAGGCGTGACCATAACTATTTCCTTTACGCCGGCGATTTTTGCCGGAACGGCGTCCATAAGGACGGTGCTGGGATAAGCCGCTGTGCCTCCCGGTACATATAAGCCCGCTTTTTCAACGGCGGTAATCTTCTGGCCTAAAACTATTCCGTCTTCTTTAGTAATGACAAAATTATTTCTGACCTGTCTTTTATGAAATTCGGCAATATTTTCCTTGGCTTCCTTTAATGTTTCGATAAAATAATCATTGGTGGCGTCAAAGGCCTCCTGAATCTCGTCTTCCGAAACTGCAAGACTTGAAAGGGAGCATCTGTCAAATTTTTCGCAGTATTCGTAAAGAGCCTTATCGCCGTTTGCTCTTACATTTGCGATAATTTCTTCGACTGTTTTTTCAATTTCTTCGTTTTTCTTTTCGTCCTCACGGGCAAATACAGTAAAATCGGTAACTTTTGAGGTGTCAATTATCTTAATCATTTTTCAATTTCCTCTTTGAATTTGCGAATAATATTTTGAATTTCATCGGTTTTAAACTTATAGCTTGCTTTGTTTGCGATAAGTCTTGCGCTGATGGGAATGATTTTTGTCAAAACCGAAAGATTGTTTTCTTTTAGAGTTGTTCCCGTTTCAACGATATCTACTATAACGTCGGACAGATTTAAAATCGGAGCCAGTTCAATAGATCCGTTGAGCTTGATAATTTCAATGTCTCTGTTTATGCTTTTGTAATATGTTTTTGCAATGTTAACAAATTTTGTGGCAACACGGAGAGATACATCCGGATTGTCCTTAAAATCATTTTTTCCTGCGACGCACATATTGCATTTTCCGATATTCAGGTCAAGAAGCTCGTAAACATCCGGCTCGTATTCAAGAAGAATATCCTTGCCTACTATTCCGATGTCTGCGGCGCCGTGTTCCACATAAATGCTGACATCGGAGGGCTTTACGAGAAAATAGCTTATGCCGTTTTCTTCGCTTGTAAAAATAAGCTGGCGGGAGTCACTGTGCATTTCATCGCAGTCGTAGCCGATTTTTTCAAAAATATCAAAAACCTTGCTGCCGAGACGGCCTTTGGGCAGTGCAACGCTTATCATATTTTTTCCTCCTTTACTTCGTTTCCTGATACGGTGTAAACCGTGGCGTTTTTCGCACTGTCGGGAAGGGAGTTAAGCGCCGAGTAGGAAATATTGTTTTTCGCAAGGCGCTCTGTTAAGGACACGAGAGTATCAGGAGAAGACAGGGAGTCGTAAATTATGTACGCGTCAGGCGAGTTTTTCTCTTTCGTATGAAGTATTCTGTCAAGAGCGTCAAAGTAAATGGCAAAGCCCATGGCGTGAGTGCCGTTTTTGCCCATTTTGCTCATAAGCATATCATATCTGCCGCCGGACAAAATATCTCTCGGAACACCGTTTACATATCCGTGCATAAGTATTCCGTTGTAATAACCGGGATCGTCGGTTACCGACAGGTCGATTTTAATATGCTTATCAAGACCGGTATCTGAAAGTATACTGTATATCGCCTTTATCTCGGTTACCGCTTCCTGCATCTTGCCGTTAAGAGCGTTTTCTTCGGCGATTTTTAAGGCATCTTCGTTTGAGGTCGCCGCATTCATAATGCAGACGGCAGTATTAACGGGATTCTTCGGAAGGGAGTGTTCATCGGCAAGCTTTAAAAAGTCATGGGCGTTTTTCTGGGAGAACAGCGAATGTATTTTTCCTCTCAGTGCCGGATCGTTTGTCAGACAGTCAGTAAGACCTTCCGTATAACCCATGTGAGAGATGTCGAGTATTGCGTCTTTGTCAATTTCAAGAAGACTTTTTATTGCAAGAGTTATTATTTCAACAGTCTGGAAAAGATCTATTTCTCCGAGAACCTCAAGTCCCACCTGAAAAATCTCTTTAAACTCATGAATATCCTTTGATTCTCTGTAAACATTTTCCGTGTAGTAAAGCTTTTGTCTGCCGTTTTTCATGTCGTCGGCATTTTTAACAATGCTTAATGTAACGTCGGGCTTTAAAGCCATAAGCTTGCCGTTTAAATCGGAAAAAGTGATAATTCTGTTGCCTACAAGGAAATCCTTGTTTTTGGCGTAAAAGTCGTATGACTCAAATTTACCCATTCTGTATTTTTTAAAGCCGCAGCTTTCGTAAAGCTTTCTGAGCTTTAAAACCGATATTTCATCGTTATATAAAAATTTCAAGTTATCGTATGACATATTATAAAATCACCTGTTAATCAGAATAAACCTTCAATGGTGCCGTCTTTGCGAATGTCAATTTTAAGAGCGGCAGGAACTTTGGGAAGGCCGGGCATGGTAAGAATATCGCCTGTCATAACGGTAATAAAGCCGGCGCCGGAATAAAGCCGCACATCTCTGACTGTTATTTTGAAGTTTTCAGGCCTGCCCAGTGCCGCAGGGTCGTCAGACAAAGAATACTGGGTTTTAGCTATACATACGGGAAGCTTGTCTTTGCCAAGCTTCTCAATTTCTTCAATAGCTTTTTTTGCGGCCGCAGTAAAAATTACTCCGTCGGCTCTGTAAATTTTTGTTGCCACATGGTTAATTTTTTCTTCAATTGATTCATTTGTATCGTACATAAAGCGGAAATCGGTTTTGCCTTCAAATTCGTCTATGGTGTCGCAGACAGTCTGAGCAAGATCTGCGGCGCCTTTTCCGCCTTTTGCAAAGCCTTCCGTTACGCAGGCGGTAACACCCATATCTTTGCAGTATTCGATAACATATTTAAGCTCATCGTCGGTGTCGGTATAAAACTTATTGACTGCGACAACAACAGGCACCCCGTATTTCTGCATATTTTCAATATGTGTTCTGAGGTTTATGATTCCTTTTGAAAGTGCTTCAATATTTTCATCGGAAGTGTTCTCTTTTTTAACGCCGCCGTTATACTTTAATGCACGGCATGTTGCAACGAGAACTATGCAGGAGGGAACAAGACCGGCAACACGGCATTTAATGTCAAGAAATTTTTCTGCGCCCAAGTCGGAGCCGAAGCCTGCTTCCGTAATTGTGTAGTCCGCGAGCTTTAATGCGAGCTTTGTGGCTCTTACAGAATTGCATCCGTGAGCTATATTCGCAAAGGGTCCTCCGTGAATAATTGCCGGAGTATTTTCAAGAGTCTGTACGAGATTCGGGTTTATGGCGTCTTTCATAAGGAGTGCCATTGCGCCGGAACAGCCTAAATCCTCAGCGAAAACAGGCTCGCCTGAATAATTGTAACCGATAAGGATATTGTCAAAGCGCTTTTTCATGTCCTCCAAATCCTTTGAGAGGCAAAGAATAGCCATGATTTCGCTGGCGACGGTAATATTAAAACCGTCCTCTCTTGGAACACCGTTTGCTTTTCCGCCGAGACCTATTACAATATTTCTTAAGGCTCTGTCGTTTATATCAAGGCAGCGCTTGAAAAGTATTCTTCTGGGGTCAATGCCGAGAGAGTTCCCTTGCTGGATATGGTTGTCGATAATCGCGCAGAGGAGATTGTTTGCCGCAGTAATAGCGTGCATATCTCCGGTAAAATGAAGATTTATGTCCTCCATAGGAACGACCTGGGAATATCCGCCGCCGGCGGCTCCGCCTTTAATTCCGAAAACAGGACCCAATGACGGTTCTCTCAACGCTATTACAGCGTTTTTCCCGATAACATTCATTGCCTGACCGAGACCTACCGTAACAGTTGTTTTGCCTTCGCCCGCGGGGGTGGGATTAACGGCCGTAACAAGAATAAGCCTGCCGTCTTTTTTGGCGGACAGCTTTTCAAATAAATTGTTATTAAGCTTCGCTTTATATTTTCCGTAAAAATCAAGATAATCCTCATCAATGCCGAGGCGGTCTGCAATTTCTTTTATCGGAAGCATTTTGCAGGACTGCGCGATTTCAACGTCTGTCAGCATTTTATCAACTCCATAGAATATATAATATTTCTGAATTATTTATATATTATAATATTAATACTTATAAAAATAATTCTTTTTGAGAAATATAATTAAAATATTAAAAAAATCGATTAAAAATTAAAGTTTGAAATAATGTAAATAATGTATAAAAATACATAACGGACAGCATAAGGCTGTTAAAAATTTTTTAAAAGCATGGTATAAATAAATTAACATAAAAAAGTCTAAAAACTTGTTGCTTTTTTTGTGCAAATAAATTAAAATATAAGAAAAAGTTTTTTAATTCATGTTGATACTGATATAATACTTAAATTAAAGGAGACATTGTATGTCGGAAGCAGTGAAGGAAAAAAGGTATGTTGGAGTAAAAGAGACTGTATTGTACGGCGTTGCAAACGGCGGTCAGGTAATAGGCTATAATCTTGTCAGGGCACAGCTGACATTTTTCTTTGTAACAGTGTTCGGAGTACCTGCGGAAGCCGTTACAATGATGGTTTTTATAACCGGCTTATGGGATGCGTTCAATGACCCGTTAATGGGCAGCGTTATAGACAGAACGCGCACAAGATACGGAAAGCTTCGGCCTTTTTTAATATTTGTGCCTATACCCTTGGCAATATCCACAATATTCCTGTTCGGCGGTGCTGAATTCCTTTCCGGCGTGGAGTCCAATGCCGTTAAAATCATATATATGTATATTACATATTTTATATGGGAATTTTTCTATACAATAGGCGATGTGCCTTTCTGGGGACTTTCTGCGGCGATATCACCCAGTCCTGCCGACCGTTCCGCTGCGATTACATCTGCACGCTTCATTTCAAATATTATCGGAGGAATAACAAACGCCTTAATCCCTGTATTCATTGATTTAAGCAAGAACAATATAATCGGCTGGAATATGAAGCAGGTATTCCTGTTTATGGGCATACTTGCCGGTACGGTTGGAATGGGCTTGTTCAGTCTTGCGGGCTTGTTTACGAAGGAGAGAGTTGTTCAGTCAAATCAGGAACCCAGCTTCATTGACTGTTTTAAATATTTATTCAGCAATAAGCCTCTGCTTTTGATAGTTCTTGCAAATATTCTTGCAACAGTGGAAGGTATTTCCGGCACATTCAGTCAGTATTATTATACTTTTTCTTTGGGTATTGCCAGTCTGTCCCTTGTGGCCGGTATTCCCGGAACTGTTACCGGTTTTCTTACATATCTTTTTATTCCCTGGTTTGAAAAAAGGCTGTCCTCAAAACAGATTGTAATAGGCTGTTCTCTTGCAAATGCAGCACTGGCGACAATTGTTTTTTTAATAGGAGCAAAGTTTTATACAAATCCTGCGGTAATAGTTCCGCTGCTTGCCGTTCAGGGAATATTTACAAGCATAATTTCCAGTCTGAAAATGGTTGTTCCTACAAAGATGATAGGCGATACCGTTGATTATATGGAATGGAAAAGCGGAGAACGCAATGAAGGTATAACTTTTTCTCTTCTTACTTTTATAAGCAAAATTACAGGCTCGTTCAGCACAGGAATTGCTACAGCCATAATGCCTATCATAGGATTACAGAATATTAACGATGAGCTTGTGCTTATGGACAGCGGCGTAAATACGAGATTTTGGCTTTGGGCTTTGATTACGGCGATTCCGGCGATTTTAGGACTTATAGCCCTTATACCCTACAAGTTCTATGATCTTGACGGAGAAAAGCTTGAAACCATACACCGCGAGATAAAAATACACAGAGAAAACAGAACCAAGGCGGCTACCGCCCGGCACGGATCGGAGGAATAAAAGTGGAAAATAAATGTCCGAAATGCGGAGCGAAGCTCAGTATATTTTACATAAAGCAGGAATGTCCGAAATGCGGCTGTAATTTAATGTATTATAATATGGAAGCAAGACTTGAAGAGGACGCTGCAAAAGCCGAAGCCGAGTATGCAAAGCTCAATGAGATAATTGAAAAATTTACGCCGAAATTTGTAAAAAAACGCAGGGAAGAAAAAGAGCAGGAATAAGGAACAGACCGACAAAAGCAAAAAAAATGAAAACTCAGGACTGCCGGAAATATGCAGCTCTGAGTTTTCTTTAAAAATATGTAAAAAGAAATAGTAAAAAAATTAAATAAAACACTTGACAAAAGGGGTAAATATTAATATAATAGTCAAGCAAACAAATTCATGGACCATTAGCTCAGTTGGTTAGAGCAACCGGCTCATAACCGGTCGGTCCGGGGTTCGAGTCCCTGATGGTCCACCATGAATAGGGGTATAGCTCAGCTGGTAGAGCAGCGGTCTCCAAAACCGCGTGTCGAGGGTTCGATCCCTTCTGCCCCTGCCATAAAAAAGTCCTTGAAAATGGCTTAAACAAGCCGTTTTTGAGGATTTTTTCTTTTTACAAAACAGTATCATCTACACTTTTTTAGGGCTTCATCTACACTTATCTATCACTTTGTGTTTGAAATGCAGACTCAAGAGCGTTTGCAATATCCATTTTTGAGCGTTTTTCAGCGTGAGCATAAAAATTTAATGTCGTTGCCGAACTACTATGACCGAGCCAATCAGATACTTGCACAACTGAAAATCCCATATCTAACAAATTACTCGCTGCACTATGCCTTAAATCGTGTAAACGAATATTAGGCAAATTACTTTTAGTTATAACACTCTTAAAAGTCCTTGTTAAGTAATTTGGAGATATTACATTTCCATTTTGCCAAGTACAAACATAATCATTTAAGATATAATAGTTCCCCATTAACTGCTTGCGTTCTTCCTGAAGGCTTTTTGCTGTAATTAAAGCAGTATAGACTTCATTGGTCATCGGCAATGTTCTGTAACTACTTTCGGTTTTTGGCGTATCAGTGTAATTTCCACCTATGCTTTGCTGCAAAGTTTCAGCTATGGTTATAGATTTGCTCTCAAAATCTATATTATGCCATTTCAAACCTAAAACTTCACTTCTGCGAAAACCGTAAACAGAACACAGAAACACAGGTAATTCAATTACAGAGCCTCTAAACAATACAAGCATTTCATTTACTTGTTTTTGATTTAAAAATTCGCCCTTGAATTTTTCTGCTTTAGGTGTTTTTGCACTTGTAGCAGGGTTAGCCATAATTAAACCTTTTCTTACTGCATCTGCTAATGCCTTACTGATATTTTGATGATGATGTTTGATTGTTGTTGCAGATAATGCTTCACCTGAATTGATTTTGCTGTTTGGTTGCAATTTGAATTTGTAATATTCCTCTAAATCAAACGGTGTCAATTCCTGCAACTGTATTTTATTTTGTTTGAAATAAGGTATAATGTGATTTGTCATATTTCCAAAATAAGAACGATATGTATTTGTTTTTACCTCTGATTTAATATCATCAAGCCACTGTTCAAAGTAATCTGCAACCGTCAATTTTGAATACGGAATATTCATTTTATTGTATTCTGACAAATAGTCAGATAACAATTTTTCAGCCTTACGCTTATTTCCTCTTTCGGATAACTTTGTATCAATCCATTTTGGCTTTCGCTTTCCGTTCTCATCATAGAGATTTACAACTACCCACCATTTACCGTTTTTGATTTGAATGCTGCCTGTTATATTTCGCTTTTTCTTCAAGTTTTTCTGCTCCTTTCCCAACAGCCAGCTATATCCACATTTATTATAGCAGATTTAGCCGACTTAATAAATAATGTTTTTTAAAATTCGCTGGCAGCGGTCAAATATTTAATTACATTAACTTTTGGTATTATGTATTTCTTACCGATTTTAATGGTATCAATAAGTTTTTCGTTTAGAATTTTATATACTGCATTTCTGCCTATGTGCAACATTTTCTGTAAATCTCCCGGTGTCAATACATCCGGATATTCTTTAAACATTTCATTTGTCATAGTCTATTCTCCATTTTAATTTAAGGAAGCCGCCCTACTATAAAAGCAAGACAGCTTCCTTTAAATTTTTATTTTTGTTTTCTGATACGCTGTAATTGCATTTCCATTTCTTTTGCATATTTAAGTTTAATCTCATTAACGCCTTTTACAGCTTCTAAATATTTTTGTTTTAATTCTTTTAATTCTGAAATTAGTTCTTTATATTCTTGTATTGTTTCATCAAGCTGTTTTTCTTTTTCATCAAGAACTTTTTCACGCAATAAAATATCAGTTTTATTTGCATTTTTTGTTTTCTTTTTATTCAAAATAAATTCCTCCGATAATAAAATTGGAGAGACGAATCCAACCATCTCTCCATATTGATTTATTTCCAATGATATTTATACTTTGAAAGAGAACTACCACCATTGAGAATGTCGGTTGTCATCGCTTGTATCATTCGCTCAAACTTCGGGTCTCTCTGTAACTGTGTCACAAAATCATTATAATCTTCAACGTGGTCAATTTTAATGTCTCCGAATGTTACATTATTATTTTGCGATATTGTCGGAGTAGCAGATATTTTTGAAATCATATTACTCACATCTGTGATTCCTGTAACAGTCGGTAATATATTGCTAACTGCATAACTTTCACCAATTGTTAATGGTTGTGATGCCATAGCACGCAAAGCATCTCTTAATCTAATAAAGTTATCTGTATCTTTTGAATTAAGAACCAATTCAGGCTTTCCGGGAGTGCCATCAAGTTGTGCTAATCCGGTATAATCTACAAGTCCACCTGTCTTATATGCCTTAACATCGCCTTTCTTAAACCAACCAGTAACACCACTGGATAACTTATGATAACGAACTTTCCAATAACCGTTGTTTTCACCGAGTACAGTATAAATAGGGTCACTTGCAAAATATTGATTTTGCTTTCCGCCACCATAAGAGTTTGAATAAATCTTTGCACCTTTAGCGTTTATCTTGCCACCAATCGTTACTTTCTTTTCAGCAGGTTTAGTCGGCTTTGGAGTAGCGGCAGGTTTAGTCGGCTTTGGAGTGTCGGCAGGTTTTGATGGTTCAGTTGTAGTTGTTGTGTCCTTAACTGTTTCAGCCGCTTGATTATCACTTTCGCTAACCATAGAAGCAACTGCAACCGAAATTGAATTCAAAACAGAATTTACGGATGTAAATTGTGAATCGAATTTGTCACCATATTTTGTAATTACACCATCAAGAGCATTAGTAGAACCATCCCAAATTCTTTGCATATTATCAGACATTGTATAACCAACACTATCGGCAGTTGTAACGAGCGTATCATTTATACTATCAGCATTCAAATTGATTTGGTCAATCATATCACTAATTAAAGCATCCACATCATCTAAACGCTGATTTAATATGTCCTCATATTCTGTATAAAGTTCATCAAGCAACTTTTTCTGGTCAGTAATAAACTGGTCGTACTCTGTCTTTGCCAAGTCCTCTTGGGCTTTAGAAAGGTCAACTTCTAACTTTTGAATAGTTGCTCTTGTTTCTTCTGAATTATCACCTTTATATGCAGATAATTGTTTCTGCAACGAAGCAATTTCATCGGCTTTTTCAGACACTTTGTTTTGATAGTCATACAAATTCTTTGCACTATCCAAAGCATCTGTATATGTACCTATCAACTCTTTAAGAGCATCAAGTTCACGGCTAATACCTTCCTCAACCATATCAACGATGGCTTGTTTTTCATCCTCTGCTGCCTTTATAGAGTCTTGCTGTAATCCGAGCAGTTCTTCTCTACGAGCAATCAATTCAGTATTATATGGGTCTTTTGCAATCTGTTCATTGATGTCAAGAATTTCTTGTGCATACTGGTCAGCCTGTGCCATATAGACATTATAATTCTGACCGTGTAAGCCCATTGTAGCCATACCTTCATTATTGAGCTGACCTTTATCATCATAGAGGTCTTTACTGCTCATAATGTCAATTAAGAAATCAGCCTCTTGGGTAATATTCTCAATGCGTTCCTGAATATAATCAAATCGTTCCCATTCAATTTCACGCATAGTCTTTGCAAATTCTGCAAGATTAACTTCTGATTCTGCAATGGCTTCTTTAACACCATTTATTTCGGCTTGCATTGAGTACCACGCCTCTGAATACTTTTCGATTTCTCCAGAGTTCATAGCAGCAGAAAACTGTTTTTCAAGGTCGGCAAGTTCCTTTTTTCTTATTGAAATATTTTTTTTTTCAACACTCTGCATTGCTGCATAATATTTGGTGCTTGCCATATAACCTTTAGCATCGAGCAAATCAATACCTGTTTCGTAGGTATTAGTTAAATGTTCATAAAGACTTAACTGATTTTCATAATCATCTTTGACATTGTTAAAATTATCTTCATATAATGAAGCCAATTCCTCGTGCAAGTCTGCAATAGCATCCTTACATTCAAGAGCTTTTTCATACCAATTTTGATAATCTTGTATTAACTTTTGTGTATCTTCATCGTATTCATTGATGTCAATAGTTCCTTCTCTAACCTTTTTAGCAAGAGCAGATGATAAACCAACATTATTGGCTTCTTTCATATATCTATCTGCCGCTTTTTGCTGAAGGTTTATTTCCTCATTGACTTTGCTAATCTCCTTATTTGTTGCTGAAAGTCTTGTAGATAATTTCTTAAAAGTGCTTTCGGCTTTCTTTGAAAGATTATCTATTGCTCTTTGAATACGGCTTAAAGCAATTTCAATCCAGTCGAAAATTTGCGGTTCTTTTTCTTCTTCGGAACTTTTTGAAGATGATTTTGAACTACTTGATGAAGATTTGCTACTTGAAGATTTTCCGTAATTACTTGTTGAATTACCACCTGATTTGGTACTTGTTTGAGCATTATTACGCTTAATACCACCAGTAACCATAGCAGTACCATTAACAAGAGCAGAGGCTCTACCAGCAACATAACCATTTGCCAATAAAGATTCTGTTTGTTTATGATTGAATACAATAGAACCTTTTGGAATATCAACAAATTCTGCTCCAGTATCTCCAACCGTGTACCATCTTCCTGTATGTGGGTCAACAACGATTTCTCTGCCGAGTTCACCAACAAGAGTGTTTCCACCTCTTTTAGCACCCCAATTACCACCTGCCATAGCAGTACCGGTAACATTTGCTGTTCCATTTACTCCAACAGAACCCTCTGTTTTAATATGGTATGTAACCGTTCTTGATAAGTTAGATGGATTATATTGGTCAACTTCTGTTGAAATCTTATGATATGTTACTGTTGCAGTTTTACTATCATCTTGCTTTTTGTAAGTATCAACGGCAGTTGAATCGACATCATAAGTTACTTTTGCAGTTTTATTATCTGCCGTCCAACCAATAATTGCACTATCATCTATTCCAATCTTAACTAACTGTTCACCAGTAATATTATTTATACTCGTTTTAAGATTTTCAACAGATGAAGTATCGAGGCTTAATTCTGCTGCGATTTTAGGGTCAATATTTTTAATATCTGTTGCAAGAGTATTAACCTTGCTTTGTGCATCGGAAGTATCAACTCCAAGTTTTTGCTTTAACTCTAAATCGTTACAAGCTCTCTTGAATTCTTGAATTTGCTCTATTGCTTCGGCATTCTTTTCACTAATTGCCGAAGTATCAACTGACATTACAATCGGAGCAGAAAGATTTTGCTGTTGAGCAACACAATATTCAATAATTTGATTTGCATACTCAACTTCGGAAGCATCTACTTTTGCTTTTCCTTTAACATTCTGCATTTCTTTAATTGTGGCTTCTAATGTTGAAATTTTATCATCAGTACCCTCAATTTCAGAAACATCAAGTTTAATAGCTAAATCTTCATTACCTTTGATTTTTCGCAATGCTTCTGCTGATTCATTTGCGGCAACGCCTAAATCTCCAATGGTTTTTACAGCTTCATCAGCCCAAGAAAATTCACCACCGAATTCTTCCATTTCTCCGAACATAGCCTGAACAAGTGGGAGAGAAAGGTTCATTCCTTTGGCGAAATCTTCCATTGTTTTTTGACCAGCAATTTGATAAGAGTCTGTTGATTCATCAAGAACCATTAAGCCCTTATCTACTGCTTTCTGACAGAAATTCTCTATATTTAATCCGGCACGATTACCGTCATCATCATATGTAAACATATCATAAATGCTCTTTAAGTAAGCATTTACCTTTGCTTCATCTTCCGAATTGACGGAATCAGGTATGATTAAATTAAGAGCAGCTTTATAATCGGTTCTACCAACTCTACCATAATATTCTGAATCAGTATCATTTAATGTTTCATTGATACGATTTATAGCATCAAGTGTATCATCAAACATATCTCCGCTTTGAGCAGCATTTTGAGCATTGAGCCAATTATGATAAGCATCAGTTGCTTCTTGAAGTGAAGCGTTCATTAAATCATAGGCATCGCAATTTAATTTAATTGCTCCGTTTTCTTCAAGCAAAGCATCAATATTATTTTGGATTGATTCTTCACTTTCACCTTCAGCAAAGTTTTTATCCTTAATTTTCTGACGAAGTTTTTCTATTTGTGCGGCATTATCAAGATATGTAGATTGAGCCATTGCTTTGTTTGTATTGTTAATCTCAATCTGTTCCTGTGATTTTGCTTTTACAATTTCATTAACTTTTTCAGCATTAAGCTGCATTGTGCCGTTGGTATATTCAAGAGCAGAACGATAGTCCTCTAATTCTTCCGAATTAAAATCTTCAATAGATAAAGATGTGCCGGTTGTTTGAGAAGATAAAATATCCTGTGCAGAAGAAATTCCAGAAACAAGAGTTTTTGTACTTTCTGCTGCTCTGGTTAAATTGCTCTCAATTTCATCGGCAGTTTGCTTTGTGTATGAATTATAATTTTCAAGTGCATTTTGCCAATCTTCTAAATTAAATTTTGCAGTATCAGTTTTGCAAGAAATATCATAAACAATTTCTTTATCTTCATCAGATAAATTATCAAACCAATCATTGAAATCGTTAATTCTTTGTTCAGCAATACCCCAACTCGAATCTTGAACCCAGTCAGAATCAGCAAACTCTTTCTTAACATTCGCAATTTTCTTTTTCTGTTCTTCTAATTTAGAAAATTGATTATAGTATTCTGAATATTTTGGAATTGTTGCTAAATAATTATCAACTTGTCCTGCAATATCATTTTCTGTTAAGTCTCCTGAACTTATTGCTTCTGATAAATTAGGGCTATTCTTAACTAAATCAATAAGTTTATCTCTATATTCTGAATAATTATCAAGAGAATTAACATTTATTTTAGAAAGCGATTCATCATATGTAGAAGATAGAATTTCAGCTTCGGCAAGGTCTTTTGCCGTCTTTTTCATATCATTTGCATATTGTTCATATGCTTCAACTTGTTTATTGAGTGCATTCCAAATATCACTTGATGCATAGTCTGAATAGTTTTCTTCAATAACAGCAATCATTCTTTTTAAGTATTCTGCTTTTTCGGTAGCACCCTCTAACATATTCATATTTTCATCCATAGAATCCATTATGAATGTATGAGAATTGGCTATTCCACCTTTTTGAACAGAATTCTCAAAACCATTATTTTGAAGAATATCTATTATTTCATCTTCATTACTCCACCAATCTTCACTAACATAAGCATATCCATCAATCCATAATGCTGAATCTTGACCCATTGCTTTATCGTGAGAATCTTTTGCGGCGTGATATGCGGTTGTTGCTTTATCAACTGCTTTATCGGCTTCGTCTTTCCTGATTTGATTAAGTTTAGCAATTTCTTCATCCAATTTGCCGTTTACTAAATCAAGATTATCTGCCTGATTGCCAACTAAATCTGTGATTTCACTTTGAATGCTCTTGATTTCTTCTCTTGTTCCAGCATCCTGTGTATCACTTTCAGCAAGTTCTTTGTATTTGGCAATAAGTTCATCTAATGTTTGAACTTCTTCTCTTGCTGCCTGTGCTTCTTCCATTGCAGATTGCTTGAATTCATCGGCAGCTTCGGAGGCTTCTCTGGCTGCACTGGCTAATGCACTGATAGCCATTGTTCCTGCTGTCACAGCGGCAACAATTAGCAATAATGGATTAGCCATAAGTGTAGCCCATAATCCTTTAACTGCACTTGCTAATGTAACGGTTGATGCTGTTGCAGCACCTTCAGCAGTTGCCAATCCCATTGAAGATAGTGCAGCTTCTGCCTGTGCAGTGGTCATTCCCTGTGAGGTCAATATAGCAATTCTTTGTTCTGTACTCAATGCTTCGGATGATAACACTGCTTTTAATTGACTTTGAGATAGATTCTCTGTCATTAACAATAAGTCTTGAAAATCATCACCCATAACTTGGCTTCCAGAACTTAATAGAGTTAAAGCATTACCAAAATTACTCATCTGTGTAGCTGAATTTTGAATTCCGGAAACTAACGCTTTCAGCCCTTCAACAGCCCCGGCAGTTGCTAATCCTGCTAAAGCTCCTTGCAAAAGTTTGGTGTTATCCAGGAACTCCAAAACAGCAGTAGAGGCTTCGACAATACCGCTGTATATTTCTGTCATTGAGCTGTTGAAAACTAATGATTCAAATGCTGCTTGCAGAGAATTGATTTTCGATTCAACACTATCTAAATATGCTGAAAATTTGCTTTCTGCTGTACCTGCTGAATTTGCCGCAACATCCATATACTTTTTGGCATTATCATAGTTTTCCATTAAAACACGGAATCTATTTTGCTGTCTTGTTCCTGCAAAAGCCTTTGCTAAAGCATTTTGTTGAACTTGACTTAACGAATCCCATTTAGCCGCAAGATTATCAAGTACATCCCCGTAATTATTGTATTCAGTGACTGTTTTTCTTAAATCAATACCGACATTTGCAAGTGTCTGTTCAACATCTGATAAGATTTCAGTAGTGCCATCTTCATCAATCAATTCAAGTTTACCAGACTTAATGTCAGACATTCTTGTAAAAATCGTCTTGAATGATGTTCCGATGGTTGACATACTTTCTTGTGTTACTTCTCCGGTTGCTGCTAAATATCCCAACAGTTTATCCATTGAAACACCTGCGTTACTTGCTGTTACTGCCACCTCTGACATAGCCTCTGCAAGTCCACCGGCATTTGTTGCAGACTCAAGGTCAACGGCTGTTAATTTATCAACAATACCCAGTGCATCGTCTGCGGCAACTTTATAGCCTTTCATTGAAGATGTAAGATATTGAGTTGCAGCGGCAGAATCAAGCTGACCGACTTTCGATAAAATCATTGAATCTCTAATAAGCGTATTTGTATCACTCAATGAATTACCTTGCCTTAACCAAGAATCAGCTGCATCCGTCACTTGTGTTGTAGTCGCTCCTAATGATTTAGCCATTTCATTATAGTCACCAACAAGTTTTGATACCTGGTTATAACTTTGTCTTGTTGCCATCTGCAAATCAACTATTTCACCATTTAAGTCCTTAATTGACTCTATGGCATTATTTGCAGCTGTTCTGATAAGTTGAAATCCTTCTCGTGCTATCGTTGCCGCCGCACCAATATTTAAGGATTTCTTCAATGTTTCACTAAAAGAAGATGCCGTTTTAGCTGTTGATTTGATTGAATTACCGATGCTATTTATATTTTTCTGTGTGTTACCAGTATCAACATCAAATTTTACTTTTTTACCATTCAAATCATTTATTTGCTGTTCTACTTTTGATGTATCAAGCTCGGCAATAATCTTTGCCTTAAATTCGCTCATTGTTATCACTTCCTTTACAAAAGAAAATAGCCAGCCCGAAGGCTGACTATAAAATCATAGTTTTATTTACTCTTTTTATTGTTTTTTTTGATGTCGCATATAATGCTCCCATTCTCGACTTCCACGCTGTGCGTGTTCAGGCTTATTGTATATATGCTCAATCGGCGTAACAAAAGCCTTAAAATCCTTTTTCTTTGAATATTGCTTAACCAACATCAGATTGTCGGTTTTTGCCTTTATAACGGATATTTTAATCGTTCCGCCATATGTGGGCATATAATAAATTGGTTCATTATATTTAATCTTATCTTTATTTATCATTTTAATATATCCTCAATGTTTTCTTGTAATTTTTTTATTCCGTGGTCGTGCCTGTACCTTTTTGAAGCAAGATAAACTTTACTTAAATCTGTAATATACATATTATCTTTAATACACTCATCATCCAAATACAAAGCATATATTTCAGGCTGATATACCTGTTGTGGTGTCATTTTCGCCCATCCACTGTATGGATGCAGCGGAAATATATCGAGTCGAAATCCCCACCGTTTGAAATCATATGCAATTTTCCTTGCTTCTTGTATAATTCTTTCTCTGTGTTGCCGGTCTAACTCTTTTATTTTTTTCGTTTCAGGTTTCATTTGTAAAACCCTTCAGGAATTTCAGCCCATTTTGAGCCATTCCAGTATTTTTGCTTTAATGGGATAGTATATTCTTTGTTGCTCCACCTATACTGTAGAGCTGTCGGGTGTGATGACGGTATTCCATTTTTCAGATATGTACCGTATTTTGTAATGCAATCAACATCTTTTTCGCTCAATACCTCTATTGTATATCCGGCGCCAGTTACTTCCGCATAATCCAGAATAACGGAATCTACTGGAGTTCCTCGGTGTTTTGTAGCTTTAATATGTTTATTCTCAACTTCTAAAACCAAAAAGTAATCATCATAATTCAGATTTTCAATATGCTGTTTTACATAACATCCTTGCTCAATTTCCATCTCTGTTATCCTCACTATCAGGTTTATTTTTAATCATTATGATGTTATACTTTTCTGCCAGAATATCCAGATTGAGAACATTCCACCTGAATCGTTCGATGCCGGAATTTGCAATAGCCATATCGGCAGGTGGGCTTTTAATTTTTTCAACGAAAAGATTATCACCGTCAAAGTCACGGCATATGAAGTATTTTAGCTTGCCATTTTTTATTTTATTGCGACTTTTAGCGCTGTATAGTAATGTATTTGTGTAATTATACATTTGTCCTCCTTTGCTTAAAATAGGGCGTTTTAATTATGTTTTTCTCTCTGTGAATTAAAATATTTTTCTCCGACTCCGAAAAATTGAGACAATAAATCCTCTAATAATGGTTAATAATTCATCCCACCGAAAATTACCGAAAACAATCGTATGTGGCGCATTATTAAAGACAATTCTTGATTTGCCTATTTCATAACTGTATTAAGTATGTTTATGTTCGGTAAGCCTATTTACATTATTATTTTACTATTAACCAACGGGAGAAAGTGAATAGGGTTACTGTACAATTACTTATTTAATTTAATAATTTAAAATAGTATATAATAATCGTAGTAAATAAGGAATTGTATAAAAATTAAGAATAGTCTTAATCTATATACTATAAATCAATACTATTCTTAATTATATACCCATCATATTTATTTTATCAGCCTTGACAGGCAGTCTTATCTCCAATTCTTTTATTTGTTGATTATCAAAATGAATCTTAAAAAAGAATTGAAGATAAATACTACTATTTTTTATATTTTTCTCTTTAAGGGTAACACCTCAAAAACGGCTTAAATAAGCCATTTTTTGAAAAATTTAGCACCTTCAAAGTGCTAACATAAAAATGTGTTGTGCCTCCGTCAACCATTTAGCCACTCCAAAAACAGGTTTCTCATTCGCTTTGACGGAATGTATATATTGATTATTTTTTCACTATCCGTTACCCTAATATTGCTTCGCCATATCCACTGTAACAAAGTAGCTAATGCTAATTGATTTTGATTTATGGTTATTCCGTGTTGCTTAAAAAATTTAGTTATTTCAGGATTTTCATACCAATTCACAGCATACATCAAACAAGTTGCATTTCGATGGTCGTTAGTCGCCCGGCAGTTACAAGGAACAAAGCCATTAGTATATCCCTTGCCAGATAGTTTCGGCTTACAATCTTTAAATGAAGTCCACATTATGTATTTACTGTTGGTTTTAACAATGTTTCTGCAATAGTTGTAAAAATTTTTCTGTATCTGAACAAGTTCTTTTTTATTGTAGTTATTCTTGCACCAAGTTGATGATAGTACATTATCTTTTTGGCTTATGTTTTCGTTAAGAGTTCCATTATATATGTTTATTCTCTCTTTATATGAAATTTTATCAGGATTATAAAAATTCACAAGTGTATATTCTCCGTCAACCAACTTTATACTTTTCTTTTGGTACTCAATATTGTATAAATCAAAGTAATATTTCATTAAAGAGCCTTCAAAAAGGTATGTAAGCACATATACTTTTTTGAATAGCTTAAAAATTGCGTGAGGAAAATGCCAGAGAAAAAATTTGTCATCAACCTTGAATAGGCATCTATTAGTTGCTAATATGCGTACATCGTCAAATCTTGTATCAAGTTCAGAGCCTACCCATTCAATTAAACCGTCATCACTGACTTTAATATCACCGTTTTGCAGGAGGTATTTATAATCATCTTTGCCGGTAAAATGGTACGGTTCAACTGCGGTTAATGTTTCATCCAGTATAAGCGTGTAATCATTATCTTGTAATGCAGCTTTACAATTATTATCAAATCGGCGGAATAGCTCGTGCGTACTGACAATATCCATTTGATTAGTTAAAAGTTTAGCAATATTGCCTATCTTTCCGCTACCCTTATTTTCTGGTTCAAACATCTTTCTGTCGGTTGCGTTTTTTATTCTTTTGACTTCATCCAGATATGGAGTAATATATAAGATGTTTTCATTAAGATTTCGATTCAGCAGGTTGTTGATAGTCCAAGTGGTTTTTCCGCTGCCCATTATAGAATCAATGACTATTACTTTGTTTATATCGAATTGCTCCTTTCGTAATCTGATTTGAGCTTTTCAATAGTCCACCGGTCAATACAATCTCTTAACGCCGGAGTGTTCGCAAATAAAAAACGGTTACGGTTATCGGTTTGGTTCGGCAGCAATCTCAATAAAACAAAGCCGTGCAGCATTAAATAGCCAGCCAAACGCTGGCTGTAAATCGTCATTAAACTTGTTTCTCTGTCGGGCATTTTCTTACTATCCTTTCAGTTTTTACCTCATCATAATAAATTTCGTCCAATGTTCTTGTGCCGTTCTTATAGTCTGTATATGCCTTTTTAGTAATCCACGCGAAGATAGTAGCATTATCTTTTTCAAAGGCTACACAGCGGTATTCTTCTTCCCATTTGTTATCTTTACGTATCTCATCAATATAGTTATTGTATTCCGTGAAGTCATTATTTACTTTTGCTTCTTCTAACAATTTGTGAGCTTTGAGATGTTCGGAGTGCGTAACCCACACTAAATTTAGGGAATTATTATTGAAAATATCTCCGTCAATGTGATGCACCTCATTTTTAAGCTTTCCGTTTTGGCACCAGGCGAAAGCAACCAGTACGTGCGTTCTTTCCGGGAATGATTTATTATTTGCTCTTATGCTCACCTGCTTATAATCGTGAGCCGCTTTATTTTGGCTTAATACTCTGCGATATGTTAAATCAAGCACTCTGCCTTTGTTTGTAACTCCATATTGGCATCTGGTCTTATATTTTAGCGGTTCTTTAATGCTGTTTGGATTATGGAAACTTTCGATGAATTTAACAGACTCATCAAAGTCAAGTTCCATATTTCCGAATGGAGAATACATACTTCTTGCAGTTATTTTTCCGTCCTTGAAATCTTTAACCTGATTCCTATTTAACAATATAGTTGTTTCTCCAAAAATATCTAACTGATGCTTTTTAATTGCAGTGTAAATTCTTGCTTTTGCTCTTTTTAATGCCAATTTGTATTGAGCATCTTTTTTGTCTGCATTTTCGAATTCTGTGCTTATTAAGTATTCGGCAGCCTCTTTTACTTTGATTAAATTATTTGCTTTGTTTTGCATTTTTGATATTCCTTTCATTTACATTTAGTTGTTTGGATATAAAGTGTTAAAATCCATATTTACTTAAATATTTGTTTAGTCGCTCTGCAACTTCTGATGAAAAATCCATTTTTCCGTTTTTAACATAATAAAAATAAGACGTGCTTATTCCATTTTTTCGGCAAAATGCGGTGATTGATATGCCTAATTCATCAATCATATTCTGACTTCTTTTGATTAAATCCATATTATCCTCCTTGTTCGGTATTTTGCAGTTTAATAAATTTATTGAACTGTTGATAAAAAAATAATAGAATAGAAGGGAGATATATTTCAATTTATGTCCGATTTTAGAGCGAGATTTTTAGTTTTCTCTATCTCCCTTCATTAACGAAAAAAGGAGTTTTCAAAAAAAGCCTATATTATAGCCATTTTTACGGTTTTATGTCTTTAACTTTTGCTTTCTAAACCGTTACGCTTTCTTTCTCTGTATCGTCTTGCTCGCTCTCTTGCAGATGCTTTGTTAGCCTTGATTTGACAATATATACACCGAATTTCTCTATTACTATCGGGATAGAATTTTACACCACAGTCAATACAGGTCTTTAAGATTTCGGATTGATTATTAGTTTTTCGGTTATTGACTTTGCACTTTTCACAATATTTACGATTTCGTTGTTTGCTGTTTTTAATCAAATCCCCACATTTTGCACAGTGTATGTATTCATCATCTCGCCAAGCTGAAAAATAGCAGTTTGCCACTGCGTATAATATCTTAATATCATCATTTGTTATGATTGTATTTTCTCTATCGGCATAGTAATCAAGGTTAAACCTAATATATGTTAATCTTTGACTGTTACTCATACTCAACCAGTAATCTTTATCAATGGTTTCTATAAAAGAAAAATTCCATATGCCGTATTTTTGCAAAACTGTATTACATCTTTCAACAACTGTTTCTTGTTTAATTTTTAATTTTTCTGTTACAGAATCAATATAGCATCGTTTCTTAATCATTCGATTGTTTCCGGCAAGCAAACATCTACCATTAAATTTACAATCTTTGCAAGTAGTCCTAAAGCTAATATCAGGCATAATTTGCACTTCCTATTAGTTCCACAACAATAATAGTGGATATTATAATCATTTGACTTTTTCCGTTCATTTCGTTTGCTCCTTTGTGAAAATTTAACATTTGAATTTTTGGAAATATAAATTGAGTCAACTAAAATACACGCTTATTTATTCAGAAAATCAATAACATCATAGAAATCCAGCTCAAAGTGTTCGCCAGCTACAATAATGTTGTTAAAGTCTATAATCTGAAATCCTATCATACCTGCGGCATCACGTTCTTTTCTCAATCTGTAACCCTCGTTTTTCATTCTGTTTTGTAGTGTTCTTTCTGTCATTGCTTATACATCCTTTCTTTTTGAAATTTTCCGCATAAACGCAAAAAAAGGCTATGCAGAAATGAATACAGGTCAATCCATTTATAGTAAATGATTTACTATAATTAGGATTTTTTTTATTAGCCGAATTACATCGACTAATCCTATATTCAATCAAGCATAGCCTTTAAATTTATTAAACAAGGAAATCGCCCGCACATTGCGGTTAAGATTGATTTAATTTTCTTTATTATAACATTTCTTTTTTGATTTGTCAATAGTAAAAATCAAAAATATTGTATAATATCAATAAATTTATATCGCAACATAGATTGGAACTATGTCAATAGTAACCAATAGTTTGATATTCGGAATTTCCATACAGAAATAATACACCTTTATGTATAGTATTACTTATATACTATTCATTATTCTTATAGAAATTAAGAATAGTATTGATTTACATACAATTCCTTATTTAATACGACTCTTATATATATTATTATATTATATATAAATAAGAAATTGTATGTGATAAACTCATTTGCTTCTCTATGGTTAATCGCATAGTAATAATACACAAATAGGTTTATCTTTATTTGAATAATACTATTATTGAATTGATAAAATTAGGAATTGTCTTTACTAAACCGCTGCCGGAATTGATAATAAACTGATGCATAATTACGATAATGTAAATATCGCTTTATTTAGCCTATATCGCATTTTTACTCAAAAGGTAAACTTATACTAATAAACTATAAAAACGCAATACAGGTCAATTTTCGGCTTGTGTTCGGTGTTCTGGTTTATTTGCTATCGCAGCGGAACAAGTAATCATTTTCACCGGATATAAATTTTGAATAATCCACTCTAAATATATTTCCGCTTGTGCCTTTACCGCTTCCGAAGGCAATCCGCCCATTAGTAGAACAATAACTGATTCGCTTATCCTGATACAATCTCACTAAATCCGTTGTATGCTTTTCTGTCGGTTTGCCATCTCCGAACACAAAGCCTTCAGATTCGGCTTGACTATAAAACTTTTTGCAAATTATTGAATCTTTCAGGTAAATGTAAATTGTACCCTCGAATTTCAACAGTTCCGATAAATTTCTTTTTGTCATCAATTAACACTCCTTTTGAATTTTACATAAAGAGTGCAGAAAAAATTCCCATCGTTTCCGATGGGAATAGTTTTTTGTCATATATTCCATCGGTCAAGCAGTAGCACCTTGCAAATGCAGGTTGCTGTGTAGTCAACGGTCTTGCTCCCTCGTACACTCTTTATGGATATATTTAGTATAGATGTAATATCTTAATTTGTCAAGCAATTACTTTTTGTTTTTGAAATCACTTTGCTTTTTCTTGGATTCGTTAATATAAGCGTCTCTAAAAATGGTTTCTACCGTTCCGAGCTTGCCGTCCTTGTTCTTGTCAAAAAATTTGTCAGCGAAAGTCGGGAATGGATGTTGTAAACTCTTGTTTTTCATTTATTATTACTCCTATCTGTTTTGCAAAACTAACTATGTTAATCTTAAATCGCTATGTGTGCCTGTGCGAGTCAGGACTAACAACAATTTATCATCGTAAATTCTGTAAATATGACATTCTCTAAAGCCTTTCCAATTACCGGTTAGCAAATGGTCTTTATACTTTGGTTCGAGTTTTCTTGATTTTCTTCAAATCCTTTGAAAATGCAGAGGTAAAGTCAATTTCATATTTCTTACTCATTTGCAAATATTTCCTTCTTAATCTCGTTAAAACTGTTGTAATGTTTTCTGTTCGGGTAATTTGCAATTTTTTCAGTCTCCATCATTGCCTGTGCATTTTCGGAAGCGAAAAGAGTAATAAAAGCCTCTATTTGCTCATCGGTCAATGTATTAACAATGTTCGTTGCTATTTCTCTGTTGCTCATAATAATACCTCCAAACTAATCAATTAAAATAAAATAGAATTTAGTTGTTGTTTTTTGAATTTCTCATAAATGTTTCTAATCGTTAAAAAAATTTTCTTCATTTTCTTCTACATATTCCATAAGGTCGCCAGGCTGGCAATGGAACACAGCGCATAATTTAGCTATGCTTTTGGCATCTAATCCGCCAGTACCATTTTTAATTGCTGTTAATGTTCCTTGTCCTATTAACTTTTCTTTTTTGATTCTATAAGAAGTATAACCATTATCCGCTAATAATTTTAACAGTTTATCATAAACAATCGGCAAAAAAATACCTCCTTTTTTGTATTATAATGACGGCATATATATAAGCCCACTTTTTCATTTTACTAAATTATATCACATAAACATCTCTTAATCAAGTGACATATTGCACAAATAACATCTCTTAACTTTGTGACATTTGCCTATTGAATATCACTGAATTAAGTGATACAATATAGACAGTGAAGGGAACAACATACCGACACAAAAAATATAAAAAGGAGTTAAGAACTATGTCAACAAACGAAATGGAAAAGAAAATCGCAGCATTAAAGGAATGGGAGGAGCTTTTGGAAGAAGCAAAAGCACAGGTTGAAAGCCTCAAGGATGAAATCAAAGCTGAAATGCTTTCACGCAATACCGAGGAAATGACCGCAGGGCGTTATATTTGCCGTTGGACTTCCGTTCTTTCAAACAGATTTGACACAACGACATTCAAAAAGGAACACGCTGAAATGTACAAGCAGTACACAAAGCAGACATCAAGCCGTAGATTTTCAATAGCTTAATGAAAAGCCCTTGCTAAAACCGGCAAGTTAAAAGCAAGGGCAAGCAACCACACCAAACCAGCGGAGCAGTTACATATATATTATAATCGTAGCTGCTCCAAAAATCAATAAAAAGGAGCATAAAAAATGAAATGGTTTAACAATCCTTCAACGCTTGAAGAATTAAAAGAGCAGTATAAAAAACTTGCATTAAAACATCATCCCGATTTAGGCGGAAATACAGCCGATATGCAGGAAATCAATAACGAGTATGATTTACTCTTTGCAAGGTTAAAGAACACACACGCAACAGCAGAGGGCAAGACATACACGGCAAGCAAGGAAACAACCGAAACGCCGGACGAGTTCAAAAATATAATCAACGCTCTTATAAATCTTGAAGGCATCAATATTGAATTGTGCGGCTCTTGGTTATGGATAACAGGAAACACAAAAGAACATAAGGAAGTGTTAAAGTCCTTACATTTTCGCTGGAGCAAATCAAAACTTGCGTGGTATTATCACACAACGGATTACAAGAAATCAAGTAATAAAACATATTCGCTTGATGAAATCCGTGACCTTTACGGCAGCGAAACAATCAAATCAGAGCCACAATTAAAATTAGCAATCATTTAATAATTAAAGCTGTGCTAACGGCTTGACGGGCAGAAAGGTATATTATTATGAATATTTTAATTATTACTATTATATGCTTGTATCTTGCATTTAACATTGTAACATCTAAAATGCAAACAGCTAAAGAAATGAAAAGCCGTTTTATTGACGGTCAATGTATTATCGGAAGAATAGCCACAAACGCTTTTTATAGCTTTGCGTGGTTATTAAAGGGAATAAAATTTATTATCATAAATACTGTTAAATAAAGGAGAATTTCAAAATGATTACATTCGCAAACAAAGATGACAACAAGCAATTTATTTCAATTAACACAGATGAAAACGCAAACATTGATATTATCATCAAGGAAATAAGAAAACAATACCCATCATTAAAACAGTTGCACATCATTTTTGATGAGGCTGAAATACTTATACCGCTTGAAACCGGATTCCCTTATGGCTTTTCACTCAACGAATTAAGAGAATATATAAAACCCATAGCAGCGGCAACAATATCACATTTTGCGGTTGATATGGACACGCCAACACAAAGATATTATTGATAATAATTAAAGCTGTGCTAACGGCTTGACGGGCTGGAGGTTGAAATGAAAACAACAATCAAACTTGAAACACTGCCAAAAGCAAGATTAAAAATAATATATGTTGACGAATTCCGAGTTGATGCTATTTTCCAATGGAAAAACAATAAATCATTATTAACTTGGTATAGTGATTATTTTATTGAATTTGATTTATCATATTTTTTAAGCGATGAAATTCTTGAACAGTTACTTGATGAAATGATGGATATATGCGCTAATTATCAATATTGTAAAATAGGCGGTTGAAATATACCGCCATATTCTCATTAAATATAGAGTGTACTTTATTTTTACATTTAGATGGTATAATATAATTGTAAAAATAGAATTATAAAAACATTTATTTTACATTTTGTAAAGCACATTATAATATTAAATTTACATTGCAGGAGGTACAATATGCAAATAGCTTATATTAGAGTGTCAAGCATAGACCAGAACGAGCAGCGACAAATTGAAGCTATGCAGCGGTACAATATAGAAAAGTGGTTCATAGAAAAGGTATCAGGCAAAGACACAAACCGCCCAAAATTAAAAGAAATGCTTGACTTTGCAAGAGAGGGCGACACAATACATATACACGACTTTTCAAGGCTTGCACGGTCAACAAAAGATTTACTTGACATTGTGGAACTACTAAACAGTAAAGGAATTACACTAATAAGCAACAAAGAAAACATTGACAGCAGCACACCAACAGGAAAGTTAATGCTTACAATGATAGGAGCAATTAACGAATTTGAGCGTACAAACCTATTAGAGAGACAAAAAGAGGGCATAGCCATTGCAAAGCGTGAAGGTAAATATAAAGGGCGTAAAGCTGTATCAATCCCGGATTTTGATAAACATTATCAAAGATATATTTCGAGAGAAATAAGCAAATCAGAGCTTGCAAAAGAATTAAATATCAGCCGTCCGACACTTGACAAACTCATAAAAGATTATCAACAACAATAATAAATAATATAAGATTGGCAGCGGTAATATTATATCGCTGCTTATTCTTTGTATATGGTGGAGCGGGTTGCATATGGTGGGGGTAGTTTACATTTTGAAAGAAAAACTACATACCCACAAAAAGGCTAATGTGCTACTCTTCACTCTAACCGATATTTTCAAAGGAGACCGAAAATGTTTATAATTCACAACTACAATTTAATTATTAAAAAAAACGAATGAAAAGCCATTGATAATTAGAAATCATAATTTTGTGTTAGATATTCCATTTGAACAAATACATTATATTAAAGTACAAAACCTTGATTACCCCGTAATTTGCCCTATTTGTAATTATGAAATGAAAATTAGAGATAGCAAACGCAGATATATAAAAGATGAGACAGGGCAAAAGATTCCGCTAAATCTAAAAAGGTACTATTGCATCAGATGTAATAAGTTACATACTGAAATTCCCGACATTATTGAGCCATACAAACAATATGACTCATTAACAATAGAAAAGGTTAAATCAGGCGATACATCGTCATTTTCCGGAGATGACTCAACCATCAGGAATTGGCAGCGGAAAAAGTAACACACCCACTTTTCCTGTATTATGGTTAATTTCTGATATATACTTTGTGATAAGAGTTTTGCGATTCGCAAGGTGGTGATGATTTGGAGAAAAAGAAAAAGTACATAATTGCTTTCATATTATTGTTAGTTGTGGTTATTATGCTTGTTTGGTTATTCTATTCCTGCCAAAGTCACAAGACTAATCTGACAGCAGATACTACAACAACCGAGTCAAAATCACTTGATTTTACACCTTATAACAATACAGAGGACACAATCACTATTCCCGGCATTGATGGATTTAATCTTAAAGCAGGACAATTACAACAACAGGTAGATTTTTATAATCCTTCGCAAAATAAGTGCTATTTTCAAATATCATTGTTTCTATCCGATGGTACATTGATGTGGAAATCTGATTACATTGCACCTTCAGAGGAGATTTCAGAAATAACTCTTTTTAAGGAATTACAGAGAGGGTTATATAAAAACTGTCGGCTTGTGTATGATTGCTATTCTCTAAATGACAAATCACAATTAAACAGCGGAGACGTAAAGCTCGAAATCAATTCATATTAGATAAAGGACGGTATCATCAATGAAAAAGTTAATCGCATTTATTTTAGCAATGGTTGTAATGGCTTCTGTATCTGTAACAGCATTTGCAGCGGAAGATTTATCAGCAGGCAGCGGCGAAAGTGAAATCAAAACGCACGTATATAGCCACTATTCTATTACAATTCCGGCTGTAATTGATTTACAAAACGGTGAAGTCGGACAAGTTACAATTTCGGATGCTATGGTTGAGGATAATTATAGTGTAAAAGTATTTGTTACAAACACAGAAGAATTTGGCGGAATTAGTCTAACACACTCAAACGGAACAGATTCAATAAATTGTAGTTTGCTTAATATTGAAAACAATATGCTTGCCAACACAGAAAATCCTCTTGTTTCATTCGGAAATGCTGACCTTCAGCAAGGAACGGCTACAAAGTATTTCGATATTCAAGCTGAAAACTATGGTATGCCCGGAGATTACAGCGGTATTATGCAGTATTCTTTTGAATGCACACCGAACGAATAAAAAATTTATGGGAGCTGCTCAATCTGCAACTCCCATTTAATAATTTATTCTTGTATTGATGTTACAACGCCGTCATCAAAATAAATGTATTTTCCAGATGAATATACCCATTGTTCGTGTACGCCATATTTTGTAGTAGTTTTGTTTATTTTTGTTGGCTTTCCCCAGGTTGAGTTTTTAACTTCTTCTGCGGTCATTCCGATTTCGGGTTCTTTTGGTTCAACATAATCATCTGGTTGTAAATACAGTCTGCTGTATTCTGTTTCATTAAAGTAATCAGAATTTGTATATGTATCTCCAACAGAACGATAGTAAACAATTCCATCCTCTTTTACAAATATATATGTTCCATATCCGTTTTTTGCAACCAATTTATAGCCGTATTCATCATCTGGAGAAAAAGATAAAGAATCATAAATATCTGAATATGAGATTGACGGATTTTCAACTTTAACACTATTTTCAGTAATATGAAATGTATATTTTGAATCTCCAGCTCTAACAAAATAATAATCTCCATATATGTTAGTAGTAAAATCTATCAAGCCTACATATTCATTTGCATCTTGGTAATCGCCTAAATAGGTAAACAATTCTCTTGCATATGATAAGTTATTACTATTTAAGTTTTCTATCGCAGTTTTATAAATGGTGCTATTATCTTCGTTGTAAATGCTATTGGCAATTTCTGTTTCTGTGGATGTAGAGGTTATTATATCTGACTGTTGTGCTTGTTTATTACTATTATTTGAACAGGAACAAAACAAAAACAAGGATGCTATTGCAAATATAACAAATAACATTTTATAAATTTTCATATTGAAAACATCTCCAATAAATTACCATTTGTAACCACAATTATTACATTTGAATTGTGACAATGCAGTTTTACTAAATAAACCGAATATTGCACCACCGAAAACTTTTGATGTATTGGAAATTTTACTCACATTTGTAGAGCCACAAGTCGGGCATTTCGGAACATTGCAATTATCTGTGCTTTTCTGATTTGCTGAAAAAATATTTTTCAAAATCTCATCGTGTTGTTCTTTTGTTGGTTGATAGTTAAATTTTCGCTCATCAAATAATGGATTTTGCTTGACTTCTTCAATGAAAAAATCTCTCCAATGAGTGTAATCACCATATTGTTCAAGAGATTTATCTCTGTAATATTCACTATCGTACTTTGATTCAACCAATGTCATAACGGAGCGACATTTAACACATCTAACATTTGATGGAAATTGGGTTTCTCCACAATAAGGACAATAATAATGTTTACTCATATCAATCCCTCTTTTTAGTTAATGAAACAGAATCATAATATCTATTAAAATAATAACACAATCAGTAGCATAAATCAACACTTATAGTAACTATATTCAACGCCTATTGTGAATAATTTTAGTTTACTATAAGCGTTGGAGGATAACACTATGATTAAAGGATTACCCGAAAAATTAAGAGAACTCCGAAATAAATACGGCTTTTCACAAAAAGAAGTCGCAGATAGATTGGAGATTTCACCATCTATTGTTTCTGGTTATGAAACAGGCGAGAGAACTCCGAGTATTGATGTTTTGCTTTCAATATCGTATCTTTATAATTGTAGTGTGGATTATTTGCTCGGAAAAACAAATGAGCAGCCCCTTATACAAATTGATACTTCAAAACTCAATGATAATCAAATACAAGCAATAAATGTGTTAATAGAATCATTTATAAAATAATGAGATGTACTATTCGATTGTGGGGTAGTACATTTTTAATTAAATCTCAATAAAGACTAAATTCATATTTACTCTTTATTCAAATTTAATTTGCGGATATAGCCGACTGTATTTCATCTACACTTTTTTCAAAATCATCTACACTTTATCTACACTTTTACATAGAATATTCATTTGTAATAGGTAAACACGAAGATAATTTATGTATTTTTTCCAAATAACAATCCTATTTATTGTTAATATCAAACAAAATAACACCACTTAATACAGAATAAAACACAACTTCTTACGCTCCAAAACCGCGTGTCGAGGGTTCGATCCCTTCTGCCCCTGCCAAGAAAAGCTTTGAATCCGCTTTGTGCGTCTTCAAAGCTTTTTTGTTTGTATAGCTTTAATTGCTGTTTTTTTTTGTATGCCAAAGCACCATATAATCAAGACCACCGGTTTAACGGTGGTTTTTATATTCTGCATAAAATTCAACATATGTATGTTTGTCAATGATGTGTTACAAAATCAGAAAACTTCACCGTTAGATAAAAAAGCGTTAATGTAATCGGCAGGAGCTTTCCAATTAAGAGGACGCATAGG
>CASEDF010000009.1 GCA_949286705.1 uncultured bacterium | reverse complement strand
TACTGACTTCGAGTTCATTTTTCCCCCAACGAACTTTGTCTTCAAAACAGGACATGATATCATCATTGGAGCAGATTTTAGTAATTTTGAAATATTTGCCTAACGCCCCGACGAAATCGGCAGTAGAGGAGTAACCAGCAAGAACCTGTTGAGTATTCATAGTTTTGAGAGCTTCTTCAAGTTTTCTTTCAAAGACTTGAGCAGAAGTATTCCAGGCTTTATTCTGGTAATTAGCGACAAGCGTTGGAATGGTCATAGCCGCCACAATGCCGATAATTGCGAGGGTAATTAAGACTTCTGCAAGAGTAAAGGCAGCACGTTTTGCGTGAGTCAAGTGAGTGAAGTGAGTAGCGTGAGGTTTGTCATTACGAGGAGTGCGTGCAGCACTTTTTGTTAAGATGAAACCCTTATATAGTGATAATCTCGGGGGGGGGCGACTATCTGAACCGCTTTTTGCACAACCTTTTTCAACATATCTAATCTCCTTTTTTCTTTTATTAAATATTATTTTGCATATTTTGTCAAGGCTAAAAAATCCATTTTGTAGTAAAATATTTTTATGATTACGTTAGATAGTGTTACATTAAAATCGTGGCTTGAGGAAAATGCCGCATATCTCAATGGTGCAAGAATTCAAAAAATTCAACAGCCGACGCGGCGTGAATTTGTTTTTACTCTGCGCAACAGCGGGGATGTACGTAAATTTTATGTGAATATTAATCCTCAGTTTTTCCATATATGTTTTATGTCAAAAGAAAATGAGGAAAAACGTTTGATTGAAATTCCGCAAAAGCCGCCGATGTTTTGTATGCTTCTGCGTAAATATCTTGAAAATTCGCGGATTTCAAAGGTTAATCAGCCGGAATTCGAGCGGATTTTGGAATTTTATATTGAAACTTACAACGAGTTATCCGAAAAAATTTATCTCTGTCTTGCGATTGAACTTATGGGAAAACATTCAAATGTGATTTTGTATAACCATGATACAAATGTTATTATAGGATGTGCCCATAATGTCGGCGCCGAAAAAAGTCGCGAACGCGAAATGGCAGGCGGGCTTCCGTATGTGTATCCGCCAAGGCAAAACAATTTCTGGTATTCTTGTGAAAATTCTCTTTTAAATTTGTCAGGCAGCGTAAATATTAATATTGACAACTGTTTTGCAGAGGCGATTTATACAGATAAGTTTAAAAAGCTTTGTGAAAAATACAAACTGCTTGTTCAAAGACGCCTTAAAAAGGTTAAAAATTCATTGAATAAGGTTGAAAAACAAAGCGTTTCAAAGGAAAAAGCCGAAAAATACAGACTTTACGGCGATTTGATTATGGCAAATCTCTATAATAATCAGGATTTGGTACCTGTGATTACAGTTTTTGATTATGAAAACAATAAAAATATTTCAATAGAGCTGGATGAAACAAAAACTCTTAAAGATAACGCGAACAATTTTTACAGACTTTATAATAAAGCAAAGGTTTCCAACCAAAAACTTGTGGAATTTTCCGAGGAATTAACAGCGGAAAAAATTTATCTGGAACAGCTTTTGTATTCTGTTGAAAATGCAGAAAATATTGCGGATTTACTGGAAATTTCTTCTGAAATTGAGCCTGATGAAAAAAATGTTAAAGCTGACAAAAAGTCCGCGATTATGCCAAAAGAAATTAAAACGGACGATTATACAATTTTTATCGGCAAAAATAATAAGCAAAATGATTACATAGTTTCAAAATTGGCAAAAGATGATGATTTATGGTTTCATACGCGAGATTGTGCGGGATCTCATGTGCTTTTGCGCAGTCAAAATGTGACGGATAAATTGATTTTAGAATGTGCAAAACTTGCAAAAGAAAATTCAAGCGGTGCAAAGTCTTCTAAAATAGGCGTAATCTATACTTATGCCAAATATCTTAAAAAGCCGCCAAAAGCTAACTTGGGTTATGTTACGTATTCTCATGAAAAAGAAATTGTAATAGATTAGTGGTATAATTTTAGTATGAAAGTTATTGCGCTTGTGGATTGTGATTCATTTTTTGTATCTTGTGAACAGAAGGTCAATCCGGAGTTGAAAGGAAAACCCGTTTGTGTGTTGTCAAATAAAGACGGGTGTGTAATTTCGCGTTCAAAAGAGGCAAAAAAAATGGGTGTCAGAATGGGACAGCCGTATTTTCTTGCAAAAGATGAATTTCCCGACGCAATTTACGTATCCTGTCATCACGATTTGTACGGTGAAATTTCGGAGGATGTAATGGCGGTTTTAAGGGAATTCAGCCCGAATGTTCAGGTGTATTCCGTTGATGAGGCATTTGTTGAACTGACCGGATTAAAGAGGCTTTATAAGAAAAATTACCTTGAACTTGCGCAGTTTATAAGAGAACAGATAAAAGAAAAGATTGATATCCCCGTATCAATAGGCGTAAGTTCCACCAAAACGCTTGCAAAACTTGCTTCTGACAAGGCTAAAAAGACGGATACCGGTGTTTATATGATTGCGAATAAGAAAATTATGCCTGAGCTTCAAAATACAAAAATTGAGGAAATCTGGGGAATAGGCAAAAACTTAACTGTTTTGTTTAAAAAAGCCGGAATCCTATCGGCAGCAGATTTAGTCGCAAAAGAGGATGTCTGGCTTGATAAAAAAGTTGGTATCAGAGCTTTAGAGATGAAACATGAATTATTGGGTGAAGTTGTGTCACCTGTTGTGAACGAAGAAAAACTCCCGAAATCAATCCAAAAAACAAGCGCGTTTGGAATTTTTACGTCTGATTTGGATTTTATTAAAAATCAGTTGAACTATCATATACATTCGGCATGCCGTAAGTTACGGAAAATCGACTGCAAAGCTCAAACAATCGGTGTTATGCTGAGAACAAAAGATTTCAGGGTTGTTTATGAGAAAAAAATGCTCTCTGCACCGACGTCATTTGAGATGGAAATTTCTGATATAGCTTTTGAATTACTGCAAAAGATTTATTCGCCGTCTGTTGTTTACCGCAGTACCGGAATCATTCTTGATAATTTATGCTCAAATAGTGAAGAACAGCTGTTCTTATTCTCTGATGATGTTTTGGATTCCAAAAAAGAAAAGCTGTCAAAATGTTTTGATAAACTGGAGGCAAAATTCGGCAAAGATATTGTGCAAATAGGTTTTGTAAAAGAAAAATAACTTGCCGAAAGTTGTTAAATTTGGTATAATTTTGAAAGGTAATATGAACGGGGGTTATAAATGAAAAGTAATGGCTTTACACTGGGAGAGTTAACAATAACCTTAATAATTATAACGTTAGTGGTTCTTGTGACATTGCCCATAACTTTGAATAAGATGAAACGCGTGGAAAATGATGCATATTATATGGGTTACGATACAGCGGTAGATATATGGGCAAATGTTTCAGAAAACTTGCAGCCAGAAGTTACCTATGAAGTTCCTGATTCCACCCCCGGACAGGGTGATGGGAACTCTGGTGAGTCTGAAGTGGTTTATGGTGATTGTTATGTTTATCAATGTGAGTGGGCAAATTCCGGTTGTAATGAAAAAACTTATAAAAACGTGACTGAGGATCAGTGTACTCAATATATTGATAATGCAAGAGATTCGCAGTCTCAAAGCGGTACTGCAGGAGGTAATTTTACTGCTTATTAAAAAGAGCCTCTTAAAAGAGGCTCTTTTTATTATTCAAGAATCCAGCCGTTTGTTAAGTCTACCTGAACCGGTTTTAAAAGTTTCAGATTGACTGTTCCCTGTGCCGGAACTTCAAGTTTTTCGCCCTTGAAACAGAATCTTACAAATTTCATAAACCAGTTACGGTCTTTTTTGATATTAGCAACTGCGTTGAAATTTGTCGTCTGGTCGTTATTTGTTGTGATAAGTGAATTATCCAGAACAAGTACACCGTTTCTTACAAACCATCTTCCCGGTCTGACATCAATCAATTGACCTTTAAGGGTTGCGCCTTTATTTACAAGGATGAATTTTTCTTTTGTTACGTAATTTTGAGCTGCAACTCCGGCAAATAAATCGCCGGGTTCAGAAGTTTGTGAACTTATGTATTTGGTTAATTCAACGGGAACAATTGAACCTGCAGGAATTGTACCGATACTCCCCTGTACTGTTGCATTTTCAATTACAAATCCGTCGCCTGTTTTCTTCCTCATTGCTTCTGCAAGTTTTGCATTCGGATTTAATTTTGCCTGCTCCATCATTTTGAATAATATTGCGGCAACTTCCGCACGTGTTGCAGGACGTTCTGCTTCGACTTTTGCCTTATCAGAGCTCGGCATAATTACCATCATTCCCAAAATTTCCGCCTTTCCTGCAGGAATTAAGAACCATTCAGGAATGGTATGTGTGTCAATGTATACTTTTTCAAGAACTTCTTTAGCTTTTTGTTCGCTAATCTGTTCTGTTGTAAGTGCATTGACTGCTACTGACAAGGATTCGGCTCTCGAAACACTGTCATCGGGTCTGAAAAGTTCGTCTTTTTCAGGCACTGATACGAGGTCAAAATAAATTGCCTTTTGTATTGCGTCATATGCCCAGTATTCAGTAGTTATGTCTGAAAAATTAACCGGCTGAACTACTTTGGTATTTTGTTGCCCCAGTGCTTTTATTGCCATTGAGGCAAATTCCGCACGTGTTACATTATCGTCAGGTTTAAATGTTCCGTCGGGATAACCTACGATTACTCCTTGTTCGGACAGTTCCTTAATCTGCGGTGCTGCCCAGTAATTGTCTGCTACATCCGGAAATGCGTTCGCTGCAGTAATTGTGAATGCAACCGCAATTACGGATAATAACCCTTTGAATGTTTTTTTCATATAATTTACTCCTATATAACCCTGTGACATTATTTATAATACAGTTAACCGTACTATCTTTCAATTGATTGTAAACATTAGTTAATATTTCATCTGAACGGCTAAAGTTTTTGTTTGAAAATTCCGATATACTATCTGAAAGGATGCCTTTATGGAATTTAACGTTAATAATATCGGTAAAATGATTGGTACGGGTGAAGTGTCTAAAACACAAAGTGTAAAAGGCAATGAAACCATAAACAGTGTGTTCGTAAATGGCGACCGCAATAAATATGTCCCCAATACTCCGTTTTCCGGCGAAGAACAGCATATTCTTGGTATTTTTGCATCCGTTCAGGATAATATTCTGATTGAAGAATAATATTTCTTAACATTTTTGTTGTGCGCATATCTTTCATGTTATATTTAAGTGTTATTTTTACACGAAAGAAGGTGCAACTATGAGAATTGGTATTTTAGGTTACGGAAATTTAGGCAGGGGAGTAGAAGCTGCAGTTAGACAAAATCCTGATACAGAGCTTGTTGCGGTGTTTACACGCAGAAACCCTGAAAGTGTTAAGATTCAAACTGAGTCCGCAAAAGTTTTGAGTGTTGATGAGATTGAAAACTGGAAAGACAAAATTGATGTTTTAATCCTTTGCGGCGGCAGCGCTACTGACTTGCCGGAACAAACTCCGAAATATGCAAAAATGTTCAATTGTATTGACAGTTTTGACACTCACGCAAACATCCCCGTACATTTTGAAAATGTTGACAAATCTGCGAAAGAAAGCGGTAAGGTAGCAATAATTTCCGTGGGCTGGGATCCCGGTTTATTCTCATTGAACAGAATGTATGCAAACGCAATTTTACCCGAAGGTAATGATTACACATTCTGGGGCAGGGGAGTAAGTCAGGGGCATTCTGATGCAATCAGACGTGTTAAGGGCGTTAAAGACGGCAAACAATATACAGTTCCGGTTGAAAAGGCTATTCAATCTGTTAAAAACGGTGAAAATCCCGTTCTTTCTACCCGCGAAAAACACACCAGAGAATGTTTTGTAGTATTGGAAGAAGGCGCTGATCCCAAACAGGTTGAACATGATATAGTTACAATGCCGAATTACTTCTCTGATTACGATACAACAGTTCACTTTATTTCAGAAGAAGAATTGAAGAAAAATCACAGCGGAATTCCGCACGGCGGTTTTGTTCTCAGATCAGGCGTTACAGGCTTCAACAAAGAAGAAAAACATATTATAGAATACAGTTTGAAGCTTGATTCAAATCCCGGATTTACCTCAAGTGTTCTGGTTGCTTATGCAAGAGCTGCGTTTAGAATGTATAAAGAAGGTCAAACCGGCTGCAAAACCGTTTTTGATATTCCGCCGGCTTACTTAAGCCCCAAATCCGCGGAAGAATTAAGAAAAACTATGTTGTAATAAAAAAAGGTATTCCGAAAGGAATACCTTTTTTGAATTTTTCTTTTAGATTTTGTGAGTGAAAGGGAAAATTATGGAATGGATTATCTTATTAATAGCAGGATTGTTTGAGATAAGCTGGGCAATAGGTTTGAAGCTGTCGCATGGTTTTACTCAACCTGCTGCAACTGTTATTACAATAATTTGTATGGTTGCAAGTTTTTATTTTCTTGCACTTGCTCTTAAAAGTCTGCCTCTCGGCACGGCTTATGCCATTTGGACAGGAATAGGCACACTTGGAACAGTAATCCTCGGAATAATTTTATTTAAAGAGCCCGTTACCGCATTAAGGCTTTTGTGTATCGGATTGATTGTGTGCGGGATTACAGGGCTGAAGTTGATTACGCACTAATTTATTTTTATGGGGTGGATTATCTTGCTCGCATGTAACGGCATTTCGCGTTTTGCTAATGTCAACACAATCGCAAAAGCGCTCCAGCCTCAGCTCGCAGGTAGCCGAACCTAGGGACAAAGCTTTGCTTTGTGTTGTTCTCATCCACAAAAAAAAGACCTTGCGGTCTTTTCAAACTGGTGGGCAGGGGTGGATTCGAACCACCGTAGTCTCGCGACGGCAGATTTACAGTCTGCTCCCTTTAGCCACTCGGGCACCTACCCGTATTTAGTTTTCATTTGCTCAGAGGTTTTTAAATCTGCCCTTGACGAGACTTGAACTCGTGACCTCTCCCTTACCAAGGGAGTGCTCTACCTCTGAGCCACAAGGGCTTGTTAGGCAAATAGCCGGCAATAGGAATCGAACCTACAACCTACGGTTTACAAAACCGTTGCTCTACCGTTGAGCTATGCCGGCGTCACATGTCTTATTTTATTAAGAACAAACTCTTATGTCAAGAGTTTGTTCTTTGGAGTCCGGGTCTTATTCTTAAATGATAATTCTTTTTATCCTTGATTAAATATTTTTTTAAATCTTCATATATTGCGTTTTGCAGTTTGTTAGGATTGTAGCGTACCCAGCCATTGGTAAGTCTTCGTGTGTCTCCGTAAAAATCATTCGGATTCATAAATTCAAATTTTGTGTTACTGTCATATGTTTTGGTGTAAAAACCATTAACTATATCAAGTTTATTTATATCTTCCAGCTTAAGATTTTTGGTAAAATCATCTTTTAATACATAAATGTGTTCGTTACTGTCTTGATAAAATTTTATATTATAAAGACCTGCCGTTTGTATAACTTTGTTTAAATAAGTTATGTAGATATTTAATTTTTTGCTGTCTGGCATTTTTTTAAACATTAGACTTTCTATATAATGATTTGCATCCAATGATTTTTCTTCAATTGCTTTTTGTAATGCTGTAATATCTGTTTTGGAATGATTAATCGCTTTTTGATATTCAAATAACGGTTTTAATTCCGTATATTTTATTTGTGGGTCATTAATCATATCATTGAGTATTCGCTCCATGTCCATTATATGATTTGAAACTTCTTTGTTTTTTTCAAGTTCTTTATAGAAGCTTGTTGCTTTTGTAATATTATAAAGTATTCCGTTTGCTATATAATAATCATTTAAAAGCGCAAGCGTTGGACTTTTTAATATATTGTAGGCGCTATTGTGTATCTGTTGTTTAACATCTTGCGGAAGTACCGGCGCAATAATATCCGTACATTGCAGTAATCGTTTTACAGCTTTCAGAGGACTGCCGTAACTCCGGCTGTTCCCGTAGGATAAAAGTGTATAATGATGAAAATAATTCGATAATCTTATCTCAATATATTTTTCATTGTCCATATTTGGTATAATTTTTCGTGCATAATTGAAGGATGCCGCACTTGTGTATATATTGGGTACAAAATATTTAAATTCAGGTTGGTATAATCTATTCCCGTCCCCTACAGATGCAATTAAAGTCATCGGATAAATTTGATTATTCTTTTTATCAATAATATCAACGTAATAATCAATGGTTGTTGTTAGTTCGCGGAGCATTTTTTTGTATTCCGGATAGTATGAAATATCCTTATTATACAGTTTGATAAACTGGTAATTCGGAAGTACTATTTCATTTGGTTCCATTAAAAATGTCGAAGAATCAACTTTTATATTATATGGCTTGCCTTTGAGTGCTGTTTGAATTGATGCCGCCATTAATTTGGCATCAGAATTCTCATTTTCGTTTATTCCGTAAATTCTTTCGTTAGACATTCTCTGGATATAAAATTTTCCTTCGGAATTTTTTGCAAGACTGTATATATTTGCCTGATAAAGTGAAATTGACTTAATAATGTCCTCAGCTATTTGTAATGAATTTGTGCCGTTATATTCGTATTTGCCGAGGTAAAGACCTGCTCCGTAGTCATAATCACTCGCAGTGCGGTTATTTTTTAAAAACCCGGAGCCATAACCGTTAGTATAGATGATTTTTGCCTCGGGACGGTATGTTTTAAGATTTTTAGCCGCCTGAAACAATATTTGATTTATCTCTTTTGATGATTTTGATATGTATGGAAATATACTTGTATTAGTGTCGGGTGAAATATATAAAAAGATATAATTTTTATCTTTGATGTATTTGGCTCCAAAAAGAATTGCAATAATTAATATGGCTGCAATAAGTATGAGTTTTATATTTTTTATTTTTTTGAATTTTTTCATGACCTCTCCTTAAATTTTATTTTAAAATATTTTAAGCGAAAAGTCTTGTTTGTAAATTTTATTAAAATTTTGCAGGCTTTATAGCTCAATACTCTGTAAAAGCGCTCCAGCCTCAGTTTGCTCACGTTCGAACTCGGGACAGTGCTTTAACCCCTGGAATTCTCGCCATTGTCATCAAGCTAATAAAAAAGAGCCACTGATGTGACTCTTTTTTATTAGCGGGAGACGAGGCTTGTCTTGGATTTCCTTCACGCTCGGAAAGTTTCGCTATTGAGCCTTTGGCTCAACTCCGCTCAATTTCCTCGCTATCCGGACTCGCACTTTGTGCATCGTCCGTCCGGAAATCCGCCGAACTGCGCAATTGGCGAGTGCTTGCCATTATCTCTGTCCATAAAAAAGCCCCACCTGTGGTGGAGCTTCTTTATGGAGCGGGAGACGAGGCTCGAACTCGCGACATCTTCCTTGGCAAGGAAGCATTCTACCACTGAATTACCCCCGCATTTTTTTGCCGTATTTTTATTATACATGAGCAATTTTTTTTTGCAAGTGTTTTTTTTATGCTGCCGCCGTTTCTTCCGTATTGTTGTCCAATGACTTTATGTTTACTGCAATTCTGTCCTTAAATCTGTGCTCAATTTCATTTACCAGATCATTGCAAGAATCTACCCAGAACATTGATGCTGTAAGAATTTTGACCTCGCCAAGTTCATCCCTTAATTTTAACATTACAGGATCAGAACCTGCATATTTGCATAAAATTTGTTTTAATAATACAAGCTCCTCGTATTTTAACTCGTCTTTTAATACTATTGTGAAAATATTTGAGTTATCAACAGGCTTAACACTGTCAATTATGACGGACGGGGCTTCTTCTTCGTTGCGTCTGTTTACTTTGCCTGAAATTATTACCCTTTGTTCAGGCTCTAAAAATGTACCGAATTCCGCAATTTTTCCGTTAAAGCATATTGTTTCAATTTTTCCGGACAAATCCTCAACCGTTACAAATCTGATGAATTTTGTCGGATCTTTTTTCGTCGGAATTTGCCTTGTTGTTGTTATTAGACCGCAAATGGTTACCACTTTGTCATTCGGCAATTCCGGTATCTCTGAAATTTTATGCGTCATTAAAAACGGTAATTTGTCCCGAATTGTTGAAAGCGGGTGGCTGGTTACGTAAAATCCCAGAAATTCTTTTTCAAAAATTTGCAGCTGGCGCTGGTCAAATTCTTCATCACTTCCGGCAAGCTGGAATTGTGTACCCGAAAAATCTTCGTTATCCTCTAATCCCGCAAAAAGGCTTACCTGTCCGAGTTCTTTTGCCTGTGCTTCTTTATTCGCCGTTGCAACTATGTATTCCATATTCTCAAGAAGCTGTTTTCGGCTTTTTTCTATATTTGAAAATGCTCCGGATTTTATCAAGCCTTCAAGTACGCGTTTATTGGTGCATTTTGGATCAACTCTTTTGCAAAAATCATAAATCGATTTAAATTCGCCGTTTTCTTCCCGTTCTTTTATAATGCTTTCCACAACAATATCGCCGACCTGTTTTATGGAAGCAAGTCCAAATCTTATGTTATCCCCGTCTGGCGCAAATTCCGCATAGGATTTGTTGATATCCGGCGGCATAACTTTTATGCCGTTTTTCTGGGCTTCTTCTATGTATAATTGAGTTTTGTCCTGATCTCCGGAAACACTTGACAAAAGACATGATAAATATTCTACCTTATAGTGGCATTTCAGGTATGCCGTCTGATATGCCACAAACGCATAAGCTGCTGAGTGCGACCTGTTAAAGCAGTATGATGCAAATTTTTCAATCTGTTCAAACAATGCTGCCGCATCTTTAGCATTCATCCCGTGCCGTGCGGCACCTTCTATGAATTTGCCTTTCTGCTGCGCCATTTCGTCAAGCTTTTTCTTACCCATCATACGGCGTACCATGTCTGCTTGACCCAATGTATAATCCGCAAGCACCTGAAATACCTGCATAATTTGTTCCTGATATACAATTGTTCCGTAGGTATCTTTTAATACAGGTTCCAATAACGGGTGTGCGTATGTTATTTTTTGTTCACCGTGCTTCCTTTTTACGAAATCCTCAACCATGCCGGATTCCAGCGGTCCGGGTCTGAATAGTGCCACAAGTGCGCCTAAATCTTCAAATACGTCCGGTTTTAAATCTTTTACAAGTCGTTTCATACCGGCTGATTCAAGCTGGAAAACTCCGTCGGTATCCCCTTCTGAAAGCATCTCATAGGTCGGTTTGTCATCCAGAGGAATTTTGTTTATATCAAATTCTATGCCGCGGCGCTTTTTGATTAATTTCATGGTTTTTGAAATCATTGTGAGGTTTCTTAATCCCAAAAAGTCCATTTTCAACAGCCCGAGTTTTTCCAAATCCGCCATCGGATATTCGGTTACGATAATTCCGTCTTTTGAAGGCTGAACAGGTACGATTTCATTTAGCGGTTTGTGTGCGATAATTACACCTGCCGCGTGGGTGCCGACATTGTTTTTTATCCCTTCGATTTTTTGCGCCATATCCACAAGTTTTTTAACTTCCGGATCTTCATCATAAAGTTTTTTAAGCTCCATGCCGGGCTGGAGTGCGTCTTCAATTTTTGCTTTGGGTTCCGACGGAATTAATGAAGAAAGGTAATTGCTTCGTGCAAAAGGTATGTCAAGAACTCTTGCAACTCCTTTTAAAGCTGCTTTTGCAGCATATGTTCCAAATGTTATAATCTGGCAGACTTTATCTTCGCCGTATTTTCGGGTTACGTAATCTATAACTTCTCCCCTGCGTTCAATACAAAAGTCTATATCAACATCGGGCATGCTGTATCTTTCCGGGTTCAAAAATCTTTCAAACAACAGGTGATGTTCAATCGGATCCAAATCCGTTATTTCAAGTGCATAAGCAACAACTGACCCTGCTGCTGACCCCCTGCCGGGACCAACAGGTATGTCGTGGGTTTTGGCAAAATGGATAAAATCCCATGTGATTAAAAAGTATGCGGAAAATCCCATTTGTTCAATTATTCCGAGTTCATACTTTACACGTTTTTCAATCTCTGGCGGTATTTCTCCGTAACGTTTTTTCAAACCTTCGTGAACTTTTAAATCAAGATAGCTTTCAACGGTATGTCCTTTCGGCACTTCATAATGAGGAAGCGGGCTTTTGTCGCCTAAAAGTGTCAGGTGGCATTTTTCTGCTACATCAACCGTGTTTTTTATGCATTCATCAAACATTTCGCTGTCCATCCAGCGGAATGCATCTCTCAGTTCATCCGGTGTTTTTAAGTAAAATTCATTATTAGGAAAATGAAATCTGTTCGGCTCATCTTTCAGCGCGTTGGTCTGCAGGCACAGCAGTGTATCATGCCAGTCTGCATCTTCTTTTCTTAAATAGTGCGAGTCATTTGTAATGACCATTTTTATATCAAGTTCTTGAGCTATTTTTATTAAGTCGGGATTTGTTCGTTTTTGTTCGTCAAGTCCGTGATCCTGAAGCTCTATATAGTAATCTTCGCCGAATAAATCTTTGTATTTCCGGGCAACGGATTTTGCGCCTTCGTAATTATGTTTTAAAAGATTTTGCAGTACTTCTCCGGCAAGACATGCTGATGAGCATATTAGTCCTTCGTGATATTTTTCAAGCAGTTCAAAATTTATTCTGGGTTTATAGTACATACCTTCGCAGTGTGCGATAGAAACCAGTTTTACAAGGTTCATGTAGCCTGTTTTGTCTTTTGCTATTAAGACAAGGTGATACAAAGGATTATGGGACGGATTTTTTTCGTGAATATCGCCGTCGTGTACGTAAAATTCACATCCGATAAGGGCTTTTATTCCTGTTTCTTTCGCAACTCTGTAAAATTCTATTGCGGAGTACATAACTCCGTGGTCGGTTATGGCAACGGCAGGCATGTTATTTGCTTTTGCAAATTCGCATAATTCTTTTACCCTTATTGCACCGTCCAGCAGTGAATATTCGCTGTGTAAATGTAATGGTACATATGCTGTATTCATATAAATATGTTAACATGCATTATTTTAAATTACTTTTAATGTTAAAAAAAATTGCAACAAATTATTCGTAATTTTTGAGCGTGTCATTAATCATATCAATCATTTTTCTTTTCAGACTTTTAGGTGAAAGAATTACGCATTCTGTATTATATCGGATTAATCTTTGCAAAATTTGGTCGGTCGGTTCATTTTTGTTTACTATAACTTTGGAACCGTCATCCAGTATTTCTCTTACGTATTCACTTTCTTTTAAATTGTATGCCTTTGCCAGCCTGCCTGTTATTTTATAAGTTATGGTAGGTACAATCTCCATAGGGTTTTCAAGATTGCTTGATTGCTCAATATAAAGTATGTTGGGTACTAATATATTTTCAAGCTGGTTATCCTGCATTTTATATATTTGTAAATATGCATTTTTATTATCATATATCATTTGTTTGGCTTTAGCATATACTGTATAAACTTTGCCTTTAGAAAGATATTTTATTTCTATATTATGGTTATCCTGACAAAATCGTGTACATTTTTCAATTTGTCCTCTCAAATCAGAGTAATAAAATGAGTAATCCGAATTGTTTGTTGAATTTATTGTTGTATATAATTCGTTGGTTTTATCATCAAAACGTGAAAGCATCATCTCTAAAAATGCATCAAGATTTTTTTTAGTTTTTCCGTCGGGCAATATTTTGGCAAATTGTTCAAAAATATTCACGGATTTTACATCGTTTATATCAAAATTAAGTCCGAATGAGTTGTTTAATAATACAAATTTGTTATTTACTTTTTTTACTTTAATACCGAAAACTTTTAGAGTGTTAAGGTATTTATTTAAAATAACATGTTCTTTGTCGTTTTCGTCTTCGGTAAAAATTTTCATTACATCGTCATAATAGGCTCTGTCTTCATACAGTAATTTGTACAGAGTAAAGATTTTTATGCAGCCTTCATTATATTTTTCTTTAAACTTTTTCTGCAATGTATTCCTCCTTCATTTTTTTCAGGATCGAATGAATTTCGTCTTTGAATGATTCCGGTGATAATACTTTGCAGCTGCTTCCCATTGATAAAATCCGCTGGAAGGTAAGAAATTTGTTATCTGATACTATTTCAATAAGGCGTTTTTCATCATCTTCGGAAATGATTTTTTCATTATCCAGAAGCGGCAAATTTTTATCGTATATTTCACATTGTATAACAAGCGGTTCAATTTTAGTGGTAATGGTTTTAGTTAATTTTATTACCGGAGGTTCTAATATTCTTGATACCAGAAGGCTTGCTGTTGAATCTGTGTATTGCGGACTAATGCCTTTTAAGTATACTTTATTGTTGGAGATTGTTAATTTTTCTGCCAATATGTCAATTTCTTTTGCTCCTGAGGAAGGAGAGTTATACAAGATTGTTATTTCATCATTTCTCCGGCATGCACTTATTAATGCTTCAAGTATTTCAGGGTTAAGTTTTTTTAACGGTGAAATATTTTCTAATGCTATTTTTAAATCTGTATTGCTTATGCCTGCTGAAATTTTTTCAAAGAATTTTGTAATCGCGAGCAAATCGTCCACATCAATCGATTTCGTAATGCTTTTGAATACTTTTATCAAACTTTTTACCTGTTCGTCCGTTATCCTTAGTTCAAAAGGATGTTTTACCAGTTTGTATTTGGAACCTTCCGCTTTTTTGCCTCGTACAATTTCGCAGCCGAGCCGTTCAAGTGAATTGATATATACCCTTAAGGTGTCTATCGAAATTGATTCATGGATAAATTCATTTTCCATAAAATACTGCTTTATTTCCTGATAGGAGTGCGGTGCTTCCAAAAGATATGAAAGCAGCAGCATGGATTTAAAACCTGTAAAGGACATAAGATTGTAGGTTACTTTTTTAGTTTTTAAAAATTCTTTCATACATTATATTTTACTACAAATTTTTTATAAAAGGCATGCTTTATAATTTATTTGTAATTTTTAATTGTCAATTAAAAAAGTCTTAAAAGTTTACGTAATTTCATTAAATTTCCTTCATTAAGATTTAAGAACTTGAATTTTGTCGTATCAATACTGGGGGCATGGTCTATTGTAAAAAAATAATAATTTTTTTTTGCTTGTCAAACTTTTAACTTAGTTTTACATTAGTATCAATAGGAAATGGCTACCAAAGCTGAGAGAAATAGTGAAAAAGAGAAACAGAGGTGATGGCACAGGCAGTTTATAGACTGTACAAGATTTAGGGATATTATTTGGGAAGATTTGTTTAGTTGTAGTTGAAAAGCTTGTATCTTTACAGGCTTTTTTATATTATTAAGTTATGGAAGATTTGGCGCCTAAAAAAATTATAGCTTTAATGTCCGGGACGTCATGCGACTCTATTGATGCGGGATTGTGTGAAGTCATGCCTGATTTGTCATGCCGGTTGATTTCGGGTATAAATTACAGGTATCCCGAACATATAAGAGCTAAAATTTTTCAGATTTTTTCAGATCATGCGTCAATAAAAGATGTTTGTCAGATGAATTTTGCTATAGGCAAGTGTTTTGCCGAGGCATGTAAAGTCTTGATATCTGAATTCGGCAAGCCTGATTTTATTTCAAGCCACGGGCAGACGATATATCATTATCCTTTTGATGAGAAGCTGGATAATATATCTTTGAAAAGTACTTTGCAAATCGGTGACAGCTCGGTTATCTCATACGAAACAGGCTGCCCTGTTATATCAAATTTTCGAGAAGCGGATATTGCTGCCTGCGGTCAGGGAGCGCCTCTTGTGTGTTTTGCGGATGAAAAGTGGTTCAATGGTAAAAATGCCGCAATCCAAAATATCGGCGGCATAGCAAATGTTACGGTCGTATCAAAAGAACATGAAACTTTCGGGTTTGATACCGGACCGGGAAACATGATGATTGATTATTGTATGAATAAATTTTACGGTAAATCTTATGATAAAGACGGCAAAATTGCCCTGTCAGGAAGTGTTTGTGAAAGCTGGCTGGATTGTTTAATGCAGGATGAATATTATTTTAAAAATCCGCCCAAATCTACAGGCAGAGAATATTTTACATCAAATTATATCGAAAACGCTTTAAAATTTGCTCCTGAAAATCCTGCAGATATTATTGCAACCGTTACCGCTCTTACGGCAAAAACTATTGCTTCTGCTTATGAAAGGTTTATTTATCCCGATATCGATATTGATGAAGCGATAATTGGCGGCGGAGGCGCTTATAATACTGCGATTATGAAATTTTTGAGGGCATATTTGCCGAAACATATTGCTCTTAAAACTCATGAAGATTACGGTATTTCCAATAATTTTAAAGAAGTTATGGCATTTGCTGTTCTGGGATATTGTACTTATTATAATATTCCTAATAATCTTCCGTCTTGTACGGGCGCAGAAAGGCGTGTTGTACTAGGTAAACTGACTAATTGTTAATTATTCTTTCGGGTATATATTATTAACGATTGTAAATTTTGTTTTTATATTTTAGCAATTAGAAAATTTACGTGTCTTAATGTTAGTACAAATAAAGGAGATAAAAATGGCTATTAATTCAATATCAAAAGCATTACCGGATGTAGTGTTAGATACCTGTTTGGTACCTGCTAAAAAAGCTGCGGCTAAAAAAACGGATGAATTTTTCCCTGGTTCGGCTCTTATTGAAAACGTGGAGAAAATCGCAGAAAAAAACAAAAAAGCTGAAGAAGCTGAAAATGTCGGAAATTTAGTTGGTAATATTATAAATTATTTCGGATAATAACTTCAGGAATAGCTTCAATTAAATCATTTGCCATTACACAGTATTCTGTTTTGGTTTCAGACGCAATTTCACCGCATAAGCCATGAATGTAAACTCCCAGCTTCGCCGCATCAAACGGTGTCATTTTTTGCGCAAGAAGTCCGGCGATTATCCCTGTTAAAACATCTCCGCTGCCTGCTTTTGCAAGCGCGCTATTACCTGTTTGATTTATGTAAATCTCAAAATCTTTTGAACATACAACTGTATTATGTGATTTTAAAACAGTAACGCAATTATAAATTTCGGATATATTTTTTGCGTTTTTCTCTAAATTACTTGTAATATCTTCAACGGTAGTTCTCAAAAGCCTTGCCGCTTCTTTAGGATGAGGGGTTAAAATAGTGTTGGCCGGTATCTCAGGCAGACGTATTCCGGCTAAAATATTTAACCCGTCAGCATCTATAACAGTTGGTACCTTGGAATATTTTAGAACTTTTTTTATATTCCACTCCGCATCCTTTGACATTGAGAGTCCGCAGCCGATTGATATAACATCATAATCTTCAATATTATCAATCCATGAAAATTCAGGTGTAAATACAACATTTTGCGTTTGAGCGGCTACTGCGTTTATTACATTACTTTCTGCCGCCAAAAAACAGTATCCTGCACCCATTTTTAATGCTGCAATGCTGGACAGATATGCAGCGCCGGGCATGTAGCGTGAACCTGCTATGTTCAGAACTCTGCCGAATGTCCCTTTATGTGAATTTTGGCTTCTTTCCGGTAATTTAAATTCCATTTTGTCTTATCCCTTCATAAACTACTATGGCAACTGAATTTGACAAATTTAAACTTCTTTGACCTTCTTTCATCGGAATTGTTATGGCATTCTGGTCTTTGACATATTTATCGGGAAGTCCTCTTGTCTCAGGCCCGAATACAAGAAAATCACCGTCTTTGAAGTTTATATCAGTATATAATTTTTTTGATTTTGTGGTCAGATAATAAAAATTGGCATCTTTGTTGGCTTCTAGCAATTCCTCCATTGTATCAATTTTTTGGATATCAACACTGTCCCAGTAGTCCAAGCCCGCACGTTTTGTATATTTACTTGAGAGAGAAAAACCAAGTTTGCCTACAAGATAGAGCTTTGCGCCCGTACATGCACAGAGCCTTGCAATATTGCCCGTATTTTGCGGGATTTCTGGTTCATATAAAACAATATTAAACATTTTATTTTTTCTCAAAAAGTTTTTTGCTTTCTGCAACAACAGGAATTGCTCTCACAACACAGAATATAATTGCAATCCATGCAAATATTACCGCAACTGTGTTCATTATCCCGAAAGCCGGATAAATTTCAAAGCCGGGTGTGTGAGCAAATATTATAAGAATAAATGCCACAACTTTTGCAACTGCATAGCTTATTCTCATAAATTTTGAAGCGCAGATGAATTTGCCGATTTTGCTCGATTGCATTGATTTATCGCCGAATGCTGTGTAGCCTTGCGCCAGAGCAACGCTTCTTATGCTGTCGGTTGTAAAAGCACGTGTTACACAAATTATCGGAAAAATCGGGTTAAGCCATCCGAGAACCGCAAATATAATCCAGTAGGATGCCTCTACAATTCTGTCGCCCATAATGTCCAGAACTGAGCCTAACTGCGATGCTTCGTTGAATTTTCTTGCAAGATATCCGTCCACACCGTCTAATATAAATGCAATTATCGTTAAGATAAATGCAAGTAAATATGACCATGTTGTCGGTATAAAAAGTAAATATATCGCAAAAAATGCTACGAAAATTCTGAATATTGATACAAAATTCGCCATGATTTTCTCCTTATAAATGCTGTTTTACTCTCGAAAGTCCAAAATCAACTTCATCAAGTTTTTTAGCCCTGTCGCCGAGCATCATTTTTTCAGCCTGCTCTAAAATTTTTGTTACCATAAATCCGTTATCACCGTCAGAGCGTGCTTTTTTACCTGACTCACAGCAGCTTATAAAATGCTGGCATTCAAGTTTTAATGGTTCAATTTCAAGATAATCAAGCGTGATATTTTTTGTGTTATCTTCCGCGTAATTATCATAAATTGTCAGTTTATGTTCAGGTAATGTATCATCCAAAATAGCTGTTGCCTTAGTTCCTCTGACCAATAATTGTACGTGTTTTCTCGGGGTTATCCAGCTGTCTGTGATATGACCTATAACTCCGTCTTCAAATTCTATTCCGAGATGTGTAATGTCCATAATATCATTTCTGTCGGTTGAACTTCCTATTGCGGAAATTATTCTGACAGGTTCTTTTCCGATTACATAGCTCATCATTGAAACGTCATGAGGCGCTAAATCCCACATAACACTTCTGTCATTTTTAAAATAGTTTACATTCAGCCTGTCACTTTGGGCATAAACAATATCGCCTAATGCTCCTTCTTCGATGAGCATTTTTAATCTGTTTACTGCAGGATGGTATAATAAAAGGTGTCCTACCATTAAAACCAGTCCTTTGCTGTCAGCAAGTTCTTTCAAGTCTTTGGCTTCCTGAGCAACTGTTGAAATCGGTTTTTCCACATAAACGTTTTTTCCTGCCTCAAGCATTGCTTTAACCATTTTATAATGTGTGTGGCTTGGTGTTACCACCGCTACTGATGTGATTGCAGGATTGTTAATAATGTCATTAAAGTCTTTTGTGATTGTCACATTCGGATATAAATCTTTTATTTTTGCAATGTTGTCATCGTCAAGATCGCAAACCATTTCCAAAACATTGAGGTTGTAAAAATTCCTTACAATGTTTCTTCCCCATAATCCGCATCCTATAACTGCTATTTTTTGTTCTTTCATTTGTATATCATCCCTTTATATCATATAACAATATTATCGATTTTGTAGCGCATTTAATCTTAATTGGTGCATTTGTTCGCACCGTTCATAAAATAAATCTTTATCTTCCTCAGGAAATCTTGTGGCAAGTTTGTCCAGTAATTCTTTCGGAAAATCTGAAATCTTAACCATTCGTTCCAATATTTCTTCATTCAGAGGATAAAGACTTCTGTAATTTTTGAAGAAAATCGCTTTTGCTTCATTATCACCCGCCTGAGGGTTTACGGTAAGTTTTTCACCGACTTTATATGTGGTATAGTTCTGGTCAAAAAATACAGACTTATACTTTTTCATCATTAATCTTACTATAAGGTCATAATCAGACATAAGTTTAAATTTTTCGTCAAAGTAGTTTTCTTTTTCAAGCACGGATTTTTTGAAAAACATGCTTTGCCGCGGGCAAGGCATGACCTGAAAAGCGTTATACATAGCCGGCACGAATAAAAATACAAAACCTTCAGAATGCCTGCAGTATGATGGAGAAAAAGAAAAATCAGCGTTTTCTGCTTCCATCAGATTGACTAAATCAGTAATTGCCGTAATGTCGTGGTAAAAGTCATCACAGCTGATAAAGGATATGTATTTGCCTTTAGCTCTCAAAATGCCTTTGTTAAAAGCATTAAATTTTCCGGTATCAGGTTCTGAATAGAATTGTATGTAGCCTTTATTTTTGTAGTCTTTTAGCAAAACAACGGTGTCATCGGTTGATGCATTATCAATGATAATGTGTTCGATATTCGGGTAAGTCTGCATGTCAAGCAGGGTTATTAAAAGGCTGAAGTCATCCGCCTGACCTTTTTCTACTATATTATGTGTTGTTGTAATAACGCTGACTAAAGGTTCCATAATATATTTAGTTTAGCATAAGTTGTTCAGATTTTCTAATTGTAAAAATTTATTAAATTTAACTTTCTTGCAATAAATTATAAAATGTGTTATTTTTATTAAAAAGGAGAATCGCGGTGAAAAATATGAAAAAAGAGAATCTCGGGGGGGGGCGACTCCTCTAAGCCGGCGTGCCGCCGGACCCGACCAACAGGAAGTTGGAGAAAATTTAACGGATCATGAAGTTAACAAGGGTTTGGGCGGTATATTTTGGGAAAAGATACTAAGATACTATGATACTAAGGCACTAAGAAGTAACAGAAATGTAGGTCGGCATTACTATGCCGACAGAAAGCTTTACTCAACTCACTTCACTCAAGCTATTTACGTTAAAAAAGCCGCCTTCACGCTCGCCGAAGTCCTAATAACATTGGCAATAATCGGCATTGTTGCAGCCATGACAATGCCGACTCTTATCGGTAATTATACCGAAAAGCAGACCGTTACAAAGTTAAAGGAAACTTATAGTATCCTGAATGAAGCTATAAGGCTTATGATAGTTAATGAAGGTAATGTTAACATGTGGGGAGCTTCTAACGATGCTCGTATGTCAAAATTTGAGACGCTTTTGCCTGAATATGTACAGCTACTAAAAAAATGTGAAAAAGTTGCTAAAGGATGTTTGCCGAGCAAATATAAAAACCTGTATAACAGCAATTTACAGGCTGGTTTTAACGGAGTAAATAATTCATATGTTCTAAAAAACGGGGCGAGTTTCAGGGTGTCGCCTATAGGCGGCAACTGCACCCAGAATATGGCTATGACTTCGTTATCGGATAATAATATAGAGTATGGCTCTTATGGACTTTCTTGCGGGAGTATTCTTATTGATATTGATGGAATCCATGGGAAAAACACATTGAATATAGATGCTTTTGATTTTTATGTCTATACGGACGGTTTGATGCCTGCAGGTTCTGCAAACGAGACTATATGGACAGACAAGTTTGAGAATCAATGTCTGGGAGCCCGTGTATATGAGCATGGCGGCGGCAAATGTGCTGCATGGGTAATATATAACGGCAATATGGATTATCTCCATTGCCCTGAAAAACTCGGATGGGACAAAGCACGAAGCTGTAATGATTAATATGATGTATGAACTGCTCTCAAAATATATTCTTCAAGCATTTTTTTGTCTGAAGTTTTTGCATTGGGGTCATTTATCATTATATTGAACGCCACTGGGGTCCCTTTGGATGTTGTCAGAAAACCGGTAATAGCGCTCACGTCGGAGAGAGTTCCTGTTTTTGCTTTAAGATATTGCCTGAAGTACAGCATTCTGTTTTTTAAGGTTCCTTCTCCGGCTGATGCAAAAATATCTTTATATGTCTGATCATTTTTATACTGTGCGGTTAAAAATGATGTCATAAAATCTGATGTCACAAGGTTGTTTTTTGAAACGCCGCTTCCGTCAACAATTCTGATTTTATCGGTATTTACGCCGAGTTGTTTGCAGTAATCCAAAAGCATTTTAACGGCATCTTCAGCGCTGCCCGATTTGTTTGAATAATGCCCTCCCGCTATTTTAAATACAGTTTCCGCCGTCATATTGCTGCTGTCTTTCATTATTGAGTTAACCGCATTTTCCATAGGTGTTGTAAATTTAGCTACTTCATATACGTTTTTTTCGGGAAGTTTAATATTCGTAAAATTACCGTAGTATTCAATTTTTTCATCACGAATTGCATCTTCAAGTCTTAAAATAAAATATCTTTTAAGATGATTTATCGGTATTTCCCTTTCTTCGCGTTTTGAAATCGTGCCTTCTATATTTAAAACATCAGGTGCTATATTGTTGTTCCTTGTTATTTTAATATCGTTTGAAGTGCCTGTTGTGACTAAATTTACAAACGTTGTCGGATAAAAAACATCCATTTTAATTTGTGCCGGTGCATCTTTAGTTGTTGGTTCCACTATTATTTTGAGTAGATTATTATCAATATTGTAGGCGCTGAATTTAGGCATAAGCGGATTTAAATCATCATCCCACTGCCAGCCTTCGCCCCATTCTGTCTTATCAAGAATTGTATCATCCAGATAGAAAGCTTTGGGTTCAATAATATTTTTTTCATACGCCGTTTTTAAAAGAGTCCTTAAATCACGTGCCTTTAAAAAAGGATCTGCTCCAAGTTTTAAAATTAATTCGTTATTTGTATTTTTGTATAATTCGGTGGAAAAAGCGTAGTCTTTGCCGAGTTCATTTAAAGCAGCCGCTAAAGTTATTGATTTTAGTGTGGATGCCGGCGGAACCGGCTTATCGCTGTTTAGTTCATATAAAATTTTGCCGGTATTAATATTCCTGACTGAAATTGAAACAGCACCTTTATTAATCCTTGAATCAGAGATTGCTTTGTCAATACCTGCGGCATTAGCGGCCGATAGTGTCAGAACCAGTGTTAATAAAAGGTTTAGGAATTTTTTCATATAATGTTTACCTCGTAAGACTCTTTAATATCTTTTAATATAGTACACTTTTCCCTGAATTTGTACATTTCATTAAGATTTAATTCCGATTGTATTACACCTTCACCGGATAAAATTTCGGAAAGGACATTCCCATTATAGTCAATAATCCTTGAATGTCCAAGATTTGTTTCATTATTTTTCATAGGACCGAACTGGTTTACAGCAACCATAAATGTTTGATTTTCGATTGCCCGTGAACGGGTCATCATCTCCCATTGCATTGGTTTTGTCGATGCCCATGCAGCACAATTTATAAAAATATCTGCGCCTGATTTTCTGTAAGCACGGTAAATTTCAGGAAAACGTATATCATAGCAGATTGTAAGTCCGAAATTTATACCGTCAAGAGTCAGCATAACGGGATTTTTGCCTTTTGTTATATATTTCCCTTCATCGCACCCGTAATATGAATACAGATGATTTTTGTCATATAAAGCTTTTAAATTTCCGTGTCTGTCTATTACAGGACATGTGTTGAAGTAAGTTTTTTCGTCAAGTTTTCGGATGAAGCTTCCGCCGATTATATTGCTGTTTTTTTCTTTTGCAATTTTTGTTAAAAACTCAATTGTTTCGGAATTTTCAAGATATTCGGCACTGCCGATAAAATCTTCGCATGACCAGCCGGCAGTCCAGACTTCAGGCAAAACAATTACATCAGTTTTTTGAATTGAAGATGTAAGTTGTTTTATTTTTTCAAAATTGGATTTTTTATTTCCTATGGCGGCACACATTTGTACCGCTGAAATTTTTATTTTCTTTTCTTCCATAATTTTAATTTTTCAGCTTTTTTGAATTCTTCGGGTGCCCGCCTTTCAAGGTCTACTAATGCGGATTTTAATCGTTCCGCGATTTCTTTTTCGTCATCTTCAGGCTTAACATAAATCGGTTCTCCATATAAGTTAATTATGTTGCAGTTTCCGAAAGGCGTTTTCATTTTGTCCCATGAAGGGAGTGTTATAAAAGTTTTTTCTGCTGAATACCAGTGAACGGGGACAATGGGTGCACCTGTTTCTTTAGCCAGTGTAAAGGCTCCTTTTTTTACTTTATGCAGTGGTCCGTGCGGTCCGTCCACCATTAATGCGGCGCATTCACCTTCATTCAGTCTTGTTATCAATTGCATAGTTGAAGTTACACAGCCTTTTCTTGCTGATGAACCTCTGACTACTTTGAACCCCCATTTTTCTACCGTTCTTGCGATAATTTCACCGTCTGTGGAATTGCTTATTAAAACATTTAAATGGGCTTTGTCTTTAATTCCGTGAATACAAAATTGATTTTCATGCCACATTGCATAAATGCATGGTTTGATTTGCGGATTGTTTATTTCAATTATATGTGTAAAAAATTCCTGAATTCGAAGAATTGCGTATACTATATCAGAAATTTTATCTATATTTTTTTTATTAATTAATCTGACCATACAGCATATTGTAACATAAAATTCATGTTATGTGCCTTTTTGTCATTTTGCCTTGTGAACATTCTATTTCATCCCTTTGAATGACTTGCACTTAATCTTTTTTGATGTATAATTTTTAAAGATGTAGTTATATAAAGGAAAGAGATAAATGAAAGTTACTTTGAAAAACGGAAAAGATAATGTAGTTGATTTGGATATCGTGATACCGGCAAAAGAAGCTGCTGATGCTTATAATAAAGCTGCTGCAAAAATTTCGCAGTATGTTAATATAGACGGTTTTAGAAAAGGCAAAGCCCCGCGTGCTATTGTTGAAAAACATGTAGGTACGGAAAGAATTAAAATCGAAGCAATTGAAAGTTTGATGCCTAAAACAATTTCTCAAGCAATTCAGGAGAATAAGCTGGATGTTATTACTCAGCCTTCAATTACTTCGTATGATTTTGAAGTCGGCAAGGACTTAACTGTAAGCGTAAAAGTCGAGACACGTCCTGAGGTTACATTGGGCGAATACAAAGGCTTGAATTTGAAAGTCGAAGATTCTCCAATTGCTGATGACGCTGAACAAAAATCTCTTGATAATCTTTTGAATCAACATGCCACACTTGAGCTGGTTGTGGATAGACCCGCTAAAGATACAGATACTGCTGTTATTGATTTTGAAGGCTTCGTTAACGGTGAAAAAATCGCAGGCGGTGAAGGTAAAAATTATCCGTTAGATTTGGGGCACTCAAACTTCATCCCCGGCTTTGCAGAACAAATTGTCGGTAAAAATGTTAATGACGAGTTTGAAATAAATGTTACATTCCCGGAAGAATATCATGACGAAAAATTAAAAGGTCAGCCGGCTGTTTTCAAAATCAAGATTCATGAAATAAAAGAAAGAATTTTGCCGGAGTTGAATGATGAATTCGCACAAAAAGTCGGTCCGTTTAAAACTGTGGATGATTTAAAAGCCGATGTTAAAAAATATCTGGAATCTCAAAGAGAAAGAACAAATAAACAAAATACAGAAAATGAGCTTTTCAAAACTGTTATTGAAGCTGCAAAAGTTGATATCCCTGAAAGTATGATTTCACGCGAGGTTGAATCTTTGAAGGCAGATTATAAGCAAAGACTTGCTTATCAGGGGATTGACTGGGAAACTCTGGTAAAATCTCAAGGCGGCGTTGACCATTTGGAAGAAACTTTGAAAACAGATGCCGAACATAGAATTAAGAATTCTTTGGTAATTGATAAAATCGCTAAAGAAGAAAATATTAAGCTTGAACCCAAGGATTTGGAACAAAAATTTGCTCAGTTGTCTGCAATGTACGGGTTGCAGCAGCAAGATGTTTTAAAGCAAATCGGTCAAAATCCCGAAATGCTCGGTTCAATTTCTCAGCAGGCGTTGAATGATAAAGTCAGAGATTTTCTCGTTTCAAATAACACTGTAGAAATTGTTCCCCCTAAAAAACAAAAGGTTGAATCAAAATAATTATAAAGTTATAATATAAGAAAGGAAATTAAATCATGAGTTTTGTACCTGTTGTAATTGAACAATCAAGCCGCGGCGAGCGTTCCTTTGATATATTCTCCAGACTATTAAGAGAGAGAATTATCTTTTTGGGAACCCCTATTGATGATATGGTCGCCAATCTGGTTGTTGCACAAATGCTTTTGCTGGACAGTGAAAATCCCGAAAAAGATATTATGTTATATATCAACAGCCCGGGCGGAAGTGTTACGGCAGGTTTCGCAATTTATGATACAATGCAGCATATCAGAGCTGATGTTTCAACTATTTGTCTGGGACAGGCAGCATCTATGGGTGCATTTTTGCTTGCTGCCGGTACTAAAGGTAAAAGAATGGCACTGCCGCATTCAAGAGTCTTGATTCACCAGCCTCTCGGCGGTGCGCAGGGTCAGGCAACAGATATCGAAATTCAGGCAGCTGAAATTGTAAGAATTAAGAAAAGTTTGAATGAAATTCTTGCTAATAATACCGGTCAATCTTTGAAAAAAATAGAAAAAGATACTGATCGTGATTATATTATGACACCTCAGGAAGCCCTTGAATACGGCATGATTGATAAAGTCGTATCAAGAGATGTTGTTAAAGGTTAATTCGGAGATTATAAATAATGCCAAAACATGATGACAGCAGACTTAAATGTTCATTTTGCGGTAAATCACAGGACCAGGTTAAAAAGTTAATTGCGGGTCCCGAGGTTTACATCTGTGATGAATGTGTGGAACTTTGTAATGAGATTTTGGACGAGGAATTTTTCGAGTCAAAAGACAAAGAAAATTCCGGCGGTGATGAGGTTGTCGCTGAAAAACCCATACCGAAACCTCATGAAATCAAAGATTATCTGGATCAGTATATCGTAGGTCAGGATGAGGCTAAAAAAGTTCTGTCCGTCGCTGTTTATAATCATTATAAGCGTTTAAAACACAACAAATCGGCTAATTCAAAAGATGATGTTGAAATTCAAAAGTCGAATATTCTTCTTGTAGGTCCGACAGGTTCAGGTAAAACTTTGCTGGCTCAGACGCTTGCAAAAATGCTTGATGTTCCGTTTGCAGTCGCAGATGCAACAACTTTGACCGAAGCCGGTTATGTAGGTGATGACGTTGAGAATATTCTTTTGCGCTTGTATCAAAATGCAGAATTTGATGCGGCAAAGGCTGAGCGCGGCATTATTTATATTGATGAAATTGATAAAATTTCAAGAAAATCCGAAAATACATCAATAACCCGTGATGTTTCCGGTGAAGGTGTTCAGCAGGCTTTGTTGAAAATGATTGAGGGTACTGTTGCCCATGTTCCTCCTCAAGGCGGCAGAAAACATCCGCATCAGGAGTTTATTGAAATTGATACAAGTAATATATTATTCATAGTCGGCGGTGCTTTTGTCGGATTGGAAAAAATAGTTGAACGACGCGCAGGTGAAGGCAATACTGTAGGTTTTGGCGCAAAAGCTCCTATGTCACAGGCTGAAAAAGAAGCGAATGCAAATAAACTGCTTAAAAAGCTTCAGCCTGAGGATTTGTTGAAATTTGGTTTAATCCCTGAATTTATCGGTCGTATTCCGACTTATGCCGTATTGGATCAATTGAATGAGAAGACGTTAAAAATGATTTTAACTGAGCCTAAAAATGCAATTGTTAAACAATATCAGTGTCTGTTGAAAATGGACGGTGTTGATTTGGAATTCGAACCGGAAGCAATTGATTTGATAGCTCAGGAAGCTATGAAACGTAAAACCGGCGCAAGAGCATTGAGATCTATTGTTGAAGAAATTATGCTGGATGTAATGTATGATGTTCCGACTAAAGAAAATATGGAAAAATATGTCGTAACAGCGGATGCCGTAAAAAATAGAAATTCAGCAGAATTAATTCAGCTGCCGACAAAAAGAAATGACGGCACAGAAGAAATTATTGCTTAGTTCTTTAAGGGATAGTGTATGGAAAATCAAAAAACTTTAATTCTGATAGACGGTCATGCCTTAGCATTCAGACAGTTTTTTGCGCTTGAACGTACAAATATGAAAACGTCGGGCGGCACACCCACATGGGCTGTTTTTGGTTTTTTTAAAGCTATATTTGATCTTTTAAAAAATAAAACTTTTAAGCCGGACGCCATTTGCGTGGCGTTTGATGTAAGCCATGACACTTTTCGTGTTGAAAAATATCCTGACTACAAGGCTAATCGTGAAGCTATGCCGGATGCCATGCGTGTTCAAATGGATTTGATATATGAAGGTCTGGATGCTTTTAATATTCCGATTTATACCAAACAGGGATATGAAGCGGATGATGTTATCGGTACTATTTCAAAACAGGCTTGTGACGCAGGGCATAAAGTTTTAATTTTAACAGGTGATCAGGATTCTTTTCAGCTTGTAGACAAAGACGGCTGTGTAAAAGTTATTATTCCGGCAAAGGGTGAGTTGAAAGAGTTTGACTGGAATATGGTGCATGAAAAACTCGGCGTTTATCCCGATCAAGTTGTTGATTATAAGGCTTTGCGCGGTGATTCATCGGATAATATCCCAGGAATAAAAGGTATTGGCGATAAAAGTGCAATAAAATTGCTTAACAGATACGGACATTTGCAGAATATTATTGATCATTGCGAGGAAATTGAAGAAAAAAATATTAAAAATTGTTTTTGTTCCGGTGTTGAAGTCGCTAAATTAAGTTATTTTTTGGCAACAATTGTGAGAGATCTGGATATTGATTTTGATTTTGCAAGCGCAAAAATTGAATTGCCGGATCTCGTAAAAGTTACTGCTTTTCTTAAAAAATTGCAGTTTTTCAGCTTTTTAAAAAATATTGATTCTATTCTTTCATCTTTTGATAAGGATGCAAAAATGGGGTTGCGTCCTGAGACAGAAATGTTAATGCCTCAATCAGGACAAAAACAGCTTGGGTTGTTTGCTGAAGCCGTGAAAGCTGAAATCAACAAAATCAGTATTGATTTTGATGCCAAATTAATTACGGATTTTTCTGATTTGTCCGAGCTTGTTAATGTTTTAAAGACAAAATCCGTTATAACGTTTAGGACTGAAGGTGATATTAAAAGTGCGGTCAGCGGAAAACTTTACGGCATTGCTATCGGCTATAATGATAATTTCAGTGCTGATGATAGAGTTATTTTTGAAGATAAAGGAAATATTACCAAAACTTTTTATATTCCGATTGCTCATTATCTTGAAAATCAGTTAAAGCAGGAAGATGTAATTTCTTTGTTAAGACCGGTGCTCGAAGATTCAAATATTAAAAAGATTACTCATGATGCTAAAACAGAACATAATTTTTTGCTGACTCAGGGAATAGATGTAAAAGGAATAATATTTGATACTTTGCTTGCAAGTTATGTTAAAGATTCAAGCAGAGCTCATGCTCTGGACGTTCAGGCTATAGAAAATGTTGAACATGTAATGAGTGATATTGCACCGATTTCAAGAGTTGTTAAAACAAACACTACAATTTTAAATGTATCAATAGATAATGCATTAACATTTATTTCTGATGTACTTGCTACAGTTTTTGAATTAACAAAATTCTGGATAAACAGACTTGATGATAAAGAATTAAAATTGCTTTACGAAATTGAAGTTCCTTTGGCTGTAGTTCTTGCTAACATGGAATATGCTGGGATTTCAATAGATGTAGACTATTTGAATCAATTATCAAGGACTATGGCAGATCTTTTAAGGTCAACTGAATTTAAAATATATAAAATAGCAGGTCAGGCTTTTAATGTCGCATCGCCTAAGCAGGTATCGGAAATTTTATTTGACAAATTGCAAATAACGCCGTCAAAAAAACGTACTAAAACAAAATATTCAACAAGCGCAGCAGTTCTGGAAGAATTGGCGCAGGAACATGAAATTGCAAAACTTATTTTGGAATCAAGAAAATATGCAAAATTAAAATCGACTTATACGGATGCATTGCCCGAATTAATAAGTCCGGTAGACGGTCGTATTCATACAACTTATAATCAAACCACAACGGCTACGGGCAGATTATCTTCTTCAAAGCCTAATTTGCAGAATATTCCTGTAAGAACGGAAGAAGGCAATAAAATCAGGAAAGCTTTTATTCCTAAAGACAGAAAAAATGCGCTGATTCTTTCTGCAGATTATTCTCAGATTGAACTCAGACTTCTTGCGCATGTTTCAGGTGATGAACATTTAATTGAAGCCTTTAAATCCGGAGAAGATGTTCATAAAGTTACGGCTTCAAAAGTTTTTGATGTGCCCTTAGATAAAGTTACGAAGGAAATGCGTTATAAGTCCAAGGCTGTTAACTTCGGGATAGTATACGGTCAAAGCAAATATGGTCTTGCAAAGGCTTTAAATATAGATATTTCCGATGCGGAAAATTTTATCAGCAGATATTTTGCAACATATCCGAAAGTTAAAAAATATATGGAAGCTATGGTTCAAAAGGTTTCAGAGCAGGGGTATGTCGAAACTATATTTGGCAGAAAGCGATATCTTTCAAGTGAATTGAACAGTTCTAACGGAATGGTAAGAGATTTTGCCAAGCGTGCGGCAATTAATCATCCTATGCAGGGAACGGCCGCTGATTTAATAAAATTGGCAATGGTTGATCTGGAAAGAAAAATGTGCGCAAATAATCTTAAATCCAAACTTATAATTCAAGTCCATGATGAACTTGTTCTGGAAGTTTATAAAGACGAGCTTGAAATCGTTCAAAATTTGGTTCGTGAGGCAATGGAATTAAATCAGCCGTTATCGGTACCGTTGATAATAGATATTAGCGTAGGTGAAACTTGGCAAGAATAGTGAAATTATTGATTATTTTCATATTGATGTTTATTCCGTCAGGAGTGCAAGCTCAAACTCCGCCGGTAAGCTTAAGCACTCTTGTGACGGTTCAAAATGTTCCGTTTGAAGAATGTACCCGTGTTTTTAATATGAACGCGGAAAATCTTTTTTATCTTACAATCGCAAGCATTAACGCTAACCGTTTTACAATTGACGAAATTCAATCCAAAACGGGGTATGTGCTTTTTAATGCGGTGAACAAAGAATTTTTGGCATCTGTCGTGAAGTTTGACAACAAGACTTCTTTATTGAGGATAACTCCTACGAATAATGTTTATTATTTCCAGCCGGGGATTGTGCTGAATATTTTCCGTTATATTGATTTGAATAATTCCGTAAGACCCGTGGCAATTAAAACTAATTTGTGATTAATTTAAGTTCTGAAATGCATCGTCTGTAATTTGTTGAATATTATAATCAAATCGATCCGGTGTTGTCGAAATCCACAAAAGATATTCAATATTGCCGGAAGGTCCTTTGATAGATGAGTATGTCAGACCTTTTACTGAATATCCCAAGCCGGTTGCGCAGTCAATTACGTTTTTGATTACGCCAGTGTGGACTTTTTTGTCTTTTACGACTCCGCCCTTTTCAACATTTTCTTTTCCGGCTTCAAATTGCGGTTTTATAAGACAAATCATTTCGTGAAAATCGGGCGACAGAAGTTTTTTCAGGTTTGGCAAAACTTTAGTGAGCGAAATAAATGACAAATCGCTGACCAGAAGATCCGCAGGAGGGTCGTTTTCATCATAAATATCCGAATACGAACAAATTTTGAGATTAGTTTTTTCTATTGTTTTAACTCTTTTATCGGAGCGGATTTTCCAATCCAGTTGACCGTATCCGACATCTGCAGCATAAACAAATTTTGCTCCGTTTTGCAAAAGACAATCCGTAAATCCGCCGGTTGAGGCTCCGGCATCAAGGCAAATCCTGTCTTCGACCTTTACAGGAAATGTATCAAGCGCTTTTTTTAGTTTAAATCCTCCGCGCGATACATATGGCATTGATTTGACCGTGATTTCGTGTTCTTTTTCAATATTAATTTGAAAACCTGCTTTTGTAATGTATTCGTCATCAATTTTTACCTGACCCGCAAGAATTGCGGCCGAGGCTTTGCTTTTTGTGTCAAAATAACCTAAATCCGTAAGGTATTTGTCCAAGCGTTCTTTTTTCATATTTTATAAACCTTTTCGGCATTGCGCGTTGTTATATCTGCTATTTCGTCAAAAGTTATTCCGCGAAGTTTAGCGATTTCTCCGGCAACGTATTTGACGTAAGCCGGCTGATTTTCTTTTCCTCTGTACGGAACCGGTGTCAAGTAGGGCGAATCGGTTTCCAAAAGCAATTTATCAAGCGGTATATCTTTTGCAACTTCTTTCATTTTTATTGCATTTTTAAATGTTACCACTCCGCCGAGTGCGAGGTACCAGCCTTGTTTTACACATTCTCGCGCGAATTCAACGCTTCCTGAAAAACAGTGCATTACTACGTTGGAATTTTGATTATACTCTTTTAAAATATCAAATGTATCTTTATGCGCTTCTCTGTCGTGAACGCATATCGGAAGATTTAATTCATTTGCAAGTTTAATTTGTTTTATAAAAATATCTTTTTGGATATCGTTAAAACTTTTATCCCAGTAATAATCCAGCCCTATTTCACCTATACCGATGATTTTGGGAGATTTTGCAAGAGTTTTAATTTTATCAATAATTGTATTATCCCAGTCTTTGGCTTCTGTTGGATGAACTCCTAAAAGCCCGTATACGTAAGGATATTTCTCTGAGATTTCGTAAATTTTTTCAAGATCTTTCGGGTATGCGCAGGGCAGAATAATCTTATTCACACCACTGTCAGCAGCTTTTTTAACGGCTCCTTCCATATCTTCAAGCATATCAATATGCGCGTGGGTATCAATTAAGTAGTTCGTCATAAGCAAATTATAACATAAAGCTGCTTTTGTTATATAATAAAATTATGGAAGCTAAAAATTTAAAAATATCCATAGCACATCTTTATCCGAAATTCCTCAATCTATACGGCGATATCGGAAATGTTATTACGCTTAAAAAACGCTGCGAATGGCGCGGAATTGAGATCGAATTCGATGAAATAGATATAGGCGATCCCATAAGTGATCATGACCTGTATTTTATAGGCGGCGGTCAGGATAAGCAGCAGCAGGATGTTGCAAGAGAACTTTATAAAAATAAAGAAAATTTGCTTACTCAGCGTGACAGTGGTTCGGTGTTTTTGGGAATCTGCGGCGGTTATCAGCTTCTGGGACATTACTATCAGCCGTTTGACGGTGAAAAATTAAAGGGGATTTCTTTATTGGATGCATATACGGTTGCAGGTAAAAAGCGATTTATCGGCAACGTTACGGCAAAGACAGATCTTGTAGCTCCGGAAACCCTTGTAGGCTTTGAAAACCACAGCGGTTTAACTTATCTTCAAGGTGACACAAAACCGCTTGCTGTTGTTACAACAGGAAACGGCAACAACGGCAAAGATAAAACCGAGGGGGCATATTATAAAAATGTTTTCGGAACTTATCTGCACGGTTCGTTTTTGCCTAAAAATCCGCATTTTGCAGATTTTTTAATAGAGCTTGCGCTTGAAAAACGCTACGGCGAAAAAATTAAATTGTCAAAGCTCGATGATACTATCGAAAATAAAGCGCATCAAATGCTTGTAGATAAGGCTTATTAATGAAAAATTTATTTTCTTTGTGGTGCAAAATTGATGATAAGATAAGATTTTTAATTATTGGCGCTTTGAATGCAGCGATTTCTTATGTTATATTCGCTGCCGCTCTTTTTTTAATCGGTGAAGCTTATTACCAGGTTTGTGTCGCGCTCCAGTGGGGAATTTCGTCAATTTTTTCTTATCTTAATCAGAAATTTTTTGTTTTTTGTACTAAAGGTAATTATGTTAAAGAATACCTCAAATGCTGCACTACATGGCTTGTTAGCTATCTTGTAAATGCGGTTATCCTTGAATTGTTGATGAAATTCGTGTTTAAAAACGCCTATATTGCCCAATTTATCTCAATATTTCTGGTATCTGTCATAACTTATGTGTTATTTAAATACTTTGCGTTTAAAAAGCCGTCCTAGTCAGGACGGCGTGTAAAAATTTTGTGCCGTATTTTATTTAATATTCGCTACTGCATTTCTAACAAATTCAACGGCTTTTTCCGGTGTAAGTTTCATAACCTCACCCGTTTCACGGATTTTGCATTCCACAAGCCCTTCTGTGAGAGTTTTTCCCGCCGTAATTCTATAAGGGAATCCGATTAAATCTGCGTCTTTAAACTTAACGCCTGCACGTTCATCTCTGTCGTCAAGAACGACTTCTACGCCTGATTTGAGTAAATCTTCGTAGATTTTTTCGGCTGTCGACATCTGGCTTTCGTCATTTGTACTTACAGGAACGACTACGACGTGGTAAGGCGCAATGGAAAGCGGCCATTTTATGCCGAATTCATCGTGGTGAGCCTCAACGGCAGCAGCTGCCGTTCTTGAAATTCCTATACCGTAGCAGCCCATAATATATGGTTTCATTTCACCGTTTATATCTGTGTATACTGCGTTCATCGGTTTTGAATATTTAGTTCCGAGTTTGAAAATATTTCCGACTTCAATACCCTTTGTGACCAAAAGCGGTTTGCCGCATTCGGGGCAGATGTCGCCTTCTTCAACAAGACGGATGTCGTGGTAATTAAACTCTTTTATTCCCAAGTCAGAAAGGTTTGCACCAACTTGGTGTTTGTCTGTTTTGTTTACCCCGACTACGAAATTTTTCATATCGCGTACGGTTTCATCAATAATAATTGTAATTCCGTCCATTCCTTTTGGACCGATAAAACCGGGAACTGCATCAAAGCCTTTGCTTGCCATTAATTCTGCAATTTCTGCGCTTGAGGCAATTCTTATTTCAATTCCGCCGACTGCGTTCATTAATTTTGTTTCTTCAACTGCTCTATCAGCTCTGATTAAAGCCAGAACTGGTTTTTTGTCAACTATATACACAAGCGTTTTTAAAATCAAAGTTGACGGAATATTTAAAAATTTGCCTAATTCTTCAATTGAATGGGTATTGGGAGTGTCAATGATTTCGGTTTTGGAAAAATATTCTTTACCGTCAACAACTGCAGGCGGAAGTTTGGATACCGCGTGATTGGAGTTTGCCGAATAATCGCAATTGTTGCAGTAGAAAACGTCATTTTCGCCGGCATCTGTGTCAGTTATTACCATAAATTCATGCGATACGGAACCGCCTATTGCGCCGGAATCGGATTGAACCATTTTTGTATCAAGTCCGCAGCGGTCAAAAATTCTTTTATATGCACGTGCCATATTTTCATATTCTTTGTCAAGCCCCGCCTCATCCGTATCAAAGCTGTAAGCATCTTTCATAATGAATTCACGTCCTCTTAAAAGTCCGTATCTGGGACGAACTTCGTCACGGAATTTTGATTGAATTTGATAAAGGTTTACAGGCAATTGTTTGTATGATTTCAAGCCGTCCCTTGCTATTGCCGTAATTACTTCTTCGTGGGTCGGACCAAGACACATTATTCGGTCGTGGCGGTCTTTTAACCGCATAAGTTCTTTACCGTATGCGTCCCATCTGCCTGATTCTTCCCAGAGTTCTTTCGGCTGTACAAACGGCATTAAAAGTTCCTGCGCGCCTGAGGCGTCCATTTCTTCTCTGACTATGGTTTCGATTTTTTTCAAAACTCTCCACATCAAAGGCAGAAAGTTATAAACACCTGACGTTAATTTTCTTATATAACCTGCGCGTGCAAGCATTTTATGAGAAACCACTTCCGCATCCGACGGATATTCCCTTAATGTTTGCACAAATAATTTTGACATTTTCATAATATATTACCTCTTTATCTAATTTTACCATGCTGAAAATTATTGTGCTAAAAATTTATCTATTTCCTGTTTTACAATTTTCGGGGTAACCGATAGTGTATCATTATTTTCAAGCGCTTTATTAAGGTATTTTATGTAGGAGTCATTATCGTTCATAAGTTTTTTAATTTGAGCGTAGATATAAAAAAGGTCGCCGTTTGAGCCGCAATTTTTTAGTGCGGTTTTGACAAGGTCATTAGCACTTTGCAAGTCGCCGTTTTTCGTAATTATTTTTATGTAAATTTCATACGCTTCAACATCTTTCGGGTTAAGCTCGAGTGTTTTTTCAAGGTTGTGTAGTGCTGAATCAATATTCCCTTCTTCAAAATCAATTACGCCGAGGTTATAATATGCCCAGCTGTAATCAGGAGAAATTTCAAGTACTTTTTGAAATTTCTCGCGAGCAGATTCATTGTCGCCAAATTCTTTATATATATTCCCCATATAAAAGTGGGCATAGATATCTTCATCATTCAAATCAACCGTATGCTGAAAGTTATCCATAGCCTGAATCAGGTCGCCCTTTTTGAAGTTTGCTATCCCTATATTGAAGTATGAATTTGAATCTTTATCGTCTGTTTCAAGCACTTTGTCAAAACATTGAATTGCTTTATTGTATTCCTGTTTTTCAATATACACAAGACCCAGATTATACATAGCATCAACCTCTTCGGGTGCATATTCAAATGCTTTTAAGTAAGCATTTTCGGCTTTATCCAGATTTTTCAGTTTTTCATATGTAATTCCGAGATTATAGTAGATGCCGCTATCTTGTTGAAATATTTGCGACAGATACAAAAAATGCTGCAGGGCTTCTTCCGGGTATCCTGTGTCAAGAAGCAGCACCGCCAATTGCCTGCGTACCTGAAAATTGGCGGGATCTTCTTTTAATATATTCTGTAATTCTTCTATTTTATCAAGTTTTGACATATTAAATTACCGGAACATCAATAGGGTCGGTTAGGATTACGTTAAATATTTCACCTTTGTTGAGTTCAACATCTTTTCCTTTTCTTATCATATCCGCAATGCTGTCATAGATAAAATATCCTGCAGTGCCGAGACCTGCGCCTATTATGCCGACAGGGACGGTGATAATCTGCATATAACCGTTCCAGTAGTCTTCTCCTACATCAAATCCCCATTGAGTTGATTCTCGTGCAATTTCGCCTGATTTTTGGCAGGTTAATTTGAACGCATCGCCATAGCCGCGGGTTGTCGTAATACCGCCGTCGTAAGTTAAATCGGTTCTGCCCGTAATGTTCAATGAAAGCGGTAATTGTCTGCCGTTCGGGGTTACAACATGGTCAAAATCCATGTAAATTATAGAGCCTTTGGACATTCTTTTGGCAGGAACTATTTTTTTAATGGTTCCTCTGACAACGGAACCCATAGGCAAAATAACATCGCTGTCCGAGGTCTGGTCAGTGATAAGCATTGCGGAAAATCCCATGCCTTCAACCCCCGCAGATGTTGATAAAGGTGTCAAAAGTTTCATCTCCAGCTTTGTCCCCGCAGGAATTCTTTTTGTTTTTGCATTGGCATTGAACGGACCTGCAAAAGTTATTTGTAATGTTGTGATTAGTGCCAAAAATAAAGCGAATAATTTTAATTTCATAATAAATATCCTCATCTATGTAACTCTGTTTCTGCCGTCATGTTTTGACTGATATAATCTTTTATCTGCGGCATCAATTATTTCGGAAGGTGTCTGCCCGTCTTCAGGAAAACTTGCTACTCCAAGACTTATTGTAACGTTGCTTTCCTGATAGTTATTGAGTCTGAATCTTTTTGATGCAACACGTTTGCATATTTTTTCGGCAGTAGATACCGAAACATCTTTGGATGTGTTTGGTAAAATTATGCTCATTTCTTCTCCGCCGTATCTGCATACAATATCTGTTGCACGTACGCTTTGTTTTAAAAGCTGCGCAACCTGATGCAAAACGGCATCGCCCGCTTGATGTCCGAATGTATCGTTAAATTTTTTGAAAAAGTCTATATCTATAATTATAAGAGAAAACGGTACATCGTAGCGTTTGGATTGCTCTACCTGCATTTTCATCTGTTCTTGAAAATATCTGTGATTATACAATTCTGTTAAGCCGTCTGTTGTCGCTAACAAATACTGCTGTTCAAAATCACGTGATTTGATAATGTATTTAACCACAAATGCGGATATGAATATTATTATGCCGAGCATTAACGGATATACAATGCCTATCCATAAATTGTGATATTTCATTATGAAATAAGCAAATAAAATATAAAGTGAATATATTGAAACAAAGGATAATGTGACAATTGCAGCCGAGTCTATATTGATTACAAGATATCCGATAAGCGCGGCTAAAATTATACCGAGAAATACTGTGATTAATTTATCAACTTTTGCAATAAAATTATTGTCTAAAAGATTGTTTACGTAGGTCGCCTGTACTTCAACTCCCGGATAGATTTTGGCAACCGGAATTGTTTTTATATCAAATAAGCTTGACGCAGTTGTTCCGAAATATACAATCTTGTTTGAAAAATTATAGGAAAATTTTTCTCCTGATTCAATCGCTTTTATTAGTCTGTACAGAGGTATTTGTAAATATGTACCTGTCGGTCCGTACCAGTTAAGAATCGCTCCGCCGTCTTTATCTATATAAATTTTTCGGTTGTTTAGAATAAGATTTGAATTCCTGTCAATTATAAATTCTTGCGGGTTGTAGCCTTCTTCCTGTTTTATAAGTCCCAAACCTACTTTGAATGCTAATTGAGGATAAAATTTGCCCTGATATTTTACAAAAATCGGCATTTTCCTTAAAATACCGTCTTCTGCGCGGGAAACATTTATCATTCCTATGTTAGTAGTGTTTTTTATAATTTCGGGAAGTATTGATCTGCAATTTAAAAATGATAAAGAATCAAAATCTATATTCTTGGAATAATTTGTTACTTTAACGCTCAGTTTTGTCGGAAGTTCAATAGGTTTTCTTACTTCAACGGATTGGTTGTCCAAATTCATTGCGGTATAAATGTTGTTATATTTTTTGAATGTCTCAGCAAGTGCCGCATCTGCACCCGGTTTGCTTCTTAAGGATTTTACAAACATAAGATCAAATGCGATACTTTTCGGATGCTGAGCTTCAATGTAATCAATTATTTTTGCGTAAATATCCCGCGGAAGCGGCCATTCTCCGTATTTTTCCAGAATATATTCATAGCTGGCATCATCTATCGCAATTATTATTATGTTTTTATTTGCTTTTTTATAATCTGAATTTACAATTATACTCTGCCTTAAATCAAAGGTTTTGTTTTCTACGGCATCCAAAAATGTGTTAAAATTCGTACTCTTTGCTGTATAAAATACAAATAATACGAATACTGCTATCCAAAGCGAATACATTATTTTTTTTAGCATGATAAAGTTCCCAAATCTTATTTTCTGTCATCAGTATAGCTGATTGTGAAAGATTTGGCAACAAAATTTTTCATTAAAAAATGTTTTTCAAGTATAAAATTGTTTAATTTTAGTATATCGGTAGTGTATGATAATTCATCAGGAGTTTTTAAATATCTTAATAAACATTCTTCGTGCAGATTCATTTGTTTTTCCTATAAAACGGGTTACCTGTACATTATTTCAAATCGTCATAAAAATTACATCAACCTTTTATATTGTATTGGCATGGATTTCTCATGCGTTTGCATGAAAATAATTTTAAAAAATACTTGCGTTTTGGTTTTTAGTAATATAAAATATTGTTAGTCGAAATATTCAAGTTTGGAATCTTGAGAAAAAAGAAATGAGGTAAAAAATGAAACAAGGTATACATCCTGATTATAAAAAAACTACAATCAAGTGTGTATGCGGTAACGAAATTGAAACCGGTTCGGTTGTTGACAACATTACTGTTGAAATTTGTAACAAATGCCATCCGTTCTATACCGGTCAGCAAAAAATTCTTGACTCTGAAGGTAGAGTTGAAAGATTTAATAAACGTTACGGCAGCAAAAAATAATTATGATTTGTTATCAAAAATTTACATTGTAGCCCATTTTTTTAAAGTGGGCTACAATTTTTTATGAAAAGGAGAGAATTTTATGGAAGGAAATAACAAGCCGGTAGTGAATTTAATATCCAAACCGGAAAATATGTTAAAAACAGTTTATACTGCTTGCAGAACTTGTTACAGTGCTGATTATCCGATTAATATTTATAACAGTACCGATGACGAAGAAAAAATGCTAAAGCTTATAAACAGAGTTATTTCTTCCGGACATTATTCTACAATTGAGCATATTCAGGTTACCTTTGCAATATCGAATGTCTCCCGTGCCTGTACTCATCAGCTTGTACGCCACAGACACATGTCATTTTCTCAGAAATCTCAAAGATATGTTAAGGAAAAAGGTCAATTTGATTATATAATTCCGCCTACTATTGATAAAAATGACGAATTGAAGGCAAAGTTTGTTGATTTTATGAATAAAATTTCCGAACAATATCTGGAATTTGTCGAGGCTGGTATTCCTGCGGAAGATGCAAGATTTGTTCTCCCTAATGCTGCAGCCAGTTCGCTTGTTGCAAGTTTGAATTTACGAGAAATGATTCACCTTGCTAATTTAAGGCTTTGTACACGTGCTCAATATGAAATTCGAACAATGGTTAAAATGATGTGTGATGCTCTTATTGCGGAAGAACCGTGGCTGAAACCTTATCTGGTGCCGAAATGTGAAAGATACGGTTTTTGTGACGAAGACAAATCCTGCGGCAGAATGAAAACACGTGAACAATTAGGTTTTTAAAGAATAAGCTTAGAATTGTTAAAAAGTATGGGGCGAACGGAAAAATTCTGATATGGCATGAGTTTTGAAAACCCCGATGTCATACCCTAAAAATGCATCGGGCTTACCGTATGACAGAAAAATGAAAAAAGGCAATTATGCCTTTTTTCATTAATGTTTTTTAAATTTATTAGTCGTTGCCTGTACCAGCATTTTTAGTGTATCAAATGTCGGAAGTGCTTTTTGATTTTGCTGTTTAACCAAATCCGCAACAAGTTCATTCAGATATATTTCCAGATTTGTATATCCTGATACTGTCATGCTTTTACCGTCGCCTCCGTCATATGGGTTAAGATTATGGCTGAACTCCCAATCATCAGGTATTCCGTCGCCATCGGAATCTATTTCGGGTATGGCAGTTTTATATTCAGGATAACCGCCGACGTCGTTAGGTGATGATATTAATCCTCTGCTATCGGATGCCCCTGTTATATATGTTTCAACAGCCTGGGTTATACGGTTGTCAACAAAATCGCGTTTGTCTGCTGCACCTGCAAAAGCTAAAACTTGTTGATATGCCCTTGAAGCACTATGCAGGGTTACCGGTTCATGATCAAATTCTGCACGGGTTAATACAGGATTTTTTGATGTCCTTATGTAATCCATATTAGGATATACCCCCATCCAGTTGTCGTTAGTTTGAAGAGGATTAGTATGTACGTAGTTTCCGTTAACATATACTATACCCGGGCGGTTTGCATTCGGAATTTCCAGAATTTGACTTCTTGATGGAATATTTGTTGCCGGACCGAATTTAAAATAATTATTAACTATGTTGTAGTTTCCGCTTTCGGCTCCGTTAATGGATGAAGTCGCCCAGTTGTAAAGTACATTATTTCGGAAGTCTACGGTTTCAATATCTAAAAGATTTTTATGTGTTGACTTATAAAATGTCGGGTTATTTGTTTTGTTACTTGCAAATAAATTATGATGGTAAGATGAGCTGTAGCCGCCAAGTGTAGCGCCCAGACCGTTTTTTGCACCTTTATTAAGTGCTTCACTTAAAATGCACCATTGCATTGTTAATTTTCTGTTATTATAAAGTGTAGCATTATCAATCGGTGCCCAGCTCATAGAACAGTGGTCAATTATAATATCGTGCCTGTTTTTAATAACCAGCGCGCTTTCATTTGATTTATCTCCGAGTCTGAAACGGATAAATCTTATAATGATGTTATCAGCATTGACGATTACGGGAAAGTCTTTTATACAGATGCCGTCACCCGGGGCAGTTTGTCCTGCTATTGTAAGGTCGCCGTTTTGAATTACCAGCGGTGATTTTAATTCGATTATCCCTGATACGTCAAATACAATAGTTCTTGGTCCCTTTTGATTAATTGCATATCTTAAAGACCCGAGTTCATTTTTATCTTCAAGTGTTCTGACATGGTATACTACGCCGCTTCTTCCTCCGGTTGTGAATGCGCCATATCCTTCCGCGGATGGGAATGCGTATATCTGTCGTGGTGTCTGCCAGACCATTAACGCAAAAATTAATATGCCGAGTATTACAACTATACTGATAATACTTGTCAAACCGATATTTTTTATCGCATTTAAAATTTTTAAAAACATAATTTACTCCTATATAGTATATAAACAATTATCAAAGTTAGGGCCCGGCGGGAGTCGAACCCGCGATCTCCGGTTTAGGAAACCGTTGCTCTATCCTACTGAGCTACGAACCCATATGCCTGACGGGATTCAAACCCGTGACCTTCGGCTTCGGAGACCGACGCTCTATTCAATTGAGCTACAGGCACTTCTTAAGTCACGGATAGTACAAAGCCTTAATCCTGTAACTCTTTATGAAAAGTACGTTTTTGCATCAATACTTTTACGTTCCTTTTCATCTGTAATTTCAAAGTACGGCAGTTCTGACTTGATGCCTAAATTTTGAGCAAACCATTTTGTTGGAATTGTTTCTACTGCATTATTTAGTTCAAAGACAGCACTGTTATAGAACCTACGCGCTGCGGCAATATGTTCTTCTACTTCGTTATATGTTGACATTGCTTGAAGCATTGTCTGATCGGATTTCAATTGAGGATAATTTTCTACGGATACCATCAATTGTCCCATTTTATTTTGAATTTCTTTATCAAGAGAAATTTTTTGTTGAACATTATCAAAATTTGAAGTCATTTTAACTGCTTCGGTACGCAGTTTTGTAATATCATCCAGAAGACTCCGTTCATGTTCCATGAATTTGTTTGCCATAAAAAGAATATTCGGTATGAGATCGTATCTTTTCTTTAATTGTACATCAATACTTGCAAGTGCCTCTCTTACTTTATTCTTTTTAGCGATTAATCTTACGTAAGCGATGTATAGCAGCACTAAAATTATACATATTACTATTCCGACAGTTTTAAGTGTACCATAGAATTGAGCCTGTGCCTGAGCTTGTGCAGCCTGTTGTACGAGTGTGTTAAAATCAACATTTGACGTAGGTATTATAGGTTCCATATTTTTCCTCCAACTATCACGATTTATATATTAGCACATTTTTGTATTTTTGTCTAATAGAATTATTGCCCTGCAACAATTATTGTAAAATCTGTATCAGAGCAGTAATAATTGACCGGATCATATACAAATTGGCGGGATTTTATATCGGGAATTTTTTTTCTGAGCCAGTTGTAATATTCGGGTGTAACATCTTTTGTGTGTGCAATAAATTGTGCGTGTGTTGCGTTTGAAGTCCCGGTGCATTTTACATCAACATTATTATTTTTTAAAGTTTCAATAAGTGCCTGTGCTTCGTCAGCTTTATCATTTGAATGCATAACGCTTGCCGCAAATTGTGTTTTGTCGCTTTTGACTCGTTCTCTGTAGATGAGTCTGTTTACTACTTCCTGAGTCTTTTCAGGATCTAAAATCCAGTAGCTTGTGTAGCCTTTTTTATTTGGTGCTCCGGGAAGGGTTGCAATTTCTATGCTATCAAGGTCAAAATGTTTTGCAAGAGCTGCATATTGTGACATTTCGTATAATGACATGTCGGTTTTAACGTATTGTTTTGCAATAGAGAGAATTTGCGGAATTTTGGCGATAGTTTCGGGCTGCTGCATTTTCTTTAATAAGCCTCTTAAAAACCATTGCTGTCGTTGGGTTCTTCCGATATCGCCCATTGCATCGTGTCTGAATCTTAAATATCCTACAGCTTCATCCGCATCAAGATGATGATCACCTTTGCTTAAATTTATGTGAAGATTGCCTGCGTAATCGTTGTAGTGCATGTTTTTTTCAATATAAATATCAACTCCGCCGAGCGCTTCTACTATTTTTCTGACAGCCTCGTCGTGAACCATAATATAGCGGTCAACTCTGACGCCGAGTGTATCTTCAATAGTTTTTATTGTCATATTAATTCCGCCGATTGCGTGCGCTGCATTTATTTTTTGAATACCTGCGTCTTTCGGAAGATAAACTTTGCTGTCGCGCGGAATTGAAATTGCGTTAAGAGATTTACTTTTCGGATCAATATTTAAAAGTACAATTGTATCGGTTCTTGTTCCTTCCCAAAGATCGGCGCCTTCGCCGTTTGAATCTACACCCAAAAGTAAAATATTTTGTTTCCGCGGACCAAAAGGAAGTGAAAATTCGGCTTTTTCTTTGTTATGATTGCTGCTGTTTAATTTGATAAATAATTTTGTTATAAAAGAATCCTGACCGAATTCGTCCTCCAAAAATTCTTTGTTATCCGCGAATAAGAAAAGTGCGAATATTACACCTGCAAATATAATCAGCATAACTGCAAGTATTTTCAAAAAAGATGATTGTTCTTTTCTTTCTTCTTCAGCCTGTTTTAAATACGTATCAATAGGGTTTTGATCTCTATCTTCTTGTAAATTATTATTCATTCTTCCTTACCTTTTAAATAACGTGTAATAAAAATGTGGAAACAAGTGTGAAATAAACAGCAAGTCCGATAACATCAATAGTAGTTGCAATCACCGGACCTGATGCGACTGCAGGATCCACATTTACTGTTTTAAGTGCAAACGGAGTAAATGTTCCGATAATTGTTGCCATAGTCATGTTAATTGCCATTGCAATACCGACAACAATGCCTAATTCAATATTATGCTGCCAGCCCCAGGTAACAAGGGTTGTCATAGTTCCGAAAAATATTCCGATACAAAGTCCTATGAGCATTTCTCTCATAATATGGTACATTGCGGAACTCAAAGTAACCTGACCGGTTGAAAGTCCGCGAACCATAAGAGTAATGCTTTGTGTGCCGATATTACCGCCAAGACCTGCTAAAAGCGGCATAAATATTGCAATTATCGGTAATGCTGATAATGTGGCATCAAAATGGTGAGCAACATTCACCGCAATGAATTCACCTATAAGCGTGATAAAAAGCCATGGAGTTCTTGCGCGTATGGCATTAAAAATATTACCTGAAAGAATTTCGTCCTCGTCAACCAATTCTGTTGAAATACCGGATGACTGGTAGATGGTTTCGGTAGTTTCTTCTTCAACGATATCCTGAACGTCGTCCCATGTAATCATTCCTTTGAGCCGGTTATATAAATCAACAACCGGCAGGGCATTGTATTGATATTTCATAAACACGTCCGCGATGTAGTCCTGATAATCGTCAACGTGAAGTTTTACAATGTCGGAAATCATTATGTCTTCAATTTTTTTGTTTATGGGAGATGTCAAAAGGCTTCTCAATGACACAACGCCGAGCAGGTGATTTTGTTTATCAACGACGTAGACATAATACAATTCCATATTATCCTGTTCCGCTTTAATTCGTATGTGGTTTAAGACGTCAAGAACAGTCATTCCGCAGTTTACGGTTAAAACAGACGGGTTCATGATACCGCCTGCGGTATCTTCGTTGTATGTCAAAAGTTCTCTGACTTCGGCGGAGAATTTATGCGGCAGTTTATCTAAGTAAGTTTCGCTTTCATCGTCTTCCATATCGCCTAAAACGTCAGCCGCAGCATCGTGCGGAAGCTTTGTGATAATTTTGGAAGCGAGTTCTTCATCAATATCGCCGAGTAATTCCACCTGCAATTGCGGTGATAAATATTCCATCAAATCCGCCTGCTTTTCCAGATCAAGCAGCTTGAAACAATGAAGTCTTTCTTCGGGCTTCATTTCCTGAAATATGTCCGCTAAATCAGCGCTGTGATAGCTGTCGAGTTCTTCTCTGAGCTTATCCTGCGTTTCATCTTCCATGATTTCGCGGAGGCGTTCAATTATGTTTGGAATATTTATCATAAGAATATTATATTACAAACAAATTTTTCATTCTATTAGAAAAATTGAAGGTGTTAATTTTTAACCCTTTATTAACCCTTTGGTAACCCTTAAAAATAAAGATAAAAATAAATATAAGGATTAATAATATAAATAAAAGTTAAAAAATTTTTCAAATTTTAGTTATAAATTTTTCTGTTCAAATCAGCTTTTCTGATTCGGATATTTTCCGGCGTAATTTCCACCAGCTCATCGTCAGAAATATATTCTAGGCATTCTTCAAGCGCCATTTGTTTGTGTGCCTGAAGGGTAACCATAACGTCTGCGGTTGCGCTGCGCATATTGGTTAATTTTTTGGTTTTACAGATATTTACAACGATATCCTGAGGTTTGTTGCATTCACCGATAATCATTCCGCGGTAAACTTTTGTTTTCGGGGTTATGAAAAATACTCCGCGGTCTTCGTATTGCGCAAGAGCGTAAGGTATTGCCTCACCCTGTTCGTGTGCGATGATTGAACCGTTTCTCTGTCTTGGAATATCGCCCGCGTAGGGTCTGTAGTGCAAAAACGTATGATACATAATGCCTTCGCCGCGGGTCATACGGATAAACTCACTTCTGAAACCTATTAATCCTCTTGCCGGAATGTGGAAAATCATTGTAGTTCTGCCTTTGGCATTATTCATTTCTTTCATTTCGCCTTTTCTGCCTGAAAGTCTTTCAATACAGCTTCCTGCATAGCTTTCAGGAACATCTATAATTAAATTTTCATACGGCTCGCATTTTTCTCCGTTAATTTCTTTATAGATAACTTCGGGTTTTGATACCGCAAATTCATAACCTTCACGGCGCATTGTTTCAATCAAAATTCCCAAATGCAGTTCGCCTCTGCCGGAAACTCTGAAAACATCGGTTGAATCCGTATCTTCAACCCTTAAACTTACATTTTTTTCTAATTCATTATAAAGTCGTTTTCTTAATTGTCTTGAAGTTACGAATTTGCCTTCAGTTCCTGCAAACGGGCTGTCATTTACCGAAAAATTCATCTGAAGTGTCGGTTCATCGACGTGAATTAACGGAAGCGGCTGAGGGTTATTTATATCACAGATGCTTTCGCCGATCTGTATATCCGAAAAACCTGCAACACCTACTATGTCACCTGCGGAGGCTTCTTCAATTTCTACTCTGCCGAGGTCTTTGAAACCGAAAAGTTTTGAAATCTTGCCGCGTTCCTGACATCCGTCCGCATGAACCACGCAAACCTGTTCCTGTGACTTGATTTTTCCGTTTGCAATACGTCCTATTACAATTCTTCCTACATATTCGTTGTAATCCAATGACGCTGCTCTGAATTGTAAAGGCAGATTTTCGTCACCCAAAGGCGGTTTAATGTTTTCCAAAATACAATCCAACAGCGGCACCATATCTTTTCTTTCATCGTCCAAATCTTTAATCGCAAAGCCGTTTAAACTGCTTGAAAAAATAAACGGAAAATCAATTAAGTCTTCGCGGTCAGTCAATTCCGTAAACAGATCAAAAACTTTATCCAGAGCGGTCAAAGGTTCTGCTGCGGGTTTGTCTATTTTATTTATGACAACAATGATTTTCAAGCCCAATTCGAGCGCTTTTGAAAGTACAAAACGGGTTTGCGGCATAGGACCTTCTGCGGCATCTACGATTAACAGTGCTCCGTCAACCATACCCAGAACGCGTTCAACTTCCCCTCCAAAATCCGCGTGGCCGGGAGTGTCAACAACATTGATTTTGCAGCCTTTATAGTTGATTGAAATGTTTTTGGAAAGAATTGTAATCCCTCTTTCGCGTTCCAAATCGTTGCTGTCAAGAACACGTTCTTCAACGTGCTGGTTTTCACGGAAAACGCCTGCCTGTTTTAAAAGGCAATCAACAAGGGTAGTTTTGCCGTGGTCTACGTGTGCTATAATCGCGATATTTCTTATATTTTCATTTGATGTCATAATTTTATCCCTAGAGTGTATATTGTACACTTATATATTAAAACAGTGATAAAAATTTTGCAATATAGTAAATTAAATGAATTCTTTAAACAATGACAATATCGTCCGGTTATGCCGGCAAAACCCTCACCCGAATTTCTAAACTCACGATGTTTGTTAAGAAATACACCCCTCTTCCACTGAGAGAGGGGTGTTTGAGACACGACAATCTCATTAAGGATTTATTGTTGGGCTGAAAGCCCAACCTGCAATTGTCGTTTTTAATGAAAATGTAGACTACAACAAACAAGTTAATCTGCAATGCAAACTCCATACATTGATTCTGATGCTCCAGGAACATCTGATTCCCGCATTACGCAACCACCGCCAGTTACAAATGAAGTATAACTACGTGCGTATGCTAGATTATCAGTGTCACATGGTTCTCCTGCAAAAATATAAAAACCTCCTAATGACGTATTAACACCTAGCCTTTCAACAATATCTTGATTCCAAGTTGCGTATAGCACACCATTTCCATCAACATTTTCTCCGTATAAATCTTTTGCCAAGGCAGCAAGTTGGTTGATTGTGGGCATTTTATTCGTACCTCCACATACTTTTGCATAACCTGCCCAAAGCCTATTTTGAACATCACAATGAGGAATCCCAAGCTCATCTTTTGTTTGTTCACATTCATCTACAGAAAGCGGATCTGCATTGAAAGGTATTGTAAAGCAAGTACCGTCAGAAAGTTCAAAAGAGCAGGGCTTATGCCCGTCAATTTCGGTAACATTGATATATCTCAAATCTTTGCCGTCTTTGTTCGGGCTCTTAAAGCCGGAGGTATCATATAAAAGAGCAATACAGCTTGTACCAGTGAATTGATTTGTAAAGGGTTGTTCTCTGCAATCAGGATTGTAAGCGATAATACCGGAAGTACCGTTGGCAAATTGCACCCCTACAGCTTCACTATTCCAGTCATGTTGCCCTAATCCTGCGGCAGTTTTTACGTTTTCGGTACTAACTTCAAGGTCATTTTTGCCCCAGTGGATTTTATCTGCAAAACAAGAATTAATCTCATCACTGTTGCAAATTTTATTAATTTTGAAGTGCTTAGACAGTTCACCGACAAATTCCGCAGTAGAGGAATACCCTGCAAGAACCTGTTGAGTGTTCATGGTTTTAAGTGCTTCATCAAGTTTCCGTTCAAAGACTTGAGCGGAAGTATTCCATGTTTTGTTCTGGTAATTAGCGGCAAGTGTCGGAATAGTCATGGCAGCAACAATGCCGATAATGCCGAGGGTTATTAACACCTCAGCCAGAGTGAAAGCCACTTTAACCCTCACCCGGCGCAATGCGCCACCCTCTCCCAGAGGTAGAGGGTAAGTATTCATGTCATTACGAGGAGTGTGCGTAGCACCTTCCGCCAGAGTAAACGCAGCACGTTTTGCGTGAGTAAAGTGAGGTTTGTTGTTTATGTGAGCTTCGCTCACATATTTGTCATTCCGAACTGGTTTCGGAATCTCTTTATTATGAGATGCTGAAACCAGTTCAGCATGACCGGAGGTTAAACTACTGCCCCCCCCCCTGAGTAAAAAGTAGTCATAGTACGTATTTTTGACCATTTGTTTTTACCTCCAATTATTTATAACAATTTTATTATAATTGACATTACTGCATTTTGTCAATTTTTTTAGGTTTATATGCAATATATGCAAAAGTAAGGCATAAAAGCCCGAAAAGTATTCCGAATCCCATTGTTATGTGGTAAGAATTCAAAAATGCCGTCTCATAGGCTTGTGAATGAGAAAGCAAAAGCTCTCTGAATTCTTCAAACAGCGTAATTGTTACGGACACACCCAGAATGTTCCCTAAATTTCTTGACAAAGCCAGAATTCCGCTTGCAATGCCTAAATCTTTTTTGTGAACGCTTGTCATAATCGCATTATTGGAAGGAGATTGGAAAAGCCCGTTTCCTATTCCCATAACTCCCGAGGCAAAGACAATCTGCCACATTTGGGTTGATTTGTCAAAAGTCGTAAAGATTATCAGCGCAATTATGTAAACTATAGGACCTGCCATAGTCAGGTATCTGGAGCCGTATTTGCCGGCAAGCGTCCCGCTGATTGGAGCCGCAACCGATAATGTCACCGAATACGGCAGAATTAATAATCCTGACGTGAATGCATCAAGTTTTAAGATTTCCATCAAATAAAACGGTAACAGAATGCTGTTTGTGAACATCGCCATATAAGAAAACATTACGGCAATGCTTCCGAATGTAAACGGTCTTATGCGGAACATTGAAAAGTTTATCAAAGGGTAATGGATTCTGTGATCTCTGATGTAGAATAAGCTTCCGAAAATAAGCGTTATAACACCAAGAACTACAATTTTTAAAGATGTCCAGCCCCATTGATAGCCTTCAGATATGGCAATTAAAAGCGCAAGAAGACTTATTGTAAAGTAGATAAAACCTTTATAGTCAAATTTGAAAGCTTTAATTTTTGTAACATGCGACGGCAAAATTTTCCATGAATAATAAGCCCCGAAAAGTGCAACCGGAATGCAGGGCAGAAAAACAGAGTGCCAGCCGAATTTGTTGATTAGAAGTCCGCCGATTGCAGGTCCGAGCATGCCGCCGATTGCAACCAAACATCCGTTAAGCCCTAGAGCCTTTCCCCGTCGTGCATTTTTAAAAATCGTTGCAATTATCGCCTGCGCATTTGATACCATAATTGATGCACCGAGTGCTTCAAAACACCTTGACGACACAAGCATTATAAAATTGGGCGAAATATAGCTAAAAAATGCACCCAGTGCAAAAATAGTAAATCCTAAAGAATAAAGTTTATTTTTAGGGAAAATGTCGCCTAACTTTCCGAAAAACGGAAGAAAAATAGTTAACGTAAGCATGTAACCGACAACAACCCATTGAACTTGCGACAAAGTCACACCCAGGTCCCGTGACATCGGATAAAGAGCAAGGTTTACGGTCGTTGAATCCAGCATCCCGATAAAGTTACCGATTGCCGTGATTATAAACATTGTCCATTTAATCTCTTTAGTTGTCGACATATTTATGATTATATCCCTTGCGTTAAATTAAGTAAAGTAAATTAACTTTACCTTGTTGCAAATATATAAAAAATTGGGTACAATAATTTTATTATGGGGGATGAAAGTATGAATAGAAATAAAATATCAGCAGGTTTCACACTGGCGGAAATGATGGTTGTCATGTTGATATTGACAATAGTACTGGCGGCATTTGCACCTATGATGACGAAAAGAAAAACTATAGATATAACAAGCCCGTGGCGTTATGCAACAAATAACAGCGATGCATATTTTGGCTTAGCA
>CASEDF010000008.1 GCA_949286705.1 uncultured bacterium | reverse complement strand
CGTTTGATAAATTTACTAAATCGCGTGATAACGCTATCTTTTGATGCGAATATCGCATGGACTGTGCTTCACAGTCTGATTTCCGCGCTGTGATGGTTAATAATCTAGCTTGTGATGCAGCTAAGCCCATTATCCGTCCTTTCCTTTTATATTCTACTTTTTCATACGGACATGGGGCTGAAATTCTTTACAGGCATAGAAAAATCCTATCCTATCCTATCCTATGAGGCATTATAACTGGGTTTCAGCCATTTTACAATTCATATTTACATTTCTTTACATTTAATTATTTGTTACAATCTCTTAACATTTATTCGTAAAAAAATATAATTGTAAAAATGAATATTTAAAAACTTTTTTGTTATATAATCAACGTATGAATAGAAAAGAATTTATAGAAGCAAAACGTATAGTAATAAAACTTGGGACAAATATTTTACGAAACGGGGACGGAAATGTTTCCATGCCGCGGATTTTTTCATTTATTGAAGATATATCCGCACTTGTAAAATCAGGAAAAGAAGTTATTGTTATCACCTCCGGTGCCGTAGGTTTAGGTAAAAAAAGACTGGGGCTTGAAAGTACAGAAGGCACTGCCTTAAAACAAGCATGTGCAGCTATCGGTCAGGGAAAATTGATGTCGCTTTACGAAAACGGCTTTGACACCTACGGACTTGTTGCAGCACAAATTCTTCTGACAGAGGACGATTTTTCAATCCGCACAAGATATTTAAGCTTAAGAACAACGTTAAACAAACTTTTGGAATTGGGTGTAGTACCTGTAATAAATCAAAATGACACAGTATCCACAATAGAAATGGCACCGAGATACGAAAATATGCAGGTTTGTTTTTCGGATAACGACAAATTATCAGCGCTTGTTGCCAGCGAACTTGATGCGGATTTACTGGTAATTTTGTCCAACATAGACGGATTATTTGATGCTAATCCTAAAGATAACCCCGATGCAAAACTTATCAAAGAAGTTGACGGGGTGACCGATGAGATTATGGCACTTGCGTCCGGAGTATCGGAAGGCGGCAGAGGCGGTATGGAAACAAAACTTATGGCAGCCCGTATGGTGACCCGTTTCGGCGGAAAAATGCTTATTGCAAACGGCACTGTGCCTTATATTATAAGAAGAATATTTGCGGGCGAAGATTACGGAACAATGTTCCTGCCGCAAAGTACTAACCTTCCCGATAAAAAACGCTGGATTGGTTACGCTACAAATATTATCGGCAAAATCGTCGTTAATAACGGCGCTAAAAAAGCTCTTATCGAACAGGAAAAGAGCCTCCTGCCCATAGGTATTCTGGAAGTTATTAATGAATTCAATAAAGGCGACGTTATCTCAATTCTTGATGAAGATAAAAAAGAATTTGCACGCGGAATTGTAAACTACAGCTCAACCTCATGCCAGAAACTTATCGGACACCATTCCGATAATATCTTGAAAATTCTCGGCTTTAAAAACTACGACGCAATCATAACCCGCGACAACATTACTATTTTATAGGAGAATTTATGGATTTTGAAAATATAGCAAAAACCGCAAAAGCCGCAGCGTTAGAGATTGCGGATATTTCAACCGATTTGAAAAACAAGGCGCTTTTGAAAATTGCCGATAATCTTGAAAAAAATAAAACGGAAATTTTTGAAGCCAATAAAAAAGATTTGACAGATGCCGAAAGCCTTGTAACTTCCGGCGAAATCTCAAAATCCACCTTTAACCGCCTTAAACTTGACGAAAACAAAATGCGCGACATGATTCAGGGAATTCGCGATGTTGCAAAACTTGAAGATCCTGTTAATAAAAAACTTTTCGTCCGCGAACTTGATGAAGGGCTTACGCTATATAAAGTTAGCTGCCCTATAGGTGTTCTGGGGATAATTTTTGAGGCAAGACCCGATGTAATCGCTCAAATTTCCTCCCTTGCAATAAAATCCGCAAACGCAGTTATACTGAAAGGCGGCAAAGAATCAATTAACACAAATAAAACCGTGCTCGGGATTATTAACAAAACTCTTGACGAAATCAACGGTTTCCCGAAAAATGTTTTGCAGCAGGTATTCACGCGTGATGATGTTGCCCAAATGCTGAAATGCAACAAATACATAAACCTTATTATCCCGCGCGGCGGCAATAAACTGGTAAAATTCATAAAAGAAAACACTAAAATTCCGGTTCTTGGGCATGCCGACGGGATTTGCCACATTTTTGTTGATGAAACTGCTGATTTGGATATGGCAATAAAAGTTATTGTTGATGCAAAAACCCAGTACCCGAGCGCCTGCAATTCAGTTGAAACTCTTTTAATCCACGAGGAATTCCCGGATACGGAAAAGCTCCTTGCTTCACTTCAATTAGCGGAAATAAAACTGGTTGACAATCCTGACACATGGGCATTTGAACATGGCGATACAACGCTTGCATTTAAAAAAGTCAAAAATCTTGACGAAGCAATTGAACACATAAACACCTACGGTTCAGGACACACTGACAGCATTATTACAAAAAACAATGAAAATGCCGAAAAATTTATGAACAAAGTTGATTCTGCAGGGGTGTACTTTAATGCGTCAACAAGGTTTGCAGACGGTTTCAGATACGGTTTCGGAGCAGAGGTCGGTATTTCCACCAACAAAACCCATGCAAGAGGTCCGGTCGGTCTTGAAGGTTTAACTATATATAAATACAAGTTAATCGGTAAAGGGCATATCGTAAAAGATTATGTTGACGGCACAAAACAATTCCGCCATAAGGAAATCCTCGATTAGTTCTCAATAAAGTTTATTTTACCCTTTAATTCATGTTCAATTTCAATTATTATCTCCGATAAGGGGATATTTAAACCTTCTGCTATTCGCCATAAAGTTGAAAATTGAGGATCTTTTATTCCTTTTTCTAAATCAGACCATATTGATTTGGATAAATCAATCTCATTACAAATTAAGCTAATAGATTTATTAGAACTTTTTCTATATTTTTTTATCTTTTCTGACAGTATTTTTTTTAAAACTTCTTTTTTATCTTGCATATTTTTTATTATGTACTAAAATAAGAACAAAGTTGTTCTTGTATTAGAACAAGGAGGTAACATGAAGATACACAAATTTTTTGGACTTAAAATAAAGGAATTACGGGAAGAACAAGGCATAAGCCTTAAGGAGCTTGCCGAAAAGATTGGAATAAGTAAAAGGTACCTTGAGGGAATAGAACAAGGGAACAAAAAAGTTTATATCACAACTATTTTTAAAATTTGCAAAGCTTTGAATACTGAACCCGGCATAGTATTCAAAGAATTCTGACAAAACTTTGAAATAAACAAAAAATATGCTACAATAACTTTATGAAAAAAATCGGAGTAGTAGGTTTAGGGCTAATCGGCGGGTCGATTTTTAAATCACTCACAGCGCTGGGGTATGACGTCCGTGCGGTTTCAAATTCCATGCAGGGGATTTTGCCCAACATCACGGCGGATTATGCAATCCTGAAAGACTGCGAAATTGTCTTTGTATGTACTGCAATGAATAAAACGCTTGCTGTTCTGGATACACTTGAACACATCTTGCCCCCTGACACAATCGTAACCGATGTATGCAGCCTCAAAACTTTTGTCTGCCAAAAAGAACGTCCTTATATTTTTATTCCGTCGCATCCTATGGCAGGCACGGAACACAAAGGGTTTGAAAACTCTTTTGACGGACTTTTTAAAGGCGCCAGATGGGTTATCACACCGTGTTTTGCTGTTCCGAAAGAAGCAAGAACAAATTTAGAAAATTTGATTAGAGAACTCGGTGCAGAACCGGTTATTACAACCCCAAAAGAGCATGACGAAGCGGTTGCATTAATTTCTCACATGCCGATGGTTGTTGCACAAGCCCTGTTTTTGACCGCAAGTGATAATGAACTTGCTCTTGATATTGCGTCCAGCGGTTTCCGCGACATGACACGGCTTGCAATGTCTAATGAGGAAATGGCGTGCGATATGGTTAATATGAATGCCGAAAATATTCAAAATGCTATTTTAAAGCTGTATAAATCTCTGGGGGAATTAACCGGCAAAAATTACGCCGAGATTATCCAAAAGATTAAATCTCAGCGCGAAAAAATGTTTATTTAAACATCAGTTTTGAAAACGTTATGAACAAATGAAGCTATCAAACCGGATACGGCACCTGCAATAACAAACGGTGCTGTAGGTCTGATTTTTTTCAAAGCTGTATCATATGCACAAATATTATGTTTGGCAAATTTCTTTGCGGAATTAATATACGTATCATGAGCTAATGATCTTGTTGGCGAATTTTTTATCTCATTAAAAAATTCCTGTTTTGCTTTGACTGCATTTCTCTTAATCAAATTCACAACATGCTTATAATCTGAATCCATTTCCTGACTGGTTAAAGGCAATGCATATTTTGCGGCATAGCCGACAGCTCCGCCAATAACTGCTGATGTCAAACCATGCCCTAAACTTGAACTGTTTTGTTGTACTTCATGTGTTTTCATAATATAAATCCTTATACGTGTGTTTTTTGAAACTTTTAAACTATTAAGTTTCAGTACTCTCACAATATGGCAAAGATTTACACTTAAATATTTTAAATAAACACTATTTAAAACTGAGTTATAAAATCTTTTATTTGTTGTGCATTATAAACGAAAATTATTTTTTTGTCAATAGTTTCATCAAATTCAAAGCAAACATTATTAACACGATTGCAAGGATATATATAAAATAATGTTTAATTGTGTTAGTTCCCATAAACAATGATGCCAAAGCGCCCGCTATAATCGCAACGGATGTCAAAATCAAAACAGTTTTTTTCTGAGAAAAACCTGCGTGGAGAAGTTTATGGTGAATATGTTCGGCATCAGCCACAAAAGGCGACTGACCTTTAAAAATTCTTCTCAAAGAAGAATAAGTTATATCCATAATAGGAACGGCCAAAACAACAAACGGCAGAATAATTGCGAGAGTTGCGGCTTTCATAACACCGGTAATTGAAATTGTTGCAAGCAAAAAGCCTGAAAACAGCGCACCGCTGTCACCCATAAAAATTCTTGCCGGATTAAAGTTATAAGTCAAAAATGCAAGCATGGAACCTGCAAGGATAAAACCTATCAATGCGCTTATTGGACTGGAAGGCGTCATGGCAACAGCGATTATGGCAAGCGTAATCGCATTTACCGTCACAACGGAACCCGCAAGCCCGTCTACGCCGTCAATAAAATTCACGGCATTACTTATACCTACAATCCATAACAAAGTAATAGGGTAAGACAAAATCCCCAAATCAATTCCGCCGAATAACGGAATTTCGTTAATCTGAACACCTAATAAATAAACTAAAGTTGCAATTGCAACCTGAATAAAGAGTTTAAATTTAGCGCCCAACCCGTATACATCATCGACAAGTCCCAACAAAAACATCAAAGAGCTGCCGAGTAAAATCCCTGAAAGCAGGCTGCCGTAAGGATAATAGCTCAAAAAAACCAGACATAAAAAAGTCAGCATGGTACTTGTCCAGATAGCCACGCCGCCGATACGGGAAATAGGTTTGGTATGAATTTTTCGTTCATTCGGGACATCAACGAGTCCTTCTTTTTTGGAAAAACTAATTACCAGAGGCACAAGAAAAACACCCAGAATATAGGCGATTACCGTACCGATTATATGAGCATGTGTTAACCTGATAATAATAACTATTCTCCCTTTTCGTTTTTATTATAGCAAATAAAACGAAAATGTACATAATATATTTTATCTGCCTGAGGCAGTTCACCATATTGTCTTTACATAAAGACTATTATTGAATCTTTTGTTCACTTTTTCTTTTTGTTGCGATGCAAAGCGGATTGCGAGCAGAGGCTGGAGCAGCGCGCGTAGGCGCGGTGCGTAACGCCGTTTAATGCGAGCAACCAAGGGAAGAAAAAGTGAACCAGCTCACTAAACGTGAGGCCATTTTCTATGGCTCATACTTCGCCAAGAAAAGAAGGCAAAAAGAAAAACACGCTATTTATTTGCTTTGCAATCCTTTGGATTGCTCAAGCCCTGACGGGCGCACATACGTGCCGTTGCAGTATTTTATCCCTCGCCCCTTTGGGGAGAGGGTGTCCGAAGGACTGGAGAGGGGCTAAAATCCTGCAATCTTTTCCGCACCTTCTTACTCGCTCGCGCCATAATCACGGCGCGACTTGTCTGTTTCTTATTTCGCATATACTTATAAAATATATTATGTAAATCTATTGATATAACGGATACTTTTTACAAAGTTTCAAAGAGCGTTCACGCAAATTTTTCAAACCCTGTTCATTATCAGATGCAAAAATTGCAGATGCAATAATTTTTGCAACTTCTGTCATATCGTCTTCTTTAAAACCTCTGGTTGTAACAGCAGGCGTACCGAGTCTTATACCAGACGTTACAAACGGACTCTGCGGATCATTCGGAACGGTATTTTTATTAGCCGTAATTCCGACACGTTCAAGCACATTTGCCATATCTTTTCCTGTTTTGCCTGTTCTTCTTAAATCAAGCGTCATGAGATGGTTCTCCGTCATGCCGCCCACAATATCCATACCTTCATCCATAAGACCTTGAGCAAGTGCTTTGGCGTTTTTAATAATCTGTGCCGCATAAGTTTTAAATTCCGGCTGCATAGCTTCGTGTAAAGCAACGGCTTTTGCCGCAATAATATGCTCCAAAGGTCCGCCCTGCATTCCGGGGAATATTGCTTTATCAATCCCTGCAGCATGCTCTTCACGACACATTGTAATCCCGCCTCTCGGCCCTCTCAAAGATTTATGCGTAGTTGTCGTCACAAAATCCGCATAAGGCGCCGGTGACGGGTGCAAACCTGTCACAACAAGCCCTGCAATATGAGCAATATCCGCTAACAAGTATGCGCCAACTTCATCGGCAATTTCTCTAAACTTTTTAAAATCAATTATTTTTGAGTAGTTGCTTGCACCGCAAATAATAAGTTTCGGTTTATGTTCTTTTGCCTTTCTAAGAACATCATCGTAATCAATATTACCGTCTTCATCCACACCGTAACTTGCTACGTCAAAATATAAGCCTGAAAAGTTAACCGGAGAACCGTGAGAAAGATGCCCGCCGTTTGACAAATCCATACCCAATACCTTGTCACCGGGTTTTAAACAATACATAAATACTGCCATATTAGCCTGCGCACCGCTATGAGGCTGAACGTTTGCATGATCCATTTTAAAAAGTTCACAAGCTCTTTTTTGTGCAATTTCTTCAATCACATCAACATGCTCACAGCCGTTATAAAACCTTTTGTGCGGCTTGCCTTCCGCATATTTATTCGTCAAAACGCTCCCTGCAGCCTCCATTACGGCAAGTGATGTTATATTTTCACTCGCAATAAGTTCTATCGTTTCCTGCTGACGTTTTAGCTCCAATTCAATCTGTTCCGCAATAACCGGATCCACCTTTTTTATATGTTCCAAATTCATTACTCTCCCCCTTTTACGTCAATTATATCATATAGAAATCCGGTGAAAAATAAATTAAGATTACTTAATAAAATTTAAATAAAAAGCACCTCAATAAGAGGTGCTTTTTATATTTTTATAACTTATTATTTATTCTTTCGGCTTTGCATTTTCAACCTGCTGCTTAACCTCTTTTTGAAGCTTATCCTGAATATTTTTCGGATCATATTCCGGATTTACAAACTCGATTTTTGCATTTTTCTTCAAAGATTCAGTCAAATCGTCAAGAAGTTTAAGCTGTTTTTGGTTAGTCAGGTAATTTTTAATCTCAACTTTTGCTTTTTCAAAAGGTTCCTGACCTGCTTCCATTCTGTCTGTCACAAGAATAATATGGTAACCGTACTGTGATTTCACTACCGGAGAAACAGTATTCGGACGCTGAGCAAATGCAGCTTTTGAAAATTCCGGAACCATTTCTTCTTTTGCGAAGAAACCTAAATCTCCGCCTTTGGCTGCTGACGTTGTATCATCAGAATTATCTTTTGCAAGTTTTGCAAAATTATCAACATTAACTTTTGCTTCATTGTACAATTTATCAGCTTTAGCTTTTCTTGCATTTAATTCTTCATTAACTTTTGCCTTAATTTCTTCGGGTTTCAAATCTTTATTTTTCGGATCAGAAGTTATAATTTCTTCAATTTCAACAGGATTTGCGGAAATCAAAATATGTGAAGCTCTTACTTTTTCAGGGAATTTGAATTTAGCAACATTCTCATCATAAAACTTTTTGGCTTCCGCATCAGAAACACTGCTATCACCAAGTTGTAATGCAAGTTTTTTCATTTTAACTTCTTCTTTTAAATCATTCTTGAACTGAGAAGATGAAATCCCGTTTTGTTTAAGTACAAGATTAAGCTGTTCTTTTGAACCTACTTTATCAATAATTTCTTTTACAGCCTGATCAACATCTTCTCCCGTAACTTTAATATCACGTTTGGCCAGTTCTTCATCCAATAAAGCCTTAATGATTAATTCATTAGTAACTCTTTCTTTAATCATCAAATACATAAATCCGTTGGGATTTTCTTTAATTTTTATACCCATTCTTGCGAATACGGAATTATCTGCCTGTTTGTCAAAAGCTTTGTCAAATTGTGCCTGAGTAATGACTTTATCATTTACCTTAATAACGGCTTCGTGAGATTTAAGACCGCAGCCTGCAAACAATACTGCTGATACCGCAAGTGTTGCAAGTAATTTTTTTCCCTTCATATAAATGTCTCCTTATTTAATATTCATGACTGACTTTATAAATATAATAAAACAAATCCGTTAAAATGTTAAATACTTCATCAAAATTCATATATGAATTGTTTAACAAAACAATTGAATTGCCTTCCTCACAAGATTTCGGCGCAAGCGTGAACTTAATACGTTTTAATATATTTCCGGGAAGCGCTTTTTGAATTATATTCCACTCGGGCTGGGTGAATGGTGTATAAATCCTTATATTTTCAGGAGTCTCACGTATAAGCGAAATCTTCACATCGGTTGCGGCAAGCCTGATTTTGATTAACTTTATTAAATTTTCAACGCTTTCGGGAGGTTTTGCAAATCTGTCTTTCCACTCCTCGGTTATATAATCCAATTCAAGCTGAGATTTTACATCCGCCAGACGTTTGTATTCTATCATTTTTTGATCGGCAGACCCAACCCATTCATCCGGAATAAATGCTGTGACATTTATATCAACAATAGTGGGTTCGGATTTTTCCACATAATGACCTTGCAGCTCCTGAACAGTTTCTTCAAGAAGCTGGCAATAGGTATCAAAACCGACATTTATCATATGGCCGTGCTGCTTGGTGCCGAGAATATTCCCGACCCCTCTTATCTCGACATCCCTTAATGCGATTTGATAACCGCTTCCGAGTGTTGTAAACTCTTTTATGGCTTTTAATCTGTGTACTGCGTCTTTTGTAATCTCTTTACTTTTTCTGTAAAAACAATAGCAATAAGCCTGTCTTTGGGAACGACCGACACGGCCTCTTAATTGATACAACTGCGCAAGTCCGAATCTGTCGGCATCATGGATAATCATTGTATTTGCATTAGGAATATCAATTCCGTTTTCAATAATCGTTGTTGCAAGAAGAATATCATATTCATGGTTTGCAAAATCGACTATCACTTCTTCAAGCTGTTTTTCGTCCATCTGTCCGTGTCCTACGGCAATTCGGGCATTGGGGACAAGTTTTTGCAGATGGAATTTGAATTCTTCAATAGTTTCAACACGATTATAAAGATAAAAAACCTGTCCTTCGCGGTCAAGCTCATGGATAATGGCATTTTTAACCATATTTTCATTCCACTCGCCGACATAGGTTTTTATAGGAAGCCTGTTTTTTGGAGGAGTATTAATAACCGACATATCTTTAATTCCAGATAACGACATATAAAGGGTTCTGGGAATAGGCGTTGCCGACATCGTTATAATATCAATATTTTCACGCAGTTGTTTAAGTTTTTCTTTATGCCGAACGCCAAATCTGTGTTCTTCATCAATTACCAGAAGCCCCAAATCTTTGAATACAATTCCGTCCTGCAAAAGCCTGTGGGTTCCGATTACCACGTCACAAGCGCCGGTTGCAAGATTTTTTACGGTGTCTTTCTGCTCTTTTTTACTCCTGAATCTTGAAAGCAATTCAACATGGACTCCAAAAGGCTTAAACCTTTCAGACATTGTTTGAAAATGCTGAAGCGCAAGAATAGTCGTAGGAACAACAACCGCCACCTGCTTGCCGGAAGTTACGGCTTTAAAAATTGCCCTCATTGCAACTTCAGTTTTACCAAAACCCACATCCCCGCAAATTAGTCTGTCCATAGGCTCATCACTTTCCATATCAGCCTTGACTTCGTTTATTGCACGCATTTGATCGGGAGTTTCAACAAATTCAAAGGCTTCTTCCATTTCCACCTGCCATGTGGTATCAGGCAAAAACTGAAATCCTTTTTGCATTTTTCGTCTTGCATAAAGCCTCAAAAGGTCATACGCAACAGCTTCAACTTCTTTTTTAACCCTTGCTTTAGTGTTTTCCCAATCTTTACCGCCCATTCTGGAAAGTTTCGGCTTGATATTTCCGGAGCCGCGGTATCTGACAAGCATGTTAATTTGTTCTGCAGGGATGTGCAGCCTGTCTTTTGCAGCATATTCGATTGTCAGGTAATCTTTCAGCTGCCCGTCGATCTCCTGCTGGGTAAGCCCTCTGTAAATCCCGACCCCGTGAATTGTATGAACAACGTATTCTCCTTCTTGAATATCATTTATATTTTCGATAAATTCCGGTTTCTCTTTATAATATGAACGTTTTGCCGCGGTGATTTCTTTTGAACGTTTATTAAACAGCTCTCTATCGGTCATTACAATTGTTTTGCAATCCTCAAGAATACATCCTGCGCTTGCAAGGCTTTCAGTATATTCAACGTCAAATATTTCCCGCTCACTCAAAATTTGTTTGACACGCTCAGGGTAATCCGTTGCAACAATTATTTTGTATCCACCCTCACCCGAATTTCTAACGCTCGTTCCTTGCGTTGAAATTCTTCCCTCTGCCAGAGGGTTATGTTCTTTTATAAAATCGGCTATTGCATCTAAATTCGCCTCAAAATTTTGAAGCGGCATGGCGTTAAATTCAATAATATCATCCATTTCGCCGTCTATAAAATTATTAAGACCGATTTTTACAAAATAAGACGTTTTTCTCAAAAATTCTTCAAAAGTAAAATGATTTTTGCCCTTTAACGGTTTTAAAAGCTCAAGTTTCAAATTTTCTTCAAGCTGTTTTTCCAAATTCTGCGCAACAAATTCATACTTTGAGTAAATTTCGGACGTTTCGTCAAAAACAATTATATAATCTTTTAAATAATCCAAAACCCCGACAAGGTTGTCATTAAAATAATTCTGATAAACTTCAATCCCTTCAAAATACCCTTCGTCTTCTTCGTTGAGTTTCGGGCTGTTTTCATCAAGCACAAATTTATATACGGGTAAAATCTCAATCTCTTTTGCCTTTTCGACTGATTTTTGAGTTTCATTGTTAAAATACCTGATGTCTACAACTTCATCTCCCCATAATTCAATCCTTACAGGGTTATCGTCCAGTGAAAAAATATCCGCAATATCGCCCCTTATGCTGAATTCAGCTATATCACTGACCATAGTGGCGCGTTTGTATCCAAGATTAACAAGCTTTTGACTTAATTCTTTTAAATTAACCTCATCGCCTACTTTTATTTTTAAAGAATTTTTCTCAAAAAATTCTTCATCCGGGAACTTTTCAAGCAAGGTTTTAACGGGACAAATAACTAAATCAGGTTTTTGCCGCAAAATTTTTATCTGCTCAAAATATTCATACAAATTCGGCGAAACTCCCTCATACATTGAAATATTTTGAAACGGAATTAACACGGCATCGATATCAAAACCTCTTTTAAAATCGTTTTGAAACTTTAATGCATTCTGCTCGGTTGATGTAACAAGTAAAATCTTCTTTTTAGAATAGTCACGGGCATTTTTGACTAACAAAAGCCTTAAAAGCGAAGTTAATCCCGTAACCGCAAAAGACCATGATTTTTTAACATAATCTCTGTATTCTAAAAATTTTTCACCGGATAAACAATCAATATTTAACATTATTATTGCTGAGCATTGGGGCTTTTATAATCAATACCCATTTCTTTAAGTGTTTTGATAAAATTCTGAGCGCAAATCTTTTGAGCTTCCGGCGGAACAATTCTCAAAATCTCGACTGTTTTGGAAATTACAGGATCCTTATCATACCAGCGGTTATTGGCATTAACGGGTTTGACCATGGCATAAAATTTGTCAACCGTTTCTTTAGAAACTTTTTCTTCAATTTTTTGCAGAAAAATTTCAGCCTGAGCATGCAATTCATTCTGATAATTACGCAAAAGCTCAATTACTTCCAAAAGTAACGGGTCATGATCATACCAGCGTTTATATGTAGGACTCATTTCGTATTTCCTCCGTAAGCTCAACAGGAGATATTACCTCATCTTTTCTCTCTATTTTGCCTCCTAACAATCTTATCTTATTTTCAAAATTTTCGTATCCTCTATCTATATGATGTAATTTTTCAATAACGGAATTGCCCTCAGCCATTAATGCCGCAACAACAAGTGCAGCACCGGCTCTCAGGTCACTTGCCGTAAGAGTTGCCCCTGTAAGTTTTTTTACGCCTTTTATAATGGCATGGTTTCTGTCCTGATGAATATCAGCTCCCATACGTCTTAATTCAGGCACCTGCATAAATCTGTTTTCATACAAACTTTCCGTAATAATTCCCACACCGTTTGCAGTTGTCAAAAGCGTCATTGCCATTGACTGCAAATCAGTCGGAAAACCCGGATAAGGCTGGGTTACGAAATTTATTGAATTTAATCTGTTTTTATTTGAAACTTCAATTGATGTCGGGTCAACAAGCTTAATATTTGCGCCCATTTTCAATAATTTATCCGTAAAAAAAGACAAATGCGCAGGATAAATATTTCTTATGACGGCCTTGCCTTTAGTGCCAACAATAGCCGCCATATAAGTTCCTGCCTCAATTCTGTCAGGGATTGTTGTATATTCTATCGGGTGCATATCCTCAGGTTTTACGCCGTTAATAACAATTTCTGATGTGCCGGCACCTATAATATCCGCACCCATAGCATTCAAAAAATTTGCCAGATCAACGATTTCCGGCTCCTGAGCGGCGTTTTGAATTCGTGTTGAACCTTCAGCAAAAACACCCGCCAGCATCAAGTTTTCCGTCGCACCGACTGACGGCAAGTCCAGACAAATTTCAGCTCCGATAAGTTTGCTTGCTTTTGCATGAACATAACCGTTTTCTATTTTTAATTTTGCACCGAGCGCCTCAAGCCCTTTTATGTGAAAATCAACCCTGCGTTCACCTATTGCACATCCCCCGGGAAGTGCAACAATAGCTTCTCTGCAGCGGGAAACAAGAGCGCCTAAAACGTTGAATGATGCCCTCATTTTACTTACCAGTTCATATTTCGCGGTAATATTCGTAATCTCTGTCGCATCAATTGTTAAAGATTTTTCTTCTTTATCATAAGAAGTTTTAACTCCTAAACTGTTGATAACTTGAAGCATAATTTCAACATCAGTCAATTCAGGCACATTATAAATTTTTGATTCACCTTTTGCCAGAAGCGCCGCAGCCATTAATTTCAGGACTGAATTTTTTGCGCCTCCTATCAAAACCTCACCTCTGAGCGGAGTTCCGCCTTTTATATAAAATTTTTCAACCAATTTTTTTCCCTCGAAGTCTGTAATTGTCTACTAAAATAATAATACAACGACAACATTATGGTGTAAATATTTTAAAATATGTAAACAAAAATAACGGTTTGCCCAAAATATCCAAACCGTTATTTTTAAAACTCAAAAATCATAAAAATTACTTTTCATACAAATATTTATAACTACATCCCGCACCCGGCGCTGCATACAAAGCATTAACAGAACCGCTGCCGCCTATATTCTCGCCGCATCCGGCAAAGCCGTAGTATACAGTTGCGGTGTTTTCAGCACCGTAAGGTAAAAATTGTAAATCTTCTATATATTGAATATTGTAATAATTACCTCTTGGAGTTAAACCTATTGCATAAACGTCTTTTCCAATGATATTCGGTCCGCCATTGAAATTATTTACATCTACTAATATTGTTATTCCGCTCCACAAACCGCCAAAATATATTGACGCTCCGTTTTTTAATAATGCTGCTTTATTACTAAAATCATATGCATTTAATTCGCCGCCGGACAATGTTTTATATCTTGAATACGCATTTGCAGTCCCTGACCATTTATATTTTATCTGACTGTCTTTATAATGCGAATAATTATCACAAAGATTTTTATCATAACTTGTCAATGCAGCACAAGTATCCACTACTTGAAGATGGGACAACATTGCATCTATAAATTCGCGTGTCGGATAATAATTATTTAACTCCGATACCACCATTCTTGAATTTCCCGCTGCCGTCATTTTAAGGGCGTTATTCAATATTGCATAACATTCCTTCCATTTTGCATGAAAATGGGCTTCCTGTATCTTGCTTACAAGTGTCGGTATTGTCTCATCCTGAACATAACTATGTTGGGCTACATTACTATTACGAATGTTTCTTCTTACTGCCTTAGTATCATAGTATCTTAGTATCTTTACACAACCAATATTGCCGGAACCCTTGTCCTGATTACTTAGAAGAGTCGCCCCCCCCCGTGATTCAAATTAGTCATATCTTCCATTTTCACTCTCCTTATTTTATAAAGTAATTATAACAATTTTTACTAATCAGGTCAACCGACTTATACACGAAATATTAAAAAATAATAAATTTAACTTGTTTATTACTTTTGATAACTTATAATATAGTTAAATGAGGGGAAAAATTATGAGTCATAAAAATAACAATCCGTTTAAAAAAGACGCGGAACCGGAAATTAAACCGGATGAACAACTTAAAAATTCTGAAGAACAAGATATACAAGAAGAAAAAACTCCTGATGCGGAAGATAATAAACTTCAAGAAGAATACGATAAACTAAACCAGCAATATATAAGACTCGCAGCGGATTTTGACAATTACCGCAAAAGACAGGAACAAGAACGCGAAAGCCTTTTAAAATACGGGGCAGAAAATGCTCTTAAAAAAATGACGGAAATTCTTGATAATTTTGAACGCGGGGAAAAAGCTTTAGAAAACGTGCAGGACTGCCAACAAGTTAAAGACAGCTTTAATCTTGTTCATAAACAGGTTCTGGAAACCTTACAAAAATTAGGACTGGAAGAAATTGAAGCCGAAGGCAAACAATTTGATCCGAATTTTCATGATGCGGTAATGCAGACACCTACAAGTGAACACCCTGAACACACAATTATAAATGTTCTGCAAAAAGGTTATAAAATGGGTGACAAGGTTCTCCGTCCGTCACTAGTAAATGTAGCAACAGCCGAAAGTTAGAATGGTTTTGAGGAAGAATGGCAGATTATTACGAAATACTCGGAGTATCAAAAGACGCAACAAAAGATGAAATAAAATCAGCTTTCAGAAAAATGGCTCGAAAATATCACCCTGATGTTAACAAAGCCCCCGATGCAGAAGAAAAATTCAAAGAACTGGGTAAGGCATACGAAACATTAATGGATGACAATAAACGCGCCACCTATGACCGTTTTGGCGAAGACGGCTTGAAAAATGCAGGATTTGACACAGGCGGTCCGTTTGCCGGCGGTTTTGGCGATTTGAATGATATTTTTAACTCATTTTTCGGCGGAATGGGTTTCGGCTTTGGCACAGGCAGACCTGATCCGAATGCACCCCAGCGCGGAGATGACTTAAGACTTGATATAGAAGTTGAATTTGAACAGGCAATTTTCGGAACAAATAAAGAAATTAAATTTGACCATCTGGAAACTTGCACGGAATGCGGGGGAACAGGTGCAGCAAAAGGTTCAAAACCCGTAACCTGCAGAACATGCGGCGGCTCTGGGCAGGTGCAGACAGTTGCAAGAACACCTTTAGGTGCCTTTACTCAAATCAGTACATGCCCGGATTGCCACGGTTCCGGTCAAAAAATTGAAAGCCCTTGCCCTGCATGTAAAGGTCATGGCAGAATTGAAAAAGAAAAGAAAATTGAAATCAAAATCCCTGCAGGTGTAGATAACATGTCAAAAATACGTGTTTCAAGAGAAGGTGACTCCGGTATAAACGGCGGTCCGGCAGGAGATTTGTTTGTTGTTTTGCATGTAAAACCTTCCGACTACTTCCAGCGCGACGGACTGAATGTTTATACTATGCTTGAAATCTCACCTGCCCAAGCGGTTTTGGGTGATGAAATTATAATTAAAACACTTGACGGAGAACAAAAAATCCAAATTCAGGCAGGAATTCAAAGCGGTAACACAATAAAAATTAAAGGAGCAGGCGTTCCGGTTATTTCAAGACCATCTCAAAGAGGCGACCACATTGTTGTTGTAACGGTTAAAACTCCTACACAGTTATCCGATGAAGAAAAAAACCTTTACCGCAGATTGTTTGAATTAAATACCAATAAAAAGCCCCAGGAATCTTTGATGTCTAAGGTGAAAGGAGTTTTTAACAATGCGTAAATTTATATTATTTCTCTTGTTAATATTTATGTCCGCTAATATAACATTTGCGGCAAAAATTCCGGCTGAACTGCAAGATTATATTAATACTTCCTTTCCTAAAACCGAATTCAGATTTGACGGGGTAATAATTCTTCCCGATTCAACACTTTATCTGCCATTATTTCCGGCAAAACCTCTGAATACGGAAAAAATTGAAATTAAATCAACAATTCCGGCAAATAAAACTCTTGCGCAAAAACCTGATGCCGTAATTTTCAATAATAATTATGTATTATTAAAAGTAATTAATGAAAAAGACAACAAAAAAACTATAATATCACCGGCTGATGTGCCCGAAGAGATACAAAACGGCTTACTGCCGCAAGATATGCTTGTTCCCAGAGGTTTAATTATTCCTGAAAATTTAAAAGGTATTATCGGAAATCTGGATATATCTGTTGCTCAAACATCAGGCTTAAAAATTCCGGTTCCGCAAATAAAAAATACAACAGTTCAAACAAGCGTAACTCCGCTGCCCCAGCTTAAAAATAAAACTTTTTACATAGCAACCGGCTACTCAAAAAATATTCAAGTAATAAACTCCGACAGCAAAACACCTTCTTATGCTCTTTCGCAAAACCATGTTCCAAATTGCATGAAGGGTTACAAAAATCAATTTCTGCTTGTAACCGAATATGGCAGCACAGCACTTAATGTTATATCTCTTGCGGATGAAGATGTAATTAAAGAAATCCTTTTTACGACAAAACCTGACGAAATTTTGATAGACAATGATAAAAAAATCGCTTATGTATCAAGCCCGGAAGATTCAAGTATTTATATTGTAAATCTTGAAACAATGACACTTTCAAAACAGATAAAAATAAACGGAATGTGTGAAAGATTGACGCTCAGCGATGACGGCACAAAAATTTTCTACGTTGACAAAAAAACAAATGAAATCTGGGCAATTGAACTTGAAAATAATTATCTCTTAAAAGATATCGGAAAATTTCCGAATGTGTCTAAAATTGCATTTAACAATAATAAATTATACATAACAAGCCGCACTAAAAATCACCTTGCAATAATAGATTATGACACAAACGGTCTTATTGCTGAAGTTGAAATAACAGCAAAACCTATTGATATGCTTTCTTATGAAAATAATCTCTTTATTCTGGGTGCTGAAGGCAATGTTGTTCAGGTGGTTGACACAAAAACAGACGAAATAACAGATTCCATATACTTAAATACAAACGGTTTCTCAACCAATCTGAATCAAGTTGAAGGAACCAATCTTGCAATAATTTCAGATACAAGAGCATCAATTTATTGTGTTTTGGATATGACCAAAAAAGAAATAATTAAAATAAGCCCTATAGAAGTTCCGATAAGAGCAATCGTTGTAACAGATAAAGTAACAAAAATTAACAAATGACAGAATATTTTGATAAAACAACAGAAACAATTTTAAAAGGACTTGAAAAAACACAGAAAAATTTTTGGAATATTTCAAGGATTACGGGAGAATTTATTTATACGCTGATAAAAACAGCAAATTGTAAAAATGCCCTGGAAATCGGCACTTCAAACGGGTATTCCGGAATCTGGCTGGGCAAAGCGCTCAAAGAAACCGGCGGACATTTGACAACAATTGAATTCTGGGAAAAAAGATTTTCCATTGCAAGAGAAAATTTTAAAAGCTGCGGAATTGATGACGTAATCACAATTGTACAAGGCTCAGCCTGTGATGTTTTAAAGGATTTGCCGGAGAATTTTAAAATAGATTTTGCATTTATTGATGCAAATAAAAAAGAGTATATAGAATATTTTAATCTAATCCACCCGCATCTGGCACCGGGAGGATTTATATGCTGCGACAATGTACTTTCGCATAAAGAAAAAACCCAAAGCTTTATTGACGGAATAAATAATCACCCAGATTACGAAAATGTTGTCCTTAATCTTCCGGCAGGTTTATCCCTCGGCAGAAAAATACGTTAAGCGAATTTAACATGACTCTTGATTATTTTGATTTTTAATATATTATTAAATTACACAACTAGCTAGAAAAGGAATAAAATTATGTCAAAACAATGTGAAATTTGCGGTAAAAAACCGATTAAAGCAGCGAAATTAACCTTTTCGCATAAACAAATCGTACACACTCAAGAACCTAACCTGCAATCAGTAAAAGCCGTTGTTAACGGTCAAACTAAAAGAATCAAAGTTTGCACGTCTTGCTTAAGAGCAGGAAAAGTACAAAAAGCAATATAATTCTTGAGTACATGAAAAACAATTAAAAAAGCCCCTGAATCGGGGCTTTTTTAAAATAAATTTTTAATACTTAATATTATATTAAGCGATGTAACAAGAATATACTTAAATTATTTGTCTTTTTAAAATAAATTTAATAAAATATAAGTGGGGAAAATTTGAGGGATATTAAAAAAAATGGAAGACACAGGAGCTAAAACTTTATCACCGCAGCAAGTGAGAAACATTCTTAATGCTGATAACAAAGAAATTGTAGACCTTTGCAAACGGGCATCTATTTTGCCTAAAAAAAATGCTAAAGGTCAAACCTATTTTTCTTATGATGAAGTAAAACATTTAAGAGAAATTCAGGCTCAAAAAACAATGTCCTACCCCGTTGAAAGAAACACATCTGCAGTAGCTAACATTTTAACATCAATACGAAATATGGAAACTACCCTCAGCGACAAAATTGCACAAGTTATTGACGAAAAACTTGAAGGAATGGATGAGGTTGTGGTTGAACTTATCCGCTGCAAAACCGATAACGAAACTTTGAAACAAAAAATTATTGATTTGAATAAAGAAGTTTATCAGTTAAAAAATGACCTGAACAGTTACAAACACGTCGGTTTGGGTTTATATAAGAAAAAAGAACGCCACGTATGGGAATAGAGGAATAGAAAATGGCCGTAAAAGAAGAACTCACAACGAATACAGAAGAAAGAAACAAAGCACTTAAACTAGCCATAGAAAAAATTGAAAAAGATTTTGGTAAAGGCTCAATAATGAAGCTCGGAGATAAAGCAACAGTAAATGTTGACGCAATTCCGACAGGGGCTTTGGCACTTGATATTGCACTCGGTATCGGCGGAATTCCACGCGGACGTATTATAGAAATATATGGACCTGAAAGCTCAGGTAAAACAACACTTGCGCAGCATATAGTTGCCGAATGCCAAAAACGCGGCGGCATTGCGGCATTTGTTGACGCAGAACACGCTCTTGATCCTGAATATGCTAAAAATCTCGGTGTGCAAATTGATGATTTGTTAATTTCACAGCCTGACACAGGTGAACAGGCTCTTGACATTACGGAAGAACTCGTAAGATCAGGTGCTGTTGACGTTGTGGTTGTGGATTCCGTAGCAGCACTTGTGCCTAAAGCCGAAATTGAAGGCTCTATGGAAGATCAACAAATGGGCTTGCAGGCTCGTTTGATGTCAAAAGCTTTGAGAAAACTCACCGGTATTATCGGAAAAACAAATACAACCGTTATTTTCATTAACCAGCTGCGTATGAAAATCGGGGTTATGTACGGAAATCCGGAAACAACAACCGGCGGCAACGCTTTGAAATATTACGCAAGCGTTCGTATGGAAATTAAACGCGTTGAAGGTTTGAAAGGTGAAGACGGCGATGTCGGAAACCACGTCAGAGTAAGAGTTGTAAAAAATAAGGTTGCACCTCCTTTCAGATCTGCCGAATTTGATATTATTTTCGGCAAAGGTATTTGCAAAATCGGCAATATTCTTGATGTTGCGGTTAACCTTGATATTGTTAAAAAAGCAGGCGCATGGTTCAGCTATAATGATGAGAAATTAGGACAGGGCAGAGATAAAGCAAAAGAATATCTTGCGGCAAATCCTGATATCCTCGCGGAAATCGAAAAACTTGTCAGAGAAAAACTAGCACAACAATAAAATATTTGTAAACAAATGTAAAGCCAGATCAATCGAATTAGCAAGTATTTTTGTGTTTGTTTTTAGTATAATCATAATTATAGGAGGCATCTGACATGCAAGTTAACGCTATAAATTCTTTCAGCAATGTAAATTTTGAAGGCAGAAAAGAAAAGAAAGCCGAAAAGAAAAATTCTGAAATCCAACAGGTACAACCCTCAAATCGTTTTATGAGCAAATTATCAGGACCTGTTGCAGCAGCACTCTTTATGGTTCCTGTAGTAACAATGCCGACCTCATGCGATAAAATTGAAGTAAGTGCAAGTGCAGGCATTGAATTACCATATCCGCCATGCCCGCCACAGCATGATGATGAACCTGCTATTGATTGGTCTATCCAAGATTCATTACTTACATGGGGAAATGATTACCTTGCCATTCCTATTGAAGGCATTGACGGCGACAAAACAGATAAAGCTTTAAGATATGCTGAAGGTAAAAGACAATGGGATTTCAATCGTCCTGAATATATAGAATTAAACCTTCCATTATCAAATAAATACGAAACCCGTTATGACCATGCTATTGGCGATGATATAAAAAATGATATAAGGATTACAAAAGTTAACCCCGGAGAAGTTACAATTGTAAAACTCGACGGAACTGAAGTTAACGATATCGGCGGTTTAATGTTTAATGAAGATGGTTTTAAAACATTCGCTCATTCAAACGGCAAAGATTCAATTTATGTATATCCTAAAGCAACCTCAGGCAAATATGAAGGTAAATACGTTCAAGACGGAATTATCGGCAGAGGATACTTGAGCAATGACAAATATGGCGAAAACGTATTGTTAGTAGGCTTCTTATCCCCTGGAACTCCCGAATATCCGCCGACTGAAGATCACTATATTGAAGTCGCAGGGGAAGCAATTACTAAAGATGAAATCGCTGGCATACTGGAAGATGACACAAAATCTGAAAAAGAATAAAAAGCACCCTATCGGGTGCTTTTTATTAATGGATTTGAAAGACACATTTTGTACAGTGAGCTTTAGGATGTAAAACAAGATTATCTTCCAAATCATACATCCGTTCAATTTTTGTCACAAGAGGAGCGCCGCATTTAGGGCATTTAAGCCCGCCTGCGCCATTTAAAATCAAATCCTTCAGGCTTTCGATAATCTGCAGCGACACAAAATCATTTCTGAAATCTTTTTCCAGCCGTCTGATTTCTTCCGGATGGCATTTAAGCCCCTTTGCAAGATTTTGTCTTACAGTAACCGACAAAAACAATTCTTTTCCGGCTTCAATATCTTCAATCACTTCAATATCTAAATTTGAGCGTACTGCCAGACCCTTTGGCGAAAGTCCTAAATTATCTCTTTTTTCCTGAACAAATTGTGCTAAAGTTTTTTTCATAACAAAATTATATCATAAAAAAGAGCCTCTATGAGGCTCTTTTTTATTGGTTGACGTTTGCTTCTGCATTTGCTTCTGCGTACCATTTATTCATATATATATAGTTGTTATTAGCATCTGTATATGCAGCATTCAAATTATCTTTTTTCTGATTGAAGTAAGTATCCGCTTCTAACGCACCCTTGGTATCAAAAGTTTCTTTTTGACTTGAATAATTCGTAAAAGTGGTACCGCTTTCTCTATCAATACGACCTATATCGACAGCATCATCAGAATATGATCTCATAAAATATTTTTCAGTGAAGACATCTGAATCTTTTTCTTTAACATATACAACCACACCGGTTTCATTACTTGGTTCTATTTCAATCATATTAAAGTCATCGTCAACTCCGAATTGCTGTAGCATAAAATCCTTTTCCGGCTGTATATAAATTGCGGAACCATCATCATTATTGATTACTATACCGCCTTCTTTATTGGCTACATTTTTACCGTCAACTACTAACGTATACGCTCCGGCACCTGCAATTTCTGCAGTTCCGACTGCATTATAATCACCAACCGTAAGATTAATTTTCGGATTACCGGATGTTATATCCTTAAGATTTGCAGGAGTAACAATATTCATTTTAAAGAATCCCGAATCATCCTCAAGACTATAGTCACTTTTACCTGCAGCAAGCTTCAAAGCTATTTTAGCGGAAGTTCCGTTTTCATTTAATTCTGCAGGATCCGCAAGACCAACACTTGAAAGCATTGAAGACAATTTTGACATTGTACCGTCCGGATTCAACTTAACATTCTCACCAACTGTATGAATTAAGCCATTATCAAATTTGACTTCAGCATTTATCCCATTAAGTTGGAATTCATAACCGATATTTTCTTCGGTTGTCTGCAATTCATCACCTATGATATTAATGTAATCAACTACATTCTCAGCCGTTAAATCTTGTAACTGCTGAATATTTACAGGAAGTTTTATGCTATTTTCACCTTCGCCCAGTGTAATAAAAGGTGACGCAATATCATTAACAGAATCATAGTCATAACCATATTTAAAGTTAATGCCATCACCTGTTGTAAGACCAAATCCTTGTTCGTTATCCGGATTGTTCAGATAATTAACGACGTAATCTGCCGTATCTTTGTTACAGATTGAAACATTTGCATCAGCATTCGAACTATCCGAAAGCCACTCATCTTTTGTACAACTTGCAAGCGCTGCAGCGCCTATAAGCGCCCCTCCGCCTTTAACAGCACCGGCAGCGAGGGCTGCAGGACCAATAGCAGAAATACCTGTTGCCGCAACTGCTGAACCACCAATTGTAACAATACCTTGTCCGAGTTTACGAATTTGTCCGCCGGTTACCCTGCTACCCCATTCATTAACCCTGTCAATTACATCGCCTATTTTTGCCCAAAAAGATTTCTTATCAGGTACATTCAAATAGGTAACTTTAGTTCCTTCAGAAAACATCTGAGGTTCACCGTTATAACCTTTCGCATAATCCATTTCAAATTCAACAGACCCATCAGGATTAGTAATTCTGGTAATACCATTGCCAATATCTACTCTAACAGGCTCATTATTTTGGACAGAAACACCTTTCATTAAATCAGGTTGTATATTACTCAAACCACTTTGAAGATTTTCCGCTGTTCTTGCAGCATCAGCAGCTTTTGCGGCATCCGCAGCCTTTGCATTCTGCTCTACAGACATATCCTCAGGCTTACGCGAATACACATGTCCATCTTTAATATACTGCTTGTCAAAATCAAATCCGCCCATTCAGTTTCTCCTTTCGCGGTACACTTATAACCTTCTATATTCCCTTATTACGGAATAATTTATTCTTTTCTTTAATCAAAAATTTTAAAAATAATCATTAATAATTACCTAAAATGAGCAATATAAGCGAATTTTAGGACAATATAAATATTAATTTACATTACGTAACAAAATAAAAAACTCTTGAAATTTAAAGACTTGCAGTTATAATGTATATACAGAACATTGAAAATATGGGGACGTCCGGATTTGACAGGATGATGATTAATATAAGCTGCGTGTCCGAGCGCTGTTCTCGGTTATCAACGAGCATAGCAAATTAAATGCTAAAGACAACGTAATTAAAGCTGATTTTTCAAGAGCATACGCTCTTGCTGCGTAAGACGCAGTCAGCCACTTCAATAGCCCAGCTTGCCGGCTGTTGGGGTCCACATATGCAAGACGCAGTACGTTGATGATGGTAGACGTATCAAGATAACCATAAAAGGTTAAGTATTTCCGGAAAAAATACTTTGGCTGATTTAAGGGTAGTGATACTTTCCTGAATCAGTCGAGAAAATGAGTATCTACGCACGTAGAGGTTTATGTTGGTCCATTTTGGACGTGGGTTCGAGTCCCACCGTCTCCACCATTAAAATTCAGAGGCTTATGATAGCCTCTTTTTTAATGTCAAATTCTCCGCACAGTACGGGTATAGTTTATCAGGACATTTGGGATAGGTATTTGTAGCCAAAAGAGCAAAGTTGTTGGGAGTTTGAGGCTAATTTATAGTATTGAGATTTGGGGGTCTTTTCTTGCACTTTTGTCTCAATTTTTGCACCAAATTTCACTGATATTCTGTTATCTTAAATTTAGTTTGGCATCTATCTTGCATGGCATTTGAGTTTTAGCCATGATACTTTTAGTGCAAGAATTGTCCGTTTTAAATTATCTTTCAATTTGATATGTGTCGAAATGTCTCTGAAATTGAGATTTAGGACTTGATGTTTCTCTAAAAACGAGCGATTAATGTCAATGCAAACAAAAGGAGCATACATTGACAGAGAAAGACTATCAATTATATGGAACAAGAATTTTTAATTTGAAGACACAAGAAATTGGTCTATTAATTTGTATTTGGAAAAATAAGTTTGCCGATGGTGATGTAGATTTTGCAACCTGCGTGGATAAACAAGGCAAAAGATATGATATAGCCTTGGATTATATTAAGGAGATTGAAGATGAATTCCCTGTCTAATCAAATTCAATTTACACCCGAGAAATGTAAACAAATAGCACTCGCAAGATTGGATTTAATCCGCAAATGGCAAGAGTTTCGCCGCAAAGCAGTAAACAAACTTCAGGCTGACTATAATTTTGTCAAACTGCATAACTGTTCAAATTCCTACCTTTTCACTATTTTAGGCAAAATCTCACGAGGAAGCCTACATCGCTGGAAAACCATGCTCGATGGCACAGAGGATTATACAAGGTTAATCCCTAATTACAAATACGTTTCTGTGAACGAATACAGAACCTGCCTGACTGATGAAGAAATCAAAATCTTTATGGGCTTACTTCTGCACCCGAATAGAATTTGTATCGGCAAAGCAATCGCACTTACAAAATACAAGCTCAAAGAACAAGGTCAAAGTTTTATCCCTGCAGATATTACATTTAGGCGTTATGCAAAATGGTTTAAGGACAACAATTACGACAAATGGGTGCTTGCTCGAGACGGTGAAAAGGCTCTTTCTGACAAAGTCGAACCGTACATTAAAAGAGATGCAAGCTTGCTTGATGTCGGAGATATTTTAGTTGCAGACGGTCATAAACTTGCGTTTCAAGTGATTAATCCGTTTACAGGCAAGCCTTGTAGAGCAACTTTGGTCGGATTTTTGGACTGGAAATCAACAGTTTTAGTAGGTTATGAGATTATGCTTGAAGAAAATATCCAGTGTATAGCTTCGGCATTACGCAATGCCATCATTAATCTTGATATGATACCTAAAATTGTCTATCAAGATAACGGCAGAGCTTTCAGAGCAAAATACTTCACAGATGATAAAGGTTTTGGCGAATTAGGTTTCTACGGACTTTATGCAAAACTCGGGATTGAAACGGTATTTGCAAAACCATATAACGCAAGGGCTAAAGTAATTGAACGGTTCTTCAAAGAATTTCAGGAAGGCTTTGAAAAGCTAATGCCAAGCTACGTCGGCTCATCAATTAACAACAAACCTGCGTACTTGAAACGAAACGAAAAATTCCACTCCAATCTGCATAATGATTACATTCCCACAATAGAAGAAACAATCAAAATGATTGATATGTGGCTTAAGTTCAAAAACTCCCAACCCTGCACAAATGCACCTAATATGACTATCGCAGAGGTTTTGGAAAGTCGCAAGAAACAGAATATTGATATAAACACGCTTGACGATTTGATGCTGGCGACTGAGGTGAAAACAATTCAGCGAAACGGCATAAGGTTCTTAAACTGCAACTATTTTGATGAAAGACTATACGGGCTGAAAGGAAAAGTTCTGGTAAAATACAACCTGTTTGACCTGACTAATGTGAAAGTTTTTACCCCGAATGGTGAATACTTATGCACCGCCGAGCGAGTAACAGAAACCCACCCAATGGCGAAGATTTTAGGAACAGTTGAAGATTTAGAGGATTACAAACAGAAAATCCAAAAGCAGCAAAAGCTAAGACGAAAAACTATAAATTCTGTTAAAAAATTATTGACCAATGATGAAATAAAACTGATTGAAGCAAGCTCGAACCAAGGAGACCCTGAAAATCCTAGCGATTTTCAAAAGGAGTTCAAACCTCGTTCAAATGGCGTTCAAAAAATAAACAACGGAGAAAAATCACTCCCTATCTTTAAAAACAATTCAGAAAAATATGAATATTTGATAAAAAATGACCCGAATAATCCTTGGATAAGTGAATTTAAAAAGACAAAGGAGTATGAATTGCTTTATGCGTAAAATCTTTGTGAAAACAAATAACGTCAGAAACTTTATCGGACTTGTAGAAAATTTGCAAAACAAACCAAAAAACATTGCTAAAATGGGACTTGTGTATGGCGAACCGGGGCTTGGAAAATCACAAACGGCTTTGTGGCTTGCTTGCAAGTATGACGGGATTTACATTCGAGCCTCAAACCTTATGACAAGCAGATGGCTTATTGAAGAAATCGTTAGGGAAATGGACGAACTTCCTCGATATCTGACATCGGACAACTTCAATGTCGTAATTAGCAAACTGAGCCAAAATCCAAAAATTATTTTTGTAGATGAAATTGACTACCTGATGAACAATTACAAAAGCATCGAAACCCTGAGAGATATCCACGACAAAACAGATTGCCCGATAGTCTTTGTCGGGATGGGCTTGGCTCACAGAAAACTTGAACGCTATAAACATTTGTATGACAGATTTAGCGAGATTGTAAAATTTGAAACTTTTGGAGTAGAAGATTTAAGCCAAATTTTTAGCCAATTGTCAGAAATCCCATTTACCCCTGATTTGATAGAATATATTCACAAAAAATACAACAGATTCAGACAAATCGTCCAGCTTATAAATCAAATGGAAATATTTGCCAAAGATAATGATTTAACCGAGATTACGAAAAAAATAGCGGAGCAGGTACTATGAATATTGAAAAATTAGCAAAAAGATTAAAAGAATTTACCCTTGATGAAATCGAAATGATTGCAGAACGTGATTGCAAAACAGAGCTTGAACAGCTTTTGAACGGGGGTAAAATAGCTTTTGAACAAGGTTTATATAAATATGTAGAAGTTTTTAAAGAGAAAACTTTTGAATTGTACCCAAAACCAGAATTAAAAATAAACAAAAAGGTCTTATTTCAAGATATTGCATTGAGCTACATTACAAATAAAAAGTTAACAAAAGATACTCTTAAGGGTTACAAATCACAGTTAAAATACAATATTTTGCCATATTTTGGTGAGGTTCAAATTAATAAAATCACGTATGAAATGATTGTTGATTTTATGCAGAAAATGAAAAAAAGATATAAACCCAAAACAGCGAGCAATGGTGTTACTTTGCTTGGAAGTATTTTAAAATATGCGTTTGAGCTAGGCTTAATTAAGCATAACCCTTACTATGGTGTAAAAAATTCTATGTGCAGATAGGAAATTAATATGACAAAAATGAAATTTTATAAACAAGCGAGAACTATGTATATTGAGGAAAATATACCAATTGATATTATTTCTCAAAGTCTTAATATTTCCAGAAGAACTTTGTTTTACTGGAAAAAGAAGTACGAATGGGATAAAACATACTTTGAGAAAAAGCATAATAAAGAAATTTTTAATCAGGAACTATTAGATTTTACTAAAAAATTCATAAAAAAACTTTCAAAAGATATAGATAATCATATACCGTTTTCACAAGCAGAGGTTTATTCCTTTTTGAATATTTTAAAAAATACTCCTATAAGTAAACAATTTAAAATTTCGAAAACTAAACAAAAGCAACAGAAAGTAAAAGATTTATTTACTCCGGAATATATAAAATATATTGAAAAATACATTTTAGGAATTCAATAGTCTTGCGTCCATATTTGTCGCAGTCGTAATTTATTATATCTATGCAAACGCAAAGGAGACCAAAATATGGACGCAATAAAATTACAAATCAAAGGTAAAGAACACGATACGTACACAATTCATTATTCTTGCGATGGATTTTATAACGGCGGAGCTTATGCAGCAGCAATATGTACTATCACGTTGGTTAATTATGCCAGAAAAGAATTGCACTCTTTTGCTCTGAATAATTACCTTGTACAAGGTAAATCTCTGATAGAAAGTGAACAGCTAATGCTTAAAGATTTTGTGGATTTTTATCAAAATTTAAATAATCCGATTTTTATTCACTGGAATATGGACGGACTTGAATATGGATTTAATGCAATCCGTGCCCGTGCAGAAAACTTTGGCATGTATGATTTTGATCTAACTAAAATAAAAGATTACAATTTAAGCACTGTTTTTCACACAAATCTTATGACCAGTCTGGAACAAAATAATTGCAAACGTATTACTGTCCTAAACGGTAAAGATGAAGCAATTTGTTTTAACAAGCGAGCATTTGAAATTGTCAAAATGTCTACAGATGGTAAAGCTATTGGATTATCTGACTTATTTGAAAAATATCTTTCAAATGATTTAGCAGACGATGATGAAGACTATATATATTAGTAATTATCCAAATTTTCTTTCAAATATTTTCGATATTCATCTTGCAATGATTTTGGTGCAATTATTTTACATCCGCCTCCCCACTTGAATACATGCCAGATAATTTCTTTACTTCCGCTTGCTTTAAAGTTCACTGTATATGTTCCATCTGCATTCCATTTACCGGATTGTGTGGGGTGAAAATTGAATTGACTTGCCTCTTGTGCTAATTCTTGCGAAAACAAAAGTTCTACTTCTAAAATTTCACCGTGGTAAACTCCAAATGATAAGTTTGTATATTCTTGCAAGTCAAAATTACCCTTATCAAAGGTTTTGTCCGTAAGTTTCAAATTCTCAAACTTATGCAATAGATAGTTGTATATCTCGTCACCTTTTGCTTTTTCTCTTGCAACAAGATAAATTTTCTCACCGTAAATCATTCCTAAAGGCTCAATCAACCTCTCTTTATTGTGGTAAATTCCTGTAACCATTTTTGAGTGCTGAACAGCTTCTCGAATAACCTCTAATGATTCAAGACTAATTTTGTACTGAGGCATCTGACGAACGGCATAACCCTCTGTCTGCATATAAAGTTCAATATTGTTTTCTAATGGCAGAGAATGTTTTTTGTTCAGGGATTTTAGTTTTTCGATGGTTTTACCAAGCTCCTCTTTCATTTCTTTATTTGTGGTACGCCTTTGAAGCTGCTCAATATTTGCAATTTCTTTTGGTGTAAATGAAATCAGGTTTGAAATGGAATAGTTTATAAACCCCCAGTGCTTTTGTGTATCGTCTGTTTCAATTTCGTCGACTGAGGGGAAAATACAAGTCAGACTATCTCGCATACGTTCAGCCGTCCTGCGTGAAACATTATACCTTTCAGCAATTTCCGAAATTGTAACTCCTTGAATTTTTGATGACATAAAAATTGCAAGGTCTAAAATATCTGATATTCTTGAGTATCTTGGTTTGTCTGACATAATTTTCTCCTGATTTAAATTTATTATATACCAATATGACCATTTTTGTCGCAATATAAAATTAAAATATAATTGAGGTGAAAAATATGACAAAAATTATAGATATGAAAAAATATCAAAAACGTGAAAAAATTGATAGAATTTTATTATATTGTGTTGATAACAAAATGGAAACTCGCTATATTACTGCGGAATTTTGTGAGAAAAATGAGCTGTTAATTAAGCTGGTTCACTATAACAATATTGATTCTTACGACAGATTAGATTACCTTTATATCTTTTCAAAAAAAGAAAGTAATAAATTAGTAAAATTTTTTGCCGAAAATAAATCAGATTTTTTATATGAACTTAAAGCCAAATTCAATACAGCGAGTGCTTGTAGTGATTTAATACACTTTGCTGATATTCACAACATAAAATATAAATTTGATGACCTCTCTGACAATATATATTCATCCTTTTTGGAATTAGATGACATTTTTTTACCCGATAATAAACTTTATTATAGTAAAGATAACTTATTTATTCCAAATTTGTACATACCGCCAAGAAACGGTGTCACAAAAATTTATACACCCGAAGGCTATTTGTATTTAGAAATATCTTACAAGAATGGTTTAAAGGATGGTATGACAAAATGTTACTTTGAAAATACTAAAATAGTTGATTGGAAACAAAATTATACAAAAAATAAACTAAACGGAATTTCTAGAAGTTATTTCAAAAATGGAAACTTAAGAGTAACAGAAACATTTGTTAATGGCGTAAAAGAAGGCATAGAAGAAACATATAATCAAGAAGGGTTTTTAGAATATTCCGAGATGTTTAAAAATAATGCAAAAAACGGGAAATCCATTAAATTTTACCCTAATGGACAAATTGAAAAGGAAGCATATTTTAAAAACGGGAAACAAGATGGAGAAACCAAATGGTATTATGATACCGGAGAATTAAAACTTGTTGCATATTGGAAAAATGATAAGTGTGATGGAGAAAGAATTACTTATCATAAAAACGGACAAATTAAAGCCATTTCTACATATAAAAATGGTTCATGCATATCTGATGAATACCAATATTATGAAGATGGTACATTAGAAGCCATAATTCCTGCAAGAGATACCGGCATTGAATTAGTGTATTATCCAAACGGAAAACTAAAAAGTGAAAGAAAATACAATAAAGGTAAAAAATGTGGCAATGGCAAATATTACTACGATAATGGGAAAATAGAAGCGGATTACAATTATAAAAATGACAAGAGACATGGAATATGTAAAGAATATCACTATAATGGAAAAATTCGTTCTGAATGTGAATATAAAAATGGGAAAAAACATGGAATAGAAAAACGATATTATAATAACGGTCAATTAAGTTATGAACGACATTACAAAAACGGTTTGCGCGACAGCTGGTCTATAAGTTATGAAGAAAAAAATGGTGAAATACAATATAAAATATTTTTCCGTAAAGGAAAAGTTGTAGATTTTTATGGTATTGATGGTATTACCGGAGTAAAAGGTCTGAAAATTGAGTAAAGAAAGGATAAAAATTATGGATAAAGATATGCCAATAAACGCAATTAATATAAGAAAAATTTCCCGTGGAGAAAGCTATTTTGACGGAGAACACTTTGAAGGACACGGTGATAAATGGGTGGCACTTTTTGGCAATACCGAAAAATTTGCAGTAAAAAACATGAAGAAATGCGTTACCTCCGGCGATATTATTTTTAAACAAGAAAAAATATTAAATAAAAAATTTGCAGGAATAGTCTATCCAAAAAATGAATTATTATCTGTGTTAAGTTTGATAGAATTAAAAGAAACTTGCAATGAATATACTTCCGCATATCCTTTATTAATAGGAATTAATAACGAGATAAAACTTAAGGAAGACTATTGCTGGCAAAATGGAGGAGAAGGTGAATTCGCAGTCGAAGCAGGAGATGATAGAGTTATAAATTTCTTTGATCCGTTTTATGCGATCGATAAAGCCAATTTTAAAACAGATAAGACCCAAACAATATCACTTGCCGGACTTGCATATAGTTTAGATAAACTGAAAGAGCAAGAATTTGTTATTGATAAAGGCGAGTTCTATAATGTTTCCAGAGATGAGTTCTTAAAAGAGAATCCGGATAAAACTGAGCAAGATTTTGAACCGCCGGTTGTAAAACTCGAGGCAGATCATTTCAGGATGCTTATACCTAAACAATATGCCTGTGAATATGAAATAGCAACTCAAATTGAAAATATAAAATATTTTAAAATACTTGGTGAAGAAATTGCCCAATTAAAAGTAAATCTTGAACATTCTGATAATGAAAAATCTTTATATTGCTATATATATGCATCAAAACATGTTCTAGGCAAATACAAACCTCAAGTAGGAGATGGGATAAATGCCATTGTTTGGTTGAGTGGATTTTTTAACTAAGGAGTTGGTTATGACGAGATTGACACAATTGTATATTGATAAAATACAAAATTTATTACAACAAATAGAAAAAGACAAAGATATAAAAATTATCTTTGCAATTGAAAACGGAAGCCGTTCCTGGTGTATGGCAAGCAAAGACAGTGATTATGATGTCCGTTTTGTATTTTATCGTTCGGTAAAAAATTATATTTCACTAAGTCAGGAAAAAGATGTTATAACTGCTGCTTACGATAAAGATTTGCAGCCTTGTAATGTTCAAGGTTCTTTAATTGATATTAGTGGATTTGATATATTTAAATATTTGAAACTATTATTAACCTCAAATCCGACAACTATTGAATGGCTTTGTTCTCCGATAGTTTATTATGGTAATAACAACTTGCCGCTTCGAGAGTATATGAGAAATAACTTTAATCAGGAAAGATTATTTAAACATTACTTCTCTTTATTCAGAAACAACTATCGGGAATTTATTCAACAGGCTAAGGCAATAACATATAAAAAATATCTTTATTCTATGCGTGGACTTTTGAATGCAAAGTATGTATATGAGTTTGATAGAATTCCACCTCTTGATTTAAGACAGACAGTAAAGGAACTTGAAAATATTGTTCCGGTAGAAGTTTATAAAAGAATTCAAGAAGTAATAGAAATAAAATCACAGGGGTTAGAACGTGATGTAATTTTGCGAATACCTGAATTTGATGAGTTTTTTAACGTTGAGCTGCAAAATGAATACAGTAATTTCAACTCAAGAAAGCCAGATGTAGAAGTTTTTAATAACTTTTTACGAAAGCAAATCATACATCCATATTTGACATAGTACTTTGATAATATATTAATATCTGATACGGTAATCTCCCTACCAAGCCAACTGGCGACAGAGGGGTGATGGAGCCCTCATAATCAGGCAAGCCGGTTGTTGTAGCCCGTAGATGCCAGACGGGCGGTGGGCAATGCATTATGTATCCCTCAAGAGCAGGGTGGCGTCTGTTCCTCAACCGGTTTATATAGTACTTAATTAACAGGCAATTCAGCATGATGTGCATGGCTAAATCACCATGAACCGTTTCAGACGTGAGCTTAAGTGGACTTGTCTCTGGCAGATGCAGGAAACAAAAGAAAGCAGTTTGATTTATCATCTGCGGATCTCTTTCCTGTATTGCGATCGCTGTGCTTAAATTCTCCCTGCTATCGCAGATATGGGTTCTTATATTATTTAAGAACGTATGATGCATTAGAAGCAGCACAATATAAAAATATTTTCTCAAATTCTGAATTAAACCTGTATTTAATTAATTCATTATCAAAAGAACAATAATTTGCATTATACGAATCGGGAACGTTTATCAATAAATAGCATTTTGAGCATTTTTTATTATAAGCTTTAATTTTATTATTCTTTTTATCAATACAATTTTGTAGTTCATTTATCGGGTTAATCGAAATCATTCCAGAATTATTAACATGACAATCATATTTCCCTGTCCATGGACATACTATGGGATCCATTGATATTTGAAAATAATCATTTTTGACTTGAATCCATTCTTGAACAAGCAAGCCCTTTTTTAATTTTTCCATATTATTTTTTAGAATATCTTGTAGTTTTTGTTTAAAAAGTTTTGTATTTGGAACATTTGAAAATCCGGGATCGCAAGCCAAATCCAAGTGATCTTTCCAATGAATACTAAACTTTCTTTTATCATATTTGTCAATAAGTATATTTATACGAAGATTATATTCCTTTTCTGCTTCTCGACAAATTTTATTACCGACAGTAGTTAATGCCTGTGAAAATTTGAGATTTTTGTTTTCTGCTATAAATTTTGTTATTTCCAAGGCTATTATTTCATTATCTTTTGTTTTCATAATGAAATCAGGTGATTCGGATTTTTGATAATCAATAATCCCCAGCTCTTTAAACCATTTTTCTCCTATTTTAGTTACGATAAATTTTTTGAGCTGTTCTAGTTCTTCTTGTTCTTTCATTTCTGTTTTATTCATATTACAAGTATACAATGAATTTTATATAATAAATCACATTCGCTATGCTTTAATATTTTCTAGCTATAGGATTAATTGCTTAAAATCTTTTGACGTAGTATTTAATCTGGCTTTTCTCATATACGAGCTTCTTTTTTAGGTGTTTTATTAAAGCAAGTTAAATCAAAAATTGAAGTTGTATTTGAATCCAATATGGTAATGCTTGATAATTATCTTTTAGAATTGTTCTAATGTTTTCTTCAATAGTATCTTCAGAAAATTTTTCATTTTTAAATATAGAAGTATTTAAAAATAATGCACATTCTCTAGGAACACCTAGCTCGATTAATTTTTTAGAAATATCGTTATAAGCTCCAGATTGCATACTTGTTAAAAATGTACTATCAGGATTTTTTATATCAAAAATAGGTTTTAATAATAATGGAATATTATATGATGCAGAAGTTTGTAGGATGTCTATAATTTCCTCTATTGTTTCTTCTGGTTTTTCTGCCTTTTTCAAATTTGTGGTTAAAATATCTGATAAAGGAGTACCAATTGCCCATTGATAACAGAGACCACACATAAAACTTCGAGCTTTCCCTTTTTGGTATTTTTTAGGAATATAATGATTATACATGGATTTTGTTCTTGTATTATCTCTTAAAAATTTAAGCATATTATTGAGTTTTGTTTTTGCACCACGTTCTAATGGGAAAGTCGGAACTTGATCAGTATAATTTTTATATATATAATCAAGTGCAAATGGATCCCAATATCTATTTTTATAACAAAGTTCCTTTGGTATCGTTAATTTATCTAATTTAAGTTTTATTGCAGCAATTTGTTCTTTTGTAAGAGATATTCCTACTTGTTCCATTTTTTGCTTTGCTTTATCACCATTTTTTAATATGTTTTGGCGGATATATATTTTTAAATCTTTATAGTGTATTTCATTTTTCTTTTCTTCTAATTCGGCATCAATATCTTCATTTAACAATACGTCTATTATTTCATCTTGATATTTTTCATACCGTTCACCATAATCGGTTGGCAAATCTTTAGTCACATTATTGAACAAATTTTCTTCTTCATATCCATCTACAACAATAAAAGAAGTTTCATCTAATACAAAAGTTCTGCCAATAAAGTCTTTTAGCAATCTTCCTGCTCTACCTCTTAAATTTGCCATTTCATAATTAGTTAATTCAACAGTCTTTTCTTTCTCACGTCTTATATACAAATTTGGATTTCTTATAATAATATTTTGTGCTGGTAAATTAATTCCTTGTAATAACGTTGTAGTACAAATAATATCAGTTATCCAATTTTCTTGCATGGCTTTTTCTAATGTTCGTCTAACATGGTGTGGTAAAAGCCTATGATGATAAGTTACACCTTTTTCTAGGACTTTACATAAAGAATAATTTTCATTTACTGACGCTTTATAATATGCAATTAATTCTCTTACATATTTATTTATTTTATTTCTTTTACTTATTAAACATGCAATTTTCCGCGCTGTTTTGGTAGTAGGTGCAAATATTATATTTTGATTACCAGATAAATTATTAAGAATCGAACTTAGATATCTTAAAAAATGAGAATCATATAATTTCTTACCATATCCTTTAATAAATGAATCATTTACTATATCAATAACTATTGGTTCTTTTATTAAACTACAATACTGTTTTAATTGATATTTATTATTTGTTTTAGAAATACTATATGTTAAATTTAATACAGGACTATCATTTGAAGAAATTTTTTTTGCTTTTTGTCCAAATAATGCTGTTGCAACTTCATCAATTTTATTAATTCGTGGTCCTGATAAAATAATCTGTTTCATATTTTTTTTATCTCTTAACTCATTTAATACATCATATAAAACTTTTGAGCGCTCGTCGTTATCTTCTTTGATTCTTTCAATATTTTGAATTTCATCAATAACTAATATTGTATTTTTATTAAATTTGTTATTTTGCTCAGAAAATATACTTATAGTTTTTTCTTGGGTTAATACAAATATATTATTTTTATTAATATTATTTTCTTCGTACGTACTGATTATTTTACAATTCTTTATTTCTAACAATTCAGTATATTTATTAAAATCACTTATTACTTGATTGACTAAACTTAAAGTAGGTACAATATATATAATATCAAAGTCATTCCTTTTTAATTTTTCTAGTAGTTTTAATAGAATAACAAAAGACTTTCCCGCAGAAGTCGGTGCTGAAATACCTATTAATTTATCATTATCCATGCTATTCCATATATCCATTTGAAATTTAGTTAATATAAATTTCTTCTTGCCAACAGAAATATAATATTTTTCTTGATTTAAACTTGTAAGAAGTTCATCTATAGGGCTTTCTAAAGAAGAAAATTTGCAATTTTTCTTATCGAAATTATCATCTGTTATTATTGCAGAAGTGGCATAACCAATGCGAGATAAAAATTTAACTGCAATTTTTTGCAAATTATACTTAGAATGATCAATATATTCCCATATTAAAGCAAAAATTGTTATTATGTAGTTTATATCAGGATTCTCAGGCATTGTCGTTTCATAATCTAAACATCTTATAGTATTAGCCAAAAGCTCTTTGTTGACTTTTTTATTATTACCTGATATGAAACCTAACTTAAGTGCAACATTGTGACAATCAAGTTTTAATAATTCTTCTAAAATATTTTTCCTTAAATCTTTCATTTTATCCCTTAAATCATCTTTTGAAAAGTTTTTGCGAGTTCATCCAATTTCCATATAGGAAATACAATATATGTAATACGTTTTAATATAGTATTGGTCGCAACATCAATTTTATTTTTGTCAAAATTAGAATACTTGTTTTTAATTATATCATTAATTTTTTGCTTAATTTCTTCTTCGCTATTACCATTAATATCAGAGGTTTCATTGTATACAACAATACATGTCAAATGAACTTCAACATTTTTTAATTTATTATTTATGTATTGTTCAGCAATTTGATCCATTTCAGGAGTTAAAAAATCTTCATGTACATATAAATTAATTTCATTCCGGTGTTCTTTATAAGTTTTTAAAATGCTTTTTATGGATTCTTCAAAAGCTGTATTAAATTTGTATTTAGTTGTATAGGTTTTTGCTTCCCCTAAAATAATTATTGGCTTATTATTCTTGAATTTAAAATGGATTGCATCTGCTCCATATCGTTCATGTTCCGTTGAGGTTGTTATTTTCATCTTTCTTAATATAGGAATAGCCTTTTGTAATCTTTGTATAAAATGAAATAACAGTAATTCTCCAAGTTGTCCTTGGATAAGAATATCATCAGAGGTTCTATTTGACCTGAATTTACTTCTTGCTCGTCGAGAAATTTCCTCCGCTGCAGCGGCTTCAGTTTTTCCTCTATTTTGGGCTATATTTTTTAATTCATTAAATTTTTCACTATTGTACACCCAATCTACAATTGAATCATATAATTCATCCAAAAAATCTTGTCTTAATTCTTTTAAATCTTGATAATTAATACTTGCACCATAATGATTATGTGCATCGGGAATAATATCAAAATTTTGTTCAATTACATAGATATAATTAAATAATGAATCATTGTTTATTAAATGATTTTTTATATATTCTTCATCTATTATTTCACTCATCTCACTCCCTGTTCTCCTCAAAATTTTCAACTTGTTCCATAACTTTATTGAACACTTCTGGACTATATTGAGGCGGGTATCCGTTTTTTACTAAACAAATTTTTATATCAAGTTTTAATTGATTTCGAACATTTCTATTATTCAGCCAATCAGCAAAAGAAGACTTTGTATCAATTATTTCTTTAACTTTTTGTGCTAATGATTTACATTTATCATTAATCACTACACCATCTACTTCCTTATCTGTGCCATATTCGAAATTATGTTCATTTCTCAATGCAATCAAAATGTCATAGAATGCTTTTTCTTCAAATGTTAATCCTATTTTTCTAAAGCTTTCTCTACTTTCATTCATTTGGCTTAATATAGATAAAGCCTGTTCTGTTGCCGTTTTAATAATATCTTCAGAAGCTTTTTCTTGTGTTTCTCCTGCTTCTTCTTCGCTTAAATGTTTACGGCGTTCATTATATTCTTCAAGCGTTTTTTCTAGTAATTCTTGGAAAGTTTTTGATGCCACTTGATTTACTTTTCCATATTCTTTTATTTGTTTACGAAGCATTTTTACAAGAAGCTCAAGTTTTGTTGCAGGCATTTTCACATCTGATAATTTTTCAAAATATTCAGGAGAAAAAATATCTTCTTCCTCGCTTGATTCTAGAATACTTTCAACTTGATTATATTTTAGAGCTTCTTCAACCATTTTGGAAACTACAACATTCATAGTTTCTGTATCAACTTCGCTTGTTCCGCTCATTTTGCGTACAAAACCCGCGATAGCCATAAAACATTGTGCAAGTGCCGATTCTTCTTCTTCAAGTTCTCCTGATGGCTGACAAACATCGAATGCTGTTCTCATTCTTTTTACAGTTTTTAAGAAATAAGTTTTAAATGAAACTTTCTTAGAACCATTTCTACCTTCTGTTTTTAATTCTTGAGTTGAAACAAAAACAAATTCAGCGGCTTTAGCCAGTAATCTGTATCTCATAGCAGGATCACATTGCGGATTTAAAAATGGCGATAAATCATAATCCCCAAATAAACTTTTCAATATTTCTAAGTTTTCTCTAAATATCTTAGTTGCCTGTTCAACATCATCGGCATTTGGTGCAACAGAAGAATCTCCGCCATATATTTTCATAGCTTCACGCATATTATCACGGATACCGATATAATCTATAATCATTCCGTAATCTTTGTCTGGATATTTTCTGTTTACACGGCTAATGGTTTGAATTAACAGGTGTTTTTTCAACGGCTTATCATTATACAAATATGTAAGTGAAGGAACATCAAAACCTGTAATCCACATATCTACAACTATTACAATTCTGAAATTAGATTTTTCTTTTTTAAATAAAACATCCAACTCTTCTGAGCGTTTGTCGTTTCTTGTTCCACCAAGGTAATCATACATATCCTTTTTATCATTACTGCCTACACTTGCAACCATTGCAATACAAGGCATAGGTTTTAGTTCATTAAGTTCTTCTTGAGTTGCAGAAACCCCGTCAGGAATTTTCTTTTCTTCAAACCATTCAGGATATTTTTCTTTAAATTTTTGCAATAAGTTATAGGCAATTTCTCTTTTAGAACAAACAATCATTGCTTTTTGTATTCTGTCAGGATCATTGTTGCACGCAGAGATATAATGGTCATGAATATCAACTGCAAGGCGTTCCAAACGAGAAGACTCTCCCAGAATAACTTCCATAGATGACATAGCACTCTTACTTGCTGCAATATCTTCTTCGGTTGCACCATCATCCGCACATTTTTTATAATAATCCTCAATTTCTTTAACCTTTGATTGATCAAGCAAAACTTTTGCTATACGAGGATGATATTTTATAGGAACTGTAAGTCCGTCAGCAACAGCCTGATCCATAGTATATCGGTCTATTTCATCACCAAATGTTTGATATGTTTCAGCAATAGGGGTACCTGTAAACCCGACAAAAGTTGCGTTTGGAAAAGCTTCTTTTAAAACTTTTGCATAAGGTTTCGAAATAAGAGCTTTCATATTCTCATCAGTATCTTTGCTGAACTTAATTTCTTTTGCATGTTCAATTTGGGTTCTGTGTGCTTCATCAGAAAAACAAATGATATTCTGACGTTCGTTTATCAAACCGATTTTATCATCTTTTCTGTCACAGAATTTTTGTATGGTACAAATATAAAAACCGCCGCTTTGTCTTGCTCCCAACTCTTGTCTTAATTTTTCCCTGCTTTTTACAATGGAAACTTCTCCAAGATTCAAAAACTCTTTGCTTCTTGTAAACAACTTAGCTCCTTGTTTTTGAAGATCTTCACGGTCAACAATCAAAATAATTGTTGGAGAACCGATTTGAGGAATATTTGTACACCTTAGCGCAAGTTGTCTTGCCAGAAATGCCATTGTATAAGTTTTGCCGCACCCTGTTGCTCCAAAATACGTACCACCCTTGCCGCTGCCTGCCTCAACAGATTTAACGATACTTTCCTTTAATAATCCGGCAGCAAAGAATTGAGGATAGCGGCATACAATCTCTTGCTCATCCCTATCATAAATACTGTCTTGAAAATAAATATAATCTCTGAATATTTCAAGAAAACGTTTAGGCTCATATACACCTTTTATCATTGTTTGAGTTTCTGCAAAGGGCAATGTAGAAATTTTGTCATCATGATTTACCCGACGCCAAGCGTAGAAATGTTCATAAGGAGTTCTAACCGTTCCGAGTCTTGTTTTTACACCATCAGAAATACATGCTAACGGACAATAATGCAATAAATGCGGAATATCTCTCCAATATCTGATATTAATTTGTTCCCAGGCCTCAAATATGGTGGCATTTGGATCTGCCGGATTTTTAAGTTCTATAATACAAAGAGGCATACCATTTGTATACAAGATAATATCCGGTCTTCGTGTCTTATTTTGTCCGTTATCCGTATATTCTACTGTTAATTGATTAACTACTCTAAAAGTATTGTTATTTGAATTTTCAAAATCAATTAATGGAATAATTCTTGTCATACCATTTTTAGGTGTAAATTGAATCCCGTCAACCATCCAGATATATACTTTATGTAATGTTGCAAAATCACTTTCGCTGCCCACAAGACGGACACTATCAAATATTTGTGTGATTTCGTCTGCTTCTAAATCAGGATTTGTCCTTGCTATAAATTCTTTGAAATCATCTTCTATTAAAACATCTCTTTTGTTTACACGTTTAACATTATTACCGGAAAGATATTCCCAGCCTTCATTATTTAAATATGCAATAAAAGCACATTCAAATTCTGATTCACAAAAAAGACCGTTATATTCTTTTAGTTTAGCCATCCTCATTCCTCAACTTGCCAGTAGCCGTTTTTATCTGCCCCAATACGCTTTATTAACCCGTTTTCCTGTAATTTTTTCATATTTGAAATTATATTTTTTCTTGCGATTCCTACAATACTTGCAAGTTCTTCCTGCGTTATAAAAGGTTTATTTTTTATAACATCAAGAATTTTTTGTTGATTTACAGTAACCTTTTGGGTAACCTTTTGAGTAACCTTATTTTCTGTTACAATGATTTCTTCTATTGTATTTAAAATTAATGTAAGCATAAATTCTATAAATTTAGTGCTATCGGCCGCACTATCGCTTACACCAAGTGCATTATAATATTCCTTTTGATTTTCTTTTATCAAAGTTTCAACAGGAAGCCAGGCAAAAACTTCTTTCCAATCTTTTAAAATTACGGTTTGCCACAAACGTCCCATTCTGCCGTTCCCGTCCTGAAACGGATGAATAAACTCAAATTCATAATGAAAAACACAACTTTTTATAAGCGGATGAACATCACTTGTTTTAAGCCATTCAAATAAGTCAAACATAAGTTCGGGCACTCGGTCTGCGGGAGGTGCCAGATGGACAACTTTTTCTCCGTCAAATATCCCAACACCATCGGTTCTGTATTTTCCGTTTCTGTCCACTAAATCCTGCATCATAAGTTCGTGTGCTTTTAATAAATCTTTTTCATTATAAGGATTAAGCGATAACAATAAGTCATATGCTTGAATTGAATTTTTTACTTCTTTTATTTCATTCGGATTTCCCAGAACCCTTTTTCCGTCAATTATTGCTGTAATTTGTTCTATGCTTAAACTGTTATTTTCGATGGCAAGGGAAGAATGAATTGTTTTTATTCTGTTTGCTTTTCTCAATTTAATTTGATGAGGACTATTTTGAAGTGAATTTATTTCTCCGATTTTTTCTGAGATTTTAGAGATAAGCTCGATTATTTTTGATGTAATTTCAAATGGCGGCTGGTACATTTTTACACCCCCTTTTTGCTTCTTCAATAGAACCTTTTATAAGAATAGGACAAATTTCTTTGATTTGTGCTTTTAATTTTTCATTAATTTCTTTACGTTTATTGTATGCATTGTAGATATTGACAATACTTTGTTGGATTTTTGTATCTGGAACTGGTATTTTAATTTCGTAAAAACGATCCATATCTAAGTTAGTTCTAATACTTGCATCGCTATAGAACCAACCTAGTCTATCAATTTCTTTACGAGAAAACCACATCATTATATATTCTGGAAGAACACTTTTATCTTGTACTTCTAAAACGGTATATGCTGGAGAGATTATAATAGGTTCTTCTCCTCGGTATAAAGCTATGCGAATACATTCATCTCTTCCAGTTTGCATTCCTGAAAATGCAAATTGTCCATTTGTTACTAATTTATATTTTGATAAATCCACTTCAAAAGTGTTTGCAACTGATGGCATAAACTGTTTTGTAATGTTTATACCTTGCACATCTTTTATAGAATCGTCATTATTACGACAATCTATTTCATTTAAAATATTTCCTACTGCTTTTTTATTTGCATTATGCTTATACTTATCAATAAGAACTTCAAAAGATTTTTTTAAATCCTCCAAACCGCGTTCATAGGTTTGTTGGTTTTCTACCATTGCTTTGTAAATATCAACATATTTTTGTTGAATTGGAAGTGGCGGAAGTTCTATATCTATATCGCACATATCTTCCCAACTAAAAGTTTCTCTTGCAGAGCCCCAAGAGTTAAACCTAGTATATCTGTCAAATTCAGGACGATTAAAATAGATAAATAAAAAGTCGGACAATAATTCATTTTTATTTGAAATTTGAAATACTGTTGAAATAGATGATACCAAATAAGGTATTTCAGAATCATTATATGCTAGAGAAATTTTATCCCCTCTTCGGCTTGTATCTGATACAAAGGCAAACATATCAGGTTCAACAATTTTATAACTTGTGAGTGGAACTCCATCCATATTTGCTTTGGTGTCAATAAAATTTTTACTTGTTGCAATACCTCTTACATGCTCTAAACTATATTGTTCATTAGAGTTGCGATTTTCGACAGGTTCAATTAATGTGCCTAATTTAATTTTATTTGATGGCATAACCTATACCCTCAAAAGCTGATACCAACATTTCTTGAGATTTCAATTCTTCAGCCAGAATACTCTTCATTTCAGACTGAATACGCGTCATTTCTTTTTCATAATCAATGTCTAAATCGTGGTCAATAAATTCGATATATTTACTAGGTGTAAGAGCCCAGCCTTTAGTTTCAATTTCTTCAATACTCACACTGCGATATAATTCAGGCTCTTGGTAGTTTTTACCGTCTATTTCCTCGCCTTGCCAAGTATGGTAAATGTTTGAAGCTTTTTCAATTTGTTCGGGCGACAAAAATATTTTCTTTTTATTTTCACCCTTCACTGTGTTTTCTCTCCATTGACGCAAGTCCATAAAAAGAATTTCATTTTCACGGTTTCTTAAACTACGCCCGTGGTAGTTTCCGCCTTTTTTGTTCTGGTTTAATATCCAAAGAGTTACACTAATATCTGTAGTGATAAACAATTCTCTTGGAAAAACGACTATTGCCTCTACTTTATCTTTTTGGATAAGTTTCTTTCTGATTTCTAAAGTATCGCTATCGTTCAGAGCACCGTTTGCAAGTAAAAAGCCTGCAACACCGTCTGACGGCTTTAGGTGAGAAAGTATATGTAAAATCCAAGCATAATTAGCATTGCTCTCCGGCGGCGTTCCATAATCCGTCCAACGTGGATCATTTTTTAAATTATCATCATACCAACCTTTAAGATTGAATGGCGGGTTTGCCATAATATAGTCAAAATGTAATCCCTTATGCAAATCATGAGTAAATGAAGAATCATTTGTTTCTCCAAGATCATGACTAAGTCCGCGAAGAGCCAAGTTCATTTTAGCCAAACGGTACGTTGCAGCATCTTTTTCTTGACCGTAAATATTAATTCTGTTTATATCACCTTGTCTTGCTTTTATAAGTTCAGAACTTTGGATAAACATACCACCTGAACCGCAAGCAGGGTCATATAATGTACCCTCATAAGGTTCTATCATTGATGCAATGAGTTGTACAACGTCATGTGGAGTGTAGAATTCGCCTTCTTCTTTTGTTGCATTTACCGCAAATTCCTTTAAAAAATACTCATAAACACGACCGATAAGGTCTTTTTCTTCCCCAAAAGCTTTATGGCTGATTTTATTAACTTCATCTACGAGCTTTTTAATATCATTAGGAGCTAAGTTGCGAGTGGTAAAGGTACCTTCTATAAAACAACCTTTTAATTGGCTAGAATTTGTTGCAATACTATGCAGTGCCGTATCAAGGGCTACATTCAATTTCGGTGCGGTAGTATTTATAATAGTAGACCAACGAGCTTCCGGCGGCAAATTATATGTTCCGTCCGTAAAAGTTGCATCATCAAAAAATGCAGCTCTAATATTTTCATCATCAGGGTCTAGTCCTTGTTGTACTAAAGTCTGACGTAACTTTTCAATACCATCTTCATATTTTTCGCCGATAAATCTTAAAAATACCAGAGTCAGCATCATATCACGTTTTTCAAAAAATGAACCTGAATTACGTGCTGCTCTAAGAATATCACGACATTTGAATAAAATATTATCCAGATTGATACCTTTTTCAACAGTTTTCTTTGCCATACAACCCCGCTTTTGTTAGAATAATCATACCATGAAAATATGCAAATAGTTGTTGTGTAACAATTTTGTGACAGCTCAATTGTGGCACAGGAGTATTCACACAGGAAATGTTAAACTTTTTGTACTATTTTATCTTTTATTAATACACACACTCTTTTAAATAAAGTATTATAAAATCCGGCTTCAATTCTTTGAGCAACAACCAAAGAACCTTTTAATGATATTAATTCTCTGTGCGGTAATTCTTTAATATTTCTGCCATTCATTATTGCTTTAATTTTTAAAATATTTTTGATTGGAACTTTTCCTTCATTATTAGCAGATATACCATGACCGGTAATGATTTTAAAGTCATCAGGTTTATACCATTTTGTTTTCTTTTTCTTCAATATAAGACCTTGCTGTTTCATACGTTTTTCAACAAAATTATAAAATGATGTCGGTATAGTTTTTTTGCTCGAAAATGTTATATCATCAACGTAAACACTCATATCTATATCTAATTCTTGAGCTTTTTTATAAATATCTTCAAAAGTTTTTTCATAAGCAAAATATGCAAGAATAACACTAGTCGGAGCACCTGTTGGCAAATGTCCGTCAAAAGTTGTTAATTCTGTTAAAATTTTTGCAATATCATTTGGGATTTCTAAAGAATATTTGTAATACTCCAGAACTTTCTTGCTATTAGTACTTGGGTAAAAGCTATGTATATCAACGCATAATATGTATTTATTTTGCACATGCACAAGTGCATTATCTATAAAACTTTTTCCCTTTATACCAGAAAAAAGATATGATGGGGTTTCCAACTTCTGTAATTCTTTATTTAGTTTTCTCTGAATGGACTTTAATTGCTTTGCCGGAGCTTCAATAGTTCTTGTACCGGTTCCATTATGCTTCGGCTCATCATAAACCCTATACAAGTCATCATTGCACAAATTTAATAACTCTTTCCGAGTAATACCAAGATATTTGGCTAATTTTGTTTTATTTCCAATTTTATATAAAAAACTATTTTTCAACATCATTGTTAATTGTTATATGTTCAACTATTTGTAAAAATTTTAATATTTTATTTCGTATACCAATTTTTAAATCACTTCTGTCTTTATCCAATTCCTCTGAAAATAGCATAATTGCTGAAACTGAAATTTTAAATCTTTTTGAGTATTTTTCTATTAATTCTAAAGAGGGTTTTTTCTTTTGTGATTCTATTTCAGAAATATATCCTTTTGAGACTTTGAGTTGTTCTGCCAATTCATTTAATTTAACATCGTGAAAAACTCGAATTAATCTTAATGCTTCACCTAACATTTGAATTTCCTTTTATAGATAAAAAAGAGTATTCTAGCCTTACTTAAAATGCTTTAATAATTCTAAAACAAGAATTACAGCTCTAATAATGGTGTAAAGCAAACCAGTCCATTTTTTGATTCTGAGTTTCTTTCTCATTTCGCTTCTCCTTTCTAGCAGACTACTGCCTGGTTCCCCACCTAAAAAGGAACAATTGGTCAGGATTGATTTGTTCAAATACTCTATTATCCGGATAAACAAGTTCCCCTTGTTTATCCGCTATAGGAGAAACGACATTTATATATAACCTGATTGAATATAATCAATAAGCATATGTACAAAACATCTATTGCACTATACAAATATTGCTATATGATTATCAAGGTACAAATATATATCGATGCCCCATCAGTTGAGTTGTTATTACCAACTCTCAAGAGTTTTACCTCTCATGTCAAAACGGGAAACTTTGACCAAATATATAATCTCAAAAACAAAAAAATTAGTCAAGAACTTTGTTAGATTTTAGAGAATTTTATTCACAATTGTTTACATTTATGTTTATACAATTTAATTTTTCAGGGAATAGGAGTTACTTTTTCTGCGTTCTTATATTATCTACAATGTGTTACTCTCTCCGTTTTTACAAACTTTTTGGTCGGCTCCACTGGCTTCACAGGGATATTTTAGCCTATATAGCAAATCTGCTATTAGAAGTAATAAATCTATGATTTACAGCTTCCTACACCTGTAATCTCGATCTCAAAGTTGATTCAATCTTGTTCTAACTGTTAAATTACAACGGGCTTTCGCCAATTTAAGAGAATTTATTTGATACAATTTTTAGAAAATTTCATCACGCTTGCTCCTAAATTCTCTTTCCGCAAATAAAAAGAGTCCTTTTTATATATAGTAAAAAATGTATTCTTAATTTAGTATTATTTGACAAATTACAGATATTGCAAGATACTTATAACTGAAGTACTTTATATAAAAATTTTGTACACAATAAAAGACAAGGAGTAGCTATGAAAAAAGTAGCATCTGTATTATTTTGTTTACTATTATGTCAAGTTGGAAGTTTTGCAGATAGTATACAGTATCCTACTAATGCAAGATACGTAATTGTCAATCCAAATGGGACACTAAAAGCAAGTTCAACTTTTTTATTAGATACTAAAACAGGGAAAACTTGGCAACTTGTTGTTGATAGTAGAGGAGTTAACAGTTGGCAACAAATGCAATATGATTGGTATAAAGAAGATGGAACTTTTGGAGGTGTGACATTCAAGCCCCCTTTGCAATTAGCGCCCTAGATATTAGGTACATTACTTACAACATTTTTCTGCCATCTCAATCAGTTTTGTAACGGTCAATTCAGGATCTTGGGTTCCATTCATTATGCTTTCTATAATTTCCGGTGGTAGAAATTTTAATTTTCTAAGACGTTTGTTATTTCCGTTGCGAGCATCTGGCGGCAAGCGTCTTTCCGCCCCAAGTTTGTTGTACCAAAAACTTTTTACTATAGCCTGAATTAATTTCATATCATAATTTGCTTTTCCAGGAATTATAATCTTATTCTGCCGTTGCGGAGTTAAAGAAATTCTAACCTCTACACAATTTGTAATTATTTGAGCATCTTGTTCAGAATGCTTAAACTCCGCATTAAAAGCCAGTGTCGTAAAATATTTTATTATATAATCTATGTTATAACTTATTGAAATACAATTCGTTTTTAAATCAACTCTAATAATCACAGTTCTTAAAAATATTTTATCTGCTTCGTAACTTTTCATTAAATCTAACATTAATTTCTGTTGTTCGACAGAATAACTTTCAAGATATTCCTGCATTTTACGTGTATTTTTCAATAATTTTACAAAATCATTCTGTACAAAAGTTTCAATCTCACCAGCTGAAATCTTTGTAATTTCTCGTCTTTCGTGGTCTGCAGGATTTTTAATTGCCTGACTTACATAATATCTATATTGTTTTCCTTTTCCGTTGCTATAAGAAGGTGACCTCTTGTTTTGTTTGTCATCGTACAATAATCCTACAAGAAGCGAGCCGCTTTTAGCATTAGTTGAATGTTTTCTCTGAACGGAATTGGCTTTTAATAAATTTTGTACATTATTAAATAATTCCTCAGAAATAATCGGTTCATGCAAACCATCATATTCTTTGTTTTTATGGGTAATTTTACCAAGATAAACTTTATTTGAAAGTATGTGATATAAACTTCCTTTGGCTAATTCTTTCCCACTTCGGCTTAAATTTTTTTTGTCAGCGAGATATTTTTTCAACTTCAATACATTTTTTATTTCATATTTTGGTGAAATTCAAATTACTAAAATCACTTATGAAATGATTGTTGATTTTATGCAAAAAATGAAAGATAAATACAAACCCAAAACCGCAAGCAATGGTGTGACATTACTTGGAAGTATTTTAAAATAAGCGTTTGAGCAAGGATTAATTAAGCATAATCAGAAGATTTTTAATCAGGAACTATTAGAATTTACAAAAAAATTTCTGAAGAAACTTTCAAAAGATATAGATAACCATATACCATCTTCAAAAGCAGAGATATATTTGTTTTTGAATATTTTGAAAAATGTTTTGAGAAGTAAACAATACGAGATTTTTAAAACTAAACAAAAGCAGCTGAAAGCAAAAGATTTATTTACTTCGGAATATATAAGACATATTAAAAAGGATATTTTAGGAATGAAATAATTTTATGACCATATTTGTCGTAACCGTGGTTTATTATGCCTATGTAAACCACAAAGGAGGCTAAACTATGGACGAAATAAAATTACAAATCAAAGGCAGAGAACGAGACACCTACGCAATTCATTATTTTTGCGACGGATTTTATAACGGAGGAGCTTATGCACCTGCAATATGCTCTATTGTATTGGTTAATTATGCAACAAAAGAACTGCACACTTTTGCTCTGAACAATTATATTGTACAGGGTAAATCACTTATGGAAAGTGAACAACAATTGCTTAAAGATTTTGTTGATTTTTATAAAAATTTAAACAATCCGATTTTTGTTCATTGGAATATGGACGATTTGGAATTCGGGTTTAATGCAATTTGCGCCCGTGCAGAAAACTTTGGTATGTATGATTTTGATTTAACTAAAATAAAAAGTTATATAAAAGAAGATGTCCGGTAAATTACCGGACAGAACTTCACGAAACTTTCTTATTATAGTAACGTTTCGAAAGTATTTATTGTATGATATTATTATAAAATAATAAATTTATTTGTCAATAAAGGAGTATAAAATGATTAAAGTATTAGGTCTTGATATAGGTATTGCATCAGTCGGACACTCAATTATAGAACTTGATGAAAAAGAGCATACCGGAGAAATTATAGATTTAGGTGTCAGAATTTTTACTGCGGCTGAACATCCAAAAGACGGGTCATCATTGGCATTGCCCAGAAGAGAAGCGAGAAGTTCACGACGCAGGTTGTCAAGACGTGCAAGTCGCTTATATAATATTAGGAAATTTTTATTGAAAAAAAAATTTATTACTCAATCAGAAATCGAAACTATTTACAATTCACCTGAAATGAATACAGACGTGTGGAATTTACGTAAAGAAGCTCTGGAAAGAAAATTAAGCAATATTGAATTTTATAGAATTTTAATACACATTGCAAAACGTAGAGGATTTAAATCTATAAGAAAATCCGAAGAAGTAAAAACAGAAGGAGATTTATTAAAATCAATCAAAGAAACAACAGAAAATTTTGAACAGGGGAAATACAGAACCGTCGGCGAAATGTTTGCACTTAAATATACTAATGGTGAAACAAAAAGAAATAAAGCAGGAAAATATAACAAATCTATCTCAAGAGATTTGTTAAAGCAAGAAATAGAAACTATTTTTAAAGTACAGCGTGATTTAGGTTCTGATATTGCAAGTGAAGAAATAGAAAATGGTTATAAAGAAATAGCTTTTTACCAAAGGCCTTTAAAATCAATTCCTATAGATACTCCTTGTATTTTTGAACCTGAGCAAATGAGAGCTCCAAAATGCTCTTATACATCAGAAATTTTTATTGCTTTAAATAAACTTGTCAATCTGCGCTTAATTAACGATTTGGGTGATACAAGATTTCTTGCCGCGGAAGAAATTGAAGATGCTATAAATCTTGCTCATAAACTTACTAAAGTTACATATAAACAATTGCGAAAAGAATTGTGTCTGGATGATACTACTAAATTTTTAACGTTAAATTATGGAAAAATTAATTCAAAAGGACAATCTACAGATATTGAAAATACAACTTTAATTGAACTTAAAAATTATCATGCCATAAAAAAAGTAATAGTAGATTCAGAACTCGGAAAGTCATATTTTGATGCAATAAAAAATGATGAAAATTTCTTTAATAATATTGCTTTAGTTTTAACTTGTGAAAAAAGTGATGAAAGTATAGAAAAAGCCTTAAACGAAAAAGGATTTGAAAATACAATAATAAATCTCGTTAAAGGGCTATCAATGAACAAAACTGCACATCTTTCAATTAAAGCAATGAAAAAACTTATTCCATTTATGATGCAAGGTATGAAATATAGTGAAGCATGCGAAAAAGCCGGTTACAAAATTGAAAATAATAAAAAAGCGAGACAGTCTATACTTCCTGTTTTGAGTCAAGAGGAACTCACAACAAATCCTGTTGTAAACAGGGCTATATCTCAAACAAGAAAAGTAGTAAATTCTTTGATCAAAAAATATGGTCATTTCGATGCTGTAATTATTGAAATGTCCAGAGATTTATCCAAATCTGTTACTGAAAGACGAAAGATTAAGAATGCTCAAAATGAATTCCAGGCAGAAAAGGAAAAAGCAAGACAAAGATGCATAGAACATGGACTTGATCCGGAGAATCCTAAAAGCAACCTTCTCAAATTTCGTCTTTGGGAAGAACAAGGAGGTTTTTGTGTTTATTCAGGCAAATATATTGATCCCAAAAGACTTATTGAATCTGACTATGTAGATATAGATCATATTATTCCTTATTCAAGGAGTTTTGATGATAGTTTAAATAATAAGGTACTCTGTCTGACGGATGAGAATAGACAAAAAGGAAATAAAATACCGTATGAATATATTGGTGAAAATAAATGGTATGAATTTGTACAACGCGTCAAATCTTACCATCTGAAACAAGCAAAAGTTAATCGTTTAACTAAGAAAAAATACGAACAGGAAGGATTTAAATCAAGAAATTTAAACGATACAAGATACATTGCTAAATTTGTCAAAGATTATATAAAAGAAAATCTTGATTTTAATAATAATCTCAAAGTCGAAACAAGGAATGGTGCTCTAACGGCATTTTTACGAACGCAATGGGGACTTACCAAAAATAGAGACGAAAGTGACAAACATCATGCACTTGATGCAGCGGTTCTTGCTTGCTCAACACAAGGCATGGTTCAATATTTGTCTACTGTTTCTGCCAGACTTGAAAATTATGATTATACAAAAGACAGAAAACCTCACTTTAAAAAACCATGGAAAACTTTTTCGGAAGATCTTGAACAGTCATTAAAACATGTTTTTGTATCAAGAGCCGTTAGAAAGTCCATTAAAGGAGAATTGCATGACGCAACAATAAGAAGCGCAAAACATCTTGATAAAGGCTTTACTACGGTTAAAACACCTATTGAAACGATTGATCTAAAAAAATTGGAACAAATGTTTGACAAAGAACGAAATTATAAAATCTATAATCTTTTAAAAGAAAGATTAGAAAAATTTAATAATGATCCTAAAAAAGCTTTTGCAGAACCGGTATACATGCCTTTATCCGAAGAAAAAATAGCAAAAGGGCAACATCCGCATGAGATAAAATCAATAAAAATTAAAGATTCTAGTACTTCCGGTATTCTGGTAAGAGGAGGCTTTGCTAAAAACGCGTCAATGCCCAGATTGGATGTCTTTACCAAAAAGAATAAAAAAGGCAAAAACGAATTTTTCTTGGTACCGATTTATGTATCTGATTTCGGCAAAAAATTACCAAATAAGGCTATAAATAAAGGAAAAAATGGTTGGATTGAAATGACAGAAGATTACACTTTCCTTTTTAGTCTTTTCCCGGATACTTTGATAGCAATAAACTCAACAGGAAAACCTGAAGATGAATTTTTAGGATATTATAAAGGTTGTGATATAGATAGCGGCAGAATTGTTTTAGATGCTCCTGATAGAGTTCAAAAAGGGGTTCGTTTTTCTACAAAAACGGCAGCTTACATAAAAAAATATCAAGTCGGAATACTTGGTGATTATCATGAGGTAAAACATGAAAAACGATTACCAATAAAAATGAAAAGAAAGGTAAAACATGGGATATAAAACTCTTTTGTTTAGCAATCCTTGTAAACTTAGTGTGAAGAACTTTCAACTTATGTATTCATCACAAGATAGCGAGGTAAAAATCCCGCTTGAAGATATTTCTACAATAATACTTGAAAATATGCAGATAGAAGTTACAAACTATCTTTTGTCTGCATGTGGTGAATATAATATCACATTGTTTTCCTGTGATAAAAAACATCAACCAAATGTGATTTTGACACCATTTTACCAGCATAGTAGAAATACAAAAATTGCTTTTAATCATATAAATATGTCTGAACCTTTGAAAAAACGATTATGGCAAAAAATTATAAAACAAAAAATTAAAAATCAGTCTAATGTCCTAAAAATACTATTTGATAATGATATTTTAGATTATTTTTGTGAAAAAGTTAAATCTGGTGATACAACCAATATAGAAGCATACGTTTCAAAACAATACTGGGGGCTGCTGTTTGAAAATTTTAAACGGCATGCAGACACAAAACATAATGCAGCGCTGGATTACGGGTATGCAATAATCAGAGGTACACTGGCAAAATTCGTGTCATCAAGCGGTCTTGTTCCATGTCTGGGAGTTCATCATTGTAATGAACTTAACTCTTTTAATCTGATTGAAGATTTAATAGAACCATTTAGACCATTTGTTGATTTGGTTGTATCAAATATGCAAACTTTAAATGAACCTGAATTATCCAAACAAGATAAAGCCTGTCTTTTGAATATATTAAACATGCAGTGCCGGTATAAAGGTGAACAAATTACAGTTCAAAATGCCTGCGAAAGGGTCTGCCAAACTTTTGCAAAAAGTCTTGAACAAAATGACAGCAATATATTGGAACTTCCACAATTTATTGAGGCAAAATGAGCGTAAAAGGTGACGATATTTTTATGAGATTATTTGTATTCTTTGATCTTCCTGTAACTCAAAAGAAACAGCGAAAAATAGCAACCCGCTTCAGAAAACAATTACTTAATGAAGGTTTTATTATGCTCCAATTTTCTGTTTATTGCAGAACATGCCGCGGACAAGATATTGTAGATAGAGAGATTCGCCGAATTAAACAAATTATTCCGCCTGAAGGCAACGTCCGAATTCTTCAGGTAACAGACAAACAATACGGAGGCATGCTTTTTCTTGTCGGAAAACCGGAAAAAGAAGAAATTATTGGCTGTGAACAACTTCTTTTATTCTAAAATTTTTTATAATAAAAATACCAAACTCATTGTCTTTCTTGGGTTCTATAGTTTGGTATTATACAATAAATACTTTCGAAAGGAAACTATAACTTTGTTAATGGTTTTACAAAAACTTTAAAAATTATACAATAAATACTTTCGAAAGGAAACTATAACCACGCGGTGTGAATGTTGTCGGGCTTGATTATTATACAATAAATACTTTCGAAAGGAAACTATAACTAGAAAATGTAAAACCGTATTATCAACCTTATTATACAATAAATACTTTCGAAAGGAAACTATAACACACCTTATTTTGACAACATAGCCTGCAAAATTATACAATAAATACTTTCGAAAGGAAACTATAACTCATCATTGGATATGATTTTACCAACAAGTATTATACAATAAATACTTTCGAAAGGAAACTATAACACGAAAAAGTGTTAGATGAGGCAGGGCTTAATTATACAATAAATACTTTCGAAAGGAAACTATAACTCATACATTCATTATAACACACATAAATAAATTATACAATAAATACTTTCGAAAGGAAACTATAACTTTGCATAAGCCATATATTTTACGGTTTTCATTATACAATAAATACTTTCGAAAGGAAACTATAACCGTTCAATAGATAAGGAGATTTAACAATGAATTATACAATAAATACTTTCGAAAGGAAACTATAACTTCACTGCAAATGCATTGCCATTACGTTCATTATACAATAAATACTTTCGAAAGGAAACTATAACCTAGAAGAATTACGCATAAATGCGTATCTATTTTATAATAAATACAAACCCCAAAAACCTTTTAATAATTATCCAAATTTTCTTTCAAATATTTTTTATATTGTTTTCGCAATGACTCAGGTTTTATAATTCTACATCCGGCACCCCAACGGAACACATGCCAGATAATTTCCCTGCCGCCGCTTGCTTTAAAATAAACCGTATAAGTTCCGTCATCATTCCATTTCCCCGATTGTGTTGGGTGAAAATTGAATTGGCTTGCCTCCGGTGCCAATTCTTGCGAAAACAAAAGTTCTACCTCCAAAATTTCTCCGTGATAAACCCCGAACGACAAATTTGTGTACTTTTGTAAGTCAAAATCGCCTTTATCAAAGGTTTTTTCTGTTAATTTCAGATTTTCAAATTTGTGCAAAAGATAATTATAAATCCCGTCACCCTTTGCTTTTTCTCTTGCAACAAGATAGATTTTCTCTCCGTAAATCATTCCTAAAGCTTCAATTAACCGTTCTTTGCCGTGATAAATGCCTGTAACCATTTTTGAGTGCTGAACAGCCTCGCGAATAACCTCTAATGTTTTAAGGCTAATCTTATACTGCGGCATCTGACGAACGGCATAGCCTTCTGTCTGCATATAAAGTTCAATGTTATTTTCTAACGGCAGAGAGTGTTTTCGGTTCAGGGATTTAAGTTTTTCAATGGTTTTTCCAAGTTCTTCTTTCATCTCTTTATTTGTAGTGCGTCTTTGAAGCTGCTCAATATTTGCAATCTCTTTCGGGGTAAATGAAATCAGGTTTGATATGGAATAATTTATAAATCCCCAGTGTTTTTGCGTGTCGTCTGTTTCAATTTCATCAACGAACGGAAAAATACAGGTCAGGCTGTCGCGCATACGCTCTGCTGTTCTGCGGGAAACATTGTACCTCTCAGCTATTTCAGTTATTGTGACCCCCTGAATTTTTGATGACATAAAAATCGCAAGGTCTAAAATATCTGAAATTCTTGAGTATCTTGGTTTATCTGACATAACGTTCTCCTAAACTAAATTTATTATACACTAATATAACCATATTTATCGCAATGTTAAGTTAGGATATAATTGAGGTGATAAAAATGAATGATGAATTTTTATATCCAATATGCGCAATTCTATACAAAACCGAAAATAGTGACGGTTGGTATTACGTTATTATGAGCGGGGAGGAAAATGAATGCAGAAAAAGGTGTGACGAAATTAAAAAGAAAAACAACTGGTGTGATTATGAATGTTATGTTTCGTCAAGATGTGTTTTAAAAAAAGATATTCCTTTTCAAAATACCATGCCGAAAGCAAACTATATACACCGTGCAACAGATTTAATTTACAATCCTTTTGATAACAAATTTTATTATTCTAAAGAAACTATGCCATACCCTAAAATTAAAAAAGTTCTTATCTATGCAAACGGACAAGTTGAGAGTAAATATACAACAAAAGAAACTCCATATCTAAAAATTGCTGTTTATGACAAATATTCTTGGGAGTCTAGAGACTACAAAGAAACAAAAGATATAACAATAGAACAAGCTATCTCAAAGACGATTTTATATGTAATCAAAAAAATTGATAAATTAAAAAAGGAACGTCTGGAAAAAGAACGACAAGATAAAATTAGAGAATGTAGGCAGCGTCAAATACAAACCTATAACCCTTTTATTAAAGAACAAGAAAATATAAGGCAAGAATATATAAAGTATGAAAACTATAAAAGACGAAAATTACTAGAAGATAGCAAAAAGTGGAAAGAACTTTGCATTGTAAAAGAATTTTTAGACTACATAAAAAATAATAATGATGCCAGTGATAATGAATGGTTAGACTGGGCATATAGTTATTTAAACGATATCAACCCAACAAATAATAAATATTTTAGAAATTAAAATAATCATGAAAAATACGAAGGCAAATCTCCATCTCATAGTTAATTACATCTTATTCTGTATGTTAAATTATAATTTCTTTCATATTAACGTAATTTTATAACTGCACTATGACGGTTTGTTGTAGCATTTTCTTTTCTGTATGAAAAAAATATATCATTATCACAACATGTACAATATGGACAGATATCAATTTTTTCCACCCCGAATTCATTAAGCTGCCGCGCATTTATACCTTTTAAATCTACAAATACTTCCTCATTTTGCTGCCTGTATAGTCCGTCAAAATTATCAACAGTCGCTTTCAACTGTTCAAAAACATCCTTTCCGACATTATAACAGCAAATAGAAATTGCCGGACCTATAACAGCCAGAATATCACAAGGATTAGAATTCATTTTTCTAATTGTCTTAACAACAATTTGTTGTACGGTTCCGCGCCAGCCGGCATGACAAATTGCAGCTGTATGCAGTTTTTTATCATATAAGATTACCGGTGTACAATCAGCAAAATTCAAAAACACCGCCTGTTTTTTATTATCCAAAATTAACGCATCCGTATCCTGATAATCTCTTATACCTATATTTGTATAATGAATATTCGCACTATGAGTTTGTACGGGGGAAATAAGTTCTTCGACACCTAAATAATCGCAAATAAATTTTTTGTTATCGGCAACAACATTGTCCATATGCGGCTCTGAAGATTTTATTACTGTTTCACGAGTAGTAAAAAAATTTTCAATCTCCGTGATTAAATCGGATTTTAAAATGTTTTTGCCGGAAATTTTATCAAAATAAAACATATTAATACTATACAACAAAACATCAAATATATTACTTATTATGCTAAAATATTTATATGGATTTAAGAAAAAAACTTTATCAGATATTTATTCTCGGCACCGAAGGCGGTTTATATAAAGAGGCGCTCAAAAACAATCTGGGCGGAATTATATTTTTCACAGCAGATATCCAGAATAAAAATCAGTTTAAAAATTTAATTCAAGAATGTAAATCGTTTGCTTTGACTCCTCCATTTTTATCTATTGATCAGGAAGGCGGACGGGTTGAACGAACGGAAAATATTCATAACGGGAAAAAATATTTGTCGGCAAAATATGCGCTTCAAAAAGGTTTTGATTTTCTGCAAAAACAATCCGAAAAAATTGCAAAAGAGTTAAAAGATTACGGGATAAATCTCAATTTCGCACCGTGTATTGATGTTAATACAAACCCTGCGAACCCGATTATAGGAGAACGCTCCTACTCTTCAAACCCTGACGATGTCATAAAAGCCGAAAAAATCGTCGCAAAAACTTTTCAAAAAAACGGTATAATCCCTTGTGCCAAACATTTTCCTGGACACGGCGATGCCAATACGGATAGTCATCTAACTTTGCCCGAAATAAATTTATCACTTGAAGAAATGGAAAAAATTCACATCAAACCATTTAAAGCCTGCGCCAAAGAAATAGACATGATAATGGCAGCGCATCTTCATTGTACATGTTTTGAAAAGGAAGAAATCCCGACAAGTTTAAGCCCCAATGCAATTAACTATTTAAGAAATAAACTCGGATTCAATGGCATCATAATCTCCGATGACATGATTATGAAAGGCGTTGCAAAATTTGGTACAGTTGAAGCAATAGAATTAGGAATACGTGCGGGCTTAAATATGTTTATCTACAGAAATTCAAATCCCGATACAATAAATGCCATTGAAACAATTGCTCAAAAAGCTCAATATGACAAAGAACTCTCCGAAAATATTGAAAAGTCATTTGAAAAAATTATGATATTAAAAAATACTTACTTTAAGTGAATATCCGACAGATAATTTATTTTTTGGGAATAATCATAAAAGACTTGAGTAATCTTCCGCCATTATCATCTGCCGTGGATATTACTTCAATTTCCTTTTTATAGTTCATTGAGGTCGAACTTCCGCCGTCAAATGCCATTGCCCTGTCAAATCCAAGTTCTTTACATAATTTTTGAACTTCATAAATATCCATGGGATTCTTATCGGTTATTATTAATATATGTGCGTCACCGTCTTTTATTCCGATAATTGTTCTTGGCATTTTGTGCAAAACTGATGCGGATTCTCTTACGACATTTCCGTCTTTATCTTTTATAACAAAAAGCTCTTCTTCCAGACGCAATTGAGGAAGAATCATAGGTCCGGCTTGAGCTGAAGTTATTATATTACAGCCGAAATCCACTCCGCTTTTATGTTCTACAATTTGATATTCATATTTATTATTACATTCAACAACACGGAACTCGGTACGATTCAAAAGTTTATCCAAATTTTTACGCAATACGGGATTAGTATATATATTTTCGTTAAACATCGGATCTACCGCCGTATTTCTGTCTGTAACGATATAAGAAATTGTTTTACCGTTTTCGGGATCAAAAAAACCGGCATTTATAGTAAGCTCGGACTTACCTTTTATATGAGCTTCTCTGTTCGACATAAGACTTTCTGAAGCTACAAATTTTACGCGGCGTCTTATTTTTTCACCTGTCAAAACTATATGATAAATCCCATTATCATAAGAGATTTCAATAGGCTTTGCATCTGCAAAATTAATTGATAAACAAATTAATAATAAAACAATAATTTTTTTCATTAGAGATCCTTTGATTTATAAAACGCGATAATAGCTGCCGTGAAAGCAAGCGGCGGGAATATTGCCGTTATTAGAGGCGGCAAAACACCTTTTTCTGCCAACAGATCAAAAAACGGCAGAGTAATATAATAAACAAATATACATCCGATTGCTATTGTAAACCCTATTAATCTCTGTTCTCTTGGTTTACTAAAACCTAACAGACAACCCATTATAGCAAGTAGTATACACACAAAAGGATGGAAAAATCTTTGCAGGTATTTGTTCAACATATACCTGTATTCTTCGTCCATACCTTCTTTTTTCAAAAGTTTTATATAATTATGCAGATCTGTATTATTAATTTCACGTTCTTTTTTTGTTGAATAAGCCATTAAAGTGTACGCATTTTTAGCAGATTCAGAATCAAGAACGGACATTTCTTTAAATTTACCAATATTCGTAAATATACCGTCATTTGAAATTTTATATTGAACGATATCATTTAACAACCATTTATCATCTTGAATAAGACCTGTTTTAGCATAATAAATATTCGACAACTGATGAACATCAGAATAAACTTCACTTGAAAAATCCAGCACAATTACATTATATAAATTTCTAATCCTTGATTTAGATACGATAACTGCTTCGGTTGGGTGTCCGCTTTTATCCTTTTGAGTATAAATAAACTGTGTGGATTGTGCATAACCTTTTATTTTACCCATTTTATATGCAGCATAAGGAATCAATTTATCACCGGTAAAATAACAAAGATATGTTACTATCAAGCTCAAAACAACAACCGGCGCAATTATTCTTGAAAAAGATAACCCGACCGCACGAAATATTGTCAATTCCGAATCTTTGCTCAATTTGTCAAAAGTAAACAGCGTTCCCAAAAGCAATCCGACAGGAAAAGCTTTACCTAAAATTTTCGGTAATTCAAAAAATAGAATAAGTATTGCAGTTTTCACGCCATATTCACCGGCAAGAGTTCTCTTAATCGTATTTAAGAGCATTTCCGGTGCAATCCAGACAATTGTAAACAACAAAATAGCAACAAATGTTGCAATTAACACCTGAGTAAAAATATATCTGTCATATATTGTAATCCTCGGCATTCTCATTATAAGGCAAAGTCCTTTCCTAAATAGAATTCCTTAGCAACCGGGTCAACCGCAACATCTTCGCTTCTGCCTTGAATTTTAATTTTGCCGTCAAAAATTACATATGCCCTATCAGTAATAGATAATGTAGCTTTCGGGTTATGGTCAGTAATCAAAACGCCAAGTCCCTTATCTTCTGAAATTTTTCTTATATTATCTTTAATTTCTCCGATAGCAATCGGATCAATACCCGCAAACGGTTCATCTAACAGCATAAAATCAGGACTGGCAGCCAATGCTCTTGCGATTTCAACCCTTCTTCTTTCACCTCCGGAAAGTGATACAGCAGCATAAGAACGCAATCTCAATATACCGAATTCGGATAAAAGTTCCTCAAGCTTGCGTTTTTTCTCATCTTCAGTAAGTTTTTCATTCATTTGAAGAACAAGTTTAATATTATCTTCAACGCTTAATTTCCTAAAAATTGAAGCTTCCTGCGGAAGATATCCGATACCGGCTTTGGCACGGATGTTCATCGGCCATGTTGAAATATCCTGTCCATCAAGCATAATACTTCCGCTATTAGGCTTTATAAGTCCGACAACCATATAAAAAGTCGTTGTTTTACCTGCACCGTTCGGACCCAAAAGACAAACAACTTCACCTTTATTAACCTCAAAAGAGACATCATTAACAACACTTCTGTCACCATAAATTTTAATAAGATTATTAGCCTCAATTTTCATATTCCATATCCCCTTTAACAAATATTTTACTTGAAAAATGTTTATATTGCAATTTTATATTACAGATTTAAAAATCTTTATATTTAAAAAAACATTAAAAATTGTAAAAATATAAGGTATATACGTTATATATCCAAACGGTTGTGGCATACATAAAGTATAAACCATTTTCTTTTTCTTTATTTTCTCCTACACACTAACCTTTTACCAAATATGAGTTCGGCCGTTTAACGACGGCTGTTTTTCTGTCAAAACTCAATTTAATTTTAAAATTTAATAACATTAACCACCCTCACATTTTCATAGTCGATGTGAGGAGATCAGACAGACACACCACCTATTTAGTGCCTGCCTGATCTGTATATTTAATCAGAACATTTGTGCTTGCCATTCCACGACAAATCATCACAGTGAAGATAATCCATATTTTTATTTTCAATAACCCAAGCGGTACAATATCGTCCGTCTCCATAACATTTAGACATGTCTTTACCAAATTTACCTGAACCATACGGAACAATCCTATCGTGCTCCAGGCGGAAACTAAATACGTTTTTTCCATAAATTTGTTTTTTTGATGAGTCTGTTTTTATATCTATTTCAGCACACGGAAAATAATTATCATTTTCCGCACATCCGGGATTTCCACTGGGTCCGTCCGCATGATGAATATACAATAGCACTGATGTTCCGTCACTTAGCACAAATACTTTTGTAAAACCATTATGTATATTAGATATACTACTTGAACCATCAAAATTTATAAAATACTCATCAGTATAACCACACTCCTCACGGTTATTAAATCCACATTCTTTTGTTAAACGTAAATATGGTTTCAGCTTATCAAAAAACTTTTGAGTATCCTCAGCGCTTATATGAAGATTCCACTTATCCGGAGTACCATATTCATATAACGTATATTGATACACATTTTTAAAAACCGAAAATGCCTTTTGTACCTTAACAACAGTTTGTTTTTCCTTATAACTGCTAATCAATGTAGGTATCGTCATTGCTGCGACAACACCAATTATGCCCAGAGTTATCAAAACTTCAGCTAAAGTAAACGCAGCACGCTTTGCGTGAGTAAAGTGAGTGAGGTGAGTGGCGTGAGCCTGCATCCGTCGGCGAAGCCGGCAGGTGTTCCGTGATCTTATTCTAATGAGATCCTGAAACAAGTTCATGATGACATGGTAAGTTCCACCAATGTTCAGAGTGTTGTCCTGCCTCAGGCAGTTCAGGATGACATGTTGTAGGTCGGGTTTACTAACCCGACGGTAAACTTTTCTGTCGGCATAGTAATACCGACCTACATTTCTGTTACTTCTTACTGCCTTAGTATCATAGTATCTTAGTATCTTTCCCCAAAATATACCGTCAAAACCATTGCCCTGTCTACTTAGGAGAGTCGCCCCCCCCCGACATCCTTAAACTTTCTATTTTTCATTGTTTCCCTCCTTGTTTTAAACTATAACATATTTTGTTAATTTAAGCAATTATTATATAATAATCATATGGAAGTAAAAGAACTGATAATATATCTAAAAAATCTTGGAATAGATGTCCACACAACAACTAAAGCACGGGGGCACCATGGATTTTTTTTAAAAAATCGTATTGATATTTCAAAAAATCTGCCCGAATATAAAAAAGTTCCGACTCTGATACACGAATTTACGCACTACGTTCATTCAAAAATTGAACCCGATATGCCAAAAACAGGCGGCAGTCTTGAGGTTCTTTTTAAAACATCCAATCCGTTGATTAAAACCGAATTATTAAAGGTTACCAACTTTGTCGATGAAAATTCATTATGCAGAAAACTTGAATATCATAAAAATCTTGTAAAAGAAAAAATAAAAGAGCAGGAAAATATTATCAAAAGGGATTACCCGAAATTTATGCGGTCAAAACGCTTCAAAGAATTTGAAAAATATATTAAAAAATCCGATGCAAAATACCTTTTAAAATACGACAGGATCAAATTAATCCGCGGATTCTGGAGAAAAGATTCAAGAATTTATACAATGGACACAATAGAAAATGATTTCCCCGATATGCCGAAAGCTTTTGCAGCATATATAAGACTAAAATCTTATCAGAAAAAACAGGCACGGATTTCTGCCAAAATCAACAAAAGTAAAAAATATTATGCAAGACCGACCGAACTTTTTGCACGTTTTGTTGAAGGATTATATCTTGATAAAGAATATACAAAAAAACTTGCCCCGACATCTGCCCAAATATTCAATGAACTTTTAGACAAAGGTTATTACAAAGATTTGGCTACACTCTGCCGTACATATCTTCATATCTGATAATATCGTCTTCTGAGAGCACATCGCCTTTTTGAACTTCAATAACCTCAACATCTTCATTAAAAGGATTCTGCAGAGAATGAATTGCTTTAACGGGAATATCAATACTGTGTCCCGGAGACAAAATATAATCTCTGCTTTCCAGAACAACTTTTGCCGTACCGCTCAAAACAACCCAGTGTTCACTTCTGAAATTATGCGACTGCACGGATAATTTCTGCCCCGGATTTACGTGGATAATTTTGGTCTGAAAACCTTTTCCCGCCGCAATAACGGTATAAAATCCCCATGGCCTGTATACTGTTTTATGAACCATTTGTGTATCATCATGCTGCTGTTTTAAAGTTTCGTAGATTTCTTTTACTTCCTGCGTTCTGTCTTTTTTACATGCAAGAAGCGCATCTTCCGTTTCAACAATTACGGTATCTTCAAGCCCGATAGTTGCAACGAGTTTTGATGATGCGTAAACAAGAGAACCTTTTGAATCTTTATCCAGCACATGCCCGACAAAAACATTTCCGTTTGAATCTTTTTTACTCACATCATAAATAGACTGCCACGAACCCAAATCTTTCCAGTCACATTCAAGCTCGACCATAGAGATATTTTTGGATTTTTCCATAACAGCATAATCTATTGAAATATTCGGCATTTTTTCAAATTCGGTATATGGAACATTATCATTTTCAGTAAAGTCAAACTTCCCGAGAACAGAGGCAATTTCCGGAGCGAAATCGGATATTTCCTTTAAAATAACCGAAGCTTTAAACATAAAAATACCGCTGTTCCAAAAATAACTGCCGTCTTTTAGATAATCTTGAGCTGTGATTTGAGAAGGTTTTTCCACAAATTTTTCGACTCTGCCTGTACTGTCAGCCTTAATATACCCGAAACCTGTTTCCGGATATAAAGGCTTTACGCCGAAAGTTACAATAAAATCTTCCTGTGCAAGCCTTACTGCCTTATTAACAGCTTCTTGAAATTTTTCAACATCTTTTATTTCCAAATCTGACGGCATAACAAGCACAATCGGATCGGAATTTGTTTTTTCCGTAAGATATTTTACGGAAAGCGCAATTGCGGGAGCAGTATTTTTTGAAACGGGTTCTGATAATACAAGACTTTTTTTATCGACCTGCATTTTAACATTAGCCGCATGTTTAGTATTTGTAATACTCAAAATTTTATCAGCAGGCAAAAACAAATTAAGCCTTTCAAACGTTGTCTGCAAAAGACTTTTATCCGAATTAAGGTTCAAAAGCTGTTTTGGATACAACTCTCTGGATAAAGGCCACAATCTGCTTCCTGAACCGCCTGCTAAAATTATTCCGTACATACCATCTCCTTTTAAAAAGATTATACTATAAAACTTTCAAAAATTCCTGCGCTGCTTTTTCAGGGTTATCAGAATTTATAATTGCCCTGACAACCGCAATCTTTTTAGCGCCTGCATTTACTACATCTTGAACATTATCTAAATCAATTCCGCCTATTGCAAAAGCCGGAATTTTAATATTTTCACTTACCCATTTTACATATTCTAATCCCACAGACTGCCTGCCGGGTTTTGTAGGTGTTGTAAACACAGGCCCCATGCCAATGTAATCTGCCCCGTCATTGACAGCTTTTTGAGCCTGTTCGGGGGCATGGGTTGAAATCCCGATTATTGCATTATTTCCGAGAATTTTTCTGGCGGATTCAATATCCATATCATCCTGCCCCAAATGCACGCCGTCGGCATCCAAAACATATGCTATATCTACTCTGTCATTCACAATAAATGTTGCACCGTATTCCGCACAAAGTAATTTGACTTTTTTGCCGAGTTCAATAATTTTATTTGCGGGCATATTTTTTTCTCTGAGCTGCAAAATATCAACCCCGCCTTTTAAAGCTGATGCAACAGCATCCAAAAACAAATCCTCGGATTCAAATTTATCGGAATTTGTAACAAGATAAAGTTTTTTGTCCTCGAGCATAAATTTATTATATTTTTCTTTTAATTTATCCCACATATTTTTCTCCAGAGTATATGATTTATAACGCAAATTTTCCAGCATATCAAAATTCTCGGGGCAATATTCCGCAAGAACTCTCAAAGCCTGCTGTAAACGTTTAATATTAGCTTTAAAAACAGTTTCGATACCCGAACGTTTATCGGGATTTTTTATACTTACACCAATATCACCCTCAGTATCACGTGCCAGAAGCAATTCTGCATAATCCGCATCCTGCAGTGAATTCAATGTATGGCGGATGTTTTTTAAATCTGCCGATATATTTTTATCTTCAAGCAAAAATCTTGCTATCTCTTCCAGAACCCTCAACGCCTCACAGGCTCTGTTTAAATTTGCATCAATAATACGTTTCATAAAATTAATTATAACTAAAAAACAAATGTTTTGTTGTTACATAAATTTACAAAATATAAAAATAAGTAAATTAGTTAAGGCGAAAAAACTTTATATAAATAAGGTAATGTGTAATTGGAGAATTAGGTTATGGATTTTGAAAATATGATGACAACACCTGTAATATATCAGGATATTCCAAGCAGTTTTATGATGAGTCCAATGCCGATAATGCCAATGTACGGCGCTTATCCATATTATGGGGTAGCACCGATGAAACCTGTTTTAAATAATGACAAATTTCAAAAACTTGAAGAAAAGAACAGAGAAACAAATCACACCATAAGGAATACTGCTATAATCGGCGGTATAATTACGGCAGTACTGCTATTATTAGGCAAAAAATTCAAAGCACCTAATATTAACTTCCCGAAATTAGGTCCTGCAATTCAAACCGGCTGGAATAATACTAAAGCAGCAGGCACAAATTGCTTTAATGCAATAAAAAATTGTGCGGTGAAGGGCTGGGACGCTTTAAAAAGTCTATTCAAAAAAGGCAAACCTTAATATATACATTCCCCTTTAAGGTAAGAATTCAATTCTTACCTTTTTTATGTTATAATTTACAAAAAAGGGGGTTATTATGGCAAAAGATTGCAGTTTTGATGTAGTATCGGAATTTGACAGACAAGAGCTTGTAAACGCTGTTGATCAAGTAAAACGTGAAGTTTCATCAAGATTTGACCTGAAAGATTCAAATTCGGACATAAATTTGGATGCTGACAAATCCATAACCATAACAACAAAAGATGAAACAAAATTACGCAATATTTATGATATTTTGCAGTCAAAACTCGTAAAAAGAAATCTGAGTATAAGAATATTGGATCCGCAGCCTGTTGAAAACGCTTTGGGCGGGAATGTAAGACAGGTTTACAAACTCAAAAAAGGTCTGACACCGGAGCTTGCCAAAAAGATTTCAGCTGATATTAAAGATATGAAAATGAAAGTTCAGCCGTCAATTCAAGGCGACAGCGTAAGAGTTTCCGGCAAAGACAAAGACGATTTGCAAAAGGTAATCCAAATGCTAAGACAAAACGAAGACAAATACGATTATCCGCTGCAATTTACTAACTACAGATAAAAATAAAACTGCCTGACAGGCAGTTTTATTTTTCATTCAAATATTTGTAACTGCATCCGGCACCGGGAGCTTCAAATATGTAATTAATAACACCGTTTACATCCGGATTATCTCCGATACTTTTGTCACAGCCTGCATAACCCTCTTTTTCCGTTATTGTACCTTCGGCTCCAAACGGTTTGAAATATAAACTTTCTATGTATTGCATTTTAGCATACGTCTGCCATGAAGTCGAAGTTAAACTTATTGCATACACGTCTTTGCCTAATACATTAGGACCGCCGTTGAAATTGTTTACATCCACTAATATTGTTAAGCCGCTGTGTAATCCTCCAAAATATATTGACGCTCCGTTTTTTAATAATGCTGCTTTACTACTAAAATCATATGCATTTAATTTGCAGCCGGACAATGTTTTATATCTTGAATACATATTTGCAGTCCCTGACCATTTGTATTTTATCTGGCTGTCTTTAAGACCTTCTCTATTATCGCAAAGATTTTCATCATAACTTGTCAATGCAGCACAAGTATCCACTACTTGAAGATGGGACAACATTGCATCTATAAATTCACGTGTTGGATAATAATTATCCAATTCTGATGCCACCATCCGCGGATTTTCCGCAACGGTCATTTTAAAGGCATTATTCAATATTGCATAACATTCCTTCCATTTGGCATGAAAATGGGCTTCCTGTATCTTACTTACAAGCGTCGGTATTGTCATAGCTGCCACTATACCGATGATGCCAAGGGTTATAAGGACTTCGGCAAGTGTAAAGGCTGCATTTTTAACGTGAGTGAAGTGAGTTTTTTTGTCATCCTGA
>CASEDF010000007.1 GCA_949286705.1 uncultured bacterium | reverse complement strand
GTTTTTCTTTTAATGAGTTTCGTAGATTTTCATCTCACGATGAACCTACTACCTTTCCCCTTTTTTTCCTTTACGACCTGTTTAGGTCGTTTTTTTTTTTGAGTTATTTTAAAGCAGCATACAGCCGTGCAAAAAAACACGAAACATGTTGTATAGAATCCACTCTGACCCACTGGCGTGTTGCTTTAAATCTTATACTTCCAACAGATTTTTCGGGATTTTTATGTGAATATGAATTAATTTCATTATTATAGAGCAAAAACTGGCATTTTGCGGTCAGTTCGCAGGCTTGCAGAAGTTTTTCCGCCAATTCTTTCCATCCCAAATACTTAGCAAGATAATATGAGGCAACAAGCCCTTCTGAGCGCGCTCCGTCAGGATAAAAATGGTCGCCCCAATCGTAATAGTATCCGCCTTCATAATCAATATAAGGCGAGTCATCGCGCTTGTATGTTTTTTGAATCATTGTCATTGCGTCATTAAACACAAATGCGAGGTAATTCTCTTTTTGAAATTTTTCATTTTTTGCCCATTCTTCTATCGCCTGCATCAGCCACGCGTCAGAAGGCAATTTGGTAAACAAATCAGCATAAATTTTCGGACGCTCATCAATAATCCAATCCAGAGCTTTTTCAGACATTTTTTTAACATCTGAAACAAGTTCTTCATCGGGAAAATTATTTGCAAAAAGTGCAAGACCAAGAAGCGCTTCTCCGGGATAATAGAATGAAAAAGTTTCCTTGCGCTCTTTATCTGACATTTCTATCAAAGGCTCGCCGTTATGATATCCGGGATGAATATAATATCCCAAAAATTCACCGCTCGGGCAAATTCTGCTCAATAAATGTCTTGCATAGCCTTTTATATACTCATCATAAGACGCGTCACCCGTTGTAATTCTGTACTGCATCATAGCAACAAGCAGTACACCGGTTCCGCCGAGTTTTGCTTTTTCATTACAAAATGCAAAATACCCTTTGCCCCATCGGGTTTCGTGTTCACGGGTAATTGAAACGCTCCAGTCAAGAGCTTTTTTGGCAGCAGTAATGTATTTTCCATCGGAAGTCAATTGATACAGCCTAATAAGCGAAATAATTCCGCCGCAATGACGCAAATCATTGTAATACAGGTTATCTTCTGACCTGTTCGGGTGTTCATGGTCTTTTCTTGTGTCATCACAGCAGTCGTAATAATACAAAAATCTGCCGTCATCGTACATATTTTTAATAAGCCAGTCAACAGACGTTTTCATCTGGTTAAATAACGTATCAATGTCAAATTCATCATACAAAACGTTTCCGCGGTACAGAGGAATACATTTATCTTTATATGAAACAAACGCACGGCTTTTGAAAAGATAATATTCAAAATCCTTGTCCTGCTCCAAAATTCTTAAGCGTTCGGAAATTTTATCTGTCATTTTACCGATAGGTGACCTTTTTGCAAGTGTCAGCAATACTTGAGAAAGCCCCATATGGCTTAATGTAACCGCGTCAGTAGGCATATAATAATAAGACTTGCCGTTTTTCATTATTTCAAGACCGTTGATGCCTATTTCAAACCTGTCATCGTTAAAAGAAAATTGATTTAATTTTTTAAGCTCAGTTTGATGCCTGTCCGTAATATATTCAAGCATAATGCGGCACTTATTTTCGTCTGCAACATCAAATTCCGCAAATCTGTTATGTTTTCTGAGCATTTCAATATCGCGGGTAAGAGTTACAAGAAAATTATTCCGTTTGCTGCCGTAGCGGATAAATTTTCTGCCTGATTGGAAAAGCGTAATATAAGTCAAGGTTTCGGAAGGATTATATTTGATAAAATTTGAAAGTTCTAGTCCTTTTAAACTTAACTGTTCACCTGTCACAAGCGATTTGCGAATTAATGACAAAAGCTTGCCGACTTCCGTAAAATCCTGCTTAAAATACTCTCTTTCTTTGTCGTTTTGCGATTTAAAATCCAGAACAGCAGCTTCCATAAGTCTATAATAACACCATGTATAAGATTAAGCAAATAAATAAACGTAAAGATTTATTTAATATTTTGACATGACAAAAAAGTTATAGTTCAATAATAATAAGACTTGGTAGGAATTTTATAAATTTATGTACATAAAACAGCTTGAAATTGATAATTTCAAATCATTTGCCAACAAATCCGAAATACCGTTATTAAAAGGTTTTACAACAATATCGGGACCGAACGGCTCGGGTAAAAGCAACATAATCGACAGCATTTTATTTGCACTGGGCCTAGCAAATGCCGGAGAGCTTCGTGCTGAAAATTTGTCGCACTTTATTTCCACCTATACCAAACGTAATGATGCACTGGTAAAAGTAACTTTCGGCGATATGGAGGGCGGACGCGATTTAAGCATAGCAAGACGCATAAGAAAATCCACTCAGGGCTATGCAAGTACTTATTACCTGAATGACAGCGTTACAACCCTTTCCAATATTCATACAGTGCTTGAAAAATACAACGTAACCCCCAACAGCTACAACGTAATGATGCAGGGCGACGTCATGGGAATTACAAATTGTTCTCCTAAACAGCGCCGCAAAATTATAGACGAAATAGCAGGCATTGCGGATTTTGACAGAAGAATAGAACAGGCAACAAATGAATTAACGACGGTTGAACAGCGTGTTGAGCGCTCCAGCGTTATTTTGAATGAAGTTGACACCCGCCTTGACCAATTAAAAGAAGAACGCGAGGTCGCTCTTAAATACCAGAAATTACGCGAAGAAAAAACTTCTCTGGAAAGCCAGATTAATACCGTCCGCTTTTTTGACATAAAAAGAAATCTGGAACAGGCACATGAAAATATCCTTGAATTTACCAAAAAGAAAAAAGAAGAAGAAGTTAAAAGCAAGGATTTGGACGAGCGTCTGAATTTGATTAAACAAAAATATCAGGAGATTTCCGACAGATTAAAAGAAGAAGGCGAACAGCAGCAGATTAATTTAAAGAAACAGGAAGAAGAATTAAAAGGCGAAATTGACAGGAAAAATAACGCAACTATTTATGCCGACAAACAAATCCACGACGGGCTCCGTTCAATTGAAAACGCCAAAAACGGCATAGAAACTTTTAATCACAAAATCGAAGATTTCAAGTTAAAAATAAACCTTAAAAATGATGAAATCAAACTTATTGAAAAAAATATTGCAGACAAAAACGAAGAATTAAAGAAAATCTTAGAGGACATGACAGGTCTTAATGCTACCGCAGACCAGCATATTGAGCGCAGAAACACGTTGAGAAAAGAGCTGGAAAACCTTCAAGACAAAGAAAACAGTTTGATAAAAGAACGTCTGCCGCTTGAAAATGAGCTTAAAAATCTTCAAAAAGAACTTGATGAAGCCAAAGCCAAGCTTGCCGAACTTGAAGATATGAAGCGGAACTTCAGCGAAAATCAATCCTTAAAAAAAGAACTTGTTGAACAATTAGAAAAAGAGCTGCAGGATTTTAAAATTATTCAGCAAAACACCCTGCACGATTTGGATACAACAAAAAATGAGATTAATGACCTGAATTACAATATTCAAATGGCATACAGAAAAATTTCATCAATGGAGGCTAAAAAACAGGCCTTTGAAGATGCGAATTTCGGACGGGCAATAGATACAATTATGGGCGCGAACCTCAAAGGCGTCCACGCCCCGCTTGTAAAACTCGGCACGGTTGATAAAGAATATTCAACAGCAATGGAAGTTGCATTCGGCGGCAGAATGGCACATCTGGTCGTTGATGATGAACATGTTGCATCAGTTGCAATTGAACTTTTAAAATCTTCAAATGCGGGCAGAGCAACATTTATTCCGCTGAATAAAGTCCAAAAAGCTCCCGCAAAACTTCAATTACCAAAAGACAAAGGCGTAATTGATTTTGCAATAAATCTTGTAGACTTTGAGGATAAATACCTGAACGCGTTTTTCTACGCAGTTGGCGATACGCTTGTTGTCGAGGATATGGAATGTGCCAAAAAGCTTATCGGAAGATACCGTATGGTAACATTACAGGGCGAACTTTTTGAAAAATCAGGTTCAATCACCGGCGGTTCAGTCAGACGTACGGGCTTAAGCTTCAGCCAGAATGACGATGCAGAGCTTGAAACTTTCAAAATCAGACTGAAAGATATGGAAGACAAATTGTCCGCGCTGGAAAAGAAAAAAACAGAACTTGAACAAAAACTTGATACTGTCAGAACAAATTATTCCGACTCAATGAGTGAATTCAGCAAATCAAAAATCGAACTCGACAGTATGAATAAAAATTATGATCAGAGCGAAACAATTCTGGCTGAAAAAGCTGAATTTATTAAAATTACGGCACCAAAAATTGAGGATTTGAACAAAAAACTTGATAAAATGGAAGAAAATCACGTTCAAATCTTAGAAAAAATCTCAACCGCTCAAACTCAGATTGAAGAAGTTGAAAAACTCATTAACGACAAGGATTTAAAAGAACTCAAAGAAAAAACCGAAGGCGTTGAATTTGAAATAAAACGTTTGCAGACAAACCTCATGAATGCAAATAATGACGTGAATGAGCTTAACCGCCAGATTACTTTCCACGTCAATTTAATTGAAACCAAAAACGAAGAAATTGATTCAATAGAAAAAAATAATTTGAAGCTTGAAGAAGATAAAAAGCAATACAAAGCAGACATCGAAGTTTTGAACCAAAAAATTGAAGGTTTAAAGGAACAAATTGACGAAATCGAAGAAAAACTCGGCAAGTTGCTAAAAGAACGCGATGAGATTAACAATGATTTAATTGAACTTGAGAAACAAAAACACATCAAAACAACGGATATTGAACGAATTGCCGAACAGATTGAATCTTTCAAAGCCCGCCGCAGAGAGCTTGAACCGCAAATGGATCAAGCACGTGAAGTTCTGGAAAATTCCGGCGTTGAAATTAACAAACTTGAACCGGTTGATATTTCAATAGACGAAATCACATCAAAAATCCAGCGTCTGGAACGCAGAATGGAAGAATTGGGCGACGTCAACATGCGCGCGCTTGCGGCGTATGAAGAAGTTCTGGCCCGTCAGGAAGAACTAAAACTCCAGATTGAAACCCTTTCAAAAGAAAGGAAAGAAATTCTTGACAGAATGCACGGCTATGAACAGCTTAAAAAAGAAACATTTATGAAAACTTACAACAACATAAATGAAAACTTTAAAGATGTTTTCCATCAGCTCTCGGAAGGTGAAGGCGAATTGAAGCTTGAAAATCCTGATGACCCGCTCTCGGGCGGTCTGACGATTGAAGCTCAGCCCAGAGATAAAAAACTTCAAAGGCTTGAAAGTATGTCAGGCGGCGAAAAATCTTTAACCGCTTTAGCATTTGTATTTGCAATTCAACGCTATATGCCGGCACCTTTCTATGCATTTGACGAGGTTGATGCCAGCCTCGACACAATGAATGTTGAACGTATCGCCCATATGGTGCAGAACCAGTCAAAAGATACGCAATTTATAGTAGTTAGTCACAGAAAACCTATGATAGAATCAGCTAATAGGACAATCGGTGTTACGCAAAAAGAAAAAGGTATCACAAGAGTTACAGGGATTAAATTAAGAGACGATGAATAACGAGGCAGCAATACATTACGACATCAACAGTACAACCCTCCCCGAATTAGTTCAAACTAATGAAGATGAAGGCATCGGTATCCTTGTGTCCATGGCAAAAGCAGGAAAAATTGATCCGTGGAACGTTGATATTATTGATGTTACGGATAAATACCTCGCGCATATCTGCGAGATGAAATCTCAAAACCTGCGCCTGACGGGCAGAACATTTCTTTTTGCAGCAGTTCTTCTTAAATTAAAATCGAATGTTCTGGAAGGTAACGAAGAAATTTTACAAATCGGCGAACCCGATTACACCGAAGGGCTTGAATACGATGATGACGGATTTATTGTTGAATATCCCCAGGATGAAGAATTCATGCCGACAAGCAATGTCGTATCAATTGACGATGTTCTGCAAAGACGCACAAGCGTAAGACTTAACAGAAACCGCGTTGTAACCCTGCGTGATTTAATCAGACAATTACAGTTTTACGAAAAATTAGAAAAAAAACAGTCGCTGCAGCAGGCGCATGAAAGAGCCAGACGCAGAGTGCAGTCTTATTCAAGGTTTACACCGGATGATATTATAAATCTGGCACACGAAGAATATATTGAAGATTGCGTTTTGAAGCTGAAAGAAAATTTATCGCAGATTTTTGAGCGCGAAGAAAAAATTGAATTAAATGAACTCACTTTGCTCGGCATGGATAAAATAAGCGCATATATAGCACTCTTGTTTTTGACGGCCGAAACCGATTATGATTTAAAACAGGACGAATTTTATTCTGATTTATACGTTGTAATGGAAACACCACAACAAGAAGGAGCTGAGAATGGAACAGTTAAAATCGCGGATTGAAGCTGTTTTGTTCACGACAGCTAAAGCTTTAAGCGCAAAAGAAATCGCGGAAATTCTCGAAACTGACACGGAAGCCGTTGAAGAAGCTCTGTTGGATTTGATTATGGATTACTCCTCCCGCGACGGCGCGCTGGAAATTGATGATGAAAACGGCTATATTCTTCAGGTTAAGGAAGAACACATGGATATTGTTGAAAAGCTTTGTCCTGTTGAGTTAAAGCCCGCGGTCTTAAGAACACTTTCAGTTATAGCGCTAAAAGAACCCATAAGGCAATCCGCACTGAAAGATATGCGCGGTTCTAACGCTTATGAACATGTTCAGGAGCTTTTGGAAAAAGGTCTGATTTCAAGAACAAAAGATAAAAACGGCAGGAGCTATAACTTGAAAACCACACCCAAATTTGCGGAATACTTTAAGCTGAAAGGTGACACCAAAGCTCTTGCAAAAATGCTTGATCTGGAAAAAAGGATAGAGGATGAGCCTGAAAACTAGGGATTTATTTTTAGGGATTATTGTTATTATTGCCGCATACGGCATAACAACAATTTTGATGCCTAAAATCCTTTTCTGGCGCGGTATGTCATTATATAATGATAAAAATTACATATCTGCAATAAATTACATGCAAAAAGCCTTAATATTCAGACCCGATAATAAAGATTACAGATACTATTTTGTAAAATCACTTGCGCAGCTAAAACCCGCTTACAATGTTCAAAAACTAATGTACAAAATTGCACACAGCACAAAAGACGACGGTGCGACTTTTTTTGCTAACGAACAAATTGCCGAATGGCAAAAAAATATACACGACAACATAGGTGATAATTATATAGAACAGGCACCCTCCGATGCTAATATTATAAGATGGAATAAAAATTCTTTTCCTCTGAAAGTTTATATTGATGAAAAGAATTTATCAAATCTTCCGGAGTATTATAAATCAGCTGTTTCAAGAGCATTAAGCCAGTGGGACAAATCCGTCGACTTTGTAAGTTTTGAAACAATAATGAAAAAGAAAAATGCCCAAATACTGATTTTATTTGAACCCATACCGGATGATGTATGTGACAGCAACGGCTATTGCAAATTTGTAGCAGGATACACAAGTCCTAAAATTTCCGGTAATAAATTAAAAAACATGACAATTACAATATATGACAAAAATCCTGTGGGTGAGTATTTTTCGGATAAAGAAATTTACAATGTTGTATTGCATGAATTAGGACACGCACTCGGTATAATGGGACACAGTTATAGCACAAATGATTTAATGTATATGCAAACCCGCGAAACCGACAGCATTTTTACACCTTACCGCGAAGATTTTCATTATCTTTCAGGTAACGACATCAATACGATGACACTTTTATATATGCTTGAGCCGACAATAACAGACAAATTACCCGATACAAAAAAAGGACTAATATATACGCCTATTATTCTTGGAAGCAAAGAAGAAATTGCGCAGAAAAAAGTCGAAGAAGCAAAGGATTATATACAATCATCTCCGACTCTTGCGGTGGGCTACATAAACCTTGCAGGTGCCTACGCGGATTTAAAACAGTACGAAAATGCACTTGTTGCACTCTCAGATGCGCTTGATAATGCAAATACGGATAATGAAAATTTTATAATTTACTATAACTATGCCTACGTATACATGAATATGAAAAAATACGACGCTGCGCTGGAATATGCCCGGCTTGCAGAAAAAATTCAACCGTCGCAAGATGTGTCTGAACTTATTAGTGTTATTGAACACAATATGAGTATCTCAAAATAATGTAAAGAAATACTAAGCCTGTAGCAAATTTATTATTCAGCTGTTTTAAAGATAAAAAAGGTGTTTGTTATGCAGGTAAATCAAACAACAGGAACAAATTTTACAGGTGTAATACCGGTAAGAGTATTGAAGGACGGTCAAGAAATATTAGACCGAAATTTAGTCCGAAAAACGTGTCTTGAAGTTATAGACGGAATTGCTGGACCACTTAAAGATAAACCTTCGTTTAAACCTGTAGCTGCACAACTTGCTGTTATGGACAATGATTACAAATATATTCGTGCTTTTCACGGGCATAACAGAACATTTGCAGACAAAAAACTTACCGCATCCGATTTTTTCAAAATAATATTTGACAATATTGGAAGAGGCTATATTGTCACCGGAAAATCCTCAGACAAGCTTTCTGAACTCGGTAAAGCAATAGGAATTGCCAAACGTGATTGTAAAATATGCAACGTTTCAACCTCGCCCAACCTTGAAACTGCCAAAGCAAATTATTGGGAAGCAGTCAAACGAATCGGCAATAATCTCGACCTGCGTATCAGAGAAACTTTCGCACCGAATACCCTTGAAAAATTCGGCAAATATCAGCAGATGGATGTGCAAATAAGCACTAAACCGCGAAAAATCAAAGGAAAAGAAGATACAAAGGTAATTCTGGACAATATTAGTTTTAGTGACAGAATCAGAGGTTAACAAAATCTTCACAAAGTCTTTTAAAATAAATATATTTGGTTTATATTTAACTGGTTGAGAATAAAACGGAGAGAAAGATGTATAACGTAGCAATAATAGGAGCCGGTCCTGCAGGAATTTTTGCAGCGCTTGAGATAACAAAGTTAAAACCTGACTGGAAAGTTATTTTAGTAGAAAAAGGACAAAAGATTGAAAACAGAAAATGTCCTTTAAGAGAAGGGTCGCCTAAATGTATAAACTGCAAACGCTGCGGACTTTTGTGCGGATGGGGCGGTGCGGGAGCATTCTCTGACGGCAAATTAACCCTCACACCGGACGTCGGCGGAAACCTTATTGATTATATGCCAAGACAAAAAACCGAAGAATTAATTGATTACGCTGATAAATTATATTTAAAATTCGGAGCAACGGAAGAAGTTTTCGGAACAGATACAAAAACTTTTCAGGAAATCGAACATCAGGCGGTACTTGCCGAATTAAAACTTGTATATTCACCTGTCAGACACCTTGGCACGGAAAGAAGTCTTGACGTTTTAAAAGCAATGCAGGATTATCTCGACGAAAGAATCACAATTCTGAACAATGTATCGGCAGAAAGCCTTATTGTTGAATGTGAACAGGTAAAAGGGATTAAATTAAGCAACGGGGATACGATTTGCGCGGAATATACAATTATAGCCCCCGGAAGAGAAGGTGCTGACTGGCTTACAAAAGAATTTGCAGATCACAAAATCGGTATGGTAAATAACGCTGTTGACGTGGGCGTTCGTGTTGAATTACCTGCACCTGTGTTTGAACCTTTGACATCAAAACTTTATGAATCAAAACTTATTTACCACTCACCGACTTTCGGAGATGAGGTCAGAACTTTCTGTATGAACCCGAACGGCGAAGTTGTTCAGGAAAACTACAACGGTATCGCAACTGTAAACGGACACAGCTACGCAAATTACAAAACTCCGAACACAAACTTTGCGCTTCTTGTAAGCGAAAAATTCACAGAACCGTTTAAAGAACCGATTCAATACGGACAACACATAGCAAGTCTTGCAAATATGCTTGGCGGCGGAATTTTGGTTCAAAGATTCGGTGATCTTTTAGACGGCAGACGTTCAACGCCGGAAAGAATTAAATCCAGCATTATTACACCGACCTTAACATGCGCAACCCCCGGCGACTTGAGTCTTGTAATACCTTACAGACAATTGACCAGCATAAAAGAAATGCTCTTTGCGCTTGACAAAATCGCACCGGGAACAGCTTCACGCTACACATTGCTGTACGGTATTGAGGTTAAATTCTACTCCGCAAGGGTAAAATTGACCGATGAACTTGAAACCGAAGGTGTTAAAAATCTTTTTGCAATAGGCGACGGCGCAGGGGTTACAAGAGGATTAATCCAAGCCTCAGCATCAGGCGTTCATGTTGCAAGAACTATTTGCTCACGCGGATAAATAGTGGTATAATTTTTGTATGGATAAAAAGGTAAGTTTAACAACTCAAAACCGATTAATTATATTCGGCCTTATTCTAAGCACCTTACTGATTATGGCAATTGCAGTTTTTTCTGTTTTAAATATTCAGAAAAAACTCAACGAAGGCTATCATAATTTCGGTCAGGTTATTTCCAAAACCCTTGCGATTGAAAGCAGCGAACTTACCAAAAATCTGCCGGAGAACGAAATTTATAATACATTAAAAGCTCATACGGACACTATTTTAAAAAGCCACAATGATATAGTTTTTATCAAATTTACCGACAAAGACGGTAAAATAATATATTCAGGGCAGAACAATTCCCACAAAAGCACACAAAAACCGAATATAACCGTAAGTTCACCATTAACCGACATTGTAAGCAATTCCCCTATAGGTTCTGTCACCGTCGGACTTTCAGGGAATATTATAAGCCAGATTTCGTCAACAACACGTGCATCGCTTTTGTTTGTATTTGCGGTTGCATGGCTTGTGTTTGCATTTGTAATTCTTATAAATACTTACCTGATAACCCGTGAACTCCGAATACTTCATGACGGCGTGCACAAAATTTCATCAGGGAACTTCGGCTACAAAATTGAAGGCGAAAATGTCAGCAATGAAGTTCAGGAACTTTTTAATTCATTTAATGACATGTCCGCAAGACTTCACCTGTATGAAGAACAAAATATTGAACAATTAACCCTTGAGCGCAACAAGCTTGAAGCTGTTTTAATGAGTATTGCAAACGGTGTTGTTGTTTGCGACAACAATGATACCGTTGTGCTTGTAAATAACCATGCGCAGAACCTTCTTGAAGTCGAAGAAAATCAGATGCTTAATACGTCAATTCAAAATTACATTGATACTGAAGGCAATTTCTGCTTTAAAGACAAAATTGAAGAGTTCAAATCAAGCGAAAACAAATACGTTACCTTTAATATAACCGTTGACAAGCGCATTATTAAATCAATAATTTCGCCAATGTATACAAGAAGCGGTGAATATGTAGGCTATATAATCGTTTTGATTGATGTTACAAAAGAAACCGAAATGGATTTGATGAAATCACAATTTATTTCAAATGTTTCTCACGAATTGAGGACGCCCGTAACTGTTTTGAGAAGCTATATAGATACGCTTTACACAATGGGGAATGAATTTGATTACGAAACCCAGAAAGAATTTATCGGAACACTTAATAACGAAATTATCAGGCTGCAAAATATGGTTAACGATATTCTTGACTTTTCAAGGCTTGATTCTGATGTAGAACTTGATAAATCCTATAATGACATCGCACAGCTTGTTGAAAACTGCGTAAATCAAATAAATATACTGGCACAGGAAAAACATTTAACAATAGAGGTTTCAAAAGAAGATAATATTCCTGAAATTTTATTTAATTACGACAGCATAGAACGCGCGCTGAGAAATCTTTTGTCAAACGCAATAAAATATTCACCTGATGGCAAAAAAATCTATGTACGGGTCTACAGAGGCTCAGAAAATAATATTGTTGTAACAGTTCAGGATGAAGGCTGTGGAATTTCACCTGAGCATCAAAAGAAAATATTCGACAGATTTTACCGTGTTGAAAACGATACTCACACAATAAAAGGCACAGGACTCGGTCTGCACCTTGTAAAAACCGCGATAGAAAAACACCACGGCGGCAAAGTCTTTGTAAACTCAAAAGTTTCTGAAGGTTCAACCTTCGGGTTCACACTTCCGATAAATGCAACGGTTAGTGTTTAATCAGACTTTTCAACATTTTTTGTGCTACATTATCAATATTTTTATTCAAAAAACCTGAAATTTCACGAACTGAGTTTTCATAATCAAAACCCAAATATTTATCCATATCTTTCAATTCTTCCATAGGAGCTCTCATTAAAGACTTGAAATTTAATTTAACAAACAAGCTGTTCCTGTCAGGAATAGGTTTGAAGAATTGTTTTCCGGTTTGCATATCAGTTTTAACTAAGAATGACGGTGTTTGATCGTATTTTCTAAAACCCGTGTCATATTGCATACCATTTTTTATAACACGCTTTGAAATAAGTCTGCCTTTTTCATCAAGATTTTTAATCCAAATAGTACCTTTCGGGGTAATTCCGCTAACTATAGACATTTTTCTCCTTTACAAATACATATTTTCCCAATTTTCAAGATACCTGGCAAGCAAATTCTCAGATATTCTGTCAAAATTTTTATTATCAAATCCTGTTGCCCTGCGAACACGCTTTGCCAGCAACGAATTATTCATATTTAATAATTTAAGTCTTTTTTCAGGCAAAAATTTATTCCAGAACCCTCTTTTGGGAAATTTATACGCAGTTTGAGTATTACCGTAAAAATTCGTTCTTAAAAAAAGTTTAGGTCGTCCGTCCTGCTTACTGAACAAAGTATCATATTGAATTCTGTTTCGAAAAACACGTTTCTGCAATAAATTACCGCGTCTGTCTAATTTTTTAATCCAGACGGTACCTCTGTCAGTAATTCCGCTAACTATTGCCATAAAAGACTCCTTTTAAAATATATAAAGCAAATCAAAAAATAATTTGCTAACATATTTACAAAATGTAACTAATCAAATAACGCATTAATTTTGTCAACAATATCCTGCGGGTCAATTTCACCTGTAACCTTATTAATATCCTGGGCAATCTGATAAAGCTTAGCAGCCTCTATTTTATCTCCGGTGAGAGCAATACATCTTGCAAGATTGAAATGTGCAAGTGCATAATTCGGATTACATTCAACTGATTTTTTAAACAATTCCATCGCTTTTTGCACCCTGCCAAGATCGTCAAGATAAATTACACCCAAATTGTTATATGCTATATCGTAATTGTTATCATATTCAATTGCAAGCTCATACTCTTTTATAGCCTCATCAATATCCCCTTTTCCCCAGTATAAAAACCCTAAATTACAATGAATTTTAGCATTTTCAGGTTCAAGATCCAGCGCATTTCTGTAGACAGCAAGAGCATTATTGTAGTCTTCCTTGTCGTAAAAAGCGCTTCCAAGATTTATATAGATATCAATATCTTCCGGAGTGAGAAGATAAGCACTCTGATAAGAACTGATTGCCGCGTTCAAATCGGATTTGTTTTCCTGAAAAACATACCCGAGAGTTTGATTAATAACACTTGTCCACTGTTTATTCGGATTCAAAGTAACCGCCGTTTGAAAATGCGACACCGCACCGTCAGCATCTCCTTTTATATACAAAATATTTGCCAGATTCGAATGAAATTCAGGAATATTCGGCATAATTTGTATTAATTTTTCATAAATTTCAACAGCGCTGTCATAATCGCCCAGTTCTTCATATGCCTGACAAAGATGGCGGTATGCTGAAATATTCAAACTGTCAAGCCAAATTGCCATTTTATATTCAGTAATCGCGTTGTCAAATTGTCCGACGGATCTGTAAATGTCACCCAGAAGACAATATAAAGGCACAAACCCGGGAGCTTTTTCTATAGCCTGAGCGTAAACGTCTATTGCTTCCTGCAAACCTTTTGTCTGCACCATATAAAATCCCTTAATCATCATTGGCATAAATTTAAGATAAGAAAGAGATTTAGCGACATTTTTCAATGCCTGCATATCAAAAGGCAGAGTAAGCCACGAAAGGAGAAGTTCAAAATAAGCTTTTGCAGTAGTCTTAAAGCATCTGAAAGATGAAATTCTATATAAAGAATATAGCAAATAATGCGCGCAGGAATTTCTGAAAGGTTTGTATTTTATTGCCTTTCTGGCATTTAACCCTGCTTCCAAAAATCTTGCTTTTTTTGTATAAGTTTGCGCAAGAAGATAATAGGCTTTTGCGAATTTTTCATCCTTTGCAATTGCCATATCAAGGTAATTAATTGCTTTATCCAGATCACCTTTATAAAACTGTGCCTGAGCAATTTTAAAATAAATTTCCGCCGAATCAATATAAGTTTCTAAAGCTCTTTGATATTCAGTTATAGCCTCATCAATATACTGGCATGAATTATATATATCCAGATGCCACGCTAAAAATAAATCGCCGAGTCTTATATGCAAATCCGCATTTGTGGGGTCATTTTGCAAACCTATCTGACATAATTCAATAGCTGATTTTACATTTCCGGTTTTGAATTCTTTATTAATCTTTTTCTCTAATAGCTTGTCCATAGTGTATAATAACATTGTAAATAACTTTCCTGAAAAATGCAAGTTATTAATATTTCGTGTATAATACAAAAGAGGGCTTGCCTATGAGAAAAATATATTTTGTAGATGTAACAAACAGAGACGGCGTACAAACTTCACGTTTGGGGTTGGCGAAACTGCAAAAAACAATAATAAACATAATGCTCGATGATATGGGGATTACCCAGTCAGAATTCGGTTTTCCGACCACAAAGCACGAAATAAACTACCTTAACGGCAATCTTGAACTTGTCGAACGCGGAGCTATAAAGAATACAAAGCTTTCAGGCTGGATGAGAGCTGTTGCAAGCGATGTTGACGATTCATTTAAAAATGTACCTAAGCTTAAATATGTAAACCTTTCTCAATCCACTTCCGAGCAGATGACCCTGGGCAAATATCAAGGCAAAAAGACACTTGAAGATATTTTAAAAATGACCTGCGAAGCTGTCGAATGCGCGGTATCTCACGGCGCAAAAATAATCGGAGTAAATGCCGAAGACGCGTCAAGAAGCGACATCCACTTTTTAATCCGCTATGCAAAAGAAGCAAAAAAATGCGGAGCCAACAGATTCAGATACTGCGATACTCTGGGGTATGAAGATCCGCAGACAACGTACAACAGGATTTATGAAATAGCAAAACAAACCGAAATGCCGGTTGAACTCCACTTTCATAATGATTTAGGGATGGCTGTCGGCTGCTCCGTTATGGGAGCTAAAGCCGCAATTGATGCGGGAGTTGATGCATATATAAATACGGCAATTAACGGTATGGGCGAACGCGCGGGAAATGCGGATTTAGTATCCTGCCTTTTGGCGATTTTAAAATCAGCAGGATTTAAAGATAAATACAAAATTGACGAAAACATAGATTTAAGTAAGGCATGGCACCTTGCAAAATACACGGCATACGCGTTTGGAGTGCCTATTCCTAAAAATCAGCCCGCAGTCGGCGACAATGCTTTTGCACATGAATCAGGGATTCACGCAGACGGAGCTCTTAAAGACCGCAGAAATTACGAACTTTACGATTTTGAGGAACTCGGACGCGGCGAACCTGAAATAATTGAAACCGGCAGAATGATTACCACGGGCGAATACGGAGGAATTAAAGGATTCCGAAATGTCTATAACAACCTTGAAATTGAATTTAAAGATGAACACGAAGCACGTAATATTCTTGAACTTGTCCGCTACGCAAATGTACACACGCAGCAGCCTTTGACAACGGATGAATTGAAATTTATTTATTACTATCCTGATATTGCAGCTCAAATTATGACGGTTTCACCTTATTATGAACCGATCGGCGCAATAAAAGAACGTGTAGAATCACAAATATCAGCAAATATAAGGATTTAGAATAATGGGACAAACTCTGGCAGAAAAAATTATATCGGAACATGCAGGCAAAAATGTCAAAGCAGGAGAATTAGTTATTGCAAAAGTTGATGTATGCGCCGTTCAAGACGGTACAGGACCTTTGACAGTTCAGGAATTTAAAAAACTCGGTAAAGATAAATTATTTAATCCGGAACGCACAATTCTTTTTATTGATCACGCGTCCCCCAGCCCGAAAAAAGAACTTTCAAATATGCATACGACCCTCAGAGATTTTTCCCGTGATTACGGGGCAGTGCTGTCGGAAGTCGGCACAGGAGTCTGCCACCAGAGGTTAATCGAAAGCTACGTTAACCCTTGCGAAATTCTTGTGGGGGCAGATTCACATACCTGTACGTCAGGCGCACTTGGTGCATTTGCAACCGGCATGGGGTCAACCGATATTGCGGTTGCTATGGCGCTCGGCAAAACATGGCTTAAAGTTCCGCAGACATTTAAAATCATTGTAAACGGCAAATTCAATGAAGGCATTTCTTCAAAAGATCTCATGCTGCATTTGATAGGAATGATTGGTGCTGACGGCGCCACTTATAAAGCACTTGAATTTTGCGGTGAAACAATTGATAATATGGAGATGTCAGAACGCTTTACACTTGCCAATATGGCAGTTGAAGCCGGAGCTAAAGCCGGACTTTTTATTGCAGATGAAAAAACCAAAGCTTACTTGAAAGAACACGGCAGAGAAGATAAATTCAGATCAGTAAAACCCGACGATGATGCGGTTTATGAAAGGATTATAGAAATCAATGCAGAAGATATAAAGCATACAGTTTCGTGTCCGCATACCGTGGATAACACAAAAACAGTGGACGAATTAGGCGAAGTTAAGGTTGATCAGGTTTATATCGGAACCTGCACAAACGGACGTCTGGAAGATATGCGGGTTGCCGCGGGCATTTTAAAGGGGAATAAAGTAAAAGAAGGTGTTCGGCTTTTGATTTGTCCCGCGTCAAAAGATATTTATCTCAAATCGCTTGACGAAGGATTAATAAAAATATTTATGGAGGCAGGCGCAACAATTTTACCTCCCGGATGCGGTCCATGCGTAGGGGTTCATGCCGGAATTTTAGCAGATGATGAAGTTTGCCTTTCCACTCAAAACAGAAATTTTCAGGGCAGAATGGGCAACACAAAAGGGTATATATATCTTTCATCGCCTTATGTTGCGGCATACAGCGCCATAAGAGGCTATATTGCGGACAAATAGTATAATTTTAATTAAGAAAATATAACCGGTCTACTATATTACAATGAATGAGTAATTTCAGCACAATTTTCCTTACCATAAAAGTAAGGAGAATTTTATGCCTAACTACAAGAAAATGCCGCTTGAAGAGCTGGTTGTTTTATCCCAGAAAGATGATTTAAAAGCGCTTGAAGAACTTATACGACGCGAACAAAAAAATGTGTTTGCGGCATTTTCATATCTGAGCAAAAAACGCGAAAATGTTGCTGATATGACTCAGGACGCCCTTTTAAAAGTCGCAAAAAATATTCATAGTCTGAAAAACCCGAAGAATTTTAAAAGCTGGCTCAATCAAATTATATCAAACCTATTTTACGACGAACTGAGAAAAAAACAACGCAGACCTGACCTGATATCCATTGATGAAGATGAAGGCGAAAATTCCATCAAAACCCAGCTTCCGGATAAAAAGTGCAAACCACACGAAAAATGTCTTTCAACAGAACTTGAAGAAATGATAAAAGACGCAATACGGGATCTGCCTGAACAATTTCGCATCGCAATAATTTTAAGAGAACTGCAAGGACTCAGCTATGAAGAAATTGCCGAAATCACCAATTCCAGCGTGGGAACAGTTAAATCAAGAATAGCACGTGCAAGAGGCAAGCTTCAAAATGGTCTTAAATCATATATATAAGGAGAAAAAACATGACAAATGAGTTAACGTGTAATCAGGTAATAGCACTTATGAGTTTTTATGTTGAAGACAAACTGAATTCCAGATTAAAAGAGTATGTAGATGAACATCTCAGGCATTGTCCGGGATGCAGGGAAGTTTATATGCAATCCCAAAAAATTGCAAATCATATAATGTCGCTTACAAATTATAACGACCAAACTGATTCATATCACACAAAACAATATGAGGATTTTAAAAATAATTTATCGGCATATATAGATAATGAACTTACCGAAAATGAAAGTGTGAGAATTAAAAAAATAGCGATAACCAATCCTCTTGCGAGAAAAGATTTAGAGGATATGTATACCTTCAAAAAATTATTGCACAGTTCATTTGAAAAAACGCGCACTGAATGGAAAAATGACTATTCAAAACTTATAATAAATAAATTAAACAAAAATCCGGAAAAAATACAAATGGATCCATTCTACAAACTAATAGGCGCATTTACAGCATTAGTAAGCCTTATAATTTTCGGATTTCTTGCCACTCTATATTTTTAAAGAGGGATTTGAATACTTCATTGCAGCGTATTTTTGATAAGTATCCATGGAAATTCCTCTCGGATAATTAACTTTGTTGCTTGGAATTCTGTTCATTTCCGCAAGAGTTTTCTTTTGTCTTTGGGCAGCATATTTATTACGTAATACAGGAGTAATTATATTGCATGAGAGAATGGAACCTGCCGTCATTCCAATGACATCAACACCATTTTTAAAGCTTTTATAATCATCTTTTATCTTATAAAAATTCGTCAAATTTTCTATGTTAAATTTAGAAAAATCAAAATCAGGAAGAACTTTCCAGCCTTTTTTTGTTTTTATATTTATTCCTGATTCGGTTAAAAATTCTCTTATTTTAGGACTTGCAAGCCTGCCGGACGAAACAAGTCTTGAAGCAAAATTTTTAATAACAGAAGTAACGAGGAAAAAAGACACAACATTAATTGCACCGTCGCCTATTTCCTGAGGAATCAAAAACATTTTCTGCTCTTTTGGAATTTTATCGTTCACGGCAATTGCAACGACTTGAGCTGCAGATGACAAGAACCAGCCGAGTACACCTGTATAAATAAGCATTTTAGCGGGGTTCGGACCATATTTAGTCAAAATTGTATTTTTGAAATTTGCAAACAGTTTACTTGGATTCATCATTTTTTATTCCTCCAAGTTTTGTAAATGCATTTGTCAAACCTTTTGTCAAAGGAGCATCAATCAAAAAGTTTGTGAATACCATAACGCCGAGCGCCAATATAGTTCCGAGAGTATTTTTATACTGAGCCAATTCATCCGCAGTATATTTCAAAGTCGGAGTTAACAGCGTTCGCAAATTTTTAAACTTCATATCAGGTTTAATTTCATTAACAGATTTGGTAAAAGCATCAATAGATTTAATACAAAGCTTACGGATAGAATAACCTGTTACGGTACCTGCAATAATTTTTGCAATTGTCCGGCAAATGGAATAACGGCGGGTTTCAGCATCAACTTCTTTATTGGAGGCATCAATAAACGGCTGGGACAAAAGGGCGGAAGCCCCGAGTATTAAACGATTTTCTGCAGATGAAAGCTTTTTCCCTATCCAATCAACGGCATTCAAAGTTTTAGGGTTGGAAACCGTAGGCAAATTTTCACTGCTGCCGACCATATTCAAAGCCGCTCTTGATACGCGACGGCTAAACTTGTCGTAAGCACGAGAAAATGAAAAATTACGTATTGAACTTATTGATGCCATATTCCTACCCAAGCATGTAAAGATAGTAAATGTATAGAATTGCCCTAAAATTCTTATTTATTAACAAATATTAAGAACTTATGACCAATAAATACTATAGCACATAAAACAAATTATAAAATAGCACCCTTAGGTACAACAGTGACCCCGCCCGGAGAAACATGGAATCCGCGGTTAACATCTTCCTGCCAGTTGTAACCAATACGGGTATTTGGAGGAATTTTGACGTTTTTATCAATAATAGCCTTACGTATTTTAGAATATCTGCCCACCTCGACATTTTCCATCAAAATACTGTCGCAAACCATTGAATAACTGTTTATCCTTACTTTAGGCGACAATACACAATGCGACAGGACACCGCCGGAGACAATACAGCCTTCGGAAACCATTGAATTTGTTGCCATACCGACTCTATCTCCTTCCTGCCAGATAAATTTTGCAGGCGGATAATTATAATTAAACGTTCTTATAGGCCAATCTTTAGAATACAAATCCAATTCCGGAGTTGCCTGCAATAAATCCATATTTGCCTGCCAGTACGCATCTATACTACCGACATCACGCCAGTAACCTCTTTCCGCATCAGACATACCTGAAAGACAATTATCGTGGAAATTATAAATATAGATATTTTTACCTTCATTTAACAGCATCGGAATAACATTTTTGCCGAAATCATGGCTTGAGGTTTCAATTTTATCATCTCTGACAAGAGCATCAAGGAGAATTTCCTTATTAAAGATATAATTGCCCATAGATGCCAGACACATATCAGGATTACCCGGAATAGATTTAGGCGCGGATTGAGGTTTTTCGACAAAATTAATCAAACGCCAATCGTCGTCCACTTCAATAATCCCGAATTCCGAAGCTTCTTCAATCGGGATAGGAATTGCAGAAATAGATAAATCCGCATTTTTAGATTTATGGAAATCAAGCATCTGCGAAACATCCATTTTATAAATATGATCACCGCCGAAAATACAAACGTATTTCGGGTCTTCATCTTCAATGTGGAAAATATTTTGATAAATAGCATCCGCAGTACCTCTGTACCAATCGTTACCGGTTCTCATCTGCGCCGGAGCCAGATCTATATACTGATTTAAAAATGGTGACAGCATCCAGCCTCGAGTAATGTGTTTATTTAAAGAATCGGACTTATACTGGGTTAATACTTTTATCTTAAAAAAACCCGAATTAATAAAATTATTGATAACAAAATCAATAATTCTGTAACGTCCTCCGAACGGCACAGCAGGTTTTGCCCTGTCTTTAGTTAAAGGATAAAGTCTTTTACCCTCACCGCCTGCAAGAATCATAACCAGTGCATCATCAATTGACATATAAAATCCTCATCTAAAATATATATCCATATTATACACAAAATATTAAAAAATGTTTATATCATCACGGAAAATTTTATGTTTCATAAAAATTTTTTCAGCAAACGCACGCAGCAAAGGAAACGGATTATCGGAAACATTGCATAACGACAATACTCTGCCTCCGTTTGAAAATAAACGGTCATTTTCTGATTTTACACCTGCAAAATAAACTTTTACCCTGTCATCTTTGGGCAGAATAATTTCATCTCCTTTTACCGGATTATCAGGATATCCTTCGCTTGCAACGGTTAAACAGGCTGAATATCCCTTTTTATACCTTGGTTCTTCATTATTCAAAAGAATTGAAAGAAAATCATTCTCCAAATAATTTAATACAGCCTGACATTCAGGATCTCCCAGCCTTACATTGTATTCAAGCACATACCAATCATTTTTCGCCCATATTAAACCCGAATATATAAATCCGTTAAAATCCGCGCCTTCACTAATTAATGCCGTCTGCAGCGAATTAAAATAAATCTTCAATTTTTCTTGTTGAATTTCAGTTAAATCAACAGGGCAATATGCACCCATACCACCTGTATTAGGAGATTTTATATCAGATGTCAAACGTTTGAAATCACGTGCGGGACAAAAATTTATAAGCCTTGCGCCGTTAAAATATGACATTAGAGAAATTTCATTTCCGTCTAAAAATTCTTCAATGAAATAAGGTTGAGAAATTTTACGTGTAAACTCATCTTTTTCGCGCTGATTATACACGACTTTGACTCCTTTTCCTTTACAAAGCCCGTCAGCTTTAACAACTTGCGGGAAAATATCCGAATCAACAGGCAAAAGTTTGGCACACTTTATACCGTGATTTACCATAAATTTTTTAGCAAAAAGTTTTGAACTTTCAAGCGCGGAAAATTTTTTGTTAACTCCGATACATTTAATTCCTTTTGAGCTGTAATAATCAACAAGACCGTCACAAATAGGCTGTTCCGGTCCGAAAATAATCAAATCGGTATTTTCAGCGGGAAAAGACGTAACCTCGCTGCAAAGCGGAGATTTTGATATAATATCTTTTAAGGCTTCTTCACGGGCACCCGAACCGTAGACACAAATTTTTAATGACATTTGCCGCAATCTCCGCAGTTACCGCACCTACCAAATAAATCAGAAAAATCAAAAACCTCATCTTTGAGTAATTTATCAATGACAATCGGGTATAAAATATGCTCGGTTTGATGAATTTCAGCCTCAAATTCATCAAAATGCATAGAATTATCAATCAAAACAGGATACTGAGCAATAATTTTTCCGCCATCGAGTTCATCTGTAACCCGGTGGACAGTAACCCCGCTGACTTTGACACCGGAGAGAAAAGCGCGTTGAATTGCATCTTTTCCTTTAAATGCCGGCAACAGCGAAGGATGAATATTTATAAAACGCCCCAACTCTAAAACATCATCCGGCAGGATACGCATATAACCTGCAAGAACAATTAAATCAAAACTATTTGCCCCAAAATAACCTGCTGTTTCTTCAAACGGCAGATAGTGATTTTCAATACCAAGATTTTTGGCGCGTTCAAGAATTTTTGCATTTAATTTATCGCTAAGACACGTAATTTTTACATCCTTGTCTTTAAAATATTCAGCTATAGCCTGAAAATTTGTTCCTTCGCCTGATCCCATAACCGCAATATGTTTTGTCATTTTTTCACTACCTTTCCTAAAATAAACGGTTCAAATTTTTCACATATATCAGATATTACATTATAATTTTCCTGATTAGCTATAAGACAAAATCCGACACCGCAATTAAACACTTCATAAACTTCATCGCCGCACAGTTTGAATAATTTTTCAAATATATATTGTTCTGGAATAACGGAAAAATTCAACTGCGGTTTCAAATTAAGCGGAAATACCCGTTCAAGATTAGTCAAAAGACCGCCGCCTGTAATATTTGCAGCAGCCTTAATGAGATTATTCTCCCATAATTTTCTTACAGAATTATAATAAATAAATGAAGGCTTTAAACATTCGCAAAACTCATTTTCGGACAACTTTCCGGCTGAATATAAACTTCGGATTAACGAAAATCCGTTAGCATGAATACCGTTGGATTTAAGACCTATAACAACGTCGCCTTCCCCAATCTCCGCAGGTAAATATTTTCCGTCGGCAACACCTATAGCAAAACCGCATATATCAATGGCACCGTCTTTTAACAAAGCAGGCATTTCCGAAGTTTCTCCGCCGAGCAGCTTACAATCGCACACATCCAGAATATTTTTCAATTCAAATATTATTTGAGCAATCGACGCACTATCAAGCTTATTAACCGCAATGTAATCAGAAAAAGCAACTGCACGAGCATTTTTAGTTGCAAGATCATTCAAATTAGCAGCCGCAAGATCAATTGCAATTGTTTTGAATAATTTGCGATCATACAAAGGGATAATTTTTGTACCGATACCATCGCAGCAATTCAAAATTTTAAGATCACCATAGGATATTTCCCCTGCGAAATTTCTGAAATCAGTTCCAAGAAGCCCTAATTTTTTCGAAAGGCAATTTGCTTCTGCTATATTCACCCCTGATTTTTTATACAACTCACCCATAGTTACATTTTATTACAAAAAAATAATACCGCTAGCAAAATTTATTTTTCCATGTATTGTATAAATATGCAAATAAACAAAATAAATAATCAACAACCGACATTTGGAACAAAAGTAGATACCATAAGGGTCTTGGAAGCTGCAACCTTCAAATCCATAACAAGAGAAACTGTTTCGGATATGAAACCGCTGATAGATGCACTCTGGCCGGCAAAATTAAAAGGTACAGGCAACAGAGGCTATCGTTATTATTTAAAAATTATCGGTGATAAAATAGTCGAAAAATACCCAAAAATTTCAGATGCTGCTTTTGAAATTTTAGAATATACAGATAAAAATCCGATGGCGACAAAAAAAGATTTACAGGAATTTGTCAAGCCGATAGTCAAAGAATTGGGTGAAACAATTGATATAACAATATAAAAAGCTCCTATAAAAGGAGCTTTTTATTTAACCGCATAATGCGAGCAAAATACCTGCCGCGACGCCTGAACCGATAACACCTGCGACATTCGGACCCATCGCGTGCATCAAAAGATAATTCTGATCGTTTTCTTCCAATCCGACTTTATTTGACACGCGGGCTGCCATAGGAACAGCAGATACACCGGCAGAACCGATAAGCGGGTTAACAAGATTGAGCGGCTTTTTGAATACTTTGTGCATAAAGTAAGAACAAGCATTCATAACTTTAGCAAATATAACTCCTCCTGCGGTTGCAAGAGCAAAAGCCGTAACACCCAGAACGAGTATAAATAATGTCTGCAAGGTTAAAAACTGATCCGCAGATAATTTTGAACCTACAGATAAACCTAAGAAAATCGTTACAATATTAATTAAAGCATTTTGCATAGTATCTGAAAGTCTTTCAACAACACCGCATTCCTTACACAAATTACCGAACGTCAAGGCACCGATCAGCGGACACGCATCAGGTAAAAATATTATACAAAGTCCCAAAACCACAATCGGGAATACGATTTTTTCACGCTTTGTAACATTTCTCAACTGTGACATCTGGATTTTACGTTCTTCTTTAGTTGTTAAAAGTTTCATAATAGGAGGCTGAATAACAGGCACCAACGCCATATAAGAATAAGCCGCAACCGCAATTGCGCCCAGAAGTTCCGGCGCAAGTTTTGAGGTAACATAAATAGACGTCGGACCGTCAGCACCGCCTATAATACCGATAGCTGCAGACTGCGGAAGTGTAAATCCGAATACACATAAAGCCAAAAGCAAAGCACCGAATATACCGAACTGAGCTGCACCGCCCAACAAAGCGGTTTTAGGATTTGCAATCAAAGGACCGAAATCTGTCATTGCTCCGACACCCATAAATATAATCAACGGGAAAATACCTTTATGAATACCCGCCTCATAAATTATTCCCAAAAATCCGTTTGGCCCTGCAATATCAGCAACCGGTATGTTAGATAATAATCCGCCGAATGCAATCGGTACCAGCAATAACGGCTCAAACTGTTTTTTAATTCCGAGCCACAACAGAAATAAACATACCAGAATCATAATCGGCGACCCGAATTGATGTAAGAATTGTTCAAATCCGTTTGTTATATTGGGGTCAACAGGCTGAACAAAATTTGCTACACCCGTTGAATTCCATAATTTTATTAAACTTTCAGTAATATCCATTTTATTATTTCCTTATAAATTATGCTACAGTCACAAGAACCTGACCTGTTTGGACATGCCCGCCGACCTCAATTTCGACCGATTGAACCGTGCCGCCGACAGGTGATTTAATCTCAGTTTCCATTTTCATGGCTTCAACAACTGCCAGAACATCACCCTGTTCAATGTTGTCGCCTTCTTCTACAAGCACCTTTAAAACAGTTCCCGGAAGTGCAGCCTTAACAGGCGTTCCTTCTCCGCCGACGGATTGCTTAGCTTCAATACCTGATTTTATAGAAAAATCATAGAGTTTGCCGTTAACGGTAGCTTTTTCGCCTTCGAGCGCAACAGCATATTTTTTCCCGTTGATAGTAACTGTGTAACCGTTTGCGGAAGAATCTGACGCTTCAGATTTTTGTTCATTTTTTCTTACGCCGATTGTACCTTTGCCTTCAAGGAACAAAATACCTTTTTCTTTGCAGGCAGCAGCTATAAAGATATTTTCATCCGATTCTTCAAGTCCTGCATCTTTAAGCATTTTGCGCGCAGCCTCAATACCTTTATTCGGATCTTTGTCGTTAATATCAACAACACATTCGGTTGTCGGCTGAAGTTTCAACTGTTCAGACGCAAGTTTAACAACTTCACTGTCTGGCTCGCACGGAGTTTTGCCGAAATAACCGAGAACCATTTTTCCGTAGCCTTCTGCAATTTTTTTCCATTTGCCGAACATAACGTTATTAAATGCCTGCTGGAAATAGAATTGCGAAACAGGAGTAACCGATGTTCCAAAGCCGCCTTTTTCAACAACTTCTTTCATGGCAGAAACGATTTCAGGGTATTTATCCATAATTCCGTTATCACGAAGCATTTGAGTATTGGCAGTCAACGCACCGCCGGGTAAAGGTGACTGAATAATCATCGGATTAACAGCCAAAGCTTCCGGCGGCAGGAAGTAATCTTTCATGCAGTCTTTGAAAACTTCTTCGGTTTCAAGAATTTTTTCAATATCAATTCCGAGATCAAATTCCGTACCCTTAAGAGCATGCCACATAGAAACAATATCAGGCTGGGCAGTTCCGCCGGAAACAGGCTTCATGGATAAATCAATACCGTCCGCGCCGCCGTCAAGTGCCGCCAAATACGCAGCCAAACCCGTACCTGCGGTTTCATGCGAATGGAATCTTATATGAGCATCATTTCCGAGAATTTCTCTTGTACGTTTAATAGTTTCATAAACCTTTCTCGGGGCAGATGTTCCTGATGCATCTTTAAATGCTATTGAATCAAACGGAATTCCTGCATCCAGAATATTTCTCAAAACTCTTTCATAAAAATCAACATCATGAGCACCTGTGCAGCCAATCGGAAGCTCCATCATGGTAATTGTGACTTCGTGCTTAAGGCCGTTATCTTTTATGCACTGGCCGGAATAAATAAGGTTATTTACATCATTCAACGCATCAAAGTTACGAACCGTTGTCACGCCGTGTTTTTTGAACATTTTGGCATGAAGATTGATAATATCTCTGGGCTGAGAATCAAGCCCGACAACATTCACACCGCGTGCTAAAGATTGAAGATTAACATCAGGTCCGACAGCCGCTCTGATTTTATCCATAGTTTCAAACGCATTTTCATTGCAATAAAAAATCGGTGACTGAAATCTTGCACCGCCTGCAACTTCAAAATGATTAATCCCTGCAGCAACAGCTGACTGCAATGCAGGAATAAAATCATCCACAAACACTCTTGCGCCGTAAACAGATTGAAATCCGTCCCTGAACGAAGTATCCATAACTTTGATAAGTTTTTTTGTCATATTTTATATTCCCTTTCGTTATAATATATCACCTATAGTGAGAGAAAATTCTTTTCCGTCATCTTCCAGAACAAGCTCGCCTGAATCATTTACGGATTTTGCAATCCCGTGTTTTGTTTCGTTAATGAGCTGTACGCACACTTCCTTATCAAGAAAACAGGCTCTTTTTATGTAATCGGATTTGATAAATTCAAACCCGTTATCCAAAAATTCATCGTAATTAGAGAAAAATTTATCAAGAAGCTTATTTAAAAATTCAACCGCATCAATTTTTGTTGAAAGTTCAATGCTGAGCGCCGTAACAAGTTTATCCGGAACGCGTTTGACATCCTTAATTTCAGCATTAAGATTAATTCCGACACCGAGTATAAGCCCTTTAAAATTAGCCCCCAGCATAACTGTTTCCGAAAGAATTCCTGCGATTTTTTTACCGTCAATTAAGACGTCATTCGGCCATTTGATTTGCGGAGCCAAACCGTATTCTTCCAACAATTCACAGAGCACAACGGACATATACTGGGTAAGATTTGCATAAATGTCACAAAATTTGTCCGACGGTTTTAAAACTATTGAGAAAAACAAATTTCCCTCGCCTAAATCAACCCAGCTGCGGTTTAATCTGCCTTTGCCGGAAGTTTGTCTTAAAGCGCGCACAACTGTTTTGTCAGAAAAAATTTCCAAATTTTTCTTCGCATAATTATTTGTAGAATCAACTTCTTTAAGGGTTATAAGCTCCATTTCTCCCTCGAGTAAAGCAACATACAAGATTTATTTTATAATAAACAAAAAATATTTGCTAATTTTTTTTCACCGAGTTAAAATAAGTTCATAAGGAGAGAGAAAAATGAGTGAAACCGGACATTGGGTCTATAATACAGTAATTAACGGGCATGGTTTTTCATTCAATCTGGACACCATATTTACCATGTGGTTTGCAATGGCTGTTGTACTTATTTTTGCATTCATTGCAACAAGAAATCTCTCCATAATTCCGGGAAAACTTCAGGCAATATCGGAAAGCTTAATGCGATTTTTCTGGGGGGTCTTAGACACAATGATACCGTCGGATAACAGAAAGCATGTTCCGCTCGTTGCATCGCTGTTTTTATTTATATTAATAGCAAACCTTATGGGGCAGCTGCCTTTAAGAATTATACATTTAAAAAGCGGGGAATTAGCTTCTCCGACAAACGATTTGAACCTGACTGCCGCAATGGCGATTATTGTTTTAATCTATTATGTAGGCATGGGTTTGAAGAAAAAAGGATTCAAATTTTTCCTGCACGAATTCAGTTTTACAGGGATAATAATGGGACTTGTTGAACTTTTGGAAATGATTACAAGACCTTTAAGCCTTGCAATCCGACTTTTTGCGAACATTTTTGCGGGAGAGATTCTTGTAACGGTAGCACTGGGAGTATTTGCATATTTACTGCCGCTGCCGATTATGTTATTTGAAATTCTGGTTGCATTTATTCAGGCAACAGTATTTATGATGTTGACAATAGCGTATGTATCATCAGCCACAGGCGATGAGCATTAATTTAAAGGAGATAAAAATGGAAGAATTAAAAACAATTTCTGACTTGGCACAATTAGGCGGCGGTGTCGCAATCGGCTTTGGTGCAATCGGTGCCGGACTCGGTATCGGGTTTGCGACAAAAGGTTTGATGGATGCAATTTCAAGACAGCCTGAAGTTTCCGGTAAAGCATTCGGTTTCTTCCTTCTTGGTGCTGCATTATCAGAAGCCTGCGCATTGTACGCATTCGTTATCGCAGCTAAATTAGTAGGCTTGATGTAAGAGGATAATATGGAATTTAACGCAACATTTTTAGTATCAGCAATAAGTTTTCTCGTGTTCGTATTCATTATGAACAAGATTTTCTATGCGCCTTTGACTGACATTATTGAAAAGCGCGAAAAACTTGTTGATGATACTTTAAATGAGGCGAAAAATTCACGCGACAAAGCCTCCGGCATCTTGACCGAACGCGAAAACAAATTAACCAAAGCACGCGATGACAGCAAAAAAATAATTTCATCAAGCGTTGAAAAGGCAAATGCAGATTCAAAAGAAATGATTTTGAAAGCAAAAGACGATTCAACAAATGAAATTAACTCTAAAAAAGCGGATTTAGCAGCTCAAAATTCCGATGTTCAATCAAGACTCAGCGACACGGTAAACGAGCTTGCAAATGTAATTACAACAAAAATATTAGGATAAAACATGGCTGAATTTTGGAACCTGATAGTACAATCAAATACATTTAACTTTGCAATTCTGGTAATAATTATTGCGGTTGTATTTGCAAAAATAGACCTGCCCGGCATTATTGAAAAAATTAAAAATGACGTTGCAAGAGCTATTGAAAACGCAAAACAGGAAAAAGAAAATGCCGAAAAAGACTTAAAAACCGCCCAAAAAACAGCTGCAAATACCGATAATGAAGTTGCCGAACAGTTAAAGACCGCAAAAAATAACGCTCAAAACTTATCTCAAGGCATTATGAAAAACACCGAACTTCAGATCGAAAACATCAAATCCAATATTTTAAAAGTTATTAATGCGGAAGAAAAATCTTTATCCGCAAAATTAACTCAAGACACCGTGAATAATTCAATTGAGCTTGCAAAACAAAATATTATAAACAAACTCAATGAAAATCCGGACTTGCACAACAAATTTATTGACGACAGTATCAACGAAATAGACAGGGTACAATTATGAAAATATCTCAAACAGCAAAAATATATGCAGACGCACTGACTAAAATGAGTCAGGACGGTTCTGCAACTTACGATGATATTTTGAAAGACCTTGAAACAGTCAGCACAATTTTAAAAAGCTCTGCTGACTTAAAAAATGTTCTTATTACCCCTGCAGTTCCGACCGAACAAAAGCAGGAAATCATAACGGATGTGTTTACAAACCAAATAAGCCCTAATATGGTCAATTTCTTAAAAATTCTTGCCGAAAAAAAACGCTTCGGCGAATTTGAAGAAATCACGGAAGCTTATAAAGAAGAATTGGACGAAATTAACGGTATCAAACGCATTGCAGTTATATCAGCCGTTGATTTGCCGGAAGATTACAAACAAAAAATAATTAACAAATTGCAGGAAAAATTACACAAAACAATTTATGCGACCTGGCAAAAAGACGAAACCGTCATCGGCGGTCTTGTAATCCGCATCGACGATAACGTAATTGACACAAGCATAAAAAATAAACTCGAAAATTTAAGTAAAAATATTATAAAGGGGAACTTATGACACTAATACAACCTGATGAAATCAGTTCTATTATTAAGAACCGGATTGAAAATTACGAAATACAAACAGAAGTTGCAAATACCGGCAGCGTATTGGAAGTCGGCGACGGTATTGCCCGTGTTTACGGATTAAGAAACGTAATGGCAAGCGAACTTGTTATGTTTGAAGACGGCAGAGGCACTCTCGGAATTGCAATGAACCTTGACGAAGACAACGTCGGTGTCGTAATTTTGGGTGAATATGCCCAGATAAAAGAAGGCATGACTGTTAAAACAACCGGCAGAATTGCCTCAGTTCCGGTAGGAGATAACTTAATCGGAAGAATTATAGACCCGACAGGCAAACCAATCGACGGTAAAGGCGAAATTGAATATACAAAAACCCGTCCGATTGAACGTGTTGCACCGGGTATTGTTGCAAGAAGATCCGTTCACCAGCCGCTTCAAACAGGTCTGACCGCAATCGACGGTCTGACACCTATCGGCAGAGGTCAGCGTGAACTTATTATCGGCGACAGACAAACAGGTAAAACCGCTATTGCAATAGATACAATAATTAACCAGAAAGATACGGACGTAATTTGTATATACGTTGCAATCGGTCAAAAAGCGTCCACAGTTGCACAATTGGCAAAAACATTGGAAAATCACGGTGCAATGGATTATTCAATAATAGTTTCAGCAACCGCTGACGAATCAGCACCGCTTCAATATATCGCACCGTTTGCCGGTGTTGCTATTGCTGAAGAATTTATGGAGCAGGGCAAATCAGTTTTGATAGTTTACGACGACCTTTCAAAACACGCTCAAGCCTATCGTGCAATGAGTTTGCTTCTTAAAAGACCGCCGGGACGTGAAGCTTATCCGGGTGACGTATTCTACCTTCACTCAAGACTTCTTGAACGTGCGGTAAAATTGAATGACGAACTTGGCGGCGGAAGTATTACGGCATTGCCGATTATTGAAACTCAAGCAGGCGACGTTTCCGCATACATTCCGACAAACGTAATTTCAATTACGGACGGTCAAATATTCTTAGAATCAGGCTTGTTTAACGCAGGTGTAAGACCGGCGATTAACGCGGGTATTTCAGTATCCCGTGTCGGCGGTGCCGCTCAAACAAAAGCTATCAAACAGGTTGCGGGTCAGTTAAGACTTGATTTGGCGCAGTTCAGAGAACTTGAAGCATTCGCTCAATTTGCCTCAGACCTTGATCAGGCAACAAAAAATCAGCTTCTCAGAGGTGAAAAATTGACGGAAGTTTTGAAACAGCCTCAATACAATCCGCTGAGCGTTGCTGAGCAGGTAAGCATTTTGTTTGCTGCAAACGAAGGGCTTCTTGATGACGTCAAAACCTCTGATATCGGCAGATTCAAAAAAGAATGGTTTGTTCACCTGTCATCAAACCTCAAAGAGCTCTCCGACAGATTAAACGGCGGCAGCGCACTGTCTGATGACGACAAAAAAGAACTTAAAGAGGCAATTGAAAACTTTAAAAAGACATTCTAAAAAGGTAACATAATGGCTAATTTAAAAGACATAAAAAACAGAATACAAAGTGTTGAAAGCACAAAAAAGATAACGCGTGCAATGAAAATGGTTGCGGCTGCAAAAGTTAAACGCGCTGAAAATGCCGTCAAAGCCTCACGACCATACACGGCGGAATTAAATGCAATGTTTTCAAAACTTCTGAATTCCGTCGGTAATATCAATGACTGCAAAGTTAATTCAAAAAATGCCGTTGATAATTACCCGTGTCTTTTGCAAACAAGACCCGTAAAGACGGCAGGTATTCTTGTTATAACTTCAAATAAAGGTCTTGCAGGCGCCTATAATGCCAATGTTATCAGAAAAACAGTAAAACTCATTGAGGATTACGCTTCTCAGGGTATCAAATGCAAATTGTTTGTTGTAGGTCAAAAAGGGATTTCCGTTCTGCATAAACGATGTAAAAATCTTGATTGCGAAATTGCAGGTGAATATTTAAGCGTTGCAAATGACCCGACACCCGCCGGAACAAACATAATTACGGAAGATATTGCAAAATATTTTGTTGAAGAAAAAATCGACAGAATTGAAATTGTAACAACGCGTTTTAGAAATATGATGAGTTATTTTACGGAAGACTGGGTTGTTCTTCCCGTACAAAAGCCTGAAGAAGACCATCATATTGACCCGCTGATGGAATTTGAACCGAATAAAGAAAGTATTTTGCAAAAAATTGTGCCTCTTTATATTACAAACATTATTTATCAGGCATTACTTGAAGCTCAGGCATCAGAACTTGCATCCAGAATGACGGCAATGTCTGCGGCAACTTCAAATGCCGAAAAGATGCTTAATGAACTCTCTATACAATACAACAAAACCCGACAATTTGCCATCACTCAGGAAATTATTGAAGTTGTATCCGGAGCAAATGCTCAAGGGTAATAATAAAAAATTAAAAGCACCGTCTGCAGGCGGTGCTTTTAATTTTTCAGCGTTGATAATTAATTTTCTTTTAAAATTTTATTTGATGTAAAATTCATCTGATTGCTTAAAAATGCCATATTTTCCGGCTTAAACATTATATTTTGCTGATTATTCATAGCACGTTTCATAGCGCGTTTTTGTTCACTTCTGTTGGTCATATAGATGTTAAGTTTCGGAATGCCGAAACCGAGCACAAGACCTGAGAAAGCATAACCGGCGAGTTGGGCAATATTCAAAAATCTAAGACTCTTTCTTGCAGCTTTATCAGTTTTCGGCAAGAGTTTCAAAAGTTCTTTAAACGGTAATGCTTTACCGTCCTTAACAGTCGGAATTCCGGCTTTTTTCAAGGCTGCATAAAGAACCTCATCTCTTGTTTTTCCGACAAGATTTTTATCAAGAGCCTTTAATGCACCTTTGGCGACAAAGTTACCGAATACAAGCCAGCTCAAATACCCGAGAGTATCTTTAACAGTTGCTTCACGGAGTTCATCTTTATCACGTGCTACCAAAAATCTTGACATAATAGTCAATCCGTAAACCAGCTTGAACTGATTAAGAGTCGGAGTTATACCTTTATATTGAATATTAGGCAGGAAGTTTTTCGGATTAAATTTAGTAATCAATCCGTAAACCATTGTGCCAAACGCTGCGGCGGTACCAACTTTTAAAGCTTTAAATTTAGCGGAATTATCCTTTTCTCTGCCTTCAACTCCAACAAAACCGTCGCTGCCGGTTTTCTTTTTCGTCAAATAAATATTAAACGGTTGAATACAGCAGCCGATAGCAGACGCAATACCAAGCCCGAGAATTGAACGGCGAAGACCGAAATTCTTCATTGCTTTTACAAAATTTACATCTTCAAATTTTGCGGCGTGTTTGAATGAATCAACCACTTTTTCTTTGAACAGAGCTTTTGACATTGAAGTTATATTTTCAACAATGTCACTTAATGAGGTTTTTACCTCTTTGTTACCGGATTTCAAAAGTACAGTTGCTTCTTCGCCCAAATCGGAAAGAACAATATTTTTAAGCATTGCCTTATTTTCTTTGGAAGGCGTTTTAATTTCCTTTGCCAGAGTTTGAGCGAATTGTTCTTTTGCATCATCGGAGAGGAATTTTTTAGCGTCTTTAGTTGAGATACTTGACGCAACCTGTCTTGAATAATCTATAATATTATCAGTACTGTCTGATTTCAATACATCATATCTGAATTTACTCAAAATATCAACCGCATCAGAATCAGCAAAAATATTTTGAGCTTTAATACCGTATTTTTTATTAAACGCAACAGCCATTAACATACCGGCTAAAGGTCCGTAGACCAAACCGACAAACGCATGGTTGACAGTTCCGCTGCCTTCACGGCGTAAAGTTTCTACACCGGCAAGAGGACCCCTTGTAAAATCCGTAAATGTTCTTGGTGCAACCATACAAGAAAAGTCAACAGCAGTTGCGCCCCATGCCTGATTTGTGTCCAAAAATCTTAATAACTGCACACCTGTATCTGCAAGTCCGGTAAATTGGGGTGATTTTTTTCTGTCAATATTTTGTTGTTGATTAATCTGATGTATTTTCATGATGTATTCCTATTGTAAACTAAAAAATGATTTAAAGGTAGGGGAACTGTCTTTGATTTGGTCTTTCAAGAACCCGTTTGTAGAATTAACCGATTCTGCAAGTTTTCTAAGTTCCGCCTCACGTTTTTTATTAGTTTGCGTTCGGGTATAGAGCGGGATAAATATACCTAAAGCTAATAATGAGAAGGCAAGATTGCCTAACTGGCATACTGATCGAAGATTTTTGGCAGTTTTACCTGCGACTTCATCCGATGATTTAAGACTAACATCTTTAATCCAATGCCAGAATTTTTTCATTGCATTTGCATCTTTCGGGGCTTCTTTTAATCTGTTGAGTAATTTTACATCCGGTTTAACTTTTTCAATAAATGTAGCAACGCCTTTTGCGGCATAATCGCCGAGGAAATAAAGGCTTGAGAAAGTAGCGATATCACGAATGGTCGCTTCTCTGAGTTCATTTTTATCTTCAGACGCCATCATACGACTTGCGAAAGTAGCGGTAGATATAAATCTTGCCTGATCCATGGTCGGGAAGATTTCTTTAAACTGCAGCATCTGTTTGCTCGGAAGCTTAAATCCCATAGACATAAGCATCACACCAATCATTGAGCCGACAGAGATAAATTTTTGTTTTAACAGCGCTGATTTTTCTCTTGGGGTCATCTCGCGCTGATCATTATTCTGTGCAAAATCCTTATAAATCGGCGCACCTTTAACACCGGAATGACGGGCAGTCAGCCATCTGTTTAAAGGCTGCATAGATATTGCAAGCGGTAAAATAACACCAAGACCTGCAAAACTCTTCCAATTTACAAGTTTAACCGACTTATTAATAAATTTAGAAAATTCTTCAGCAGTTTTTATACCGTTTTTCTCGACAGCTTTTTGAACATTAACAAAATCTTCGAGATATCCTTTCAAATTTTTAGACAAAGCTTTACCGTTCAACTCAATATGCTCTGTCATATGAGTTTTGTCAGCTATTTCCAGATAACCCTTTTTAAGCAGCTTAGTACCCTTTTTAAGACGTGAAGATTTTGCAACGGCTTTTATTCCTGATTTTAAATCAAAATCCTTAAAGGCTTTTTTGCAATTTCCGTCAATACCTGTCAAATCATTGACAAACGCTGTTACAGCATTTTCAAGTTTTACTGAACCTTTCCCTTCGGCATTTTGCAAATATTTTTGAATAATTTTTAATGATTCTTCATTTGCCCAGACATTAGACATTCCTTTAAGTCCCTTGAAAATACCTGTTTTCTGCAAAAGCCCTGCCATACCCATTACAATAAAACTCGGTAACAGACAGTTAACAATCAAACCTGAAGATTCACGGCGAAAAGCTTCCATTCCGGCATAAGCATTAGACTCTTTAGTTTCGATAATGGTACGGGGAATAATTGCAGTAGACAAATCCAGTACGGAAACATTAACCATGGGAACTTCTTCACAAAGCTGAACTCCGCGCAAAATTGCATCACCAAGCCCGTTAAATGACGGCTGCTGATTTTTTGCATCCCAATTAGGGGTATTTTTTCTGTTTTCTACACTACTAATCTTACTAATCATAGTCTGGTTCTTTTCTATTGCTATTATAGCAACAGTATATTTAAATTAAAAGCGGTGATATTCCAAAATTGCCATCCAACTCCGTAATGTTAAGTTAATGTAAAGGCTGTATTTTAAATATTTTTATAAAAATAAGACATTTTAAAAGAATTTTTTATGATTTTTTATCAAATTTTGACAAAAAATTAATAAAAAGCGTAAAAAATACAATTTTTTATGCAAGAATTTTTTGTAAATTTTTGTAAATTTTTTGCATATTAAGACAAAGAATGGTAGAAATTTTTGACAAAATCAACCGCATCTTCTTTTGAAACAACAGAACCGTCAAATTGAGCGTCATGGAGAGCATCCATAATTTCACCCAGAAGAGGGGACGGTTTTATTTTCAAAATTTTCATGACTTGATTGCCATCGAGCAGTTTGGGCAAAGGTTTTAGGGTTTCTCTGACGGAAAAATAAAATTCAGTCAGACGCTTTAAGGATAAAATATTATTATTAACCACATCTTCGGTAATTTCGGGTCCGCGGGCAGAAAGTCTGTCAGCCATTGCAAGCACAATATTATCAACAGAATTATCACCTGTTTTTCTCACGAAACGCATCATTGTTTTATCTGTAGGGCTGCACATAACATGCGACGGATAAATATGATTTTTAATCATCAGAGTAATATAATCAACCTGTTTGTTGGAAAAATGCATATCTTTCAGAATTTTCAAAGCCATTTTTGAGCCGACATCATCGTGTTTGATAAATCTGTGACGACCGGTATCTTGTTCGATGGTCCATGTTGAGAATTTTCCGATATCATGCAAAAATCCCGCAAGTTTCAAGTGCGCAATTCTGGGCAAACCGCCGAAATCAACGCGGTCAAGGTGTTCTTTGACTTCAACAGGACTGCTTTTGTATATTTCATTAATCTGTCTGACCGTTTCAACTGAATGATGAAACAAATCAAGATGATGATGCGAATTAGGCGGAACTTTCTTTACATCAGCCATTACAGGGAATATTTCTTCCAAAAGCCCTGCCTCATCCATTGCCAACAATGCAAGATGAGCATAATTTCCGCCAAAAAGCTTAACGATTTCATAAATTACGCGTTCATATGCAGGTTTATGAATAAGTTTTTTATGCTTTTTGACGATTCCCGATAATTCAGGCACCACATCAAACCCCAAACCTGCCTGAAATCTGTAAATTCTCAAAAGTCTTAATGGATCGTCTATGAAATTTTGTTCCGAAATAAAATTAATTTTCTTATTTTTTATATCGTCCAAACCACCCGTCAAATCAATAACTTCACCTGACCTTATATTTACCGCAATCGCATTAATGGTCAAATCGCGGCGCTTAATATCCGCCTCAAGCGAATTTCCGACAGGGTTTGTGATATCAAGGTAATTCAATTTATCCTTAAAAACCAGACGGTAAATCCTGTTAACTTCGTCCAGCGGGACAAATGTTGCACCGAATCTTTCAGCCAATTTTTGCGAAAACACGCGGGCATCTTCATTGCAAACAATTAAATCGCGGTCATAAGTATTTTTTCCGAGCAAAAAATCTCTGACAGCACCGCCTACGAGATATATTTCCGGGTCGAATTCGCCTGCAATAGTATTTAAAATTTCGTCGTTTTTAATTTTTTCCGCTAAATTCATAAATGATATTTCCGAGTGCCACTGTAACCGCTGTTTCGGCTTTTAAAATAAGATTACCCAAAGTCAGCATATCGCATTTTTTATCTTCAAAAAGCCTGAATTCTCTGTCCGAAAACCCGCCCTCAGGACCTATTATCACAAGAACATCTTCGCCTTTTTTAACAGGTGCGATATCGTGCAGAGTTTTGGAGGCAATTCGCTCACAAAAAACAATTACCCTGGAAAATTTTCCAATCAGATTTTCAAGTGTTTCCGGCTCAAAACATACAGGGATATCCGCTCTTTCACACTGTTTTGAAGCCTGATACATAATTTTCTGCCACTTGTCTATTTTCTTTTTAATAACTTTATCACCCAGAGCGCAATTGTCAGTCCTAACAGGATAAATTCCTTTGACGCCAAGCTCTGCAGCTTTTTCGACAACAAATGATTGCGCGTCGCTTCTGAGCGGACTTTGCGTCAGATATAATCCAAAATCCAGGCTTCTAAAAGACTTATAACTATTTTCAATTCTTACGATAACCTCGCTTGATGTAACATTTTCAACAACAGTTTCGTATTGAATTTTATTTTCGTCAATTAAAAGCAGCTTTTCACCTTTTCTGATACGCAAAGATTTTGCAATATGGTTGTAATTTTCCCTGTCAGATATTGCAATGCGATTGTTATTAACCTCTTTTGACGATATAAAAAAGTGTGGCATAACTAAATAATACAACAAAATTGTTAAATTTTATATTTTAGGGTGGTAAAAATTTTTTTATTGTAGTATTATACAAGTAGTAGAAAATTGGGATATGGAAATGGATAATGAAAAAGTAATCGGAATACCAAGAGCAATGTCTTTTTATAACAATTACCCTTTTTATTACGGATTTTTTACGGATCTGGGGATAAAAATAGTTTTGTCTGACGTCACGACCAAACAAACAATGTCAAGCGGCTCCGCTCTTGTCGTAACCGAAACCTGCTTACCGATTAAAGTTTATATAGGGCATATCTTGAATTTGATTGACAAGGGTGTAGATAAAATTTTTGTGCCGTCAATCCAGTCAATTGCGCCGAAAATTTATAACTGTTCAAAGATCAGAGGTCTGCCGGATCTGGTAAGAAATGTTGTTAAACGCGATTTTACAATGGTTGAGGCAACACTTGACAAGTCAGAAAAAGGTCACGGGCTCTATGAATTTCTGGCAGAAATGGCAAAACCTTTTGGAATTACCGATGAAAAGATTATTAAAAGAGCTTCAAAAGCAGGCTGGCGCTGCTATAATAATTTTCACATCATGTCAAAATCAGGCATGAGCTACAAAAAAGCGCTGAATTATGCGCTTCAGGGAAAAGTTTTCATTGAAAACCGGACAAAAGAATACCCTATATCAATTGCGCTTGTGTCACACGGTTATAACATTTATGACGACAGAACCTGTATGAAAATTTTTGACAAACTTGAAGCGATGGACGTAAAAGTTTACACTTCGCTCCAATTATCGAACGAGCAATTGGATGACGGGATTGCATCTCTCGGCAACGAGCAATACTGGGCGAATGAATACGATATGACGGGAAGTGCAGGTCATTACCTGAAAGACAACAAAGTCGACGGCGTAATTACCCTCACGGCTTTTGGCTGCGGACCTGATTCATTAATGGTTGAAAGAATCACACGAAAAGCCAAAAGATTCAATAAGCCGCTTTTGAATCTTACAATTGACGAACATACAGGGGAAGCAGGATTTATAACCCGTCTGGAAGCGTTTGTTGATATGCTTTTCCGCAAAAAACGCGCGAATATTATTAATAATATTGAAATTAACGGACATAAATCGGAATATATTCCGAATACTAACTTTATTGAAACAAAATAACAGAAAAAATACATTGAAAAAAAGAGCCCTTTTGAGGCTCTTTTTTTATACTTTTCTTTTTCTGGCCGCTTCGGATTTGCGTTTTCTTTTAACGCTCGGTTTTTCGTATCTTTCGCGTTTTTTAACTTCTGAAAGAATGCCGGCTTTTTGGATTTTTTTCTTAAAACGTCTCAACGCGCTTTCGATTGATTCGTTTTCTCCGACTTTAACTTCTGCCATTTATATTTTCACCACCTTTATAAATCTTGTTGGGTACGGAAAAAATTGTATCACAAAAGAATAAAAATAGCAAATGGTATAAAAACCTGACAAAAAAATTATTGACAAAAAGTAAAAAATAATATTTAATAAAGAAAAAAAAGGAGATTAGATATGTTGGAAAAGGTTGTACAAAAAGCGGTTCAAATAGTCGCCCCCCCGAGATTACCGCTATGTAATGGTTTTACCTTAGTAGGAAGTGCTGTACACGTTCCTCGTAATGACAAACCTCACTATACTCACCTCACTCACTTTACTCACGGTAAAAAAGCCGCCTTTACCCTTGCGGAAGTCTTGATAACACTTGCAATCATAGGCATTGTGGCTGCTATGACCATTCCGACTCTTGTCGCAAATTATCAGGAAAAAACCTGGAGTACTTCCGCTCAGGTATTTGAAAGAAAATTTGAAGAAGCTCTCAAAACCATGAACACTCAGCAGGTTCTTGCAGGTTACTCTTCTACCGAAGAATTTGTCGGTGAATTATCTAAACACTTTAAGATTAATAAAATCTGCTCTAATAATGATATTATGTCTTGTTTTGAAGATAAAATAACATGGGATGTTCTGGATATTTCTGCCGGAGATAATGAATCAGGTTCTTATGATATGACTACAATTACGACAGCTGCGGCTTTAGGACAGGATGATTGGAATTCTGACGCTGTCGGAGTTCAATTTGCAAACGGCACAACCGGAATTATTGCCTACAATCTCAATTGCAGAGAACAACCCTTTTCTAATCAATTCACCGGTACCAGCTGTGTTTCTCTCGTTTATGATACTAACGGATTCAAGTCGCCGAACTCTTTTAACAAAGATGTAAGAGGAATTAATTCGTTTTTAAAATCCTGTGCTTTCAGATCCGGCAGTACTTGTTTCTCCGCTCCGTTTAAGCCTGATCCTCTCACTAAAGCTGAATGTGAACAATTAAAAGGCGATCTAGGAATTGAAGGATGTAATTATGGAAGTGACTATTGGGCAGGTGCTGTTAAAGCTTGCGGCGGTGTTACTAAAATGCCTACAATGGCTCAGGTTGCAGACATTGCAAATTATGTATACAACACATCAGACATAGGTGCATATGATAATGTCAGCCCTTTAACATTAGACTATGATAAAGCAGCAGAGCTTGGATTCACAGGGACAAATTTCGACATTTGGTCCGGCGAGGGGAATAGTTACAACGCGGACTACCGCTACTTCAACCCTACCAGTACTGGCAAGGGCAACGGCAGCCGTAACTATAGCGATCCTCCGGCGGTATGTCTGGGTGATTAATTTTACGTCATCCTGAGGTATAGCCGAAGGATCTCATTAAAAATGTCATTGCGAGGTGCCAAAGCCACGACACCAGACAATATCTGTGTACCTTGTCAGGTCAATGCGTGGGATCGGAGCGAGCGTGACAATCGCAAGGTTATGAAACAGAAACAATGACTACCAAATCCTAAAGTCGTTGGAGTTGAATGAGATTAGCACGTCGAAGGCTCCACATTCTCTCCGTAATGACATAAGCTACAATAGCTCTATGCCGAAAGCGTAAAGATATTGTAAATTTCCTCGTCCGAAAGCTCTGTAATAATCTTTTCGCCTTCGTAAACGGCTAAATCAGCAAGTTCTTTTTTAGACTTAAGCATTTCATCGATTTTTTCTTCAAAAGTTCCGAGCGTAATCATCCTGTGTACAAGAACGTTTTTATCCTGACCTATACGATAAGTTCTGTCCGTTGCCTGCTCTTCAACCGCAGGGTTCCACCACAGATCATAATGGATTACATTCGTTGCACTTGTCAGGTTAAGCCCCGTACCGCCGGCTTTCAAAGATAATATCATTAATTTTGTATCATCGTCATTCTGGAATTTGTCAATCAATTCTTCCCTTTGAGGAACTGTCAACGAGCCGTGGAAAAAGAGCGGTTCAGTATTGCATTCCTGTGCCAGAACTTTTGTCAGGATATCGCCCATTTCTTTATACTGGGTAAAAATAAGCGTTTTTTCATTGTTTTCAAGAATTGTTTGAACAGTTGATACACATTTTTCCATTTTACCAGAAAGTTCTTTGCCCATTTCACCTGACTTAAGGAACTGATAAGGGTGGTTGCAAATCTGCTTAAGCGCCGTAATAAGTTTGAAAATATTACCGCGTCTGTTAATGCCTGTGAATCCGCTTATCTTATCCATCATTTCATTAAGAGTTTTTTCATATAAAACAGCCTGCGGTTTTGTGAGATAGCAGTATTCGTTGAGCACCATTTTTTCAGGCAAGTCTGTAATTACGTGCTTATCGGTTTTCAACCTCCTCAAAACAAACGGAGATACTGACATTTTTAATTTTGCCGCGCGGGAAGTTTCTTTAAATCTTTCAATAGGTATTGCATAACTTTTCTGGAAATCTTTCAACGAGCCCAAATACCCCTTATTGATAAAGTCAAAAATACTCCACAATTCAGTTAATCTGTTTTCGACAGGGGTGCCTGTCATAGCGATTTTGATATCGGATTTAAGCATTTTGATAGCAAGAGTTTGCGCCGTATCGGGGTTTTTAATATTCTGAGCTTCATCAACAATAAGCATCCCCCAGCTTTGCTTTTTCAACTCCTCAACGTCAATCCTCATAATCGCGTAAGTCGTCAAAATTACATCATGCTTTACATCAAGGTTTCTTTCAGCGCCATGGTAAACTACAGCGTCCAAAGTCGGAGCAAACATCTGAAGTTCCTTCATCCAGTTGCCCATAAGAGTCGTCGGACAAATTACAAGAACAGGCTTTGTAAGCGATTTTTCTTCCTTTAATTTCAAAATAAGACTGATAACCTGAATAGTTTTACCAAGCCCCATATCGTCTGCCATACATGCGCCAAATCCTTTTGAAACGTTAGTCCAGAGCCATTTCAGACCGATTTGCTGATAAGGTCTTAATTCTCCGTTCAAAGTTTTCGGCACCGTAACCTCAACCGGCTTTGTGAAATCTTTTATAACACGGGCAAACGCATCATCGTAATCAAAATCATATTCGTCAATTTGCCCTGACATTGCAGCATGGATTAACTCCATACGCGACATTGATTTGAGGTTCGCCTTTGCAACCTGTTCAAAAATCTTTTTGCTTTCTTCCTTATCCACAAGCACGTATTTATTTTTATATTTAATAAGCCCCGTGCTGTTTTCAACCATTTTATTGAATTCTTCAAGCGAAATTTTGTCGTTGCCGATTGCAATTTCGTAAGAAAAATCCAAAATATCATCAAGCGAAATTTTGCCGGAAGTATTGCTGTTAAATATATCCGCTAGATCTGCCGAGCGGGAAGCCTTAACTTTAGCGTTAATTGAAGCTCTCGGCACAACAACATTAACCAGCTCATCAGGCAAAACAACGTCAATCTGGGCTTTTTGAAGATAATATGCGGTCTGCGTAATAATTTTATAAACCTCGTTAAGGTTTAAATCAAGCGCAAGTTTTTCCTCATCTTCAAACAACTCCTCGAGTTCCGGCATATAACGGAGGGCATAATTCAACTGCTTTTCGACAATTCTTGAGATATCGGACGAATTTGCCCCGAAGACCTCATCATCCGTATAAAGCTTATCTATCAAAACACTCTCATCAGTTTTACGGTTTTTAATATAAACTTTAAGTCTGAAAAGCTCATCTTCAATTTTTTCAATCTTGAAGAACGGGATCACGTCGTATTTCCCGAGGTAAAGCTCGTCAAACCACTGCGCAAAATTCTCCGCCAAATCCTGACCTTTCATTACAGCGCGCTGCTCAAGGTCTTTTATTAAATAAGTGCCTGATTTAACGTCTTTGAATCTGTATGCCTTTATGCCCAAAAATTTATACAAAACGTAATTCAGGTAGTTGTATATAAATTCATAAACAAAATTTTTCGGTTTTTCACCTTTTATAAAAAGGTTTTCCGGCATATTTTCTTCAAACAGGTTAACAATTCTTGCAAGCTGCTGGTTTGAAATTATAGGTTCATAAACTATTCTGAACATCTGACCGTGACGTTTAACCGTCGGGATGAAATACAATTTTTCGATTAATTTCATCACAAAATAAGTCAATTTGTTCATATAGACAAAAGTCGGCGTCAAAGATTCAATGTCAACGATATTCCCGAAACCGCCGAAATAATCCAATACGACATCCAGAGAAAGCGCATACCCGACATCCTTGCCCAGTACCTGCGAATTAAACCGGAATAACGACCCTTTTGATTTCAAATAATACTGAAAATTATTTGTCGGAGTTACGAAAAACGAAAGCTTTTCATTATCGTTAACAAGGAAAAAATTTGTATTTCTGGCGGGCGTATACGGGCTTAAGAAAACGCCTGCAAATTCGTCCTCCACTATCTGATAAATCATGCTCAAAGTGTAACGGAAATCCTTGTTCTTAAACCCTTCGGGGTTTTCGCTCAGGTTAAAGAACAATTCATCCACGTTATTCTTTTTAAATGAAAAATCTATATCCCAGTCTTGTGTCATAAATTCCTTATTTCAATAATGACTCTGCTGACATTTCTTTCGGTTTATCAATACCCAAAAGTTCCAGAACAGTCGGCGCAATATTGCATAAAGCACCGTCGCCGGTTTGTTTTAATTCAACCCCCTCCGGCGCGTTAATCAAAACAAGCGGAACTTCATTTGTAGTATGCGCGGTTTGAGGTTTACCTGTTTCCGGATTTACCATAACCTCGGAATTTCCGTGGTCAGCGGTCAAAAGCATGATAACACCGTGTTTTTTGCAAGCCTCGGCAATTTTTCCGACACATTCATCTACGGTATGACAAGCCTTAACAGCCGCTTCAATTACACCTGTATGCCCAACCATATCAGGGTTTGCAAAGTTTACTAAGATAAATCCGTATTCGGGATTGTCAATAGCTTTCAAAACATTTTCGCAAACCTCAATTGCGCTCATTTCAGGCTGCATATCATAAGTTGCAACCTTTGGAGACGGAACAAGAACTCGTGTTTCGTGAGGCTGCGGCTCATCAATTCCCCCGTTAAAGAAGAAGGTAACGTGAGCATATTTTTCAGTTTCCGCTGTTCTGAACTGATTTATTCCGTTAGCTTCCAAGACATCGCCCAAAATATTTACCAGATGTTCTTTCGGGAAAGCCACAGGGAACGTGAAATCCTCGTTATAACTTGTCATAGTAATATAGCAAATATTTTTAAGCACCTTTTTGCGGTCGAAACCGTCAAAGTTTTCAAAATTAATTGCCTTAGTAATTTCTCTTGCTCTGTCAGGTCTGTAATTAAAGAAAATAACAGCATCATTATCGTGAATTCTTGATTCTTCGCCGCCAATTACTGTCGGGAGCACAAATTCATCGTTGTCGCCTCTTGCATAAGACTGCTTAACAGCTTCGCAGGCAGATGATGCATGTTCACCTTCACCTAACAATAGTGCATTATAGCCTTTTTCAACCCTATCCCAGCGATTGTCACGATCCATTATGTAATAACGTCCGATAACGGTTGCAATCGGAGGCAAACCATATTTCTTAAGTTCTTCTTCAACCGGTTCCAAAAACGTGCATGCACTTTGAGGAGGAGTATCTCTGCCGTCTAAAAATGCGTGGACATAAACTTTTTTCAAACCGTTATCAGCTGCAAGTTTAATCAATGCCATAACGTGTTCCAAAGATGAGTGGACACCGCCTGTTGAAACCAAACCATAAATATGTAAAGCAGAATCATTTTTCTTTACATGGTCAATTGCCATCAAGAATCTTTCGTTAGTAAAGAATGATCCGTCTTTTATAGCATTATTAATTCTTGATAAATCCTGATAAACAATGCGTCCTGCACCCAAATTCAGGTGACCGACTTCACTGTTTCCCATCTGACCTGCGGGAAGCCCGACGTATTCGCCGTCTGCATGAAGTCTTATAAACTGTTCTTCTTTTTCTAATTTATCAACATGAACCGGATGGGCAAGCTTTGTTGCATCAAATTCGGGGTGATTTTTGCTTATGCCCCAGCCGTCCATAATACATAACAATACTCTGTTTGACATATATCCCTTCTTTCGTACTATGGCTAAATTTTAACAGGAACATAAAAAAAATACAATACTGGAGTGAATTAGCAAACTATTTCAAAAAATCATTCCAATAATCCTGTGACGGATCATCCAAAGCATCAGGATTCACATTTTTCCAGGCATAATACGCACAGCCAAAACCGAGGTAAGCTGCACTTTCTGCAGGCGATATAAATGAGCATTTATTGCGAGCTCCACTATCTTTTTCCGGAGTAACAGTTCCATTACTATTAATCACAAATCTAAAAAGGTCATAGCCAAGCTTGTTAGGACCGTTATTATAACCGTTGGTATCTACATAGTATTTGTCAATTTCAAACTGCAGACCACCAGCCCATATATCCATACCGTCATTAGTAATTACTGTCTTTTTCATATACGCGTCGGCAGCGATATGTGCGTTATTCTGCCCGTCAAGAGTTTTATGAATCTTATCAGGAAAATCATATGCATCTTCAATTCCTGAACAGCTATAATAAGAACCGTTACATACTTTTGCACCGTTTAAAAATGACGCAAGAGTGTCAAGCTGGCGATTACGGGCTTCTTCTGAATATTTGCCGTTTTCATCCTTTTCTGTACGAACAAAATCCCTGTACTGATTAATATTTTCAGCAATCATACGGGTATTAACTTCCGTCAAAATGGAATATGCTTTCTGAAACCTTGTCTGCATGACTTTTCGCTGATATTTAACAACAAGATTAGGTATTGTCAATGCTGCAACAATCCCGATTATTCCGAGGGTTATCAGAACCTCCGCCAGAGTAAATGCTGCCTTCTTAAAAGATACTAAGTTACTAAGGCAGTAAGGCACTAAGAATTTTTTTGATTGAATGGCGTGAGTTTTTTTGTCACCCTGAACTCGTTTGACTACTTTTTCCAAAATCTTCGATTTTGTGAAAAATGTCCGGTTTTTCCGCAGGATCACTGAATTATAATTCATCATATTAGAATTATAATTTGTATTTGCTCCTTTGTCAATTTTGTTGTAGGGCTTGTAATGCCAACCTACGTTTCTTAACCACCCCGGGATGACCCGCAAAGTTCCGCAAAAACCTAATATGGTGTCGTGCCTCTTGCACCACCCCTCACCCGAATTTCTAACACTCGTTCCTCGTGTTGAAATTCTTCCCTCTCCCGCAAGGGGCGAGGATAACAAGTCACCAAAACTCCTGCTATTTCTATATTGCTCCGCCTTACTATGATGAATGTTACTTCTTAGTGCCTTAGTATCATAGTATCTTAGTAACTTTTCCCAAACAATACCCCAAAAACCATTGTCCTGCTCACTTAGAGGAGTCGCCCCCCCGTTAGTCAAACTCTTTTTCAACTTCATTTGCGTTCTCCTTTTTGGCAATTGTAACATTAAAATTAATCCACATCAACGGGTTCGCGCAAAATCTTTTCAATTGCTTCACGTGCTGTAAATACAAGGCTCTCCGGTATATTATCAATTGTTGTGAACTGTCTTAAAACATCCACAGTCCGCTTAAAAGCTCTTACGATATCACCTTCGCCCATGTCAATTTGTTCGGTAATGGTTTCCCACTCGGCGCCTTCAACCCACAATTCAATTAACGAGCTGAAATACGGATTTATATACATCGGCGATTCAACGAGATGACGTTTTTGCACTTTGTCTATTTTGCGGCGGATGTTTCTGATAAGATTAAGAGTTTTTCTGACAGTTTGGGAAAAGGGCAAATACGGAATATCAATCCTTAAATCCTCTGTCGTAACCGCACAAATTACGGCAGCTAATTGCGACGGGGTCAAACCTTCCAAGACATTGGAGAAAATAATTTCCGCGATATAAAGTTCATTTTCCGATCTAATTTGAGATGTTGTAACCCCTTTTGCAGTCGGAAAATCATCTTTTAAATACCCGAAATCCGTCAAAACGCTGCGGTGTGAGAGAAATTTATTCCAGTAAATATCTCTTTGCCGCTCCATTTCTTTTTCAAGCCTTGCCTGACGAACTTCAATTCGTCCGAGAACCTCTAAATTTTTAGCATGTTTTTTATACCTGTTACAATTGTCACAAGGATATGAATGCAGCTGTTCAAGAAGCAGCCTGTTACTATCGCGAAAAGCGATAACTTCATCAGACAGCGGACGTTTTTTAGCCTGCTCCTGCTTGCAGATTTTTTTATAAGTAAGCCTGTTTTGGACGTACAAATGCCGCATTTTGTCGTATTTAAGAAATTCTTCATCAGAAATCTTATGCGGACATGCAAAAGTTCTCTCTGCACGCTCTTTTTCGCTAATCTCAAACTGTTTTAACAGAGGCTGTAGACGCGACCCCGCAGAATAATACCCGAAACTTTTTAAAATAAGTTCTTTTGATTCCTCAAGGCTGAACCTTTGCAGCAAATTCAAAACCATTGAATAACTCGGGGAAAAACGGCTTTCCAGAGGATTAGCATCACTCAGGACAAGTTCTGCAACTTCTTCCGGAGATTGAAAAGGGGTGCCGACAATCGTTACATAACCGATTTCATCCATTCCTCTGCGTCCGGCACGTCCAGACATTTGCAAAAATTCACTTGCCGTCAGCATTCTGTGACCGCTGTCCGTTCTTTTACTGGTTGAACTTATTACAGTAGAACGCGCCGGCATATTAATCCCTGCCGCAAGCGTTTCCGTTGCAAAAACAACTTTAATCAAACCTTTTTGGAATAACTTTTCCACAAGATTTTTCCATGCAGGCAAAAGCCCGGCATGGTGCGACGCAACTCCTTGCAACAGATATTCAATGTGCTTGTTGCCGTATAAATGCGGATTTTCAGCTATGTAATCATCCACAAACTGCCTGATTTGAGCCTGTTCACCGGCAGTAACAAGTCCGAGTGACGCACATTTTTCCATCTGCTCATCACATTTTTTTCGTGAGAAAGTAAAGTAAATTGCAGGCAGCATATCCTCGGCTGCCAAATTTCTTATAACATCTTTTACCGGAGATTTTTGCTTATTTTTACCATGTTTACCCCATGCATGTTTTTCAGGCTTAATTTTTTTATTCAACTGACCGCTCGGAGTGAATAACGGAAGCAGTTTATTCGGCTGTGAACTGTCAAAATAATAAAATTTCAAAGGTACCGGGCGAAAATCAGTATCCACAAGCTCGGTTTTTGAATGTACCGTGTTAATCCAATTGGTCAGCTCATCTGCATTTGCGACTGTTGCCGAAAGAGCAATAATCTGGACATTTGTCGGGCAATAGATTATACTTTCTTCCCAAACAGTTCCCCTCTGTTCGTCGTTCATATAGTGAACTTCATCCAGAACAACATATTTCACATCTTTCAAATTGTCCGCAACAGCACCGAAATTTGTACCGTAAAGCATGTTTCGGAAAACTTCGGTTGTCATCACAACAATTTGACCGTTTCTGTTAATTGATGTATCGCCCGTCAAAAGTCCGACGTTATCCTGACCGTATTTTTGCCCGAAATCATAATATTTCTGGTTAGAAAGAGCTTTTAACGGTGTTGTATAAAAAATTCTTTTCCCCTCAGCCAAAGCTCTATGAATAGCGTGCTCTGCAATAACTGTTTTACCTGCCCCTGTCGGTGCGCAAACCACAACACTTTTGCCCGCATCAATAAAATTACAGGCATCTTTTTGAAAATCATCCAGTTCAAAGGGAAATTCATACATAACAAACTATCCTTAAAACTATTATGACATAAATTTATATGTTTGTAAAATTATTTAATAATATCAAAGCCTGTGTATTTGCGCAAAACTTCCGGAATAACGATAGAACCGTCCGCCTGCTGGTAATTTTCAACAATTGCGGCAAAAGTTCTGCCGACCGCAAGTCCGGAACCGTTAATTGTATGAACAAACTGGGTTTTGCCGGTTGCTTTGTCGCGATATCTGATATTCGCGCGTCTTGCCTGATAATCACCGTAATTTGAACAGCTGGAAATTTCTTTATAAGTTCCGTAAGACGGCATCCAAACTTCCAAATCCCAGCATTTATTGGCACTAAAACCGATATCAGCCGTACATAAAGCCTCGCGGCGATATGGAAGCTCCAATAATTGAAGCATCTTTTCAGCATCTTCGGTCAATTTTTCATGCTCATCTTTACTTGTCTGAGGTGTACAAAGTTTAACCAGTTCAACCTTATTGAACTGATGGACTCTGATTAAGCCTCTTGTATCTTTTCCGGCAGAACCTGCTTCACGTCTAAAGCATGGAGTGTAAGCCGTCATATACATCGGGAGCTGCTCTTCGGATAAAATTTCACCGGCATAAATATTTGTAACAGGGACTTCTGCTGTCGGAATTAAGTACAAATCTTCGTCAACACATTTGTACATATCTTCCGCAAATTTAGGCAATTGTCCGGTACCGGTCATGGTTGCGGCATTTGCCATAAAAGGCGGTAAAATTTCCTCATACCCCTGTTCTCCCGTATGATAATCCAGGAAAAAGTTTATAATTGCACGCTCTAACTTTGCACCGAGTCCGCGGTAAAGCGTAAATCTGCTCTGAGAAAGCTTTACACCGCGTTCAAAATCAACAAGTTTCTTTTCTTCGCAAATATCCCAGTGAGGCTTGAATTCAAAATCAAATTTTCTCGGCTCACCCCATTTATAAACTTCTACGTTATCATCTTCTGACGCGCCGATTGGAGTTGTTTCGTCCGGAATATTCGGGATATGCAATAAAAGATCCCTTTGTCTTTCGTCCAAAACCGATTGCTTATCTTCAAGTTCCTTGATATCTTCCCCGATTTTACGAACATCTTCTTGAATTGCGTCGGTATTTTCGCCTTTTTTCTTTAATTCACCGATTTTTTGGGATTCAGCTTTACGTTTTGCACGCAAATCGTCCGCCAGAGTTTGAATTTTACGGCGTTCTACATCTATTTCAATAACTTCATCTATTGATAACTCAGGATTTCTGCGTTTTAAAAGTTCGTTTATTTTTTCGGGATTTTCTCTTATTAATTTGATATCAAGCATCTTGAACCTCTTTCTTACTACAGGATTATTCTAATTTAAATAAAAGTTATAATCAAGAGAAAATTATCAAAAACTCAATCCAAAGATTGATAGACATTTACAAAAAAATGCAGATAATATAACATGAAGGGATATGTATATGTTCAAAAAACTCGCACAACGTTTAAGAGATTACAATACAAAAACAAACACCGCACCGCAAACACTGCCTTTCGGAGATATTTTTATAACACCCAAAAATGAATATCTGAAAGACATGACCAAAAAAGCGGTTGAGCTTTATGAAAAACAAACAGATATAAGTAATTTTTCAAAACTTGTGCTCTCAAACCCCGAAAACAAATCCCATAATGATATGGTTAAAAAACTTTTTGATGACGGCGTTGCAGATCCTTTTGTGGATGAAAAGCTTGCTGACCTTGCAAACAATCAAAAATTTCTTAGAGATTTAGGATTGTTATAAGTTTTCAATAACTTTTTGTGTAAACTCTGTAGTTGTTGCATTTCCGCCCAAATCGGCCGTTTTAATATTTTGAGAAAGAGTTTTGAATAAAGCACGTTCAATTTTTTCTGCGCAAGAATTTTCGCCTATATATTTAAGCATTTCGACAGCAGACAACAAAAGCGCCGTCGGATTAGCCTTATTTTGACCTTTAATATCCGGAGCAGAACCGTGAACCGGCTCGAACACCGCACAATGTTCACCGATATTAGCCCCTTGTGCAACACCTAAGCCGCCTATTAACCCGGCCGTCAAATCAGACACAATATCACCGTATAAATTAGGCATAACCAGTACATCAAACCTCGTCGGATCCTGTACAAGCTGCATACACAAATTATCAACCAAAATTTCACGTTTTTTAATTTGCGGATAATTTTCTGCAACTTTTCTGTAACTTTCCAAAAACAAACCGTCAGACAGCTTCATAATATTTGCTTTAGTAACAACGCAAACTTCATGCCTATTATTTTTAAGGGCATAATCAAACGCAAATTTACAAATTCTCTCTGATGCATGACGCGTAATAATCTTGATACTTTCGGCGGTATCACCGTCTTTCATATGTTCAATTCCCGCATACAAATCTTCCGTATTTTCACGCACAACAATCAAATCAACATTTTCAAAGCGGGTTTTAACATTCGGAAGGTTTTTACACGGTCTTAAATTAGCATACAAATCCAAATCTTTCCTGAGCTGCACATTAACAGATCTGAATCCTTTACCGATAGGTGTTGTAACAGGAGCCTTTAAGGCTACTTTATTTTCACGTATTGAATTAATCACGCGCTCAGGTAAAGGTGTGCCCTCAACCTCTGCAACCTCAGCACCTGCAGTTTGGATATCCCAATTAATTTCAAGCCCGCTTGCCTTTATAATTTTCATCACTGCATCGGATATCTCAGGACCGATTCCGTCACCGTTAATCAAGGTTATTGTACGCATATAAAGCCTCCTTTATATTAATATTACAACAAAAAAACATTACAAAATGTTAAGAAAAATTTTATTAATTTAGCAATCCCAAACACGCAAAATTTTTTATATAGGTAAGGTAGGTTATGTAAAAGGTAGGTTACAGTTATGGGAATAGTAAGTATTGCCAAAACAGGGCTTAATTATGCCGGAAGGTTAATTTTTGATGACAGATTTGCAACAAAGATTACAAGCAGTCTAAAAAATTCCGGCAACTATTACAAAAGAAGTGGCAAAGGAAGATTTTTCCAATTTGACAAACAAATCGGAAGCGCATTTCAAAAAGCGGATAAATACACCTCAAATAAAAAAATTTTTCAGAGTTTAAAAGATTCATTAAAAAGCTATAGAACAGATGTTTCAGCACTCTGGAAAAGTGACAAAAAGTTTCTTTCCAAAATCGGCGGGACGCTGAAAGGTCTTGGAAAACGCGCCCCCTTAATCGGTACTGCATTAATGGTTGCATTTGAACTGCCTAATATATTTAAAGCAACAAAAGAAGGCGGACTGATTAACGGCGCTGCAGAAACAGGCAAAAGTGCAGTAAGGATTGCGGCAGGCGTTGCATGCGGTGCTATAGGTACTGCGATTTTAGGGCCGCTCGGAAGTATCCCCGGTTTCATTATAGGTGATCTGCTCGGGAAACTGGTTGTCGGCAAAAGCTATTCCGAAAAAAAGGCAGCCCAACAAGCTGAATTCACGCGAAATATGACAGGATATGATGTTAAGGCTCCTGAGTCATCGCTTAAAATGACAATGTCGCCTCAAGATTTATTAATACTGCAACAAATGTTATATAGCGGAAATAATAATGATTTTATGACAAATGCCGCTAATAATCAAAAATTAAACGTAACAGCGTAAAGTCCGGTATATTATCGGGCTTTACATTTCTTAATACAAAAAGCAATTTTAAAAATCAAATAAACTTTATATTAATACGGGGAATAAATATGAGTAATTATATAAACGGAGTTACAGAAAGGGATTTATACGTCTTAAGTGCGGCAGCAACCGGCGCAGCAATAAACCGCGCAAGCAGTGCTGAAGAACTTAAAAACTACCTGCTCTTCGGCGGTGGGATTATGGCACTTCCTTTAGCATGTAAAACCGGTAAAGCTGTTATCTGGGATCTGCCCGTATGGACATATCAAAATTGGGGTAACTACGGTCCGGCACTTCGAAATACCTATAAAAATACAATCGGTCAAACTACAATTTTTGCAGCAAACAGGGCTCCTTTGAAAGGTAAATTCTGGGACACTGTAAACAATAATTACCTTCAAGGTGAATTAAAAAGAATCAAAACACCCGCATTTGATTTAACCAAACCTCAAGATGTTAAAAAGGCAGATATATATAAAGATGTAACCAAATTAACAAATGAAGCAAAAACATTAAAAGGTAAAGAGCTTGCCGCAAAAATAGATGAAATTAAAATTGCGCAAACTAAAGCAAAAATCGCAGAAAATAATGCAAAAGCCGCAGGAGTAATTACAAAAGAGACAAAATTAGGCAAAGCAGCATCATGGGTAAAAACAAAAAGCGGTGTAAGAGCACTTGAAAATAAAGTTTTAGAAGGCACATTAAGCAGCAATAAAGCTGTAAAAATAATTTCAAAAGGTGCTAAAGCCGGCGGTGTAATGGCACTTATATCCGCAGGACTTGAAGTGCCAACGGTTGTTAAAACATATAAAGAGCTGGGCGGCAAAAAAGGGACAAAACAACTTGGAAAATCCGCAGTAAAAGTTGCGGCAGATACAGCAGGTTTTGCAGTAGGTGCAAAGCTTGGCGGTATTGCCGGCGCAAAACTGGGGGCAACAATAGGTACATGTATTGGCGGCCCAATAGGTACTGCGGTCGGAGGAGCTGTTGGTGCTATAATCGGTATTGCCGGAGGCATTTTAGGCAGCTGGCTTGCAGGTAAAGCTGCAAGAGCCGTTGTCGGCAAAGATGAACTTGAAATAGCTCAGGAAGAACAAACCAAACAACTTGCAGAAGCAGCAAAAGATAACCCTGAACTTCAGGCAGAACTTGCAATTAACGCAAGCGAAAATCTTAAAACAGGAAATGTTGCATCAGAAGAAGACGCTGAAGCCATAGCACAAAGTGTTGATAAAGTTGCAGCCTCACTCACCGGTGCTGAAACTACCGCTGTGGCTGCACCTTCAACAAACACAACAACTGCTACAGGTACAACAACTGCAGCAGCCACACAAAATACGTTTGAACCTGATGCAGGATTAAACGCATTATTCGCACTTGCAGACGGTAAAATATCAACGGGATATACAAACAATCCGTTCGGATGGTCATCCAATATGAACACGGTATTCAACCCGTTTATGAATAATTATTTCGGACAGTTTATGCCGATATTCGGTTCCAATACAGCATTCAATCCTTTTATGAATAATTATTTTAATCCATTTAATTACGGCAACCTCGCAGCATAAATAAAAGACCGGCTTGTACCGGTCTTTTTAATTTTTATAGCGAAGTAACATTATAATCACGTTCCGCAAGAGATGATGAAGTGTCAAAGATTTTAGTAAAAAATCTTTCTATTGCAGCTTCCATTCCCTTGATTTCATTTTTTAAAGCATCATAGCCTGCTTTTTTGGCATCTGTAATCGCGTTTGAAAAAATTTCTTCTTGATACATTATTATACTCCTATCTATCTTCACATAGATATATACGTATTTTTATTCCGCAAACTTTAATTTTTTAAACAATATTGTTACAAAATTTAGTATTACGGGAAAATTTTAAAACTTTAAAGTAAAATAATTAATATGTAAGGGGAAGTTTTGATGAAAGAGTTTCAATTAACCAGTTATGATTACTATTCAAGCCGACGGGATATGGAAGTTATTTCGCAAATCGTTGAGGCTTTAAAAAAAGTTTTGGAAGAAGATAAACACGCAGAACAGCCTTTATTTCTGAAAACATCCGAAAATCTCATTTTGAACATTGCAAGAAAAGTTGTTCAGGAAAAAAAGAAAACTTTTCTAATCGGAATTACCGGTGAAAGCGCCTCCGGCAAAACAGTTTTTGTTGATAACACAATAAAAGCATGCGTAAAAGACAAAAAACAAGGCATTTATACAGTAATCCGATGTGATGACTATTATAAGGATACTTCAAAAGAACTGCAGGAAGCAGGGAGCTATGAAGAATTATTCAAAACAGGTTTTAGCTTTGATACCCCCGATGCCATAGATCTGGAATTAATGAAAAAACATTTGATTGAATTAAAATCAGGCAAAAGCGTAACTTCACCCAAATATGACTTTGTAACCTGCGTTTCAGATCCGAACGGCGACCACAAGCAGCCGGCAAAAGTTGTTTTAACAGAAGGACTTTATGTCTTAAATAAAGGGCTTGCGGATATAATGGATGTAAAAGTTTATGTATTCACACCGCTTGAGGTCATTAAAGAACGCTGGTATAAACGCGCGGCACTTCGCGGCAAAACAGGTACAGCCGCAGACATGCAGTTTCAGGATGTTAATAAAACCGCTCAGGAATATATCCGGCCGAATTATCAGATAGCGGATGCCGTTATTAACGGTATGGTCAGTCAGGAATATATCCAACAAATTACGGATAAAATATTTAAAGTTTTACATGATGATATAGATTATTAAAAAAGGCGCATAAAGCGCCTTTTTTAATAGCTTGTTCTGTGACAAGGGCAATTTTGTTCTGTATTGAAGGCTTTTGTACACTTATCGCAATTCGGTACAATTTTAACCTTCTGACAAGGATCACATTTAGCTTTTTTAACCTTGTGGCATTTTACTTTTTCACACTTATTGCAGTTTCTGAAGCCCGTAAACGGATTCAGACTGCCTATACCGTCATAAGTCCATGCAAAGGCACCCTGCGCCGGTAAGAAGAAAAATGCAAATAAAGCAAGTGATGCGAGCGTTTTTTTCATAATTTACTCCTTTTCTAAAATAGCCGAACCATATCAGCCACATTACCATTTTAAACATGCAACTTAATATTTCCACACCGCATAAGGCAATATAAACTAAACAAAAGGAGTTAACAAAAAGTGCAATAAAAAAAAGCGAACCTCAAAAGAAGTCCGCTTTTCAAATTTTAATCAAGCATATTACTTAACAATGCTTGCGTCATCACAAAGGATAACGTAAATTTGTTCGCCTGATTTAGCATGATACTTAAGACCAGGAGTTACAAGACCGGTAATCAAACCAACACCGGCACCGATAGGAGTACCAATTGCGATACCTTTACCGATTTCAGCAGGGTTCGGAATGAAAGCAAACCCAACACCGGCACCTGTACCAACAGCACCAAGACCTACAGTCCACAATGCCACTTTACCTGCTGTCATCCAAGGTCCTTCTTTTAATTCATAATTTCTGTAGAAAGGCTTAGCATTCAAGTCAACCTTTTTACCGTCAGGCATGCATACTTCTGTTAACTGAATATATACACGTGCGTTCTTGTTGAACCATTTTTGAGGAACAACATCCAAAACCTTTCCTGAGAATACTGAATTTGCAGGGAACAATACTGTACCTTCATCAGTGCAAATATCTTGAGGTGCAACAAATTTTACAACCTGACCTGCAGAAGCAGCTTCAGATCTGAATTTGTCAGTAAATGCAACTTCAAGAACGTTACCGCTCATAACAATATTTCTTTTATTGGTAATTTTAACAGAGTGATTCGGAGCATTTTTCTTCATATTCAAATGCTCAATAGCAATCACTTTTTCCAAATCAGGACCAACATATTCTTCTTTAACAAGACCGATTTTATCTTTTAATCTGGCAAGAAGAACAGCAGCTTCTGCCCTTGTCAAATCGTCATTCGGACGCAATTCTTTAGCATTCGGATAATTTACATAAATACCGTAAGCCAAAGATTTTGCATAAGGTCTTACTGCCCATTGCGGAACCTGATTAGCATCATCAAAATAATTCAATACAGATGTATCAGCAGAAGCATCTTTTGTAATATGGCTGATTACAGATTGAACTTCAGCTCTTGTCATAACCTGTTGAGGTTTAAAAGTTCTGTCAGGATAACCGTAAACCAAACCTAATTGCTGAGAACGCAAAATGTCAGCATAATCAGCATTTGATGATGAAACATCAGTAAAGATGTTTTTAATGTTAACATTCAAATTGTCATTTGATAAAAGCTTCAACAAAGCCTTAACAAACTCAACTCTTTGAACAGTATCTTCAGGATAAAAATTACCTGCATCGTCAAGAGTCATGATGTTGTCTGAAACAACTTCTACGATTTCCGGTCTTGCCCAGTAATCCTTGCTAACATCAAGAATTTTTACTGACTGACCGGCAAATACCGGAAGAGCATTCCAGACTAACAAACTGAAAGCCATCACTCCAGCAAAAATTTTTTTCATAATAATCTTCCTTCTCTTACCACTAGTAAACTAATTTTTTTTATAGTATAACGTAAATATCATGATTTGTAAAGTCATAATTATAATTTAAAAATAAATTAATATACATAAGAGGAGACACAATGGAAGATTACACTATGACGAAGATTGTTGCAACATTAGGTCCTGCCAGCAACACTAAAGAAAAAATACGTGATTTGTTTAAAGCCGGTGTTACAATGTTCCGCATAAATTCATCACACGAAACACCGGAAGTTCACCAGAAAACCCTAAATCTGATCAGAGAAGTAGAAAAAGACGAAAAAACACTTATTCCGGTATTACTGGATCTACAAGGTCCGAAAATCCGAATCGGAAATTTGGATAACCCGATTGAAATAAAAAAAGGGGAAATACTAAAATTCCGCCATCAGGATAAAATAACCGACGACATCATTCCTGTAGACTATGCAGGAATAGCCAAAGACGTTAAAAAAGGTGAAAAAATTCTTATAGATGACGGGAAACTTCAACTTATAGTAGAAAAAGTTGAAGGAGATGTAATATATGCGAAAGTTCTGACAGACGGACTTTTAAAACAACGCAAAGGGATAAATATTCCGGGTTCTACAGGCAGCATTGATGTTTTAACAGAACGTGACAGAATATTTATTAATTTTGCCGTTGAAAATAATATTGATTACATTGGACTTTCATTTGTAAGAACTGCCGATGACGTTGCTCAATTGCGAGAAATACTACACTCAAAAAACAGCGATATCAGAATAATTTCAAAAATAGAAAAACCGCAGGCTGTTGATAATATTGATGAAATTATTGAACTTTCCGACGGAATCATGGTTGCAAGAGGAGATTTAGGTATTGAAATTTCAACCGAAAAAGTTCCTATTGTCCAGAAAACAATAATCAAAAAAGCAAATTTCAAAAGCAAAGCCGTAATTGTCGCGACACAAATGCTTGAAAGCATGATAGAAAACCCGATTCCGACCCGCGCGGAAGCCTCTGACGTAGCAAACGCAATATTAGACGGAACTGATGCAATTATGCTCTCCGGCGAAACAGCTGCAGGCAAATATCCTGTAGAAGCAGTCAAAATGATGAAATTAATTGCGGAAAATGCCGAAAACAGTCTGTTTTTACACCACAACTGTTTCCCGAAAAGGATGATTGACCAGAACAATACTCAAGCAATGGCAATCGGCATGGCGCTTTCAGACATGATTAAAAAAGTGCCTAACATAAAGGCAATTGTTGCCCTGACGGGTAGCGGTTTTACTCCGGTATTTTTATCCGAAAGCAAACCTTCCGTTCCTATTCTTGCCTGCTGTCCGGATTTAAAAATCTGCAGAGCTATCAAATTATACAGAGCGGTTTTCCCGATTACATTCAAATTTGAAAGAAAAATTGACCGCTCATCACTCGATAGAATGGATAAATTTCTGATGAAAAAACTTAACTTCAATTCTCAAGATACCGTAATCATAACGGGTTCCGTTCCTAACGTTCTTGTCGGCGGAACGAATTTCATAAAAATCCACAAAATCGATGAAGCAGCATAAAAAAAAGCCCCTTTTAAGGGGCTTAAATTTTTCTCTAGGAAATAGGAATAGGAAGTTTGTCTCTCTTTACTTAAACGGAAATAATCTCTCTCTTAACATCTTTCGTGTTAATTTAATGTTCTTATATATATAAAGTATATACTTTTTACCTAAATTCAAGAAGTTCTGTTTTTGTTACAAAAATTTATATTAAGAATTTGCCAAAAAGTGATGTTTATAATACGATAAAAAAGTAGTTAAGAAATTTTGGGGTTAAGAGATGCTGGTATCATCCATAGCGAAGCTGACAGCCGTAAAGACGAATAATTACAAAACACAAAATACTTTTAACGGCGACAAAAATACTCAAATTATGCAGAATAAAAATAATACTGCAGACGACACGCCAAAAAACAGCAATATGAGAGAGCACGGTAAAAATTTAGACGTATTAGCTTAAGCGCTCGTCAAACAAATATTTAACAAAAACGGAAAACAGTGCGGGGATTATAGAAACACCTAAAAGGACATTTGTAATACCGAATTTTTGTGCAACATAACCGTTTAGAGACATAATGAGTGCAACAATTCCCCACGAAAAACCGTTAATAAATCCGCCGATAATGCTTTTATATTCAGGGATAATACTCTGCGCCATATTCATAGTGACAGGCACCGCAAGCATAGTGACAAATCCCATTACGAAATAAACCGCAAAAGAAAACGCAGGGAAAACTTTATACGTCAATACAAATAAAAACATCAAAGGCAGAGTTGAAATCATGGAAAAATAAAAAACATTACGGGTTCCGACGAGTTTTTCAAATTTATTGCTGAGCATTGAGCCTATTCCTCCCACGAAAATAAACACAAATAATGCTGCACCGATAAAAAACGGTGAATACCCCATGCTTTTCCACAAAAACGGTAATAAAATAAAACAAGAAGTAGAAATTAAAGACTTCAGCATTGAAATCACATTTAAAATATTCAATTTACGATTACCGAGAATGGTTTTAAAAGCTGTTTTCAACTCATAATGAGGCTTTACAATTTTTAAATTTGAAATCTTAGGTACAAATCTAAACATAACACATGCCCAAATAAACCCGATAACCGAAAGGACAGGCATTTTATTCAGTCCCCAGAATTGTGCGACATAAGCCGACAACAGCGGTCCGACCGAATAGCCAAGAGTTCCCATTCCGAGGAAAATTCCCATATATTTAACTCTGTCGGATCCGGCATATTTATTTGCAAGCCCGAGTGCTTGAGGGTGAAAAAGGCTTGAACCGAGGCTTCCCAGAATAATAAAAACAATCATAACCGGCAAAGTTTGAGACGCCGGCGCAAACGGTATAAAACATGATGTAAAAAGCAACCCCCAGAAAATAAAGGCACGCTTGAGCATATTATCAGCGAAAAATCCGAAAATAGGCTGCAAAAGCGACGAAAAAATATGCGACATACTCAAAACAACAGTCGCAACTGCCATAGAAATTCCTATTTTTGCGGCAATAAACGGCATAATAGGGTTAAGAAACCCTGTATAAATATCGTTTACAAAATGTCCGCCCGCAAGCCAGATGCGCGGCAAATGTCCGGATTTTTTATTCATAAAATTATTATTTTCAAAACATAAACAAAAATCAATTGTATTACCTTGACAAAATATGCAAAATAATATTTAATAAAAGGGAAAAGGAGAGTTATTATGTTGAAAAAGATTACTACAAAAGCGGTTCAGATAGTCGCCCCCCCCCGAGGTTAGCTCGGTGTTTAGGTTTTAAGGATTTTAGTTTTATATATCCTCACGAAGTGCCGGAAACACGTCAACAAATTAAAAATGCAGGTCGGCTTTACCAAGCCGACAGAAAAGTTGATGAGTCCCTGAAACGAGTTCAGGGTGACAAAGACGCAAGCAAAGCTCACAGTAAAGAACTTAACGTCCTAACGTCATATCGTCTTAACGGCTTTAAAAAGAAAGCCGATGCTACGTCAGACAGCCTTCGTCGTGCCGCGTTTACACTCGCTGAGGTGCTAATCACACTCGGCATCATCGGTATTGTAGCGGCCATGACAATTCCGACACTCATAAACAATTTTCAGGCAAAACAATACGAAACAAAATTAAAACAGGCATATACGCTTACAACAAACGCCATAAGCTATTTACATTCACAAGATATCTGGGTTTACGGCAAAACCTGGACAGGAAACGACATTTCTTTTGCAAAAGAAAAAACATTTGTTTACAATTTTTCTCTGGCATTTAAAAACATGTATACAAAAGACAGTACGAATAAAAACATGGCAATAGTATCCAATGATGAACTGCTGACAGCATATAAAACTTTGCTCGGGACAACAACATTTGCGGGTCGTTTACTTGACGACGGCTCATTCCAATTAAACAACGGAATGACAATTCTATGCGAAACAGGCAGCGAAAGCAAATCTCCAATAATATCTATAGACTTAAACGGTATTTTCAACAAACCTAACAGAATGGGGATAGACACTTTTGCATTTATAATCGGCAAAAATGACATTGTTTACCCTCTGGGGCACCCTGAGGCACCAAAATACAACAATGCAGATCTTTATTGTAATTACGAAACAGATAATGAATACAACGGTTTCACATGTGCATATAAAGCAATGAATACAAAAGATTATTTTAAAAATTTGCCTAAATAATGAAATACTATGCTTTTACCGCCACGGTAACTTAGTATCTTTTACAATTAACCGTCTTTAACCCGATGACGCCGGCAATAATCAGCAATACCGAAACCACCTGCGCTATCGGAAATCCGCCGATATTTAAAACACTGTCAATTCTGAAATATTCCACAAAAATTCTGACCACAGAATACAAAATCAAATACCAGAAAAAAGTACAGCCTGCCCGTGTTCTTCTAAGAATAAAAATAAGCACCGCAAAAATGACTAAGTCCAAAAAAGATTCGTACAAAAACGCAGGATGAAAAAATTCATAATTCAAAAATTCAACAGGTCTTTGGGAAACAGGGATAAAAACTCCCCAATTACCGCCTGTCGGATACCCGAAAGCCTCCGAATTAAAAAAATTTCCCCAGCGTCCGGCAGATTGCGCAAGAATAACAGAACATGCCAGCACATCCAGAAGCCTTAACAAATTAACACGATATTTTTTAGCAAGAAAGTAAAACGTAATAATACCGGCAATAAGCATGCCATGGATTGACAACCCGCCCTGACGGATATCAAAAATTTCCAAAGGGTTATGTATATAGTAGGGATAATTTACAATACAATAATAAAGCCGTGCACCAAATATCCCGGCAATGATTACGGCAGGCGAATTATCTACAAAAAAGTTTTCGGGTATATCAGAAAACTTTTTCGCGAGGATTTCTGCCGTACACACACCCAAGAATACAGCAAACGCAAGAATTATCCCGTATGAATATACAGGAAAATTAAAAATATTAAAGGCAATCTCTCCGGGGGATTGAATTATCATTGTTCGACCGCAGGAGCTTGAAGCGCTGATTTCAAAGCTTCAATTTTTTGTTTAACTTCTTCCGCATCAGCAGATTGAGGCGCTTTTTCAAGATATGTCTGATAATTTTTCAGTGCGTCACTTTTCAATGAAGTAATCATTGTTAAAACAGCTTCATCAGGTTCATACTTTGCTTCTTCATCTGCCAAATCATCAGGAGCATAAATTGCGCCTTCTTCATTAAGTCTTACAGCACCGCTTTTCAAATCAACAGTCAAATTTTCTTCTGCAACTGCAAGAGAATAATACGAATCAGGCATATCGGGGTTCAAATTTATAGCGTCCTTATATGCTTCAATAGCATTAGCATACTCCTCAGCCTGAGTATACGCTACAGCAAGGTTATAATGCGTTTCAAAAATCGTATCATCAAGATCAATACTTGATTTAAGACGCTCGATTGCTGCGTTATAATCGCCCTCTTCCATATAAATTTTAGCCTTGGAATTTAATTCCTGTACCGCAAAATTGTTAATACAGGCAGTTGACATTACGGATACAAATAATATACTTGCCAGTAATAAAGCCTTTTTCATCTAATCCCCTCTTTACAAAACATCTGTAAAGTAATTATAAGGGAAAAATAAAAATATGGCAAATTTTATTAATTTAAGTTACAATTAAAACAAAAGGAGAATATGTGCATGGCAAAAGTCGTTAAATTAGGGGCAAAAAAAGAACATAACGAAAAACATAACGAAAACGAAGATAACGGACTTGTCTATTGCAGTTTTTGCGGCAGACCTAACACACAGGTATTAAAAATGGTACAGGGACCGGGTGTAAATATCTGTTCAGAATGCGCGATGATAGCTGTTCAATATCTTATACTTAACGACAGAATGCCGTCTGCGGAAGCGCAACAGATTTTGGACGCTTTTTGGGGGAAAGCCAGAAAATAATGCCGAACGATACTGTAAAACAACTTAATCCGTTTGAGATAAAAGCTGAAATAATCAACCTTATTTCAAAATTTAAAGATGTCAACGATATTTCAAACTACATTGACAGCATAAAACTTCTTGATGCGCAGAATGACAAAAGAACCATCTCCAAAATTCTTTTCAAAGAGCTTTACAACTTAAAAACCGATGACGGAACAATTATCTGCTTTTTACTTGAAAGATATGCGGATAAAGACGAATTGAGCAAAAAATTATGGGAATTACTCAAAAATCCGGTTGCACCGAATAACGTAAAAATAGTTACGGTAAATTTTTTACGCGGACTCGACACAAATTGGGAGCTTGATACGGGTGATGAGCTTTTAAACGCGGAAATTTTAGATGCCGATACAAAAAAACTTCTTGATAACGCAATTGTAAACCCTGAAGTGCAAATTGATTTTCTGGATTTTCTAACCTCATTAAGCAATAATGACAAAATTACACTGATAAATTCGCTTGCTTCTGACTATACGGAAGACGCCCTGAGTAATATGCTTATCCCTGTATTTTTGTCACAGCCGGACAGCGACGCGGGGCTTGAGGCACTCAAACTTCTCGGGGAATCTAAATCACAACTTGCGTTTCATGCATTGAACAATGCCCTTGAAACTTCACGGGATACTTTAAAACCGCTTATCAAAAAAAGTCTTTCGACACTTAAAATTGCAGGTATCAGAGAAGATAACACACACGAATTTTACAAAAAAATTCTTTCTGAATCTAAGCCGTATAAATTCTGCACAACCTACCCTGACGGGCATGGAAATCAGGCGCTGATTTTTACGAGGGAAACAAAAGAGGGCAAAATAAGATTTGTTGCGATTGTAATTGATGATTACCACGGAATCAGGGACTGCTTCGGCTTCAACGAAATTTCAAAATTTGAATGCGACAAAATAATCGAAAGATTTTATAAAGACGAAAAAGAAGTCGCCATTACTCCAGAAAATCTAAAGACAATACTTTTAAATGCCGAAAAAATTTCTCAAAAAAGTTCAAACAACTGGCTTTTGCCGTACGAATACGTTTGCTGGAAAAATCTTTTAAATGATATTGACGGGGACAACAGATCATATAAAGAAATTCTTGCGAAAAAATTAACACTTATTCCGCTGACGCAGGAAGATTTTGAAAAAATAACAGACATGGAATTTATTGACAGGTGGTTTTTAGATGCTGACTACAGCGATGAATTTCAGGATTTGACCCGGAATGTGCCGGAAAATTTTAACCTGTTGGTTGAAGATAACGTTGACAGAGTATTTTACGAAGAAGAAAGTTTCATCTGGTCGCAAAGACTTTTGTCCTCAACGTATTTAAAACTTTGCGAAAATAAATCTGATGAGGCACAATTATTATACAGCCTGCATTTTGACGAAAATTTCAAGCGTGAATTTTTCAAATATATTCTTAAAAAAAGCATTTACGAATATTACGTAAGCCTAAAATTTAATACTGAACTGAATAACGGCAGATATACGCTTGATGAACTGGATAAAATCATCGAAAAAATTGAGGATTTATGGGTATGTACAAAATAATGGCGCTTGATATAGGCACAAAACGTATAGGAATCGCGCTGAGCGACTATTTACTCATGCTGGCGTCGGGTCATTCATATATTGAAAGGATGCCTGAAGATAAAGCGCTTGAAGCAATCCGTAAAATAGCCAAAGAAAACAATGTAAAAAAAATAGTAATCGGTTTACCCTTGAATATGGACAATTCGGAAGGTTCACAAGCAAAAGACTGCCGCGAATTTGCCCGAAAAATTGAGGGTTATGAAATAATATTTGAAGATGAAAGACTTACGTCTGACACAGCAGAAGAAAATTTACGCAATAAAAAAATAAATTTCAGAAAAGATAAAGGTCTGGTTGATATTGAGAGCGCTTGTATTATACTGGAACAATATCTTGCAAGAAGAAAGGAAAATTAATTATGGAAGAAAAACAGTTAATTGAAACAACGGATGAAAACGGAAATGTCATTAATTTTGAATTATATGATATAGTAGAAGTGGAAGGACAGGAATACGCACTTTTAATTCCGGCTGATTCCGAAACAAAAGAGGAAGAAGAAGTTGTATTGATGAGACTTTCGCAGGAAGGCGACGACTATATTTTTGAAAATATAGATGACGACGCTGAATTTGACAAAGTAGCTGAATACATAGAAAGTATGGACGAGGAAGAATAATTTGTTTGAAAAATTTACCGAAAAAGCAATCAATGTAGTAACCGAAGCACAAAACACCGCAAAAGATGAGCATTCGACATGCGTTATGCCGGAGCATCTTCTTCTTGCGCTTGTAAAAGAGGCAAGAGGGATTTCTCTAAAGATTTTCAAATCATACAATATAGATTTCAAAGATTTGGAAACAGAACTTTTGAAAGACGCAAAACTTGAAACGACCGATTTGAATTTGCCGGCACTTGCTTTCAGCGATTCAATGAAAGTACTTTTAAGAAGAACTCTTGATTTGGCGGCACGCTCCGGAAATGCTACCGTTTTATACGAACATTTATTTCTTGCGGTAATAACTGATAAAAATTCAAACAATTGCAAAACCCTTGAAAGACTCGGGTTTGATCTTCAAAAATCAAAAGACTTACTGGAAAAACTTGTTCAACGAAAGACAAAACGGCTTTATCATCCTGAAATTGACGATACAAAAGAGCCTGAAATAAATCTTTCAAAAGAAACCGATTCGATATTTGACAGCAAAGAATCGGGAGAAGTGTTTGAGCGCGCGGTTGCAAAACTTTCCGCTTCTAATTATGAAATTTTAGGGACGGAACAGATTATTTCGTCAATTCTTGAAGATAAAAATTCCGATTTAACCAAAATATTTGCCGCATACGGGATAACGGCCGAAAACTTTGAAGAAAAACTTGCAAATATCCAGTCCCGAAAATCAGAATACGAGGGACGCCAGATAATTTTCACGCCGAACGCTTTCAGGACAATGAGCATGGCGCTTCAAACAGCTAAAGAACTCGGCTCGTCCGTAGTTTTGCCGGAACACATTGTTCTAGGGCTTTTAAAAACCAAAAAAGGCGTTGCATACGATATTTTAAAAGAATTACATATAAATGACGACGATCTTGCACACAGCATTATAAAACCGATTGAAAAACAAATGCCGGAAACTCTGACTATTTTAAGGCTTGCCAAACAGGAAGCCCGCCGGCTCGGCAGATCAGTTGTCGGAACAGAGATGTTTCTGCTCGGTATAATCGGTGAAGCAACAGGTATAGGCGCTACAGTGCTTACCGAATTGGAAATAAATATAAAAGATGCACGGGATGTTGTCGAAAAACTCATCGGCTTTGGAAATGAATATTTTGACAAAGAAATCGTATTCACCAAACGTGCCAAAAGAGTGCTGGAAAAAGCCTGGGAATTTGCCAAAAAAGACAACAAAGAACGTATTGAATCCGAACATATGCTCCTTGCAATCACAACGGAACCGACATCTTTAGCAATGAAAGCACTTGAGCAGCTCGGAGTTGATGCCGTCGAAATTAAAGAAGGAATTAAAAAACATAAATGTTAATTGACACGGTCAAATCATTTTTAGAAAAATATGATTTGCTTATGCCAGAAAGTAATATTTTGGTTGCTTTTTCAGGCGGCTATGACTCTATGTGTCTTTTGGACATTATGCAAAAACTTGCACCTGAATACAGGCTGAATTTGTATGCAATCCATCTCAACCACAATTGGCGTGGAAAAGAAAGCGACAGAGAAGAAGAAAATTGCAAAAAATTTGCGTCCGGCATAAATTTTTACAGCGAGAAGCTGCCACCCGATATTCCGCATACTGAAACCGCCGCACGGGAAGCACGTTATGAATTTTTTGAAAGATGTGCCAAAAAATTCAAGTCAAAAACAGTTTTGACTGCCCATAACGCAAATGATAATGCTGAAACTGTTTATTACAGAATGCTGAAAGGAACGGGGCTGACAGGATTAGAGGGAATTCAGGAAAAACGCGGGATATACTATAGACCGCTTCTTGAAGTTTATAGAGCCGAAATTGAAGCCTACTGTAAAGAAAATCACCTTACCCCGAATATTGACAGCTCAAACTTTGATACGAATTATCAGAGAAATAAAATCCGCTGCGAAATTTTTCCGAAATTAAAAGAATTTTCACCTGATATTGAAAAAAATTTGAATAAAATTGCAAAATCCGCACAATTTGCGAATAAAATTATAGAAAAAAAAGTGAAAAAACTTGAAAAATACACCCCGGATGAATTTTCAAAGCTTGATGAATTTCTTCAAACAACCGCGGTTCACAAATTCGTCCGCCGGCTTAATCTTGATTATGACAGAAAAAAAATTGACGAAATAACACAATTTATAATTGCGAACAGAAATTCAAAATCAGGCAGAACCTGCTCATTAACAAAAAACAAATGGCTTTTTGTAAACAATAAAAATATTTCCGTCATAACAAAAACCGCAAAAAACATATCCGAGATTCAAATAAAAAATACAGGGATTTATGAAATATCAGGCTACAGATTTATAATAGAGCCTTGTACCCAAATGCCTGAAAAATTTCCGCCTGACAATGAATATGCTGCCTACGCAGAACTTGACGGGATAGATTTCACCCTCCGTACCCGAAAAGACGGCGATATAATTCAGCCGCTCGGTGTACAAGGAACGAAAAAATTAAAAAAATATCTTATGGAGAAACAAATTCCCAAACACCTGAGGGATAATCAGATATTTTTATGCCGGAATAGCGAAATTCTATGGGCGCCGGGACTCGGTATAAACGATAAAATTAAGGTTGTAAATCATCCTACCCATGTGCTAAAATTAGAAAAGAGGTAAATTATGGAAATAAAAAAGAGCGAGCTGAAAGTTTTATTTACTGAAGAACAAATTCAAACAAGGATAGCGGAGCTGGCTGATGAATTAAACGATTTGTACGGCAATGATGAAGTAATTGCAATCTGTGTTTTAAAAGGCGCGGTTATGTTTGCTGTTGATCTTGTAAAAAATCTCAAAATGCCTTTGAAAATGGAATTTATCCGGCTATCAAGCTACGGCACGGGCACAGTTTCAACAGGAAAAGTCCATGCCGTTGATATTTCGCTTCCTGATTTAAACGACAAAAATGTTTTGATAATTGAAGATATTATTGACACGGGACATACGGCGAAATTTTTGCTGGATTTTATAAATAACAATTTTAAGACAAAGAGTACAAAATTCTGCTCGCTTCTGGACAAAAAAATTTCCCGTGTTTCAGATATAGAACCTGATTATTACGGATTTGACATAGACGACAAATTTGTTGTGGGCTACGGTCTGGACTATGAAGGCTATTACAGAAATTTACGCTACATCGGATATAAACCCAATGTATAAAAATGCTTTTGCAAAAATAAATAAATTTTTTGACCTTAACCTTCAAAAAAATCCCGAAGGAATATTTACGGTGCTAAAAGAAATACTGGATTTTGAATCCGGTACCATAAGCATTTCCGATAAATATTCATACAACAATAATCTTGAACAGAAATTTAAGATTTCAGCACCGCTAAAAATAAAAAACGCAGTTCTAGGCGAAATAGAAATTAAAAGGAATACAACCTTCACGCAGGAAGAACGGAATATACTTGAAACATGCGCATCAATTATTGCCGGTATTATAAAGGATGCGGAAATGTCACAAATCATCTCACAACAGATAAAAACCCTTGAAGAAGGAATTTATGAAACAAACAGGGCATACAAATCAGCCAAGAACCAAAATGATTTTTTCGCGAATTTTTCACACGAATTAAGGACACCTTTGAATGCTGTAATAAGCTCCTCCGAGCTTCTGGCAGAAGGCATTTTCGGTCTGCTTAACAAAAAACAAACTGAATACATAAATGACATCAGAATTTCCGCCCTACATCTTCTCGGAATGATTAACGATATTCTTGATATGGCAAAATTGGACGCTAAGTCAATGAAACTCAACCCGACAACATTTGAATTAAGCCAAACATCCGATGAAGTTTGCAATATAATAAAACCGCTTGCGCAGAAAAAAAATATTACAATTCAAAAACACTATGATAAAAATACCGCAATTACCGCCGATTATACCAAAATTCAGCAAATTTTGTTCAATCTGATTACAAATGCAATAAAATACACCCCCGAAAACGGAAAAATTGATATTTACATTGAAAAACAAACACCCGATATAATTCTGCGGGTCAAAGACAACGGCATAGGTATAGCACCGGAATTTCATGAAAAAATATTTGAAAAATTTGTTCAGCTTGGCGGGGCAAAAAACTCCAACGGATTAGGCTTAACCATTACAAAAGAACTTGTAAAACTCCACAAAGGCACGATATTTGTAGAAAGTTCACCCTGTGAAGGCTCGGAATTCAAAATACTCTTGCCGGAAAAGGGCTTGTAATTTTTATAAAAATATGGTATAATTAGAACGAATAGTATTTTAGGAGGATAGTTATGGCATCAATAAAAGACGCTGTTGAAGAGTCTATAACAGATGATTTTTCGTTTATAAAATATATTCTGTATGCGATTCCGGTATTTATTTGCTATTTATTATTCAAACAGGGAAACATGGGCTGGTTCTACTTTCTCGGCGTACTGACACTCATTATGCTGATAACTATTCTTATACAATGCATATATAATGTAAGAAACGGGCATAATCACGTATTACCGACGTTTAATATTTTTACCTTTGGCGTTTCAGCATTTAAAGCAATATTTGCAGTAGGTCCGCTGATCGGATTAAGCCTCTGGCTCGGAAGTTTAATTACATCAATACAAATCCCGATTCCGATTCCAAACATGCAGCTGATATATGCTATTATAGTCTGGCTTATTATAGGTTCAATAGTTGTAACATCACTAATTCTATATGCCAAAACTCAAAAAATAAAAGATGCATACGATTTTGCCTTAATCTCAAACACCTGTATAGATATATTGATTGCAATAATATTTTATATACCTCAGCTTATACTTGTTAACGGCATAATAGTCGGAATAATAGCGTATCTTTTCGGAGTATTTTTCACGCTTGAAAACCCTGTATTTATATTTTTATGCTGTATGGCACTGGCAATAAACGTAGCAATTACAGGCAACTATTTTGCTCAAATAGACTATGAACTTGTTCCGAGAGATGAGAACAACTAAAGCATTTCGCGTAATTTTTTAAGCTTATCTCTGATTTCTGCAGCGCGTTCAAAGTCGAGGATTTTGGCGGCTTTATGCATATCTTTTTCAAGTTTGGAAATAAGTTTTGGCAAATCTTTGACATCAATTCCCAGATCAACCATTTCTTCGGCGACAACATCTTCAAAGTCGCGATAGCTTGCCACAAGGGAGAGAAGATTATTTTCAACAGGCTTTTTAATAGTTTGCGGAATAATACCGTATTTTTTGTTGTAAGCTATTTGAATTTCGCGGCGGCGCTCGGTTTCGTCAATAGCCTTTTGCATTGAGTCCGTAATTTTATCCGCATACATAATAACTTCACCGCATGCATTACGTGCAGCACGGCCTATTGTTTGGATTAAGCTTGTTTCCGAACGCAAAAAGCCTTCTTTATCAGCATCCATAATCGCAACAAGCGACACTTCCGGAATATCCAGCCCTTCTCTTAAAAGGTTAACCCCAACAAGCACGTCAAATTCCCCGAGCCTTAAATCTCTGAGAATTTCCACACGCTCCAATGATTGAATTTCACTGTGCAGGTACCTGACGCGGATACCCTCCTGAATAAAGAAATCTGTCAAATCCTCTGCCATTTTTTTTGTCAAAGTCGTAATCAAAACTCTTTCGTTTTTATCAGCGCGTTTTTGAATTTCATTTTTTAAATCATTAATCTGGGTATCAATTGGTCTTACGGAAATTTTCGGATCAACAAGCCCTGTCGGGCGGATAATCTGTTCGACTAATTGTTCGGATGTTTCACGTTCAAATTCGCCGGGCGTTGCGGAAATATAAATTTTTTGTCCGACTTTTTCAAAAAATTCTTTAGACGTCAAAGGTCTGTTATCCTTTGCGCAGGGGAGCCTGAAACCATATTCCACAAGCACGTCTTTTCTTGATGCGTCACCGTGGCTCATACCTTTCAATTGAGGCAAAGTAACGTGCGATTCATCAATTACGGTTAAAAAATCGCCCTTAAAATAATCCAGCAAAGTTGCAGGATGCGATCCTGGCGGACGACGTTCAATAATTCGGGAATAATTTTCAATCCCCGAACAATACCCCATTTCTTTAATCATCTCCATATCATATTTTACCCGCTGCTCAAGCCTTTGCGCTTCCACGAGTTTATTTTCGGCATTCAATTCACGAAGGCGTTCCTGAAGCTCCTCATTAATTAAATCCATTGTTTCATCAACGTTTTCATCATAGGAAAGATAATGAACTGCAGGATAAATCACAACACTTTCCGGAGTTTCCAGAATTTCCCCCGACACATTATCAATTCTCATAATTTTTTCGATTTCGTCCCCGAAAAAATAAATTCTTGTGACAATTTTTTCATAAGCCGGCATAATCTCAACAATATCACCGCGCGCGCGGAAGGTTGAGCGTTCAAGCACAAGATCATTTCGCTTATACTGAACACTCACGAGATGCCTTAACAAATCATCCCTGTCAATCAAATCGCCGACTTTTAATTCAACAGAACCTTTAAAATAATTTTCAGGAAGTCCTAAACCGTAAATGCAGCTGACTGACGCAACAATAATTACGTCGTTGCGCTCGTTCAAACATCTTGTGGCATTATGGCGCAAACGGTCAATTTCTTCGTTGATTGAGGCTGTTTTTTCAATATAGGTATCGGTTCGCGGGATATATGCTTCCGGTTGATAATAATCGTAATAGCTGATAAAATATTCAACCGCATTTTCCGGAAAAAGTTCTTTAAATTCATTATACAATTGAGCTGCAAGAGTTTTATTATGCGCAATAATAAGAGTGGGCATTTGCACACGTTCAATAACATTTGCAATAGTAAAAGTTTTACCGGAGCCGGTGATGCCTAAAAGCGTCTGGGCGTCATCACCTTTATTAATCCCGTCGACAAGCGCATCAATAGCCTTTGGCTGATCACCTGCAGGGCTGTATTTGGATTCAATTTTAAACTTTTTGTACTGCATAACAAAAGTTTATAACAAATACCAAAACAATTCCACCTAAATTGAGGCAAGAATTCTTGTAACAAAAATATCTTTTTCAGCCTCCGTCAAAATCAAGGCAGCATTTTCCGGCAAGGCAAGACGAGCATTCAAATAATCTCTTATAAGTTTTTTCTGCTCTGTTTCCGTAAACTCAAACCAGACCGGAGTATAGGCAATCTTATTTAACACCATACACTCAATATCTTCCAGCATTTCTAAATCTGCCTGAACATGCGAAGGATATGCCGATTTTTTTTCTACTACCTTTTCAGCTTTTTTATCTGATTTTTTTGCAGATGACTTCTTTTTTTCATCCTTGAATCTGTCGCTTAATCCCAAAATACCTCCTAATTAATTATATTTTCATACTTTTTAATCAAATTTGTACGATAAATACTGTCCGTCAAATGCAATGCCAAATCTCTGTAGCTTTTTGCAACATTAGAATCAGGATTTATGTCACTTACCGGAATTCCTTTATTAATTGACGACATCATTGTAAAATAGTTATTCGGAATTTTCCAGTAAACTTTTCTTTCCAGAACATTTTCAATATCATCAATACTGACTTCATCGTTTTCCATATAGCGGTTTAAAAGTATCTGTGTTTTATTTTTATCGAAACCCAATCGCTCAAACAACTCAAGACAACGCTGCGCATTTCTGAGAGCCGGAAGATTAGCAATCGTCACGAGAAAGATAAGATCAGACTCGGTAAGCGCCGCAATATTTTTCGCGTCAAAACTGGATTCCGCATCAACAACAATATAAGAGAATGTTTTTTTAAGCATCGAAAATAATCTGGTTATATGCTCCGGCAATATATCAGCCGCCTGTTTAAAAAACGGCGGGTCTGCAAGTACATACAGACTGGTATTTTTATACTTTTCCATTGTGCTTAAAAGAAAATCCTCATTCATTTTGTCAAGATTTTCCAGCATATACGAAATATTAAAAGACGGCTTCAAATCCATAAATGTTGTAATATCACCGAGCTGAAAATTCAAATCCAAAAGCGCTACATTTTCTTTTGTAATTTTTGCAAGCTCTAGCGCTAAATTGGATGCAATAGAAGTTTTTCCGATACCTCCTTTATTAGAAAAAACGGAAATAATTTTGCATCGGGTATCTTTTTTGGGAGCACAATAAAGCGATTCATTCAACTTCGTTAAAACATCAATAAATTCTGTTTTAATCAAAGGTAAAGCCAAAAATTCTTTTGCACCTGCTCTCATAACCCTGACTATTAAATCAACTGACGGATTATCCGACAAGACAAGCACCTTACAATTATGAATATTTTGTGTGACATCTGAAATAAATTCAAGTTTCGCATCGGCATTGTCAGACACATCAACAATCAAAACAGATTTATCCAGAGAAGACAATGTGTCGAAAATTTCCATATATTCAGGGAATTTATCCAGCAATTCAAAATGCTCAAACTCCTTCAGGTAAAGCTCTATTACATTACGAGTCTGTTCATTATCAGTTAAAATAATTGTTGAAACCTTATTCTGCATATACAAATTTTAGCATATTTTTTGAAATCAAGCAACAAGAAAAACGGGGGCTGAAGATTTCAACCCCCTTGAACATCCGGGGGGATGTTAAAAAAGTTTTTCTAACCGTTCTAAACGTTTTTCCAAATCCTGATTATGCTTTTGCAAAATTTCATTTTCATCCTGTAAAGATTTAACCTTTTCCTGCAATGCCTTGATTTCTTCATCATGCTTATCAAGTCTTGAAAAAGCAGTCTTTATTTCTTCAACAAAATTTTGTACAATTGCATCAAGTTCTTTTATTGCATTAACCATTGCATAGAACATTTCTTCCTGTCGAACCATAAGATAACCGCCCAGATTTTCACTCACCGAATCAGGGAATACTTCTTGCAGCTCCTGCGCAATTACTCCGACATGCGGTTCTTTTTCAGGATCATTTTTGTATGTATAATCGTAAACCTTTAACTTTCTGATTTCTTCCAAACCTGCTTTATCCACACCCTTAATATTCTTTAGGCGTTTGTCTGAATAATGACTGCGCACATCCGGAATAGTTCTGCCGCCCTGCCAATATCCGCCGCCGCCTTCTATAACTTCACGTTCATTTTGTTTGAAGTCAATTACCGTAGGTCCCGGTCGATTATAAATATTTATATAAATTTCCTTACTATCCCTTGTGCCGACATGAAACATATTACTTACGTTAAATTCACCCTCGACAAGCAGTCTGCCCGGAATATAAACTGTACTATTGGAAGTTCCGAGATATACGACATTATCTGAATTACTTCCTGCAGCAGAACCATTTGTGGGTCCTGAATCTGCACCTATACAGGTTTTATTTGAACCTGTTACATTTACACACGCATTATATCCTAATGCTGTATTTCGATCTCCTTCCGAATTATT
>CASEDF010000006.1 GCA_949286705.1 uncultured bacterium | reverse complement strand
ACGAAGAAGATTAAGTATCTTCTGAGGAGAGGGAAGGTAGCGCAGCTACCGCAAGCCAAAAAAATTAAATAACGGTTGACCAGCAACCTAAAAATCTGGGCCTGTGGCGCAGCGGTAGCGCAGAGGACTCATAATCCTTTGGTCGTGGGTTCGAATCCCTCCGGGCCCAGTTTTTTCGTGAAATTTTATCAGTATACCTGCGACTCGCATTAAATGGCAACGCTCTCAACAATCAACGAAAACTCAACGTTTTCGTTGATTGTTGCTCGTATCTCACTTTGTTCGTGCCTCTGCTCGGCTTGCTCCGGACCCAGTTTTTGTTGCTTTGATATTATCCTCTATCTGCATTTGGAAATTTTGCTCCGAATTTGGTATTATAGTTAGTATTGTAGTTATTTTAATACAATATTGGTTGTTTTTTAATCATTTCAATCCACTGTTCAAGAGAAACTTCATTCAAATACATATTCGGTGAGAAATCAACCAGCGGAACTCCACCATTTTTGTAATAATCATTCAAAAAGTGTTCTAATGTTGCAGACCAATTAATAACGACCTTTTTATCATTATCACGTTCAAGAAGATATATTTTGAATTGTCTCGTGGGGATTTTTGATTTAAATTTGAAAATTCTTGTAAAATTTTTGTTGAATCTTCAATAGGTCTTTGGGAGTGAGCAAGTCTATACCCCATTGAATAATGGAATGGGAAAGAATTTCCTTCGGCGACAATACAAACATTACCTAATCTATTTTGTAACATTCGTTCTACTCTCAATTGATGCATTCTTGTTCCGATTCCACCAAAATCCTTATTACCCTTTGCATTCATATAAGATAAGACTTTTTCACAAAGTTCCTCATCTATAAATGCTCCTTCAAATTTTGGGCTTATCATTTGATGTTCTTTATCTATATAAAAATAAGTATCACCAACAACTCTATAATTTTTATTTTTAACATTTATTTCACCGTTCGCATCTGCAACCATAAGATAGTATTTTTCCATATCGGGTATATCTTCTTCAACTCTTGCAATATATGCATTTACGGGCTTATTAGTCTTTTTATCAATCAGAGTTGTTATCCTTAAGCCACTTTCATCTATGTTAGTTTTAGGAGTAAATTCAGGTGAAAGTAGTTTTTTAAAGGTCTTAGAACTAATTCCTTGAAAATTCTCTTTTAATAGACTAACTTGAACCGTATCTGCTGCCGGCTGACGTACAAGGTCAACTTTTTTAAAAGTGAACATCTTTTTAGTGGCAGGGATAATAATATTTTTAAATATATTTATTTTTATTCCGTTTATTTTCATGTTTGAATTCCTAATATCTTTTAAGACCTGTAAATATATTTTTTGCCAGTTGTATTAATTTATTGAAATAAAATGTACTAATGTTTAACAACAATTTTTAAGAAAAAATGACGAGGTAACCTTACTTAAGGTTGCCGAAAAGAATCAAAACGTGTGGAACAAGAAATCAAACCATGTGTTCTTTTACACAACGTTTAAAACATCTGCATTGAAATATCAACATGTTCGCTGAATATTGTTCATTTGCCGTTGTCTTTGACTTGTTCGGTGTCGGTTTTTTGTTGACTTTTATATACAATTTTGTTATTCTCGGCTTAAGGAGTATGTATGCAAAAATTATTGTTTTTAGTATTAATGTTTTTTACTATATGTAATGTTATTGCAGTAGAAAATATTAAACCATACACATTTGACCCTTCTACGATGAAATTTGTTATGAATAATCAAATTTTACTAACAAAATCTGAAGAAGCAAAATATAATTATGCACAAAAATACATGCAAAAAGCTAAAGATTCTGTAAAAGCCGATAAAAAAATTAAATATTACGAAAAAATTTTGAAAAAATATCCTGATTATATGCCTGCACTTTATGATTTAATGTTTTTATATGCTGCAAATTCACAATCTCAGCAGGTTTACGGTTATGCTGTCAAATTAAGAGAGTTAAACTCCGATAATATTTTACCGGAAGACATGCTGACAGATATAATTGCACGAAGTTGTGTACATATGGGAAAATATTCGCTGGCTGTCAAAGAATTTGAAACTATTACGGATCCTGAAATATCAAAACGAAATTATCTTATTCTTGCTCAAACTTACCTTAAGCTTAAAGACAATAATAACGTAATTAAATATGCCTCTAAAATTTCACAATCGGAATATAATTTTTACGATGCGACAGAATTACTTTATATAGCAAATTATAATATAAAAGACATGGCAAAAGCTTATGTATACTCACAACAACTTATAAAACTGAAGCCTGATATTGCACAGAATTATCTGCGAGCGGCACAAACCTGTCCCGATAAAAATTTAAAATTGAATTACTTATATAAAGCAAAAAAACTTCTGCTTAAAAATCCTGATATTATTTTATATACTGTTGATAATATGATAGCAGGGCTTGAACAACCCAAAATTGATAACGCCTATAAAAAAATAACTGATTTTGTAGTTAAACCCGATTGGACAAAAATTTATATTAACAATTCTCCTGACATAAATTTTTACGTAGAAAACTGGTCAAAACGACAGGATGAATTTTTTAAAACAGCAAACAATTGTATTTCAAAATATTCAGGGAATAATCTTGTAAAATGTTTTGAAGCGTTGAATTTATCTGAAGATAAAAACACTCAGGAAATCAAAGATAAAATCAAAGAAATTAGAGATACACAAAAACAAAAAGAACAGGAACTTTTACTGCAAAGGCTTATTTTGCTTCAGCAGCAAATGAATTATAACAGGTATTATTATTACTATCCGTATTACAGATATCATCATCCTTATTATTTCTGGTAAAGTGTGCTAAAATCAATTTATGGATAAAAGAGTTTCAAAACCAAAATTATGTCTAAAAGGCGAGATAACCATTCCTTCCGACAAATCCGTTTCTCACAGAGCGGTTATTTTTTCAAGCCTTGCAAAAGGAACCTCTGTTATTAAAAATTTTTCAAAAGGTCAAGACCCTCTATCTTCCCTTGAAATTTGTAAAAAACTTGGTATCATCGCCGAATTCAAAGACAATCTTTATATAACCTCCTCCGGTAAATTAAACACTCCGAAAACTGACCTCTACTGCGGAAATTCCGGAACAACAATGAGGCTTATGGCTGGAATACTTGCCGGACAAAATTTTAATTCAAGTCTGACAGGCGATGAAAGTCTTTCAAAACGTCCTATGAAAAGAATTATAACCCCGCTTTCTTTAATGGGTGCAGAAATCAATTCGAATAATGATAAAGCCCCGCTGAAAATCGTCGGTCAAAGTCTTCACGGAATAAATTATTCATCCCCTATAGCTTCCGCACAGGTAAAATCCTCAATACTTCTTGCGGGGCTTTTTGCAGATAACAAAACCACAGTTACTGAGCCGTATTTATCCAGAAATCATACGGAATTAATGCTTTCTTATATGGATGCGGATATTAGTATAAACGGACTTTCCGTAACTGTTGCTAAATCAGAATTAACTCCAAAAGTTATTGAAATCCCCGGTGATATCTCAAGTGCCGCATATTTTATAGCTGCTGCTCTAATTGTTCCGGATTCTGAAATAATTCTAAAAAATGTCGGGCTGAACCCGACACGTACCGGACTTCTTGATGTTTTGAAAAAAATGGGCGCGGATATTGAAATTTTGGATAGGCAAACAATTTCTAATGAATTAACGGGCGATTTGAGGGTCAAATATTCCGATTTAACGGGCTGTACAATTGAAGGTGATATAATTCCGCGTCTTATTGACGAAATTCCCGTACTTGCCGTGATTGCAACTCAAGCTCAAGGTCAAACCGTAATAAAAGACGCGCAAGATTTAAGAAATAAAGAATCTGACAGAATAAAAACAATTGTTACCGAACTCAAAAAAGTCGGAGCATCTATTGAAGAAACCCCTGACGGTTTGATTATAAACGGCAAAACAAATTTGCGAGGAGAAGTCGAAGTTGAAACATACCATGATCACAGACTTGCAATGAGTTTATATGTGGCAGGATTAGTGTGTAAAAAAGAAATTTTAATAAAAGATTTTGACTGGGTAAATATTTCTCTGCCTGAATTTGACGAACTTTTTAGTCATTTATTAACATAACTTTACCTAAAAGGCAATTTTTTCTTAACAAAATTGTTTATAAATACAGGTTAGTTTATAAATTTTTGGAAAGGTTAGGTTAATATGGTAGCAAATGTACCGATGATGAATTACGGGTATTCAGGGATGGGTGCATTGAATGATGATTTTATGTACAATGCATATTTAAATCAAAATGCAGGTCAAGCACAACAGACTCAAGGACAACAGGTAAATTTTCAAGGTAATACTAATCAGCAGGCTGTCGGAGGAAAAGGCGGTCTCGGAATAGGAGCATTATTGTTGGGCGGTGCTGCAGGTGCCGGAGCAGGATACTATTTTGCGAATCCGCTGAAAGACGCTAAAAATTTTAAAGACAGTTTTGTAAAATCTTATGAAAATATTGCCGTAAAAAATGCGACTATTAATACCGTAAATCGAACAAAAGCAAATATTTTGAAAAAACAATTTGGTATTAAGAGCCTAAAAGATTATGAAATAGTCAAAAAAGCTGCTGCTACCGGTGATTTATCCAAATTACCCTCAGGTTTAAAAATAACAGACAAAACCCAGCAAGGCTTGAAAAATGCTATAGAACAGGTTGAAAAAGAATTTTCAAAAATAGATATGACAAAAATTACCGAAAATATTCAAAAAAATTCAGGTAAGTTAGCAGGTAATTTAAAAAATTATGTTAAACATTATGATGTAAACGCAAAAGCATTTACAAATAATTCAAAAACTTTATCCAATGCTCTTAAAAATTTCAAATGGAAGCAGGCGGGTAAATGGGGCGCAATCGCAGCTGGTGTATTGTTAGCAGGAAATTGGTTATTAGGTAAAAAGCAATAAATAAAACAGGGCTTATGCCCTGTTTTATTCTTTAACACCGCCTTGTAAAATATCATTTATAAAATATTTTTTGCCCAATAAAAACACACCTATTACAGGCAGCGTACAAATTACGGAACATGCCAAAAGTTCACCCCACAAGGTAATTTCTCTGAAACTTCCTTTAAAAATCGCAAGCCCGACTGGCAGTGTTCGCATTCCTTCTGAATTTGTTACTATTAACGGCCACATAAAACTGTTCCAGGTTGAAACAAACGTAAATATGCCCAGCGTCGCAACTGCCGGCATTGCAAGCGGCAAAGCTATTTTAAAAAAGGTTTCAAAAAAATTACATCCGTCAATCCTCGCAGATTCTTCAAGATCTTTAGGCATACTTAAAAAATACTGTCTTAACATAAATACGCCAAGTCCACCGAATAACCCCGGTAAAATTAAAGCCTGATAAGTATCTATCAAATGCAGCTCACGCATTAAAAAGAAAAGCGGAATAATATTTACCTGCGGCGGGATTAGCATTGTAATAAGAATTATCAAAAACAAAAAATCGCGTCCTTTAAAATTAAGCCTTGCAAAAGCATATCCTGCCATAGATGCAATTACAACCTGACCGAAAGTCGTAATTACAGCCACGATTAAACTATTCATAAAATATTTGCTTAACGGAATTTGGCCGAAAACATTTATATAATTTTCAAAAGTCAAAGGTGTATGAAAAATTTTATCAGCCTGCGAAAAAATCTCACTATTTTGTACAAATGACAGATTAATCATTGCAAAAAACGGATACAGCATACTTATTGCAATAAGTATTAATATAATATACCCCAAGACTATCCGAAAACTTTTCATAGAAAAATTATAACATAAAAAGGCACCTGTAAGGTGCCTTTTTATGTTATTTGAATTTTTTTATAACTATTTAAGTCTAACGTTAACAGAAGTACCTTTTTTAGAAATTTCAACTTTGTCTTCTCTTGCTAACCAGCCAAGACCTAAGTCTGCAAAGTTTCCTTTAAGATCCAATTCTTTTTTCATTTTTGAAAATGAAGATTCACCATTGTTGTTTAAATAATCATAAATTTGTCCTGCTGAAAATCCGATTTGTTCTTGTAATTGTTGCATTTTTTACCTCCATTGTTAACATGCTGTTTCTTATTTATATGATAATAATAGACTAACTTCTAATAAAATGCAATAGTGTAACGGCATTAGTTTTTTGAAATAATTTTATGATAAAATACATTATAGGGGGTATTGATTTTGATTATTGAAGGGACAGTAAGTTCGGAAAAGACAAATATATTAATTTCAAAATACGCCGAGCTTTTGAATTCCGGTGTAAAAGCATCCGAAATTCTTGTTCTGGTTCAAAATTCTACCCTGAAAAACAATTTTATTGAAAAAACTCTTGCAAAATTGACAACAGATTCTGTTGAAAAATTTCAGGTATATTCGTTTTTCGGACTTGTGTATAACGCGGTATCCGACAACTGGGCTTTTTTGGAAAGCCGCAATACTTTTGACAACCCCGTTATTTTACCCAACCTCGCGGGATTAGAGATTTCTCAGTTTATTTTGAAAGATATTTTAAAAGATATTGCGTTTAAAGGTTATAATTCAAAAAAATCCTTGCTGCACCAATTGTTCAGAAGATATTCGCTTATTGTGCAGAATAATCTTTCGGATCAGGAAATTGAAGAACGCTCAAAAATTCTTGGCGAAACTTTTGCTGACGATGCAAAAATAGCACTGAAAAAACTTCTGGCAAAAACACTTGCTCTTAGAGATTTTGACTATTTAAGACAAACTCTTGTTTTTAATTTTATATATAAAAATACAGACTATTTTAAAAAAATAAGATACCTTATTCTTGATGACGGGGATGAAATTACGCCTGTGTGCTTTGATTTTATAAACTATCTTGCCCCGCAATTAAAAGACGTTTTTATTGCATTTGACAGACAAGGTGCAAGCCGCAGCGGATATTTGAGCGCTGATAAAGATGCTGTCTGGGGATTTGAAGAATTGTTCAATCAAAAAGCCATGACTGTTGAAACATTGACTCCGTTGAATTCGGACTCTCAAACTCTATTCAACAATGTAATTAATGACGATAATCAAAAATTAAAGCACTTCACGCTTCAATCTCCTTCTAAAAGGGCAAAAATGATTGATCTGGTAACGGAAAAAATTGAAGAACTGCAAAAAAGAAACATAAAGCCGTGCGATATATCAATTATTACGCCTGTTATTGACGACATGCTTAAATTTACGCTTAAGGAAAATGTCAGAGCTGATTTATTATTTTTATCAGGAAACGAAAAATTAATCCAAAACAGGCTTGTGCAGGCGGCTTTAACTATTCTGAAATTCAATACGGACTTGAAAGATACCCTTAACGAATTTGATATCCGAGTTTTGTTGTCTGAATTTTTGGGCATCCCGATAAAATACTGCCGCGTAATTTTGCAAACCTTTGATGAAACAAAATCTTTGCCTGAATACGATTTTACGGATGAAATTTTTAATCAAAAATATTCAAACCTTTTAAACACAATTGAAAAACTTTCCACATCTAATTTGAAACTGTCCGAGCAGGTTTGTGAAATTTACGACCGGATTATGGAATTCACATCAATCAATCCGGATGAGATTAATAAATTCAACTTTTTTATAAAACAATTAAGGGATTTTGAAAACATTTTCGGCGAAGAATTTGAGAAACGAAAAACCGAGATAATAATTCAAATTGAAAATTCAATAATTGCGGAAAATCCTTATTCAACGCTTGATATAAAAGAATCTAACTTGATTGTTGCAACTCCGCAAAAAATTATAGACAATCAAATTCAAACCAAATACCAGCTCTGGCTTGATGTTTCCAGCGATGAATGGGTAAAAAGCGACACAGGACCTTTGTATAACGCATGGGTATTCCAAAAAGGCTGGGACAAAGACACCTACACAATTGAAGATAATATAAATTTAAGCAAAGATAAAACAGCAAGGATTTTACGCAAATTAACCCTCTGTGCGAACCAAGGTATTTTTGCGTTTTCAAGTCTTTTTGACGGAAACGGTGTTGAAAATTTCGGCGGGATTGAAAATTATTTGAATTTTGAGCAGGAAATTACTTCCGTTCAGGATGTAAAACCGATTATTCCCCGTCCTGATCAGGCGCCTGTTCTGGAATACAAATCCGGACAGATGGCGATTTCGGCTGTTCCCGGGGCAGGCAAAACCACAATTCTGCTTGCATTGATTTTGAAACTCCTTGATAACGGAATAAATCCGGATAATATTTTTGTCTTAACCTATATGGAATCAGCCGCAAGAAATTTTCGTGAAAGGATTAAAAATATCCGCCAAAATTCAAGCCAATTGCCTAATATAAGTACAATCCACGGGCTTGCATTAAAAATTTTGAAAGAAAACGGAAATTTTGAGCGTTTAGGCTTAAATTCAGACTTTGAAATTTGTGACGATACCCAGCGTTCAAGGATTATTCGCGGAATATCCGACAGGCTGAAACTCAAAAAAACAGAAACCGATGATTTTGACCGCGGGATATCGGTTTTCAAACTCGGCGAGGGGGTCTTGGATAAAACTGTTTCTGACCCCAAACTTAAAAAATTTGCGGAATTTTTTAATAATTATCAGGAAGAATTAAAATCTCAAAATCTTATTGATTACGATGACATGCTCATCTCATCCGTGAAACTTTTGAGAGAAAATCCCGATATTCTTGCATATTATCAAAACATCTGCGAATATATTATTGAGGATGAAGCTCAGGATTCATCCGCGATTCAGCAGGAGTTAATCGGACTTTTGAGCGGAAAACATAAAAATTTAATCCGCTGCGGAGATATAAATCAGGCAATCACTACCACTTTTTCAAATGCTGATGTCGAAGGTTTCAGAAAATTCATTTCCTCAAGTCAAGATGTCAGCATGAATTGCTCGCAAAGATGTACAAAAGATGTCTGGACACTTGCAAATAATCTTGTGAAATTTGCAGATACAAAGCCCGAAACCCAAAATGCCTTCTACAAAATTTTTATGCAGCCCGTGGAAGGCAAAAACCCGATGCAGGAAAACGCTGTTACCGGTAAAATATTTTCCGCTCCGCTTGAAGAACGAAATTATATTCTGAAAAATATTAAGACTGCGTTTAATCAAAATCCCAAAGCAACAGTAGGAATCCTCTTAAGAAATAATTTTCAGGTCGCGCAATGGCTTAATTTTATAAACGACAGCGGACTTAAAAGCATTACGCGAAGCGAAAGCCTTGAACAAAAATCCATTTTTAAAACAATTTTTGCAATTTTAAAGATGATTTTAACGCCGTTTGATAACAATATTCTGGCGGATAATTACGAAATTCTGGCTGAGATGGGATTTTACAAACCAAGACTCGGCACTGACATAAGAAATTATGAAAAACCATTCGTTGAAATCGATTGCGACAGTATAGAAAATCCTGAACTCGTACAATTCCACTGGGATTTGAATTATTGGATTTCAATGCCGTATCTGCAGCCCGAAGAGCTGGCAATAAAAATAGGGCTTTCACATTTTTCAAGTGAAATTGAAAAATCAAACGTATATTTAATTGCAACTCTTATTAAGCGGTTAAGCTCAACGAATAAAAGTTTAGTTTATATAATTGAAAGATTGGGCGAACTTGCGAAAAAGCCGTCCTTAAGCGGGTTTAAATTCTTCTCGGAAGAAGATGAAAGCAACCGCGAATTTGTTGAAGGCAAGGTGCAGATTATGACACTGCATAAATCCAAGGGCGATGAGTTCGATTTTGTATTTTTGCCGGAAATGACAGAGAAAAATCTTACGCTGGATTTTGACGAAATTAAACTTAAATCGTCGGATTTTATGGAAAATATCCGGCGCCTCAACCCGAATTACAAACCAAAAACGGAAGTTGACCTTAAAAAAGAGCTTCTGGCGGAAAATTTGAGACTTTTATATGTTGCAATTACAAGAGCAAAACAAAAGCTTTATATCACGTCAAGCCGCAAAGCAACTTCTTTTGGCAAAACCGTTGAACAGGAGCCGAGTTTGATATTCTACGAATTATTAAAAGGAGCAGAAGATGAATAATTTTTCCCCGCATATGCTGAAAACATTTAAAGAATGCCCGAAAAAATATTATTATAAATACGCGGCAAAAATCTCCGTTCCGCAAAAAGCAACACCGTTTGAAAAAGGCAAAAAAGTTCACGCGCTTGCAAATTACTATCTGAGAGGAGATGACATAACAAAGCTTGAAAAAGTTCTGACGTCCGATGAAACGCGTGTCTGGAATATTTTAAAATCAAATGAATTTTTTCAAAAAACATATGTTGAATCCGAATATAATCTTTCCTGCAAAATCGGAGGTTTCTGGGTCGGGGGAAGACTTGATGCGCTCGTAAAAGACGGCAATAATTATTATATTCTGGACTATAAAACAGGTTCAGTTCCGCAAAACCCTGAAAATGATTACCAGACAATGATTTATCTTCTCTCTGCGGCAAAGTTTCTGAAAACCTTTGACAGCCTTACATTTATCTATATAGATTTAAAAAATAATCTTAATCATAAGATAGAATTTACAAAAGAACGCGAAAAAATTTATACGGAAGAGCTTATAAAAATCTGTACACAAATTACCTCAGCTCAAACTTTCCCGTCAAATCCGGCAGGCTGCAAATTCTGCGAATATAACAAATTTTGTTAATTATTGTGCATCAAGCTTTGTGCAGACATCCGGCAGTTTTTTAAAACGTTCCCAGGTTTGCTCTGCAAGACCTTCTCCGTTAGGATCACTCCGCATTGCTGACACAAGTTCATTCACTTGTTCTCTATACAGATTGCAGTTATAGCTGGTTGTGTTCTCGCCTTGAACAACCGTTTCATTATACACACATTTTTTCTCTTTCCAGCCGTGCATTGATCTTGTAATGGTGACTGAAGTATTGTCGTCATTGGTTAAAGTAATTGTCTGGTTGGTCGGCAGGCAGTGATAAAATTTGTTTATAAAAATACTTGAATATTTAACATTATCCGCTGCAACAACAGCTATTGCAGAAAAAAGTATTAAACCGGTTATTAAAAATATTTTTTTCATATAAACCTCCATATTTATAATAACAAATTTTATCTAAAAACGCAACAAAAAAAGAGGCTCCACAGGAACCTCTTTTTTAAGAATATTTTAAAAGAACTACTTGATTTCAACAGTAGCGCCTGCAGCTTCAAGTTGTTTTTTGATAGCTTCAGCATCTTCTTTTTTAACATTTTCTTTAATCGGTTTCGGAGCAGCGTCAACCAAATCTTTAGCTTCTTTCAAGCCAAGACCTGTGATAGCACGTACTTCTTTCAATACAGCGATTTTGTTAGCGCCTGCTGCTGCTAATACAACAGTAACTTCAGATGCTTCTTCAGCACCTGCTTCTGCGCCTGCTGCTGCAACAGGAGCTGCTGCAACTGCAACAGGAGCTGCTGCTGATACGCCGAATTTTTCTTCCATAGCTTTTACCAATTCAGCTGCTTCTAATAATGTTAATTTTTCAATTGATTCTAAAATTGCTTCTACGCTCATTTTTTTCTCCTTTATACTTTGTTTTTTTAAGTTACTACTAAATTATTAGCTAATAAATAGCCTATGCTGCCTTTTGATCTCTGACAGCTGCCATAGCTCTTGTAAGTTGAGCCATAACCGCATTGATTGAACCAACAATACCTGTAGCAGGTGAGTTGACACAACCAAGCATTTTTGCGTAAAGTTCTTCTTTTGAAGGAAGATTTGCCAATGCTTTTGTTTCGTCTTCTGTTAAGAGTTTTCCGTCCAAAGCCGCACCGATAATTACGCCTTTTTTAGTATCTTTAATAAATTTAGATACTGCTTTTGCAGGGCTTACGGGATCTTTATAACCGAAAGCAAGTGCAATCGGTCCGGTTAATTTTTCCGTAAGAATTTCGTACGGTGTATCTTTAACAGCGATTTTTGCAAGAGTATTTTTAACAACCGTATAGTCACCGCCGTCTTTTTGCAAAGCACGTCTAAGGTTTGTGATTTCTTCTACGGTATAACCTTTATACTCAGTAACAATAGCTACTTGGGCTTTTTCAATTTTTGATTTTAATGCATCAATTTTTTCTGACTTAAATGCTTTTGTTGCCATTTTTCGCTCCTTTATTTTTATCGACCTGCCATAAATACAAAAAAGATTTTGCACATATGGATAACCGCAAAATCTTACACAAGCTTAAAATATTTATATTTCGACTTTATGTAACCTCGGCCGGCGAATTTTAAAGACATTACGTCTACCGACTGTCTGCGGTTGTATAGTTAATTTACATTAAAAACATTTTTATGTCAACAAAATTGTTAAGAAATCGTAAATAGAAATTATGTAGCATTAAATATTCTAAATTACAAAATACAAGACAGCAAACATAGAACAAAGTGATACGGCACTCAGCAAAAACCATGTGTGCATTACGGGGTGTTGATATTGCCAGATTTCTTTTATTGTAGATGCAGCATTTTCTATAGTTTGCATAAATTTATCTCCTATCTATATATTCTATTTTCTACATAAATCAAAAAACAACATCACCTAATCGGTTGATTATTTATTACCTTTTGAGTATCATTCTGGTATGAGAGATGTAGAACTTTTGATGCCCGCGGGCAACCTTGAAAAGCTGGAATATGCAATACGCTATGGCGCTAATGCCGTATATTTGGGCATTGTGGACTTCAGCCTCCGCGCAATGCGTAAAGGCGAAATTATAACCCTTGACAATCTCAAAAACGCAATCGATTTGGCGCACACCCTTGGCGCAAAAGCATATTTAACTCTCAATATTTTTGCATTCAATAATGATATTGAACTTCTGGAAAAATCAATCGATAAGCTTAAAGAGTCTAATCCTGATGCTGTTATCGTAAGTGATTTCGGAGTTATAAATCTTGTTAAAAAATATATGCCCGAAACTCCGCTTCACATTAGTACACAAACAAATACCCTTAATTACGAAAGCGTAAAATTCTGGCGTGATTTTGGCGCAAGTCGTGTGATCCTTGCACGCGAACTCGCAATCAAAGATATCGCTGAAATCCGCCGTCGAGTTCCTGATATTGAACTTGAAAGCTTTATCCACGGATCACAATGTGTGTCTTTTTCAGGCAGATGTCTGTTGAGTGATTATTTTACAAACGGTGAAAGGAAAGCTAATCACGGCAACTGTTCTCAACCCTGCCGCTGGAGCTATAAACTCGTTGAAAGCACCCGCCCTGACCAGTATTACGAAATTAATCAGGACGAAAGAGGCTCACATATTTTAAGTCCTAAAGATTTATGTCTTGTTGAACACTTAAAAGAACTTATTGATGCAGGTGTTGATTCATTAAAAGTTGAAGGCAGAACCAAAAGCCTTTATTATGTTTCCGCCGTTGCAAAAACTTACAGAAACGCACTTGATGAATTAAAGCAAAACCCTGATGCCGATATGCATAAGTATTTTATAGAATTACAAAAAGTCGGCAACCGCGGCTATACAACTGGCTTTGCACTCGGGGAAAATACACCCGACAGCTACAGCTATAATATTTCAAAAGGACTTGCCGGCGCTGATTTTCTTTTTGAATTTCACGGGAAACAGGATGACAGCTATTTAGTAAAAATTAAAAATAAAATTCATTTAAACGACGAGGTTGAAATTATAACACCAACCGAACAATTCACAACAAAAATTCTTGAAATTAAAAATAAAGACGGAGAAGAACAACCCCTCGGCAACACAAATGACGATGTTTATTTGAAGTTTGAAAAAGCGCCGGAGAATTACAAATACGCATTAGCACGTACAGTAGGAGTAAAAGAATATGTTTCTAAAGCCTGATTATAACTTGAAAAGTATATATGACATTAATCTTGAAGAACTGAAGAATTCAGGAATTCGCGCTATGCTTTTTGATCTTGACAGCACAATAATGGCATCAAAATCCGGCATATATACAGATGAAATGCTCGAATGGCTGAAAAAAGTAAAAGAAAATTTTTTTGTTGCTGTAATCTCAAACAATAAAAATCCTAAATATATTGAAAAAGTAAGAAACATTTCTGATTTTCCGTTACTTTTTAATGCCTGCAAACCCCAAACCGGACCGGCAAAAGAATTTTTAAATAATTATGATTTGAATGCAAAAGAGTGTATACTTGTAGGGGACAGACCGCTAACGGATATATTATGCGGAAAACTCTTGGGATGTAAAACAATTCTGGTTGATTCAATAACCGCTGATAAGGAATCAAAGTTTGTGAGGATAGTAAGGGCATTAGAACGTTGTAGTATAAAAAAATAACCTATTTACTTTCTAAAAATCTTACGGTAAAATATGTACAAGAGCAATTAGGTCATGCTAATTCCAAAGTAACGTTAGATACATACGGACATGTAATGCCATCATTAAAATCAAAAGCAATAAATATACTTGATGAATTAAAATGTGAGCACAAATTGAACACGAAAATCTAAAACCTTGATAAATCCATAGAGGGGTGTCCGAGAGGTTTAAGGTGCAATCTTGGAAAGGTTGTGTGGGAGCAATTCCACCGTGGGTTCGAATCCCATCCCCTCTGAATAAAGCCGGCGGAACAAAAGTTTCAGCCGGTTTTATAATGTGATGCACAAGGCGGGTGCCTTGTCCGGTTCATGCGCGAGGCGGCAGAGGACGGAGTCTTGCCGACAAAAAACATTGGTATTGCAGTCGGCAAACGGTTATATAGAAAAAGCCCCTGTCAATTGACAGGGGCTTTTATTCTCAATATGTCCATTAAACTTTTAAGGTGCCGCCATAATTTTTATAAGTATTTACACTCTTAAAGAATTCTTTTAGGTCATTTTGATTTAAATGTAATTTTTTACCGTTGTTTAATACTACTCTGTAACCATCGCGAACAAAATACGGTTTACCGCCGTGACTTGCCATATTATTGGGTGTCAGATTCCAGTAAGCTGTTGTTTCTTTAATCCCTAATTTAGCCATATGGCTTCCTTTGTCGTATGTTTTGGTTATTATTTTTTGGGAACCGTCTTTTGATATGGCTTTTTGAATAACAGTTCCTTTTTCCGTTAATTCGGTACTTATGTTTTTCCAGTATTTTGAAGATCCATCAAAAACCTTTTTAAATAATGTAACTAATGCTTTTTTCATAACAAATTTCCTTTCGTTATTTTCCCACAAATTGAATAAACCTTCTAGTATTTATAATAAAAATGTTTCAGTCGAAAAATTGTTTGTTATATCTTAAATGTATATAATATTGTTACAAAACTTTAAATATAAATAACGGTTTTTAGGCAATATATGTTTTATAAAATTGATCATTAGCCCTTGACTTAATAATTTTATCAGGCACCATAATAATTGTATGCAAAAAATTGAGGCAAAAAAGATATATATATATTGTAATCTTTCACTTTTAATGGCTGCATTTATATCCGGTTTGTCATTTGTTGCGCAAAAAAGCGGGATGGATTACGTCGGACCGTTTACATTTAATACCTTGCGCTGTTTTATCGGAAGTTTTTGTCTTATGCCGTTGTTTTTTATTTTTGACAAAATTGATAAAAGCATCAAATGTTCTTATTCTGATAAAGAACTTTTGAAAGGCGGATTTTGGGCAGGAATTGTTTTATTTATTGCGTTTTCCATTAATCAATATTGTATGATATACGCACAGGCGGGAAAAGCAGGTTTTATTACATCATTATACATAATTTTTGTGCCGGTTATCGCGGTTTTGCTCAAGCATAAATTAAAAAATAATGTTAAATTGAGCATTGTGCTGGCGCTTTTCGGGTTGTATCTTTTATGCGCAAAAGGCGCGTTCAGCTTTAACTTTTGGGATATATGGCTTATTGTAAGCGCATTTTTCTTTGCGCTCCACATAATCGTTGTGAGTCATTTTTCCAAAAAAGCCAGTGCATTAAAATTGTCAAGTCTGCAGTTTTTGGTTGCGGGAATATTATCCTTGCCTTTTATGTTTTTACTGGAAAATCCGACATTGCCGGCAATTATAGCAGGTTATAAGCCGATTTTATTTATAGGCGTAATTGTAACGGGAGTCGCTTATACTTTGCAAATTTTCGGACATAAGGCAACGCAGCCTATCTTAGCAACTTTGATTTTAAGCTCTGAAGCTGTATTCGCCGTTTTGGGCGGCATGGTGCTTTTAGGTGAAACATTGACCGGTAAAGAAATTATCGGCTGTATTATTATGATAATTGCAATTATACTTTCACAGTTACCGTTTAAAAAAGCCGATTTTATTTAATCTTTTTTAAAGATGACAGGAAGTTGTTATTTACGACATCGCCGTCAACTTTTGTCAGGAATATCTGGCAGTCTTTTTCGTCAGCTTCAATTTCAGGAATTTCTTTTAATTCAGATGCGTAATAATTAGCGTCATTGCGGCTGCTCAGAGGGATTCTGTTTGCAAGGCTGTTGAGTGAAAAGTTTCGTAAAAATCCGCCGAAGCCTTTATGTGAGCTGCTGAATTTTGTGTAAATTCTCAAGATTGCGTCGCCGTTTTCTATGTTATATCTGCCGACAATATAACTTCCCAATTGAGGAGAAGATGATTTGATTTTTAGAAGTTCAACAACGTTATTTTTCAGGTAAAGTTCGCCCGTGATGTTTTTGAAATTGCCTTCGGGTATGCTTACCATATCCGATAAAGTTGCAGGGCTTATCATTGCAATCGGGTTTCTGAATACGGCAGCAAATTTCAGAATGTATTCAATCAGACCGATTTTTTGGATTGTACCGTCTTTTACAATAAATTTTATCGAGCCGTTCATTTTAAGTGAATCATCGGTATTAAGCGCAATCAGACCACTAGCTTTGCCGGAAATTTCGCGCGGCAGATTTAATAGTGATGTTGACATCAAGTCTGAATTTACGTCTTTTATACCGAGAGTCAGATTATATTGATGTTTTTTTAAGTCACAGAATACTTTGACGGACGAAATTCCCTCTGCTATGTCAAATCTGTTTGAATGCAGTTGGAGAATGTTATTTTTATCCAGCGTAAGATTTGCTTTCAGATTACCGAATTTAATGTCTTTATATTTGCCGTTATCAAGTCTTAGAATACATCTTTCAATAATCAAATTGTTAATATCAAATGCCGCGGCTGTTGTGTCTTTATCCTCGTCGTAATTTTCATAGTCATATTCCGCATTTTCAACAATTTTGGGCTGATTTTGGACAGAGGCTGTATTTTGCTGATTAAATGATTTCATTATCCGCTCAATATCAATTTTGTCTATTCCGAAATCTATGTTCTTGATAACAACAGGAAATGCTATTTTGTTGGCGATTGTTCCTGAAAAATCGTATTTTGAACGTTTATACCAGCCTTCGGATTTTATATTGATAAAGTCTTTATTTGTATAAAATTCGCCGCTTTTGATAAATACTCTCTGGGATGGAATAATTATTTTTTCAGCGCTTAATTTGCCCTTTACAACCGGGTATGTGCCGTTATTGAGCATTGAAAGGTCGCCGTAGAATTTCCCGCCTTTGAATAATTTTTGTCCGATTAATACGTTCAAAAATTCACTGGGCAAGGGGTTCGGTATTATAAATCCTATATTTTTAACAAACGGAACAGGTTTTGAAAAATCAATGTTGCCGTTCAATGATAAAACCGGTTTAACTTTTACTCCGCGGACAAGTTCGGATGCGATATAATAATTTATGTCTTTTATGTTTAAAATATTATCTTCAAAATGCAAATCCGCTTTGACGGCTCTGTCGTAACCGGTCGGTGTGAGAGATGCTCCGTCGACAAGTATATCGTCGCCTTTTGCAAGTTTTGATGCCCAGATTACGTCAATTTTGTTGTATATTGATTTTATAATCACGCTTGTACCGGCATTACCGATAATTTTAAACGGAAAACCTACGAGTTTTGACAAATACTTTTCAGCAAATTCGTTTGTTGCAACTGTTTTGATAATAACTTCAGTGTCGCATGATTTTGTATAATCTTTTATAATGCCTTTTAATTCAATATGATTTTTCCTTGTTGAGCCGTAATAGCCCTTAAAGTCTTTTAAGGTTATATCATTTGAGGTTAAAACGATTTGCCCTTTATCAACAGTAAGCGGCAGATCTGCAACCGGCACAATTTTTAGAGATGCTTTATTCATATCAATTGTGCCGTTCAGGTCATTTTTTGTGAGGTTGAGGTCAAAATTAAAACTTCCTTTTATGTCTTTAAAATAAGAAATAATTTCGCTGCCGTTATTTATCAAAAGATTTGAGCCGGCAATTGCAATAACATCATCTATGTTGAAATTTTTGGAAGACAGATTTATATTCATTCCTGTTTCGCGGGAAGCCTCAGCATTTATATGAACATCTGAATTGTTGACATTAAAAATACAGTCTTTTACATAAAGATGTTTTTCTTTGATAAAAACTTTGTTTTTGTCGCCGATTGAAAAAGTCAGGGTTTTGTCGGCTTTTTTGATAGTTGTATCAAAGTTGAAATGTACAAATCGTTCGTATTTTTTCGTGTTATTAACGAAAAGTTTATCTGCATAAAGTTTTATATCAACATCAGGTTCAATATGGTAAAGTACTGTTGCTTTTTTTAGCCCGAGTATTGAATCATAAAAATCAATTGACCAATTTGATTTTGTTGTTTGTTTAGGTGTTTCAGTCTGCGGGAAAAGCGCAATAATCTTATTTACGTCCGCAAAAAAGTATTCCACAAATAATTTGTCAAGGATTATGCGATGTTTAAAAATATCGTTAAGGGAAATTTGTGTATCAAGATTTTTGACTCCAAAAAGAGTTTCATTGTCTTTTGTAAGTTTAATCTCGTCAGCTTTAAATTTTATTGCCAAACCGGTTTTTAGTTTAATATTTCCAATCATCAGGTCAGCGCTGGTAAGATTTTTAACCTGTTTTTCAATAAAATTTAATGTGTGCGGATTTGATATAACAGCCGGAATTACTGCCGTATAAAGGACGGACAATATAGCTGCCGCGCCAAATATTGTACTTAAAATTATTATTGTTAATCTTTTTTTCATCACAGCTCCCTCTTAATGAAATTATAACATAATAAATTTTATGCTATTATATGATTATGAAAAAGTTTTTGTTATTTTTAGGTTTGGTTATAATTTTTCAAGGATCGGCATTTGCAGTCACCGGCAGTGTTGAAAAAAATGTCACGGCAAATGCGGTCGTAAAAGTATTCAAGAACGATAAATATTTCGGGTTGAAAGATGCAAATGACAATATTATCGTAGAACCTGAATATAAAAAAATGATTTTGCTCGGGGATACGTCCTATATTGTTCAAAAGGGCAGTAAATTCGGTTTGATTGACAAATCCGGCAATATTTTAGTGCCGATTAAATACAGCCATGTGGAAAGGGTTCTCGGAAAATATTTAAAAATAGGACGCGGAAATAAATACGCGCTTTATGATGAATACGGGAAAGAAATCCTGCCGAGAGAATATTCCTCAATTGATCTGCTGTTTGGCGGTATGATTTTGACACGTAAGAATTTTAAATACGGGATTGTTGATATGAACGGCAGAACAATCCTTGAGAATAAATTCGATGATATTTATATGCCGAAACCAAATGTTATGAGAATAAGCTATGAGGGACAGTGGTATGAAATTGAGCAGGTAAGAGGTGAAACATTTACACTGCCGCAAGATGTTCAGGCAATAAAAGGAAATGAGAATTTTAAAATAGCCGAACTTATTACAAACCCCGGTACCGCAACCGGTTATTCAGTTGTGACTTTTACGGATTATTTTTTGAAGCTGTTTTCATCAATATCGCCGGCGCATGAACAAACAATTGATGAATTGATGCTTTCTCAGGGCGCCGAAACCGTTTCAATTCTTCTGAAATTAACCTGGCTGCCCAAATATCCTTTTACATACGCAAGAAATTATATTAATTCTGTCAGAACACCAAATAACGGTCCTTTGTCCGATGTTAAATACGAGCTTAAACGTCAATTACAATAAAAGGAGTTTATTATGAACAACATTGAAATTTACACATCACAAACCTGCCCATATTGCATTAAAGCAAAAAAATTGCTTAAAACTTTAGGACTTGAATATAAAGAAACTGATGTAACGGAGTCTTTTGACGAAATGGCAGCAAATTTTGAGGCGCGCTTTAACAAAAAAGTCATGACCATCCCCCAAATCGTCATAAATGATAAATACGTAGGCGGTTTTGACGATTTGAACGCTTTGTATAAATCAGGCAAACTTGACGAATACCTTAACGTATAAAGTTTGTCATAATTTTATCAACCGGCTGAGGAACAATACCTTTTTCTTTGCCGGCTTCAATACATTTTAAAAGCCATGCCATATTTTTGCCGACAACCTGCATTATCTGAAGGCCTTCTTTGTCCTGCATAACTTCTTCCGGCGTGTTGCCGTGAACCATGTTCCAGTAGTTTGATGAAACAACCGGCATGTTGTTTATTGTAAAATGTTTTGTTATTGCATCAAGTGAAGAGGTTGTTCCTGCACGTCTTGCAGATACTATAGCAGCACCGGGTTTGAATGCAAAGGCACTTCCTCCGGCATAAAACAATCTGTCTAAAAGTGCTAAAAGTCTTCCGCTCGGATGTGCATAATATACCGGAGATCCGAAAATAAAACCGTCGGATTTTTTTGCTTTTTCTATAATTTCATTTATCATATCATCATTAAAAACACATTTGCCGCCGTTTTGCCTGCATTTGCCGCAGCCTATGCAGTCACGGATAGGAGTAGAACCCAATTGTATGATTTCTGTTTCAATACCTTCCGAATTGAGGACTTTAGTTATTTCGTTTAAGGCCGTATAAGTGCAGCCGTTTGTTTTGTTACTGCCGTTAATTAATAAGACTTTCATATAAATCCTCCTTAAATTTGTTTTATGACTCTGCAAGGATTGCCCACCGCAATGGAATTCGCCGGAATATCTTTTGTTACAACACTTCCGGCACCAATTACGCAATTGTCGCCTATTGTGACGCCTGGCATAACACACACATTCCCGCCAAACCAAACGTTATTTCCTACTTTTATCGGTTTGGCAAATTCAAGACCTTTATTGCGTGTTGCGGCATCCAAAGGGTGTGCTGCCGTATAAAATCCGCAGTTCGGACCGATAAATACATTGTCGCCGAAGGTTACTTTAGCGCAGTCCAGAATTACAAGATTGTGGTTGGAATAAAAATTTTCGCCGATTTCCGTATTATATCCGTAATCACAAAAGAAAACAGGGTTTATATTAAATCTTTCTTTTGTTTTGCCTAAAATTTTGCGGATTATCGCTGACATTTTTTCAGGCTCCGTGAACGGCGTATTGTTGAATTCATAACACAATTGTTTGCATTTTAATCTGTCATTCACCAGCACGGAATCTTCGGCGTTATACAATTCGCCTTCAAGCATTTTGCCGCGTTCTTGCATTATTTTTTATCCTTTTGTGAAAAGAAATTTTTGATTTTGCGGACTGCCTTCTGGAAGATATTTTCATTTGCAATCCTTTCAGCTTCAGCTTGAGCAGCTAAAAGTTCTTCCAGAGTCGCATTCGGATTTTCAGGATCCATCGGCGGCAATGTTTCTACAAAATGTTCGGCACTTTCAATTTCTGCCGTTGTAGCAAGCCACTTGAATGATTTTATCAAAGAAAGCGGTTTTGCGGTATCGCCTCTCAAAACTACCTGGAAGTTTGTTGTGCTCAGTTTGCCGAAATCATTTACAAAATTCGGGATTTGAGCCATTTCTTCTGCAGTTATGGCTTCCGTGAATATTGAAAACATCTTCGCAGCCGCAACATTCAAGCCCGGTGTGGCTTTTACAAGGTTAATCGGGTTAACTGCAGCGATAGGTCCTAACATATCAGCAATTTTTGAACCTAATCTTGCTCGGAGTTTCATATCAGCTTCATTGGTTAGCAAATTCATATCGCCTGTTATATTCATACACATAACAGGACCGACAGATGTTATTGGATCGAGTTTTGCAACCCCGTCGTTCATTATTATATGTCCGTCCAGAATATCAAAGTGTGATGTCTGAATTGATGTTAATGAATTTATAACACCGCCCAGAGCTGTCTGGAAGAATTCGGAATTACGGATGTTTTCAGCTAAAATCAGGTTTTCCAGTTTGCCGAAAGGTCCTAATTGTCCGTTTAATATTTCAAAATTAACAGTGCCGTTTATGCCTTTCATTTGTTCCTGTTGAGTTTTGGCGGCACCGTCTATTGTTAAATCGGTATCAAATGCCATAGTGCCTGACAGGGTGTCTTTCATATTCATTAATTCATAGAAAGTTTTTTCGACATTAAAGTTTGTACCTCTGACCTGTGCTTTCAAAAGCATTGAAAGCAGATTTGCTGAAATGTCTCCGGTGACTCTGCCGCCAAGAGTTGAGGTGTTTAAATTGTTTAGATAGAATATATTGTTTGAAAGAGAAATTCTGCCGGCTGTATTATTTAAAACTATCGGCGGTGATGATATTCTTTTCATATCAATTGAGCCGTTTAAAAGTTCCACCGGAATATCAGCAGGTTCCGCATTCGGATCAGCTGCCGGTGCGTATTTCATTGCTGCGTCAGATACTTTCATTAATTTAGGAACATCAATATTTTCTGATGAAACATCAAGATTATTGACAACAAAAACTTGTGCCGGTTCAAGACTTGCATTACCTGCAATTTTAATATCGGAACCGTTTAACAATAAATCCTCAAGCGTTATATACAATGTTTTTGCAACAAACTTAAGACTCAGGGTTTTCATTGTTGTGTATAATTCAGGGATTGATAAATCCCAGATTCCGAAATTACCTCTGTATTTTGGGGATAGTGCCTGTCCGAAAATCAACAGATCCCCGCCGAAAGTCAGGTGTGAATCTTTGAATGCGCATATCTGCATTTTTAAATCTTCAGGGATTTTAACGGTTATCTGGTTTATGAAAGGTGCCGGTGTGTCAAGTTTTGTGATTGTACCTGAGACTGTTGCAACCGGTGTTGTTCCTTGCATATTCATTTCAAGATCTTCCGTGAATAATGTAGGAACTGCCTTTGTATATAAACCTGTATCTCTTATATTAAGGCGGTTACCTTTATAATTGATTTTTGCCTGTATAATACTTTGTAATCCTTTTACGGATTCAATGTCAACCGGTGTCAGATAGTTTAGTTTATCTGCTTTAACCTGGAAGATTATATCCTGTCTTTTATCATTTCCGCTCAAACTGAATTGCATAGGCAGAATACCTTTTGCATTCATGAAAGGTGCTGCGGCATCACCTAAAATTTGTTTTAAATCCTGTGCGTGTAAGTTACCGTTTGCTTTAAAGTTTATATACGGTTTTTTCATGTAATCAAGAATAGAACCGTCAAATTTTATTGTAGAAGAATTATTAATCCTTACAACTAAAGGATTTATAGTAATATTTTCTTCGTCAATATTTATATTCAGCTCAGGGTTTGAAATTTTTGAATTCGTTTGCGGCATATAAATATTTAAATTGTCATTTTTAATATTGCCTGAAACGGTTTTAAAATTACTGTTTAATTTGATATCCGTTTTTTTATCGGTAACCCGTAATGAATTATCTTTTGTAGACATATCAAGATCGGAAAGTATTATTTGGATATCAGATATTGCCTCTTTAAGTTCTCCGGTTAATTTTGTGTCTAAAAACAAATTGCCGGATTTTATATTGTAAGAATTTTTCAAATCAACCGGGGCGAAAGCTGCAAACAACCCCGGAATCGGGAGTTTTTCCGCATAAATCGAAATGTCCGCTACGGATTTTTCGTTGATTTTGCCTTCTGCCTTTAAAATAGAGTCATTAACATATAAATGTGTGTCGTTAACTTCCAGAGTTTTATCTTCAAACAGTATATTCGCATTGATATTTTTGAATAACAGGCCGATTTTGCTGTTGGAAATATTACCGTTACGAATTACAATTCCGCCGTTGGATTTTAATTTTTTAAAGTTTGTTTTAATTTTTGCATTCGCGGATATAAATCCTGCCCCTTTCATTGAGGCAAGGTCATTTTTGATATTTAACGTATCCATCAGGGCTTTAGTTAATATTATCAAATCATTAAAATATATCGGTCTTGAATTTATATTCAAATCAAGTTTAGGATGTTTTGAATAGTTTATATTGCCTGACAACATTAAATTTTGATTTTTGGCTATATAAAGGTTTGTATCCAAATCAGCTGAATTGCCTTTGAAGTTTGCTCTAAAATAACTTTCAGGGAGCTGATAGCCGGAGAGATTCATTGTTAAATCTTCAACATCAACAAAACCATGTAAGATTACATGGCCTTTTCTGTTCAGTCTGGCTTTTAATTTTGTATCAACATTGGTTTTTAAATTATAGTTTCTATACATCAAAACAGGGTTTACAAAATCCATGTCAGCTCTGTAATCGGGGTCATCTTCTTCATCAATTTCAGCTGCCGGCGGTATAAATGAATTTATATCCACGTTTGCTTTTATGTTAACATCTTCATCGCTTGAAAACTCTGTAGAGGTTTTTACTTTAAATGTTTTCATATTATTGAATGCCGCAGATAATTCATCACCGGTCAGCGCAAGATAATGACCTGATGCAAGGTCATTAATTTTTAACGCATAATTGTAAACATTAATATTCGGTACTTTTATTTTTATCCATGCCGGGTTGAATGTAAATTTTGAAGTTTGTGCCGGCGGCTGGATTTCTTTTTGTCGTTTTTGTTCATTGATAATATTTTGAACAACGCTCATTATTTTGTATTGAGAACCGTCTTCAGCAATATCAATACTGATTTTCGGGTTTTCAACGGTAACGTCGGAAATTCTTACGGTGAGCAAAAGAAGATTCGGCAAAGATATTTTTGTTTTAACATTATCAATATTAATTAAGTCTGAATTGTCGGGTAATTTTACGCTTAAGCCGTTTATTTTTATGCCTGCTTCTAATATTGGTGTTGTGTAGATTTTTATATCTTTAAAATCTAAATTTAAGTGTGACTGCTCCAGTGCGAGTTTTTGAATATCTTTTTTATAAATATTTAAGTCAAGCTTTTTGGGTAAAATAAATAAAAATGCAAGATAGGCCAACAAAATAACAGCTAATATTATAATTCCGGTAACTTTTAAAAATGTCTTCACTTGAATACTCCTTTTCTTAATAACTATTATTATCAAATAATGGCTTTTTAAAATAAAGAGTATTTGAATTTTTGTTTACAAATTATTATGATTTATTAAAAAAAAGAGCCTTGTTAAAAGGCTCGTTGGAATTAAGAATAGCTGGAAGTATGAAAAAGATTTAATTATATTAAACCCCTTATAACCATGTTTAACAATTACCCAGATGTCTTATAATTCATGTCAAGTTGGGCGGGGTGTTTGTATACATTCAGGTAATGATTAAGATTTTAACTCTTTTTATAATTAATTTATGAATAAATATATTGAAATTTTTAAACAGAGAAAAGTTTTATCCGTAATTTTAATTCTTCTGGCGTTAAGTATTATTTATATTGCTTTTAAAATGTTTACTAATATATATATTACAATTCAATTTGATGAGTTGGCTCCTTTTGAATCAAACATGCCTGTTTATTATAAAGGCTTTCGTGTCGGAAGAACAAGAAGCATCAAACCGGACAAAGATTTTAAACATACTCTTGTAAAAGTTGTACTGGATTATAAGGATTTAAAACTTCCTAAAAATACAACAGCGCTCGTCAAAAAAATTGATAAAGGCGAAAAAGAAGGAAGATTTGATTATATTGAACTGGAATATCCGGATTCACCGTCAATTTATTATCTTAAGACCGGTTCCTATATAGAAGGTAAAACCTCTCTTGACTGGAGTGCTTTAATTGCCCAGCAGGCTGATAAAGGAACTCTTGATGATATAAGCGACGGGATTGATGAGCTTTTGGGCAGTCTTAAAGATACCAGTGATTCTTTGAATACAATTTTTATTACTCTTAATGATATTCTTGCCGAAAACAGACCGAATATTTTGAATGCTTCAAATAACCTGTCAAAAACAACTGATAATCTTCAGGAAGTTTCTCTGAGGATGAATAATTCGCTCTCTCAGGAAAAACTGGATAATACAACAACGGGTTTTGAAGGTTCTTCAACAAATGTCAACGAAGTTACAAGAAATTTGAAAGAAGTAAGCGAAAATCTTAATCAAATGATGCCGTATATTGATGCAACTATTGTTGATGTTAATACTACTATGTGTAATGTAACAAAAATTTCTCAGGGGATTTTGGAAACACTCCAAAAGCGTATGGGACTTATGCGGCTTTTAATGGGGCAGCCTGTTAAAAAGAAAAAATGCTGTCCTTAGTATTTTCATGATATAATCACGTTATGGAAATATTACTTAACCCTGTGGTTATAGCCGTAATTTTATTATGTATATTATGTCTTTGCAAGGTAAATGTTCTTCTTGCAATTATGATATCTGCTATTGCGGGCGGACTTGCCGGACATATTCCGATTAAAGATATTATGCATATATTTATAAGCGGTATGGGCGGAAATTCCGAAACTGCATTAAGTTATATTTTGCTGGGCGCTTTTGCTGCTTCTATGACTCATACCGGGCTGGCACCGCTTCTGGCAAAAAAAATAGGCTGCATTATTAAATCAAATAAATATTTGTTAATAGCTATTTTAACGGGAATTGCTATATTGTCGCAGAATCTTATTCCTGTCCATATAGCTTTTATTCCCATATTAATTCCGCCGCTTTTGCATGTTATGAATAAACTGAAAATCGACAGACGAGCAATAGCATGTGCGCTTGCCTACGGGCTTAAAACTCCTTATATTGTTATTCCTGCCGGTTTTGGACTTATATTTCAGGGGCTTTTGGCTGATAATATGACACAAAACGGTATTGAGGTTGCAAAATCAGATGTATGGCATTATACCTGGTTTTTGGGTGTGGCAATGACGGTCGGACTTTTAGTCGCGATATTTTTTTCATACAGAAAAGCAAGAGTATACGAAGATATAAAAATTTCAGGCTATGATGAAATGGAAGACCTTAAATTTAATAAAAATCACTATATAACTTTATTTGCCGCATTTATGACGCTTGTGATTCAGCTGTGGACCAATTCGTTGCCTCTCGGTGCTCTCGTAGGCCTGGGTATTATTTTTGGAACAAAAGCTATTGATCATGATAAAATGGATAAGCTTATTAATGAAGGCATAGGCATGATGGGGTATGTTGCATTTGTAATGCTGGTTGCTGCGGGTTTTGCTCTTGTTTTAAAAGAAACAGGAGGTGTGGAAGCTTTAATAAATGCGATTATGCCATTTATGGCCGGCAGCAAATTAATTGCCGCGGCTTTAATGCTTTTTGTCGGGCTGTTTGTAACTATGGGAATAGGTACGTCCTTTGGTACAATCCCGATTTTAGCTGTATTGTATGTACCTATATGTATAAGTTTAGGGTTTAGTTTGCCGGCTGCTGTCATTGTAATTGCTGCTGCAGCAGCACTCGGGGATGCCGGTTCTCCGGCGTCGGATACTACTCTTGGTCCGACTGCGGGTTTGGATGCAGACGGTCAGCATAACCATATTTGGGATACATGCGTCCCTACTTTTTTACATTATAATATTCCATTGATAATATTTGCATTATTGGCGGTTATGATATTTTAAAATATTGCGCAAGAAAAATTTTGTTTGTTTTTTAAATTGGACAGGAGTTTCTATGCGAATTTTATCAATTAATAATTATTCAAATACGAATACGGCGTCATTATCTTTTTACGGTATGACAAAACATATGAAAAATAGGATTTATCTTGATGGTCAAAAAGATATTGAAGAAATATTAAAAGAGCATCCTGATACCAATCCGGTTGTGGGTCAGTTACCGGATTTTATTTTTAAAAAATTGCCCGTAGAAAATCGTCCGCAGGCTATCAGAGAAATACTTGCGGCTTTTGATGAAGTTGCTTGTTCCATAAGGGATTATGATCCTTCTCCTGAAGAATTTATATTTGATCCTACTAAAAGATGTCGTCCTGAAAAAGTGAATAAAATTTTAACAGATGTTTTGAGAAAATATAATGTTTTGTCAAAATGGGATGATGATATAAATGTGAGATATATAGATCAGGGCGGAAAGGGTAAAGTATTTAAGCTTGAGGGGCTTAGAGATCCTGAAAACGATGATGAATTTGTTATTAAGGTTTTTCATCAGATAAAAGGCAAGGACTGGCAGCCTTTTAAAAGTCATGGTTGTTATGCGGAAATTAATAACGGAATGTATTGGCGTCACCATGAAGGCATGGATACTCATAGAGGCAAGTTCTTTTTTGCAAGTCTAAAATCCGGCTATATAGTCAGTAAATATCTTGATGAAGATGTAAGAAGACCCGAAAGAATTGTCTCAGAATATAAATACGGAATAAAATGTACTGATGAAGAAAAAGAAGGACCGATTAACGGATATAATCGTTTAAAAGGTTATAACTACGATTACGGCGGCATGCGTGTTGTCAACCGTATAAAAAATTCCGATAATGTGGCACGAAGATATCAGCAGCTTTTGAAGCATATGTCGCCGGATAAACGTCAAGAATTTTGGACGGATAAATATAGAAATAATAACTCGGAGCACGTGCTGGCAGGACTTGCTCTCGGCATAAAATATCTGGATAATAAAAAGTTTTATATTGATAAATGTCTGGAGAAAAATTTGCCGGAGGTCAATCAGGCGATTGCATACGGACTTAAATATCTCCCTTATGACGATGCAGTGAAGTATTTTGAACAACTGGCTAATACTAATGATAAAATTACTCAAATAATTCTGTTTAATGAAATCCCTTTATTGGCGAAACGTAAAGATGAAAGTGTTGAAATAAAAGACGATATCAACGCGGCATTATGTGAGATTATTCCCGAAAGGATTTACGATTATTACATGATTGCGGAAAAATATGCCAAACCGGAAACTATAGAGCATCTGGCAAGTTTTATTCATCTTCTTCCGCAGGATAAGATTAAGGAACAATATGATAAACTTGCTTCTATTGATAATTATGCATTGCAGGACAGGCTTATATGGAAGATGACTTTGCTGCCTAAAAAATTTATTCCGTATGCGGCTTTAAAACTTTCCGAAAAAGTGAAAAATCCGTATTTGCAGGAACGGTTGTTAAATTCAATAATTAGTGCCGATGATGATTTTATTGTAAACATTAAGAAAAAGTTATCCGAAAACCTAAAATAGTAGCGAAATCTTTTAAATTATGTTATGATATTTTAAAAAGGAGTGGTTTATGTTTGAAAGATTAGAGAAATATCAGCTTACTTTGTTGGCAATAATTTTAGCAGTCGGCATATTTTCGGCTACAAAATATGCGACTAATTCTCTTTCCCGCGAAGGAATTTCGGTTACAGGATCAGCATATGAAATTGTAAAATCAGACTCCGGTAAACTGTCATTTGATATAAATATTCAGGCAAGAACTAAAGCTGAAGCTTACAGTTTAATGAAAACACAACTTCCGGTTGTTAAAAATTACTTGAAAGAAAATGGTATTGACAATATTGATATTAAAACTTATAACGGTTATTATACTTATAAATATAATAATGTAACCAGAAGTTATACTAACGAAGTAGATTTCTATAAGCTTAGTCAGCCTGTTGAGATTACATCAAAGGACGTTAATAAAATTAAAGAGCTTTCAATTGATATTCAAAGTCTTTTAGACAAAGGAATTGATATTAATGTAAATCAGGCATCGTATTTTTATTCAAAACTTCCGGATTTGAAGGTTAAGCTTCTGGGTGATGCCACAACCGATGCAAAAGATCGCGCGGCAGCCATGTTAAAAGCTACTCATAATAAGGTTGGTAAGATTCAATCTGTTAAAATGGGTGTGTTCCAGATAACAGATGTCGATTCAACCAGTGTTTCCGATATGGGTATAAATGATACGTCAACTATTGACAAAAAAGTAACAGCTGTTGCTAATGTTGTATTTAAGATTAAATAATAAAGGATTTGTATGAAGAAATTTATTTTAATATTAACCGTAATTTTTATTTTAGGTCAGACAGCATATTCTTATTCGGGTATTGATGTCAATCCTGCCGGCATGCCTTTACAAATTATTCAGCAGCAGACATTTCAGCGAAATGATCTGTATGATTTCAGAAGATTTACCGATGCGTATGACAATCCGATAGAAAAGCGTAATGAAAGTCCTGAAGAAATGCAGGCGGAATTTGTTGAAATCCAAAATCTTAAACAGCCGCCTAAAATTCAATTGGGTCAGCCTAAAAAAGAATCCGAAATGGAATTAATTCAGGATAAAGGACATATACATATTAAACAAGTGGAAGATTAATTACTTTCACCTGCTCTATACCCGCATAAAACATAGATGGGCGGTAAAATAGGTGCTACAGGCAGTTTTTTAAATGCGGGAATATCTGTCATTGCAAGTGCACCAATGGCATCATCAATGTTTGCAATTGAATCTTTGATTGTTAATTTTCTGTCAGGTACTTTATCATGCGGATCACAAATTAGGTTCGACAATTTTGCGGCACCAAACATGCCGGCGAGCAGCCCTGTAAAAATCGCGCCGATTTTTCCGTAAGTGTTATTGAGAGGCTTGATTTTTTCGGTCAATTTTGTAAGGGCAAAAACTATTGCTGTAGGAATGGCGGCATTCATAAACTGGAATATACCCTCATTAATTTTTTGTTTTTTATCAAATCGATCAGCTTTTATCATACCGCCTGCAACGCCGCCTAGTATAGCACCAAGACTTACGCCTACAATTTCTTTTAAGCCGTATTCCATCCGTAAAAAATTTTTTTGTTGTTTCTTCGCAAAATAAAAAACGGGGATAGCTGTCCCTACGAGTGCACCGGTCAATGCGCGTATTGATTCTTTCCTCTCGTTTTCTCTCATTTTATGATATCTGTATGAAAGATATCCGTTTTTAGAATTTTTATTGCTTGAAAACGAATTGAGTGTTGTATATTCTGGCGTATGGTTTATTCCCTTAATCATATAAAAAGTCCGATTATATATTATAAGTGTAGCATAAACATTTAAAAAAATATAATTACAAAGTCTATTAACCGTTGATGTCGGAGCGGGTAATTAAATTTTTAGAAACGGATTATATAATCAAAATAAAAAGGAGATTTATATATGGAATTATTTTTGAGATGGTTGCTTTATACGTTGGCATTGATATTTACATCATGGGTTGTTCCGGGCATTGAAGTGTCAAGTTTTTTGAATGCTATGTTTGTAGTTGTGATAATTGCATTGATTAATACGTTTATTAAGCCTTTACTGCAAATTATTACACTGCCTATAAATATTTTGACTCTCGGGTTATTCAGTCTGGTAATAAATGCATTACTTTTAATGCTTGCTGGGTATATAACACCGGGTTTTGAAGTCGAGGGATTTTTAAGTGCTTTATTCGGCTCAATAGTATTATCATTATTTGCGCTTGGTATTTCAAGAATTTAAAAGGCTCATTTAGAGCCTTTTTTATAAATTTTTCAGCCAATTTCCGGTACTTTATAATCTGACTTTGGCATGTCATTTTCATCACGCATCAGAGGCTTTTTTATAACCGGTTTTGATTGGGACGGCGTTTTTTCCTGAATTATTTTTTGTTTAGCGGGCGGAATAATAACCGGTGTGGTTTGTTCTTCAACATTTGCCGCATTCATTTTGAAAACAAAATAACTCATAACAATGAGAATAATCAAACAAAGGATTATTCCGGTAATTTTTATAATAGTTTTAATATTATTATCCATGCTCAAAGCTCCGGTAAAAAAATGTCGGAGAAGGGACTTGAACCCTCACGAATTACTTCATACGCACCTGAAACGTACGTGTCTACCATTCCACCACTCCGACATTGGTACTTTAATATTATAATACAAAATTTTATTATTTGTATATAATAAATTTGATTTATTATATTATTGTTGTATACTTTTTTTAAAATACACGGAAAATAATGTTAATGATATGGAAAAAAAGACTGTATTAACAAAAATTGGTATCCCTAGAGCAATGTCATATTATAATAATTTTCTTTTTTATTATGGCTTTTTCAAATCTTTGGGAGTGGAAGTTGTTTTATCCGATAAAACAACAACCGCCACAATAAACGAAGGAACGAAATATGTTGTTTCTGATACATGTTTTCCGATAAAAGTTTATGCAGGTCATGTAATAAATCTGCTTAATAAAGGTTGTGATGTAATATTTGTCCCGTCAATCCAGTCAACAGGTTATAAAGTAAATAATTGCAGTAAAATAAGGGGACTGCCTGAAATTATCAGAAATATTATTAACAGACCGTTTATCATGATTGAACCGACTTTGGATAAAACAGAAAATATAGGTTTGTATGATTTTTGTAAGAACACGGCATGTCAGCTTGGTATAACTGATACAAAAGAAATTAAAAAGGCTATGGATGCCGGATGGGAAATGTATAATTCATTTATGGAGATGACAAAATCCGGAATAAGTTATAATGAAGCATTAAATAATGCTTTAAACGGTAAATTTGTAAAAAAATCTGTTGATATTGTAAAACCGTTATCTGTAGTTATTATGGCACATGGCTATAATCTTTTTGACGAAAGAATTTCTCTGAATTTAATCAAAAAACTTGAAAAAATGGGAGTAAAAGTATATACATCCTTAAATATTTCAAGAGAACAGCAACAAGAGGCACTCAAAAAACTCGGCGAAATTCAATATTGGGCAAACGAACTTGAATTAACCGGATGTGCAGCACATTACCTTTTGAATAAAAAAGTTGACGGAATAATAGCGCTTTCCGCATTCGGCTGCGGTCCAGATTCATTAATGGTCGATGAAATTTCCCATCATTGCAAGGAAAAAGGCATGCCGTTAATTCATTTAACAATTGATGAACATACGGGAGAAGCCGGATTTATAACCCGCATTGAAGCTTTTGTCGATATGTTGATGAGAAAGAAAAGAAATACACTTATTCAAAACGCCAAACCAAAAGCTAAAGCGGATATTATTAATATCAAAAAAGAAAAAATTCTCACAGGTTCTGCAAAATGAACACTACAGCCTCTCAATTTCATATATTCCCCGGCGCTGTTCATATCCATACAACATTTTCAGACGGGACGGGAAATATTGATCAGATAACAAAAGCCGCAAAAAAAGCCGGTTTAAAATGGGTCATAATAACCGATCATAACAATACGGATATTGAAGAAGGCTTCTACAACGGGATTTGCGTAATAAAAGGCGAAGAAATATCACCTGAAACATCTGACCATTACATTGCATTAGGTATAAAAAATACAATAATTCCCGATAAAGGTATAAAAAATTACGTACAGGAGGCCAGAAATCAAGGCGGTTTCGGTTATGCCGCACATCCTGATGAATCCGACACACGAAAAAATAACGCAAACCCCATCCGCTGGACGGATAAATCAGTCATTCCGGACGGAATAGAAATATGGAACTGGTTTTCGGATTGGGCGGATAATTATGACAGTTCAAATATTTTTAAAATCGCATACGCATATTTTTTTAAACATAAGATTATAAAAGGACCGCACACAGAAACTCTAAAGTGGTGGGATGACTTAAGCAAAATATACCCTTGTATTCCTGCAATAGGCGGGGTTGACGCACATGCTCTAAAAATATCAAAATATTTAATTCCGGTAACAATTTTTCCTTATAAAGACATGTTTAATACCATTGTAAATTATTTTATTTTAAAAGAACCTGTTCCTGAAAGCTTTGAAGAACAGAAAAATCTTATTCTGAATCTGCTCAAAAGAGGCAAAAATATTATTATCAACCGTGCCGTGAAAAATATTTATCCTCTGATATACAAAAACGATAATTATTTGACGGTTAAATTATTTTGCCATGCTGAAATAAGAATCATACATAATGGTGATATTATTTTTCAAAAACGCACTGACAATTTGAGTTATGAACTTGAACCTGATAAAAAATACAGGATTGAAATTTACCTCAATAATACATCCTGGTTATACACTAATTTTATAAGTTTATGATAGGATAATTTTTATGGAAACAGAACAAAAATTAGCTGAAAAAGAAATTAAAATTCGTGCAAAAGACAGAATAATCGCCTGGCCGAGAATGGGCAGAATTGATATACCTTTAAAGGCGCTTGTTCAATCACTCGGTGCAAAAGTCGTCATACCTCCGGCAAACAGCAATGAGGCGCTTGAATTAGGCGTGAGAAACAGTATAGAAGGAATTTGTCTTCCGTATAAATTAAATCTTGCAAATTACATGATGGCGCTGGATAAAGGTGCAAATACACTTATGATGTTTCAGGCGCCGGGGTCTTGCCGACTCGGAAATTACACCAAAATGGCTCAAAAGACTTTAAAACAAATGGGCTATAAATTCGACATGGTAATTTTTGATATGTACAAAAGTAAAATGGTGCAAACACTTCAGGCTTTCTGGCACGTAACTCACTGTCTTAACCCTTATTGTTATTATAAAGGTTTCAGCCTCGGATTTAATAAACTTTTTGCGATTGATACGGCAGAACGTTTATTATTTTACACACGACCGAGGGAATTAAATAAAGGGGATGCCGAAAAATGTTACCATAAGTGGCTGAAAATCGCAGACGAAACAAATTCCGTCAGAAAGGCAAAACGTCTGAAAAAACAGGTAATAGAAGATTTTAAAAAAATTCCGATAGACAAAGACAAAAAAGTTCCGAAAGTCTATTTAATCGGAGAATTTTTTGTACTGCTGGATCCTTACACCAACCAGAATATAGAAAAAGAACTCGGAGAAATGGGGGTGGAAGTTCAGCGTCAGATAATGTTTTCGGATTGGCTGGAACACGTTTTGAAACCGTCAATTTTTTATAAAAAAGAATCCCACAGAGAACGATGTGTCAAATATGCAAAAAAATATATGAAACGTGCAATAGGCGGTGAATGCATTGAAACAATAGGGGATACGGTTTATGCCGCAAAACACGGAATAGACGGAATTATACACATTTCACCGTTTTCCTGCATGCCGGAGATTGTTGCGCAAAATATTTTGCCTAAAGTGAGCAAAAATGAAAATATTCCGGTACTGTCGCTCGTTCTTGATGAGCAAACAGGCAAAGCAGGCTATATCACAAGGATTGAAGCCTTTATAGATTTGATAAAACGCAGACAGCAAAAATATGCGATTTAATATTAAGTTTGTAAAGCAATTATTACCCGAACAGGCTAATTTTTCTTGTAAATTGCGATGTTCATGATACAGTAAACTTATAAGAGGAGAGGTTAAGATGCTTACAAAATCCCGAAATAATATGAATTTTGAACGATTAAAATATTACAGACATCTCGGCGGAGGAGCTTTGGAATGTATAGCAAGCCGTCTGTCTAAAACTCCGAAACCTTTGTGTTTTTCTTTGATGGTAACAAGTGCCTGCAACTGTGACTGCGATTTCTGTTTCTGGAAATCCAAAAAAGGGCAGGACGATATGCCCAAAGAAGAAATCATAAGACTTTTAACGGAAGCAGGACAAATCGGTTATCTGGACAGTATTCTCTGGGGCGGCGAACCTCTTTTAAGACAGGATTTTGATGAAATTTGCAAGGCCTCTCATGATGCCGGACTTTATACAAAAATCGCAACAAACGGCTGGTTTTTGGAATCCAATCCCGGTTTTGCAAAATATACGGATTTGATGTTTGTATCACTTGATGCAATCGGAAAAGCCCACGATGATATCCGCCATCTGCCCGGAATCTGCGATAAAGTTATGAGCGGGATAGAATACCATAAAATTCATTCTCCCAAAATGAGAATTTATGTTTGCTGTACCGTATCAACACAAACCGATTTTGAACAAATAAAAGAGGTTGCTCAATATTGTAAAGATGCGGATATTTTATTATACTTTACGGTTAACAAAGCGGCTTCAATACCTGACGAAGCAGAAAATGTTATTGAAACAGAACTTGAAAACGACCAATTATCCGAAATGTTCATAAAGATTAAAGAACTTAAAAAACAGGGATATCCTATAAGAAATTCTTATTATTTTATGGATTACATAATTAATAAGAAAACCTACTATGAATGCCACTGGCCGAGAATCGCAACCGTAATTTATTCTAACGGTGATATGCTGAGATGCTATGACAGAAAACCTTTTATAAGCGTCAGAAACAGACCCTTAAAAGACGTAATAAAAGATCCTTTGTTTATTGAAACCGTAAACAAATGCAAGGATTGCAAACTTGCCTGCGTTGGCAACTATGCGCTGGATGCGTCAGGTTTATGGCGACTTGAATGGCCGGCTATTAAATCATTGATGGAAATTGCTATAACTTAATAAAGGGAAATTATGAAAAAAATACTTACACTTTTTTTATTACTGGTATTTACAATTGAACCCGCAGCATTTGCAGCAGCGGCAGCAGATTATTCATCTGCGTCTGCGACTCGGGTTAAGAGTATTCAAAGCAATGAAGAACCCGTAAATATTGATGCATTTAACAATAATTATCAGGAATCAGTAGAACAGACAACTCCGACGGTTGAGCTGAGCCCTGTTGAACAGTTATTTAACGATAAAGAAACAACTGCATCAGGTAATGCCTTATTGCAGGTCGGATATGATTTATTTACGGCAGGCAATGTCGGAGCCGGTACTACAGGTAAATTTGACAACTCGTATAAATTAAACATAGGCGAGAAAGTAAATGTATATTCATACGGTGATTCAGTTGATGTAATGGCACTTTCCGGCGCCAGTCTTGTAAGTCCTTCATCTACCGTGGAAGTTGATTCAAAAGGCAATATTTTCATCCCCGGTATAGGATTAATAAAAGCAGAAAACAGAGCCTTGAGCGACGTAGAAGTCGAAGCAAACAGACTTGCGGCACAGAAATATAAAAATATGAAATTAAGATTAACCGTTGCTGCAGGTCAGGAATTTTCAGTATTTGTATACGGGCAGGTAAACAAACCCGGAAAAATTCTTGTAGGCAACAATTCATCCGTTCTTGATGCCTTGAATGCTGCAGGCGGAGTTAAAAAAACAGGTACTCTGAGAAATATTTCCTACACCTCCAATTCCAAAACAAAAAATATTGACCTTTATAAAGCTTTATTTGAAGGCAACGACGATGGTGTGATTTTAAGACCAAATGACAAAATTTTTGTTGACAAAATCGGTGATGTTGTTGCTTTGAGAAACGGAGTAACCGTTCCCGGTATTTATGAAATAAAACAAGGCGAAAATATTGATAATGTGGTAAAATTTGCGGGAGGATTACTTCCTACAACCCAGCAAACTGAAATAACTTTGACGGGCTATAATACCGCCACGCAGGAAAGAACTGCAGAAAACGTTCAATGGGATAAAGCACGTAAAAAAACATTGAATAGCGGTGATACCATTCAATTTAGAGAGTTATATAATACCGCTGAAAATATCGTAATACTGCAGGGTAATGTAAAACATCCGGCAACTTATGCTTATAAAGAAGGCATGAGGCTTTCCGATATTTTAAAAAGCGAAGATGAACTTTTGGAAGAAACTTTTATTAATCAGGCGGTTATAAGACGTATTTCGGGAAAAGATAATACTATTGAAACAATTCCGGTATTTTTAAGCGAATTTTTTGCAGGTATGAATGATCCGGTGCTGCAGCCCAGAGATATTATCAACATTTATAAAAATACAAATTCATTGTTTGTTGATGTATACGGCTGTATAAACACACCTAAGCATCTTACATATACCCAGAACATGACGCTAAATGACGTAATGGCAGATATACAATTCATTGAATCAGATGTGACCAATTTAGCAGATAATACTACGGATAAAGAAAATAATGAAACTGAAGTTTCCTACAAAGGCGCTGTTGAAGAAAACAACGTCCAGTTAAAATCAAGCACATCAAATTCAAATAAACTTATTCCTACAGAACAGGTTGCAGTTGAAATAACTAATGCACAAAATGTCACTCAGGTATATTATCTCTATGACATAATGATTAATTCCGATAGAATTAAATCAATTGTGATAAATCCCGATGACAAAATATTTTTCCGCACCCTTAGAGGGAATGAAGTTATGAAAACCGTAAAAATTTCCGGTTTTGTCAAAACTCCGGGTGTTTACACATTTGTTGAAGGTAAAAGACTTATCGATGTAATAAATTTGGCCGGCGGTCTGACAAAAGAAGCCGATTTAAGAGGGATTGTATTTAAACGTACAAATCTTCAGGGCAAACAGGTAGAACTCGCTCATAAAAATAATGAACGTGACATAAAACTTATAGAAGGTCGTATGGCAAGCGCTTATAAACCCTCCGAAGGTGATCAAAAATCCAAAATGGATATGCTTACAATGTTAAAGGCAGATGACCAAACACTTACGGACAAATATAACGGTCAAATTGCCTTAAATATTAAAAATAATGATTTGGATAAAATTAAAGACCTTGATAATATTGAATTACAAGACGGCGATGATATTTATATTCCGCGGCTTTCAAACCACGTAAGCGTTATCGGCGAAGTCTATAATGAACAGTCTTTTGTTTACAAAAAAGGTGCAAATGCAAAATATTATATTAAAGAAGTCGGCGGTTACACCCCTAACGCAAACAAATTCAGGCTGTATAAAGTCAGTGTAAACGGACGTGCCGAAAAAATAGGCAACGGCAGCAGTATTGAACCGGGAGACACAATTGTTGTTCCGAGAAGAATTGCCGGCAATGACTGGATTACACCTGTTTGTGATACGTTAAAAGGCATTGCATCAATCATTGTTATGGCCTTTGCTATTAACAGATGGTAATTTATGATTTAATTAATTTAATTGATTTTGGGGCGATATTAATTACTATATCGCCTTTAAATTTTACTTTTTCTCCGTCAATGTGGCCTGTTGAGATGTCATTTTTTATTGTTAAATTTGTTGTCTGGAAATACATTGCCTTTGAATTTGAACTTTTTTTGTTAAAAATTATCTGCAAAAATTCAGCAAAAAACAAAAACGGATTTTTAACTTTTAAAATAAATACATCCATAATTCCGTCATCAATTTGGCAATTTTTAGAAATAGAGAATAAATTCTTATACATATTACCGGCATTTGCGACTATTATACACGTTGCAAGAACAGATAACTTTTTGCCTGCAAATGTAATATAATACTTTTTTTGTTTAAGTCTGAGTGCAAACAGAATTCCGGCGATAAAATACGCAAAATAACCGAATTTGTTTTTCAAAGACTGCGGAGTTTTACAAATTATATCGGCATCATAGCCTAATCCCGCACGCAATATTGAATATTTATCCGCAACTTTAAATACATCAGCTTCAACAAAATTTTGTCTGTCAATAATCTCAAGTGCCTTTTTAATATTAACCGGGATCCCGAGTTTTGCAGCAAGCAAATTCGCCGTGCCGCAAGGAATTATACCGAGTGCTTTATCGGTATTTATAATCAACGGAACGATTTTATTTACCGTTCCATCGCCGCCTATTGCAATAACCGTATCAAAATCTTCAATATTTATCAGATGCAGATTCTCTAATGAAATACTTTTAAATTTTACGCCGCGGTCAAATAAAAAACGAATAACATTTTTCTTATACAATACTGATTTTTTTCTTCCGGCATTAGCATTTTCTACGACTAATACATTTTTCATAACCTAATTATACACACTTAATAAAAGTTAGCAACAGAATTATTTTTAATAATATCTCTTTTGTTTGCGCTATAATAATTATATTGATAAGGAGTATAAAATGAGAGTAGAAAAACAATCCACAGTCTGGCAGCCGAATTCAATGGGCAGATTTGACAGATTAAAACTAAAATTTAACGACTTTGCAATTGATATGTTGTTAAATTATTTAGGACATAATTTCAGCAAAGAAAAATTAATTAACCTTGCAAAAATATTCGAAAAAATTTCCGGCTCCAAAGGCGGAATAAATCACGCACGAAGAATGCAATGGCTTTTTAAATCCGAACATCCGCACCTTTATTGGTGGAAAAAGATTTTAACCGAATTACATCCAAATTGCCGCAACAAATGGATAAAAAACTTCTTTGTAAACGGATACTACGGCGACAATTTGAGAAAACGGACGAAATTCAACGAGAAAAACGGATTTTTCCCGCCGACAGTTCTGCTTGCAAGTATTACAAAACGCTGCAACTTCAACTGTAAAGGCTGCTGGGCGCATGAATATGACGTAAAAGAAGATTTATCAAAAGAAAAATGGAGAGAAATCTTTACGGAAGCCCGTGATGTTATGGGTATTCACATAATCCCTGTTGTTGGAGGCGAACCGTTTGCCAGAAAAGAATTTTTAGAGCTGGCTGAAGAATTTAATGACTGCGTGTTCATAACATTTACAAATGGTTCATTAATTACCGAAAAGACAGTTGAAAAATTGAAAAAACTCGGAAATGTTCAGCCTATGTTTTCAATCGGCGGAATGAAAGAAAATACAGATGCCGTAAGAGGCGAAGGCTGCTTTGATATGGTTATGGAAAAAATGGACATGTTGAAAAAAGCCGGAATATTTTTCGGTGCCAGCATAACCGCTACAAGCCAAAATTGTGATGAGGTTACATCGGATGAATTTATGAAAATGTTATCCGACAAAGGGTGTCTTTGGGCATGGTTCTTCCATTATGTACCTGTAGGTGACAGCCCTGACGTTAGTATGGTTCCTAATGCTCAGCAGCGTCAGCAGATTTTAAAAGCTGTATATAATGCCAGAAACACTCTGCCTATGATGACAGTTGATTTTTGGGGTGACGGCCCTGAAATGATGGGATGTATTGCTGGCGGCAGACAGTATATTCATGTTAACCCGAGAGGAGATGTCGAACCATGTACTTTTGTTCACCTTGCAACACACAACCTGAAAGATTGCACGCTTACAGAAGCGCTTGCATCACCCTTTATGCGTGCAATAAGGGATGGTATTCCTTATGAAGACGGCAATATGCTAAGACCGTGTATGATTGTTGATAGACCTGAGGTTTTGAGAAGCTATTATGAAAAATTCAAGCCTTATGAAACTCACGAAAATGCGGCTGCATATTTGACCAATCCTGAAATTACATCTAAAATTGACCAGTATTCAAAAGATGTTAAAGAAATTTTGGATAAAGATTGGCGTGAAAACCTCTGGATGACAATATTCCCGCTTGAAGGCGAATATTATATCGACAGAGATCATTTCTGTTCAAAAGAAAAGCCGTCTGCCGTTAAATGCGAAGGAAAATGCGCATGCTGCGTAAAATAATTGTTTTTACGGCAGTATTTTTGATATTTACATCGTTAATAGTCTTCTGTCCTGTTGTAACCCAATGGGACAGAAGTGTTATAATATTTTTGCAGGATAAGCTCGGATTTTTGCCAATACAAATTTTCAAACTGCCTGATTGTATTCTGTATTTCATAATGATAGCACTGCCGCTTGTAGGGTTCGGGGTGTATTTTGTAACTAAAAAGTTATACAAAGACGCTGTTTTTTTATGCTCAGTGCCTTTAGTGACATATATTTTAAATTACATACTAAAACACATCATATGCCGTCCAAGACCGCCTTTCGAATTGCAAATCGCAGGGATTCATCCGGATAGTTACAGCTATGTATCAACGCACAGTCTTGTAACGTTTTGCCTCTGGGGAATGGTTATATGGTATTTGTATAAATATTGCAATAATAAATTGTGGCGTTTTATTGGGATTAGTATTTCTGTTTTATGGATTTTATTTGTAGGCTTAAGCAGAGTTATGACAGGTGTCCATAACCCCACAGACGTTTTGGGCGCGTATCTTTTGGGAATAGTTCTATTGATCTGCTTTTTGGATTTGAGAAATTATTTAATCAAAACTTCCTGAGCAACTTTTTTGTTCATTTCCATAAGCATTGTTTTTATTTGTTTATAAAGTTTGGAATTTGTTTTGCCGACTGTTGCAAATATTATAACTTCAGCCGAATTTTTAACGCTTTCAACAAATTCACCGGAGATATCCGCCTTTATTAGATGAATATTTCTAAAGCTTTGTAATTGCGGAATAATATTTTCAGGGATATTCTCAAAACAAACAAGAGAAATATTTTTGTCCTGATTTGCCAGCAATAATAACTTCAAATCCGAAAAATCATTTTCTAAATCGTAAATAATATTTTCTCCGAGCATTGAATATGTAAGCTTTTTATCTGTTATTTCAACAAAAATTACTGCAAATAATGACGCAATAAAACCAAAAACTATACCCAGAAGAATGTTTATAAGAAGCTTGGGTGAAGAATATTCAAAATCTCTGAGTTTTTGCGGCTCCTTGATTACAAGTACTTTAGAGGAATCAGACATTTTGTCAACCATTTTTGCCCATTCAAGTTTTGAGGATAAATTTGCAACTTTTGCAGCTTCTTCAGTTACATCAATTCTCGATCTTTCACCAGAAATAACCTGACCTTTAATTGTCGATAATGCGCGCTGAGCACTATTCGAAAAAGCACTCATAGCAGCAAGATTTCCGGTAGACATCATAGACTGTTCGGGTAATCCGTTCATCGTATTAACTTTTTGATTTAATGTCTGCTTAGCTCTATTATATTCAGCTTCTAAAATCTTTTGGTCAGATTTAGCTTTATCGCTGTTTAATTGTTTGTGAAGTTCAATGTAATTGTTTATAACTGAATTAACGACGTTATAAGCTAACTCCGGATCTTTATTTTTATATTCAATGGATAAAACATTTGTGCCTTTTTTGTTCTCAAAAGAAATACCCTTCTTTACAAATTTTTCTGCAGATAAAAATTCACCGGTCTTTCTGGTTGTTATAATCCCAAACAATTTTTTATACCTTAAATTGTTTTCTCTAATAACTTTGTCAATCACAAGAGGCGATTGTATAAGCTCTAACTCATTTAGTAAAGCACCGCCGCTGGCAGACATTAAAGCTGCCATACCGCCTGTGGCACCGAGTTCTTCTATTGCGTATGGGTTAATTTCCATCATATTGGAACTGTTCGCTTTGTTTATGTATAAATCCGCTGATACTCTATATTTTTTAACAGATACAAATGTTATCACAATAAAAAATAAAAGAACTAAAGTAAAAACCTTAAAAATTAAGAATTTTCTATTCCCTAAAGTAAAAAATATTTTCTTAAAATCAATCGTTAATTCTTCATCAATTTCTTCTCGCGGGATATAAACTGTCTGCTGCATAAAATCTCCTTGTTATAATTATATTATTACAAATATCAAAAGATATCAATATTAAATCAAGCATTACCACTTTTATTTAATATTTTTAATGTAAAACTTGTATATCTGTATGAAATATATATAGCAGCTAATAAAAATGACATAGATGCTCCATATATTCCGTATTTATGCAGCAAAAATACGACAATAAAAGTAATTATTGTCGCTTCTAGCTGCATAGGTATTTTTCTTTTTTGATTGCCGTTTGCCGTTATGTATGCACCGTAGACAGCCGCCTCTCCTACACAAATATTTCCTATAGTCAAAATCAAAAGCATCCAAACTGCTTATGATTGGGAGAAGAAAACCTATAAAAGCTTTTTAGATGTTTAACTAAATGTTTTTTTATTAAATAAGTTGTATTTCTTTACATAATATACTCTGTGCAAGAACATTAATATATATGTAATCATAAATAAAACCGAAACAGAATATATATTTAAATAGTTGAATATATAAAGACCAATGATTCCAAACAGATGAAATAATCCTGCATAAATCCAGCATTGATTTGTTTCTTTTGTATATCCAAAAGCACCTAAGAGCGGAAAGGACATTATATCAGCTAATATATGGAAAGGGATAATAATTGCAAATATTTGTAAAATATGATAACTTTCAATCAATTGTTCTCCATAAAATATTCTGACAATAGGTTTTGCAAATAATAACAGAAATACAAGCAAAAATACGCTAAAGCATAAGAGAACCTTAAAGACTTTTTTAAAAAACTTAATGTCTTTATTCTTTGACATATAAGGGAAGAAAGCATTATAGAACGGGTAATACATAAAATAAATCGCCAGATATATTTTTTGAGCCGAAACATAATAAGCTACCATATTTGTAGAAACGCATAACCCCAGAAAAAAAGCATTTGTACTCTGGTATAATGCAATTGAGATACTGCTTAAGAAATATTCGCTGCTTTCTTTTAACTTTGAATATATTTGTTTAACCTCCGGAATACAAAGGTTTATATTGAATTTTTGAATGATAATGCCAAAACTGATAATACCTGCCAGTAATATTCCTAATGAATTAAATAATGGTACCCAGATATAATCATTAGATTGTTTTATGAATATAAAAATACAAATTAGAGAGATGCTTCTTGTGATTATATTATATATGGTAATATATTTCATTTTTTCCATTCCCTGATAGAACCATGGTGAAAGCAGAATATTTCCCGGTATAAATAAAAAAGTGAAATAAAAAATTAACCAGTTTGCACGGAACTTACTAAAAGAGAAGATAATAACGGATAAAAAGATAAAAGCAATTATCATTAAACCGGTTTTTGCTGCTAAAACCGAATTATAAATCTCATTTCGTTTTTCAATATTATCTCTTTGAATTGCCAGTTCTCTAACAGCAGATTGATTGAATCCGAAATCAACAAATCTTGAAAAATAGTCTATGGTTGCTTGGGCAAAGAATATTAATCCGAATTTCTCAACATCAAGAACTCTTGCAAGATATGGCAATGTAATAAACGGTAAAACATAATTAAGAATTTGAATAATTCCCATAGCGGTGAAATTTTCAAATATTTTTTTCTTCTCAGGAGAAGCTTGTTTTATTTTTTGTTTTAATACAATCATTTAGTTAAACCTTTTCCCAAAACTATAGGACAGTATCTTTTTAAAAATTTTATCGCAAAATAGCAAATTACTAAATTTACTAAAGAAAGGAACAAAACAAAAAATAAAAAACTTGCTTTATTCGCTGAATATATATATGTTTTGAACCTCATCCAGGACATGAAGAATATTAATTGGAAGTGGAAATATATAATAAATAAAGTATTTTTACCAATTGTTTTAATAAATGAAGAACTTGTACTAAATAAACTGGAAAATAGTATAACCATTAATGACCCGACAATACCTGCTAAAAATATTAATAATAATGATTGGTTAGCTTGAATATTATATGTTACCCTAGCATAAATGATAAAACCATTAAACTTTAAAATTAGCAATAAGATAATGACCAGAGGTGCAATATAAATACATGTTTTAAATTTTGAAAAAGTTTCTATATAATTTTCTAGTTTAAATTTGTTTTTTAATAAATATCCTAGAGAAAAATAAGGAATCGCCATCAGAGTATTATCTAAACATCCAAATAAATCTATGTGATTAACAGTTAAAATTTTGATTATTATAATTGATAGTAAACTTAACCCAATCAGTTTTTGGGTTGTGATATTTATGTTTGCAAATAATAGCCTAAGCTGCATAATAACCATAATAAACCAACAAGGGAAACAAACTCCTTGATACCAATCAACATCAGAATTTACATCCCCTAAGAGAATGCCTATTAAACATTTTTTAGTAACATCAAAGATTGGTAGATGATGATATAATACTTTATTCCCAATTACAAATGGTAAATAGAGGAACTGATATATTAAATAGGGAATCAATAAACTCCAAAGTATTTTGTTATAATTTTGTGACCTATTTTTTTGTTTGTATAAATAGCCTGCTAATACAAAAAATAATGGCATATAAAAAAGATTACAAAAATTATTTATTAACTCAAATATTCCGGTTTTTAACAATCCAAGATTGCCTATTGTATGAGTAAGTATAACCAGAAAGATTCCAATAAATTTTGCAGTATCAATCCAAGCTATATTTTTATTAGTATTTTCCACTTAAAATCTCCTAAAATAATGGTGCTATATATCTTATCCAAAACTGTCTTATACTATCATAAGTATTTGGAATTCTTTTTATTGGGTCAAGTTGTGCGTAGCCCCAATAATCATTGTGAACATTTCTCATTTTATTGTGTGCATTTTCGAAATAATTAACATCTTTTATTCCTTTTCTAATCTCGCAAATTGGAGATAAAATATCTGCCCAAAATTTAGGATTAAAATAATCATACAGTAAACTAACGTATGAATGTTCTTCAAAGGAAGCATCAATATTAAACAACGGTTTATACAAATATTCTATTTCTTTGTCAAAATATTGTGCTTCATAAAGTACAGAAGTAGAAATTCCTACAACTTTTTTTATTTTATCCGATGCCAGCAAACCATAAGTGGAACGATTTGTTAAAAGTTCGATATATGGAGAATTTTTTACCCAGTCATAAATCAATTTTCTTTTTTTACCTAAATATGGATGTGGTAAATAATAAATTTTAGAATAGTTTTGTGATAGTTCTTTAAGTTTTTCTTCAAAATCAATAACATTTAAAAATTTACCATTTTTTTCAACAGATTTGTCAAGAAGAGTTTGTCCGATGAATAATACAGAATTTTCTTCAATATCATTATCTTGAATCATATTATTATTTTCCATAAAAACTTTCCAATAGTTTGCGTAAAAATAATACTTATCTTGCGGTATTTGATATTTAACGAGTTTATTATAAATTTCTTTATTATTAGTGTAAAAACAAAGAGATAAGTCATCAAACAACTTATACGAATTAAATGCCATGTCTATAATTTGACAACCAAAAGATGTAAGCAAATCGCATAAGGGTTTATAGATTTCCATTCCTAAAATTATTGTTTCCGGAGTAAAAAACTTTTTTAAATAATCAATTTGTTCATCTGTAAAGTTATCTATATTATAAATGTTATGACAATCTTTTATATTTGTTTGATTGGCTAGATTATAGAAATATTCTCTTGAAAAATATTCCCCTATATTATCTTTAATATCAAATGTGATGTCTACACCGGTATTAAGAGATTCTTTTATTATAGGGATAAATAATTTAAAAATCCAACTATGAAATTTTAAATATTTTTCTCTTGAATTGTAAATAAAATCACCTGTACAAATTATTTTTTTCATATATAACCTTTCCTTTTTTAACGTAATTTATGAATGCCGCCATTAATGCATATACCAGCCAAACTTCTGCATCTGTAAAGTTTGTATGATAAAAAGCCAATATACTCGCCTGTTGCATAAGACATACCTACATTTCTTGCATTGCCTAAACCACCATTTTCTTGGTGAATAACCTTTATTATTGAAGCCTTTTGTGCATATTCATCACAAATCTTAGGACCATTGTCTGGAGAACCATCATTAGCAATGATAATTTCTATATCTTTCAAAGTTTGATTAATAATACTGTCTAAACATTCTTTAATATATCGTTCAACGTAATAAATTGGGACTATTATTGATACTAGCGGCATTTAATCTCCTTTTTTTGTTTAGGTAAGATATACTCAAAATATGTGATGATGGCTAAACTCACATAAAATAAATGTAATCCAGGCATAGTATAACTTATGCCGGCGAATATTTGAGGAATAAATATTTGCCAGGACCTTTTATTTGTTGTTTTATAAATACTCCACCAAAAATAATAAACAACACTGGTCCCCAATAAACCAACCCAAGTTAAATATGTTAGAATAATATTATGCGGATACCTTTGATAAATTTTATCAGAAGCATCTAATGAAGAGCCAATTCCAAATATTATTTGATATATAGATGAGCTTGAGAAAAAATCGAAAATATTTCTGGCTAAATCTATTTTTGTCAAAAAACTACTATCATGGAACAATAAACAAAATATGGTAATTAATGAAAATATTGCAAAGGCAGGTACTATCAATATAAATATTAAAAATTTTAGGGTAATTTTATTTTGCTTAAGATATATAAAAAGATGTTTTTTTAAAAAATCAATTGAGAATATAATCAATCCAGTAAAAAAGACCGCAATCCAAGCAGCTCTTGAAAAACTAAGAATAGTTAATATGGTAAATGCAATTATGTAAAAAATATATATTTTACTTTTATTAACATAATTATACAGATAAATACTTAAAAAAACAAAAATAATTGTCATTAATCCAATGGAATTAGAATCAGAAATAATAAATGAATTTGTTTTAAATATATAAAAAGTAGTATTTTCGGAAATAATATCCTTATCTCTACCCAACATCGGGTGAGTTATTCTCCAATATGTTTCAGTAGCTATATATAAAAAATTCAATAATAGCATAAAATTAGTTATCGATAACACCTGTTTTTTCTTTAAAAATTTACATAATAGTGTAGTGATGACAAAACAGGATATAGCTGTCGCCATATGTACAGTATATTGCCATTCTGTATTTGTTATAAGTAATGTTAAAAATGTATATAAAGAACAAACAATTGATAATACTTCACATTTTGATAAATTTATTTTTTGTTTTATAAAAATACTTAAAAATAATAAGAATAAAGATACTAAATAAAAATAATATAAAGGGATAAACGGTCTGGCTTTATATACCCAGAAATTGCAGAATACAATAAGTAAAAAGGCTCCCAGATATTCCAGGTTAATCCTAATAGGAAATTTTATTTTTGTTTTTACAATCAGATTATTTATCATAATTCTCCAACTTGCACTTATTTATTCCTGAAATTTTATATAAATTCTGATATTCCTGACTCATTAAAGATGAATCAAAATAATTTTTTACAGTATTTATGGCATTAGCTTTTAATTTATCTGTTTCCGATAACAAAATTTTTGAAATACATCCTTTTAACTGTTCAGAATCATTTACCGGATATAATAAACCAATATTAGATTTAAAAAGAAATTCATGCTGTGGGATATCAGACAAAATTACCGGCAATCCGCAAGCCATGCCTTCTAATACTGATAGCGGTAAGCCTTCTGATAAAGATGTGGAAATATAATAATCAGATGCCTGTAAATATTCTTGAATATTGTCAATATAACCTGTTAACAATATATTTCCCATATTTTTTGTTTCTTCAACTATTTTTTCTTTTAACACACCATCGCCGCAAAAAATAAAATAATTAGTATTTGAATCTGAATTTTTGATACCATTTATCAAAGTTAGCGGTGATTTCCCTGGCGTTAAAACTCCGACCCATATCCATAATGTTTTATCCAATGGCAAACTTAACTTTTCTCTTAAAACTTTTTTATCTGTTACCGGATGAAATATTTTAGTATCAATTCCATTATTAATTGCTTCTACGGTAAAATTTTTCTTTTCGTTTATTATATTTTTCAAATATTCGGAACAAGCAATTCTTCTATCTGTTTTTTTTAGCGAATAATCCATTAATTTTGCCATAATAAACCCGAGTATTTTTCCATAGGTCAATACGAAATCGATATCATAATCACAATGAATTGTAGCTATTCTTTTAAATTTTCGTAAAAATAGCGCACTAAATAAAGTTGAGCGAAAACAATGTGTATGTATAATATCAGGATTAATCTGTTTAACTGCTTTTGTTATTTTTATCCCAGCTTCAAAATATCCAAAGTAATTATTTAAATCTAAAGATTTTATCGTAATATTTAAGGCTTCAAAATCTTTTATTACTGAATTCTTTTTTTCTTTGGACAAAGTTAAAATTATTGGATTATATTCAGTACGATCAAGATTTTTGATGATGTTGTATAGCACATTTACAGGTGCTGTTTTTTTTAACGTGGAAATTATGTATAAAATATTTTTCATTTTTATGCTTTCCTCAAGTATTTTTTATAAATCCAGCTCATCATACCAAACGGTACCGCTCTCAACAGAAATTTAGAACTAATATTCCTCAAATATTGCTCGAATGAAATGAAACCTATTTGATACAATTTTGTGTGTAACGGGAGTTCGCTGTTAAAAAAGTATGTTAAATTCGCACGTCTTTTAAGCATTGCATTTCCTGCTCTAACGTTCACAAGACACTCCGGCAGATTTGCAAATTTATAACCTTTTTTGAGCATTCTTCCCCATAGCCAGTAATCTTCAATATTTTTAAATGTTTGATAATTTCCAGCTTCCAAGACAGCTTTTTTCTTATACATAATAGTCATATGGTTCACAGGACATCTGAATTGTCCGAATTTGTAAATATCTTTATGCTCCGTCGGTAATTTCCTATATGAAGTTATATTTTCAGGATTCCCTTCAAATTCTGATATTGAACTACCTAACACATCAATATCCGGATGCTCTCTCATAAAATTAATTTGTTTTTCAAATCTTTCGGGCAGTGCAATATCATCGGAATCCATTCTTGCAATTAAATCGTATGAACAATTCCCAACTCCGATTTGTAAGGCTTTCCCTAATCCTTGGTTTGTTTCCAATTGAACTATTTTAAATACCTGCGGATATTTATTCTTGTATGTTTCTATAACTTTATAAAGCTCGTCTGTTAATTCCCCGTCTTCCACAATAACAATTTCATCAGGCTGTAATGTTTGATTAATTACACTATCTAAAGCTGTTCTAAAGAACTGTGGATTTTCTTTATAATAAATGGACATTAACACACTGAAGTTTAACTTTTTATCCATAGTTGCCTCCCCGGGTAAATGAATCTATTCTCATTAAAAAATAAATTATATTGGGATTTTTTTGATACTTCAGAAAAATATTTTGGAAAAGACATAACAAAATAAGGCTCAATATTTTCGGACAAATGAGTTATAATTTCCAATAAATACTTTTGCACCCCGCCTAAATCAGATTTTGTTAAAATATATAGAATCTTTATCTTATCTTCCACTTTGTATAATTCCTAAACGCATGCTGCTTTTGAATGCTCAACCATCTCATGAATTCCGGATTTTAAATCAACTGACGGAATATAATGCAAAAGCGATGTTAATTTTTCATTTGACAGAACTGATTTTTCAATATCTCCCTCACGGGACATGGTATATTCCGGATTTAGTTTATACCCGAATTCTTCTTTCAAAATTTGAAATAACATATTTATAGAAGTTTTTGTATTGGTTGAAACATTTATAATTTCATTTTTAACTTCCGATTCTAGCGCCAGTACATTTATTTTTGCAACGTCTTTTACATTTACAAAATCTCTGTACTGTTCGCCGCTGCCATGAATTTTGACCGGCAAATTCTCCTTCATAGCATCAAAGAATTTTGCAACAACACCTGCTTCTCCTGTGGAATCCTGACCTATTCCGTAAACATTTGCATATCTGAAAATTATATAATTGATACCGGAATATTTAATGAATTGCTCGGAAGCATTTTTGGTAATAGCATAAGGTGACAAAAATGATGCTGGATGTTTTTCATCCACCGGCAAATATTGAGGATTTGCATAAACAGCTGCCGTTGAAGAAAAAACAATTTTTTCGACATTGAACTTTTTCGCTGCGGTACACACATTCACTGTCGCTTGATAATTACATCTGCAATCCAGTAAAGGCTTCTTAATTGATTCGGCAACTGACGGCAATGCCGCAAGATGGATTATGTAATCAATTTTATTTTCTTCAAAAATTTTATACAAATCTTCTGATGCAACGTCAATCCTGTAATATTTACAGTCAAAATCCGCAGGTTGTTCTTTTAAATCAGCAACAATAACATTAAAATTATTATTTAAAAGTTCTTTAATGGTGTGTTTGCCAATAAATCCCGCACCGCCTGTCACTAAAACATTCTTTTCAACCATGACGTCCTCCGAGAGCCAAAAATACTGCTTTCACTAAAATTCCGATTTCCCATAAAATATTTTTGTGTTTTAGATAATACAAATCATATTGCAGTTTTTCCAATTCGTTATCGCTGGAAAAACAATGTCCTTGATTAATTTGAGCCCAGCCGGTCCAGCCTGTTTTAACCCACTGACGACACGGGTAATACGGAATTTCATTATATACTTTTACAAGATCATCCCATTCAGCACGTGGACCCACAATCGACATTTCACCTTTTAAAATATTTATCATTTGAGGAATTTCGTCAAATCTTGCTTTTCTTACGAACTTACAAAACGGAATTACTCTGTTGTCAGAGTCTTGAGGTTCGGTATGTTCAATATTTTCCGCATCCGGAACATAATCATTCACATACATTGTCCTCAGTTTATATACCTTAAACACTTTGCCGTTTTTGCCGACTCTGTTTTGAGTATAAACTGCATCTCCTCCGTCAGTTTTTTTAACCCTTATTCCGATATATAAAAGTATCGGAAAAGTAACAGTTAAAATAATTGACGCCGCAACTATATCGTAAATTCTTTTACAAATGTCATAAATTCTTGAACGTTTATTCATAAAATCATAAAACAGCCAGTTTACGGACATTTTATCAATAAAATATTTACCCGTAACCATTTCATAAAATTCAGGCATTTTATAAACCTTTACGGATCTTGGAATACTTTGAACCATTTCTGTCAACAGTTCTTCTTCCATACGTCTTTCGATTGCTACAATTAAAATATCCGTCCGGGTCTTTTTTATAACTTCTTTTAAATTTTTAGGCTTTGCAAGAACTTTTATGTTTGAATCGGTATTTGAATCGTCTGCATCAGCGATAAATCCTGCAATATTCATTTTTAAAGCTTTTTTATTCTGAATTTCATTTGCAATAATTTGAGCATTTTCACCTGTTCCGAGGATTAAAACATTTTTGGGTCTTTTAATATTAAAAAGGTAGTAATGAAAACCGATTCGATATAATCTTAAAACTACAAAAACGGTCAATAAATTTGCAAGAAGATATTCAAAAATATCAGGACTTTGAGCCAGAGTCAAAAGTAAAATGGCTGCAGGAATTTGAGAAAATACAACTCCTTCAAAAAGCAAATAAAAATTTTTTAAGGTGACATTGAATTCTCTGATTTTATAATTATCTTTTAAAAATAAAACACATAAACCTGTTAAAACTGTTATTAAAACAGTTATATCCAAAAAGTTTTCGGGCAAATTAAAACATGTATACCATGCCGTAGTTGATATGATTAGTACGCACATGTCAACCAGAAACATGATTGCTATAGATCTTGAGATTAATTTCAAAATATCACCTCGGTATTCAATTTGATATTATCATAAAAATAAAAAAAAGAAATATAGACAACAGGGTAAGTTATAAAAATATACAATTAAGTAAATTTATGCGGATTGTTGTATGATAATGCTCAAAAAACATAAGCAGCTTTCGGACTGCTTACGTTTTTTGCTTTTGTATTGATAACACTTTAGATTATAATTATTTCAATGTATCTTTTAATAATTTAAGCGCCGCTATAGTGTTAGGAAAACCAACATAAGGCAGGCATTGAATAATCGCAGCCGTCAAAATTTCTTTAGAATTTCCCGCTTTTAAGGAACCTTTAAGGTGACTTTTCAAGGTCGTATTGTTCCCTGTTGTTACAAGAGCGGCGACAAAAAGTAATTCGCGTGTTTTAATGTCAAGACCTTCTCTTGTATAAAAATCACCGAAACATACTTCTGTTAAAAATCTTGCAACATCAGCACCCATATCATCGGGCAGATCTTTCATTGCTTGTTTTATTTCATCGCCGTAAAGAGGATTTTGAATTGCCAGACCTTTTATAAAACGTTCTTCTTCGTTTATGGCGGCAGTCGATTTTAGCGGTGTTTCAATTCCCCTTTCTTTAAGCACTTCATTTAATACACTTAAAGCATTTAAAGTTTTTGGAAAGCCGATAAAAGGTGCAAGCTGATAAATTGCTTCTCGAAGTTCAATCGGGGTAACCCCGACTTTTAAAGTTGCATTAATATGTGCCTTTAATTGCGGCAAAGTTTGCTGAACAGCTAAAGAGGTTACCGTTATAAGTTCTCTGGTTTTAATATCAAGTTCTCCGACAGTAAAGATTTCTCCAAAAATATATTTTTGTAAGATTGCCATCATTTCGGGATCATCGCCGGTTGGTGACAAGGCTTCGCCTTGGAAAAGAATTTTATAATTTTTTTTACAAATATCTGTTCTTGTCATATTTTTATCCTCATTTTGTATCGCGGTTGCAAATATGAAATTTTGCGAAACCAATACAACTAAAAATAATGTCAGTACTTTTTTTAACATAAACCACCTACTTATATTCTTCATCGGTGACAGCATCAAGCCAGATTGTTTGATTGTTTGGAAGATTCGGCTCAATTGAAATATGAGCGAAGTCACTGTCTGGAGCTGCACCGTGCCAGTGCTCAACTTCCGGAGGAATTTTTACGACATCGCCGGCTTTTAAAATTTGGATTTCTTTACCTTTTGCCTGATATCTTCCTTCTCCTGCCGTTACAAGAAGAAGCTGCCCGCCGGAATGTTTGTGCCAGTTGGTTCTTGCGCCTTTATCAAATGTTACGTTACCGATAGAAGAGTTCCAGATAGTATCTTTTTCAACAAGCATTTTCAGATGTGTTGTACCTGTAAAAAATTGGCTGTAAGGATTAAGTTCTCCTTTTGCAAACGGTTGATTTAATTCTGTTGCCATAGTTATACCTCCTGTTAATATTATTGCCATTGATACCAATAATATTTTTTTCATTATTTACTCTCCTTTAAGTATGTTCTAAAGAAACTTTCAATTTTATCAAACGGGATTTTGTCAAGATTGTCGTATAAATCTACATGGTTTGCACCTTCAACAATATACAATTCTTTATTATCGCCTTTTAATTTTTTAAAAGCATCTTCCGAAAAATATCTGCTGTGAGCTTTTTCGCCATGAATCATTAATACGGCATTTCTGATTTCATCACTGTAAGCTAAAATCGGCATATTAATTAATGCCAGTGATGCCGTAGTATTCCAGTTGCCGTTGGAATTAATTGAACGTTTGTGAAATCCCCGCGGTGTCTTATAATATCCGTAGTAATCCTTAACGAATTGGGGTTCTTCGCCTGTAAGTTTTTCCGGCAATCCGGAAGCTTTTGCATAAGTTTTATTTTTAAAATCTTCTGTTCGCTGCTTATTTAGAGTTTCTTTAAGTGCATAACGGGCATCTGCATCCATTGAATCAAAGTAGCCGTTTGCGGTAACACGTGTCATGTCATACATAGTAACAGGTACTGTTGCTTTAATCCTTGTATCAATAGCCGCTGCATTCAAACCGAAACCGCCGAATCCGCAAATTCCGATTATACCTATTTTTTGTGGATCTACATCGGGTTGGTTAACTAAAAAGTCAACTGCCGCACTAAAATCTTCCGTGTTAATTTCGGGCGAAGAAACGTGCCTCGGCTCTCCGCTGCTTTCGCCGGTATATGACGGGTCAAATGCTAAAGTTATAAATCCCCTTTCCGCCATTTTTTGTGCGTATAAGCCGGATGCCTGTTCTTTTACTGCGCCAAAAGGTCCTGCAACTGCTATTGCAGCCATTTTTTCAGTCGATTTATTTTTTGGTATATATAAATCTCCAACGAGCGTAATACCGTATCTGTTTTTAAAACTTACTTTTTTAACCTCAACCTTGTCACTTTGCGGGAAGGTTTTATCCCAATCGCTTGCCATACTCATTGTACCTCCTATAATTAGCGTCATTACGGAAATCAAAAGTTTTTTCAACATAATTGTCTCCTGTACTTTGCAAATTGTCTATATAATCATTATGTATTATTTGTTGAAGAATAGCAAATACCTATATTGTATGTCAAAATATGCTTGGAAGGTATAATATTTTTAAAAAGTTGTTTAATACAAAGAGGTTTCAGACATTTGTCTAAAACCTCTTTAAATGGTTGCGGGGACCGGATTTGAACCGATGACCTTCGGGTTATGAGCCCGACGAGCTACCAGGCTGCTCCACCCCGCGTTAGTTATTTATATTTATATTATGTGCCATAAAAACTTATTGTCAAGTATGCTTAATTTTGCAGCTTAATATATGCTTGACATTGTAATAAAAGTGGAACATAATTAATTCAAGAGCTTTTAAAGTGTATATCAAGGGATTAGGATGTCAGATAGTATTAATGTATGTTTAGCGTGTGATGATAATTATTCAAAATATGCCGGAGTTGTTATAGCATCTGTTTTGGCAAATGCAAAATCTGATGATGATTTAACTTTTTACATACTGGACGGCGGGATAAGCGAAACCAGAAAGTCCGAAATTCTTTCTCTTAAATCAATTAAACCCTGTGATATCAAATTTATTGATATAGATGAAAGATTATTTGAAGATTACAAGCAGGTAAAATCTCACAAGTATATCACGCTCGCGAGTTATTACAGGTTAAAATTACCGTCTCTTTTACCGGATGTATCAAGAATTATTTATCTGGATTGTGATATGATTGTCACGACCTCGTTATCCGGTTTATTTAATAAAAAACTCGGCGAAAAGCCATTAGCCGGCGTTTCTGATATTAAAAAGAAAATGGTTAAAAATAATCCTACTTATGTTAATGCAGGCATGCTCGTAATGGATTTGGATAATATGCGTAAGCAAAATATTGAAGAAAAGTTTTTAGAATGGGCGAAATCGCATACTAATAACATTAGAACCGGTGATCAGGAAATTATTAATGAAGTGTGCAGGGGCAATATTCTGGTGGTAGAAGATGAATGGAATGTTCAATCCAGTAACTTTACAAATCGTTCAAGCTATACAAATAATCCTAAAATAATTCATTTTACGGCAAAATTAAAGCCTTGGCATTATGCGTCTTTTAGTTATCACAGAAATTTATATTTCAAATATTTGCAAATGACACCCTGGAAACTTTCTCCCGAAGAATTAAAACATTGGACAAAAGATAACCAAATTGCATCTTTAATAGCATATTTTAAATACAGACCGCTTTTTTTGCTGCGTCCGATGTTTTATAAAGCATTGTGGTATACATATTTACAACCTAATTTAAAAAATATATTTTCAATGGAAGATTATGGCGAAACTCATCGTATTGTAAAAATTTTCGGCATAAAAATAAAATATCCGAAAAGAAAATTTGCGAAACTGAGAAGTGAAAATGCATATTACTATTATAAAAAGAACAATATTGATATAACAACCCTCCCTCCTGCAACGGGTCAAATAAGAGATATACAGCTGGCAAATCTGACTCTTTTGAAAGAGCTTGATTATGTATGTAAGCAAAGCGGATTGAAATACTGGTTGGATGCAGGAACGGCTATCGGAGCCATAAGGCATAAAGGATTCATCCCGTGGGATGATGATATAGATACCGCAATGTTGAGATGTGATTATGAAAAAGTTATAGAGGCTTTTAAAAAGTTTTCAAGAAATCCCGATATATTTGCAGGTTATGTAAGAGATGCCAAAAATCCCGCTCAATATATGATTAAGGTTCAGCACAAAAAACTGCCGTTTTTGTTTGTGGATATTTTTCCCTTTGATTTTTGGGGTAAGGCAATGTCTGTGAATGAGCAGCTTGAGAAATCTTTGTATATTAAAGGAATTATAAACAGATTAAAAAATACGATATCTTTTGATTGCCCTGACAGTGAATTAAAAGAAATAATTGATAATATACGTGTTAAAGAAATTTTAACTAATGTTATTTCTGAAAATCCTGAGGACTGTGATCTGGTATGGGGAATAGATTACCACCACAGATGGGATAATTGGTTTACAAATTACAATGTAATATTCCCGTTAAAAACAATAACATTCGAGGGATCTGAATTTTCCTGTATGAACAATGCTGATGCATTTTTAAAAAGAGTGTATGGTGATTATATGGCTTATCCTAAAAAAATCGGATTCGGGCATAGTATGTATATTGAATTGACGGATGAAGAAAAGTTTCTAATTGAACAATTAAAGGCAGGTTTAAATGAATAAAGAATCGAAAAATATTGCAATAATATTCGCAGGCGGTGTCGGAAAACGATTAAACGGGAGTGATTCAACACCAAAGCAATTTCTAAAGGTTAATGATAAGCCTATAATTATTCATACATTAGAATTGTTTCAGCGCAATGAAAATATTGATAAAATTTATATTGCAATAGTTCCCACGCATTTAGAATATATGAAAGAACTTGTTAAATATTATCATCTGTCAAAAGTCGCTGGTATAATTGAAGGCGGGGCGACCGGACAGGATTCGATTTATAAAGCATTAAAGTTGGCGCTGGCGGAGAATTCGGCAGAATCTCTTGTGTTAATTCATGACGGCGTAAGACCTAATATCACGCAGGAGGTTATTAATAAAAATATAGAAAATGCCGGAATTCATGGATCTTCCATAACCTGTACCCCTTGTTATGAAACTATTTTGATAAGCAAATCAGGTGATACTCCTACAAGTGTTCCGTATAGAAGTGAAACTTATACGGCTCAGGCTCCGCAAACTTTTGTATTAAAGGATATTCTTGAGGCTCATGAAAAAGAGCGGATTGATAATCCTGATTATATTGATATTATTGATTCTTGTACTTTAATGAAAAAGCAAGGACTATCACCATCTATGATAAGTGGTAACAGAGGTAATATAAAAATTACAACAATTGAAGATTTGTATATTTTGCGTGCGCTTATCAGATACAAAGAAGATATAGAAGCTTTTGGTCTGGATAAGATTGACGGAGGGCAACAGTGAAATTTCATGACAAAATAGAAGAATTGGATACAGAAGAAATTGTCTTTTCCGAATTTATTAATTGGGAATATTTTAAAAATTCGACAATCTTAGTTACAGGTGCCACAGGTCTTATCGGTTATCAAATCGTGACGGCAATTTTGCTGGCTAATGAAAAATTTAACACTAATATTAATATATTGGCGCTTATAAGAAATAAAGAAAAAGCCGAGAAAAAATTTAAAGATATTAAAAGCAGCAAATTGAAATTTGTTGTTCAGGATATCACAGAACCTTTGGAAATATCCGATAAGGCTGATTATATAATTCATACCGCAAACGGTACATCTTCAAGAAGTTTTGTTGAACAACCGGCAGAAACTATAAATTCAATTGTTTCAGGTACAAAAAATATATTGGAGTATGCAAAGACAGTTAAGGTTAGAAGTGTAGTTTATTTGTCATCAATAGAAGTATACGGAACGATTGATAAGGCTGAGCCGTTAAAGGAAACTGATTATGGTTATATAAATTTGCAAAGTCTAAGAAGTTCATATCCAGAGGGCAAACGTTTAGCTGAAAATATGTGTTATTGTTATTCTCAAGAATACGATATTCCTGTAAAAGTCGCAAGATTATGTCAGGTAATAGGTTCCGGCGTACCGTTTGATGATAACCGTGTATTTGCACAGTTTGCCAGAAGTATTGTAAAAAAAGAGGATATAATATTGCATACAACAGGTGAAAGCGTAAGAGATTATTGTTATGTAACAGATGCAATATCAGGTATTTTTGTTTTGCTAGAAAAAGGCGATAACGGCGAAATCTACAATCTTGCAAATCCTGAAACAAATTGTTCAATAAGACAGATGGCAGAGATGCTGTGTGAAAAATACTCCGATTCAAATATTAAAATAGAATTAAATAATAAGTTCTATCTTCCCCGTTTTAAATTATCTTTAGATGTTTCAAAAATTACCTCTTTAGGCTGGAAAGCAAAAATAGGCTTAATTGAGATGTATGACCGTCTTATAGAAAGGATGCAATGATGAAAAATAAACATTTTTTGAATTGGATTTTTTCTGTAAAAAATGAAGGAACAAAGAAAAGCTTTACAATATTAGGGTTGAATTTTTGTTATGATATGACAAAAAATTTTGAACATTACAAAAATTTACCTGTTCAAAATAACAAAATTGTTTTCTGTAATGCCAAAGGCAAACGCGGGTACGGATGTAATCCTAAATATATCGCCGAGGAGATGTTAAACAGGGGGGGAAATTCTTTTGAGCTTGTATGGTTAGTTGATAAGAATTCACGTGAAATTGATTTTTCTGAATTTCCTCCGCAAGTAAGATTGGTTGATTATAAAAGTAAAAAGGCACTAAAAGAGCTGGCAACAGCAAAAGTATGGGTTGATAATCAGGCAAAGCTTTATCATGTTAAAAAAGGTTTGTGTAAGAAAAAAGACCAGATTTATATTCAAACATGGCATGGCTCTTTGGGAATCAAAAAGATAGGTCTGGATAGCGCTGTTGATATATCAAATCAATATATTGATTTGACACAAAAAGATGTATCTTTTGTGGATTATTTATTATCGAATTCTGATGTTGATGATATGGTATTTGAACACAGACTCCCGAATCGAAATATTTTACATATTGGTCATCCCCGCAATGATGTGTTTTTTAAATCAAACGAGCAAATAGCAGAGATTAAAAATAAAATTTTCAAATTGTATAACGTAGAACCGGGTGCAAAAATAATTTTATTTGCTCCGACTTTTAGAAGTAGCTTAAAAAATAATGATTGTTATGATATTGATTATCTTAATATTTTGAATACTTTTGAAAGAAAATATAATTGTAAATTTGTTATATTTACCCGATTACATCATGAAATGACAAATTTGCATATACCTAAATCCCGCAACATAGTCGATGTTACAAAATATGGTGATATACAAGAATTAATGCTGGTAAGCGATTTTATGATAAGTGATTATTCAAGCTGTATGTTTGATTTTATGCTGTCAAGAAAACCATGTTTTATTTTTGCAAAGGATTTAAAAGAGTACGAGATCAATCCGGGATTTTATTATCCTCTTGAGTCAACACCATTTCCTATAGCTGTTGATAATGATACGTTAAATAAAAATATTTTGAATTTTGACGAGAAAGAATATAAAGATAAAGTTGAAGAATTTTTAGAAAATAAAAGATGTATTGAAAATGGTCATGCATCGGAAAAAGTTGTTGATTTATTGGAGAAGATTATAAATGTTTAAAGGAAATAAAATATATATAATAAATCAAAAAGGTAAAAAGAAAAGAGTATTCAGTTTGAGAGGAATAAAAGGATGTCGAATTAAATTCCTGGGGAAAAATTCTACTGTTATTTTGCATCAGCCTTTAAAGTTCAGACGTTCAAAAATGATAATAGGTTCAAATTGTAATATTGAAATTCAAAGTTCAACATATAAGCTGAGTGGTTTAAGAATTGAAGCTCAGGCTGATAATAGTAAATTATGCATCGGAAAAAATTTTTCATGTGTAGGTGTTATTTTATTGTTATCTAAAGAACCAAATCTATCAATTGACATAGGTGAAGATGTGATGACTGCAAATAGAGTTCAGATCAGAACAACGGATTCGCATGCGATAATTGATAAACATACGGGCGGGGTCGTAAATTTAGGCAAGAGTATAAAAATTGGTAATCATGTTTGGCTTGCAAAAGATGTTAATGTATATAAAGGTGTTCATATAGCAGATAATGTTGTAATTGCGTCTAAAAGTTTGGTTAATAAAGATTGTGCTATTTCAGATGCAATATATGCCGGAACTCCAGCTAAAATTATCAGAAAAGATATTGCTTGGTATAGAGATATCCCTACAGATGTTGAAAATCAATTTTTATACTCCGATGATTGATCTGGTATTTTGTACCTGAAATTTGACAAGCAATTTTTTTAAGCCTACAAGTATACCCAAACTTATTCCTGTAACCGCAATAAATCTTGTTGTTGCAATAAAAATCGCGGCACTGAATTCTTCAGGACTATTTACAGGCAAAACTTTTGGGGTATTAAATAATTGATTGAACGCAAAAAATATGTACCAGTGAACAAAAAATATTGAAAAGCTGTATTTCGCAATCATATCCATGCTGCAGTTAAACCATTTGCAGTTTTTAATCGGCTCATCGTAATGTTTTAGATACCCTAAAACAATAAGAGTCAAAAATATTTTAGAAATCGTGCCGTTTGATATTCCGAAGTTATGCAGAAGATAAATATCAATTGCTGAAGTTAAAAGCATTAATGAAATTAAAAGCCATCGTTTGTTATAGCATACAGTAATTTTATCTTTATATGCGGAAAAATACATTCCCAGAATATACATTGATGCAAAATGCACAAATCCGTTCAGAACATATTTTATATATTCCAAATATTTGGCAGAATAGCTCAATCCGAGGACATTTTCCGGTTCAAGCGTCATTCTCGGGATTAAAAGTGTTATTAAAAATAAAAGCGGTAAAAATTTATAAAGTATTTTCTTTTTTTCTAAAATTAAAAATATATCTGCAAGCAGAAAGAAAATACAAATCATAGGAATATACCATGTCGGAACGTTTTGGACGCGTCCGGTAGTCAAGAATATTCCGATTTGCGCAAGCGGGTTTAACCCGTCAAAAGGGTTGCCGTAAGCTATCGGCATTGTAAAGCATAATATTATACCGGGAAGTGCCGTGATTATATATGGCAAAATGACATTTGTCCATTTCTTTTTTAAGTAAGTTTTGTATTCATATCTGTCAGACAAATGCTGGAATAAAAAACCTGAAATAAAAATGAAAAGAGCAGTTCCGCCGGTAAATATTTCAAATGCAATGTTGTTAATCCAGCTGTCAGGATTTCCCATTTGCATGGTGTGTCCGACAACTATTAACAGAATTGCAAGACCTCTGAAAACATTTATATAATTAAGCATTTCACGTTTTTGGATTGTTTGCTGCATAATTTCCCCTTATAAGCTTTTGATTGCTCCCCAGGCGCGGATTGTACCGCGTTCATATTTTATCAGGTAATAATTTCCGTTTTTTATATATTCTATTGTAGCACGCATATGAATTTTTTCTTCGTCAGGCGGCATACCCACTTCGGCACGTTGTTTATTGGTTTTAGCGCGTTCTTCTTCCCGTTTTTTCTTTATTTTCTGGTAGTCTTTGTCAAATTCTCTGTTGAAAGCTTCTTTATCTTCTTCAACTTTAAAAACAGGAATAATTGCAACGGGATTTTTAGTCTGCATAAGGATCAAGAAATCCCATTCATCGGAAAGCGCGAGTTCATAATGCCCCGGGGAAATTGTGTTGCCGTCGGGATCGGTAATTTTATCAACAATGCTCAAAATAGGATAATCCGAATCTTTTAGTGAATATCTGTAAATAGCCTGCGCACCTTGACCAACACCCGAGGTTTCCTGAGGATGCAACGGATACGGACGCACTGTGGGAAACATCAAAACATTTTGAGTAAAATTCCCGTCCAGCATTATTGAACCCCTTGAACAAGTTTTTTTATACTTGCGTTAATTTCTTTGAAACTTTTGCCGAGAGCCTTATCCGTTCCGACAAAGATTAACGACAAATATTTTTGCGAATTCCCCAGATTATTTTCTTTTAATAAAAGCCTGTAACTTTCCCGCATAAGCCTTTTCAGCCGGTTCCTTTTAACTGCGCGCTTATGAACCTTTTTGCTTACGACAAAACCGACTTTCGTGGGACTGTCATCTTTTTTTAAAATCCCTATAAACAAACTTATTCCTCCCTTATGGAAGGAATTTTTAACTCTGTATGTAGCTTTAAAAGCGGATCTGTTTTTTAATCTGTATTGTTTAGGTAACATTTAAAAATCCGCCTTTCGTTATTAAAAATTTTGATATAAAAGCACAATATGCTCAAATATTAAGCACGTTCTTTAGCAGTGATAGCTAATTTGTGACGACCTTTAGCGCGGCGTCTGTTCAAAACTTCTCTGCCGCCCGGGGTTGCCATTCTTGCTCTGAAACCGCTTACGTGCTGTCTTTTTACTTTCGTTCCTTCTAGTGTACGTCTCATTTTCTAATTCCTTTTTATTTATATTTGTCGTATGATTTTTATGTTAGATGAAAAAAAATTATTAGTCAACAAAAAACAAAGGAGAGGTTAAATAATATGAACAAAAAAATAGGTTTTATCGGATGCGGAAAAATGGCAAGCGCTATTATCAAAGGGATTACCTCCTCATGCTGCGGTGAAAAATACGAAATTAAAGGATCCGAAATCAACTGCGAGATTGCGGAACTCGCTCAAGAGAGGCTTGGAGTTCCTGTTTTGACCGATAACAGAATGCTTGTAATGGATAGCGACGTAATTTTTCTCGCTGTAAAACCTAATTATGTTCCGACGATTTTGGAAGAAATAAAAAGAGAGATTACGCCTGAAAAATTGGTTGTATCAATCGCTGCGGGGGTAAGCACATCCAAAATCGAAAAAATTATAGGTCAAAAGCGCGTAATCCGTGTAATGCCAAATACTCCGGCTTTAGTTCTGGAAGGTATGAGCGGAATTTGCAAAGGCGAATTCGCGCGTGATGAGGACGCTGCATTTGTAATGAAATTACTTTCAAATATCGGAAAATGTATTGAAGTTGACGAAAAACAAATTGATATTGTGACAGCTATTTCTGGCTCCGGTCCTGCATTTTTCTATAAAGTTATAGAAGATATGGCGCGTGCGGGAGAAAAATTAGGCTTGGATTACGAAAAATCTTTGCTTCTTGCAACCCAAACAGCCTTAGGCTCTGCTAAAATGGTATTCAATAAAGGCGAATTAACGGTGCAGAATTTGATCGATAATGTAGCAACCAAAGGGGGCTGTACATTTGTCGGCATAAGCGTAATGAATAACGAAAATTCGGATAAATTATTCTACGACGTAATAGATGAAACCGCCAAAAAAGCCCACGAATTAGGCGCGTAAGTTTTACGTATTACCGAAAAACCCTCACCCGAATTTCTAAACTCACAAGTTCGTTAAGAAATTCCACCCTTTCGGGAGAGGGAGCTTTCAGGAGATACCGGAACAAGTCCGGTATGACGGATCATTGTTGAGCATACTTGCTCAACCTGCTTGTCTTACGCGTCATCCCGTATCTGTTGCTGTAGGTCGATTTACTAATCCGACAGAAAATTTTAGCAGATACGTTCAGGCTGGTGAATATTTAATCACCAAGGCAAACTGCCTGCGGAGCGTCAAAAAAACGAGCTCCATTGTTCCACATTGTTTCTGTTGGATAAAAATCACGTGAAGAAGCTAAGCCTAATCCATCTGGATCATTCGTAGTTTCTTCATTTGACCAGATGAGAAAGGATGAATTTTGTGTAACTGTGAATCCCAGATCAGCAGCTTTATTATAATCAAGTGTTACATTATTAATTTTATCTGTATAGGCGCCAATATCAGATGTGTTAAATATATAATTAGCAATTTCAGCTATTTGTGCCATAGTTGGCATTTTATTTACCCCTCCACATGTTTTGACTGCTCCCGCCCAATAGTCATCATCATAGTGGCATTCTTGTATTTGGAGCTCGTCTTTAAGTTTTTCGCACTCGGCTATAGTGATTGGAGCAGGCGTAAAAGGCGCCGTAAAACAAATCCCGTTAATTTCAAATGCACAGCTGCTGCCCCCAAGACTTTTAATATTTAACCCTCTCAAATCTTCTTGCTGCGTATTAGGAGTTTTAAACCCTGTGGTATCATATAGAATAGCTAAACAATCAGTACCGATACCCTCTTTTGATGTCGTAATAACTCTGTTACTATAAGGATCCTGCCTGCAGCCTTTGTTATATGCAATAAGTCCGGTAGTACCGTCAGCAAACATAGTGCCTATAATGTCGGTATCTTCCCAATCATCTCTTCCAAAGTCTTTAACGGTTTTAACTTTAGTCATATCAATTTCTTCATTTTCAGTACCCCAGAATACTTTATCGGAAAAACAGGACATAAGGTCATTATTCCGGCAGATTTTGGAAATTTTCATATGTTTTGCTAATTCAGCAACGAAATCTTCAGTAGACGAATATCCTGCAAGAGTACCTTGAGAATTCATAACTGTTAAAGCATCGCCGAGTTTTCGTTGAAAGACCATAGAGGCTGTATTCCAAGCGTGTTTCTGATAATTTTGAATTAATGTCGGAATGGTCATAGCCGCAACAACACCGATAATTGCCAGCGTAATTAAAACTTCTGCTAAAGTAAAACCCTTTTTCTTTATCAATCCTCCATTTATAGTTTAATATATCTGAATTATAAATCATTTTAAGGATAAATACAACGTGTATTATAATTCTTTAATATTGAAATATAATTCTTCTTATTAAAATATAATTCTATAATATGAATTATAATAGATATATTTATTTTGTCAATCTGTGTAAAATTAACCTATGAATGATAAGGTTATTTTGGATAAAGTCTCCGATAATATACGTATGGCACGTTTACAGCGCAGAATATCTCAGGAAAAGCTTGCGGAAATGGTTGATATTTCGACAAAATACCTTAATATGATAGAAAACCGCAAGGCAAATCCGACTATTGTTATTGTCATCCGGATTTGTAAGGCGCTGGGGATTGATTTGAATACTATTTACCCTCAATAATTTCATCCGCAAGCGCTAAAAATTCAATCAAATTCATAATTTTCGGATGTTTTTTGCCTAAAAATCCCTGATGAATTCCGATTATACAGGCGGGGCAGGCGGTTAAAATTACATCTGCACCTGTATCGGCAAGGTTTTTGGCTTTTTGCCGCGTCATTTGAAAAGACAATTTCGGGTTACGAAGTGCAAATTCGCCGGCGAATCCGCAGCATTCGTCGTAATCCTTTGCTTCAATGTATTCTATATTTTCGCATTTTGCAAATAAAGGTTTCAAAAACGCATCGGATTTCAGGTGGCAGGGTTTGTGGAAAGTCACCTTTAAGGGTTTTTTAAATACAAATTTTTTATTTTGAATCGCTAGAAAATGGCAGATATTGATAATATTTTCAGCAGATTGATAGTTTTTCAAGGCACTTTCACAGCTCGCGCAATCGGTTATAACATAGTCATAGCCGCCTTTCAAAAGGTCGAGGTTATGTTTTTTTACTTCTTCATAGCGCTCCGGATTTCCGCTTGATAAAAAAGGCACCCCGCAGCATTCAAAATCTTTTTCAATAAGTTCAACGTCATAATGCGCAAGGACTTTTTTCATTGCGTTTTCGGATTTAGGGTTAAGCGCATTTGCACAGCCTTTGAAATACAAAAGTCTGACTTTTCCGTCATCCTGAACTGGTTTCAGGATCTCACATCTTGTAAATTTGTGCAAAAGCCTAAAAATATTTAATATTTTATCAAAAACTTTCGGTGACTGCAAAAAACGCGTAATTTTGCCGTAGAATTTATCTTTTACATATTCATGTTTTGCCGTGTTAAAGATTTCGCAAACATCAATGTCTGACGGGCAAAAATCCTTGCACTTGCCGCACTTTAGGCATAAGTCAAGGTATTTTTCTATGGTTTTGGAAAGTTTAAGCTCACCTTTCAAAACCCCTTGCAGCATAACAAATTTCCCGCGGGAAACCGCACAGTCATTGCCTGTTAATTTATAAACAGGGCAAACCTCCTGACATTTGCCGCATTTGGAACATTTATTTATATCATCTGCGAAATCCGATAGTTTTTTCATATGACCTTATATATTTTTGTAAAAGCAGGTAATTAGTTTGAAGACAATAGCGTAGCCGGAGGTGAGAGCGTCGTCTGAAAACTGATTACCTGCTTTAAATTGATTATTTTTACACCAGCGCCCCATGAGAAGCATCTCCGACATTTTTTGCATATTTTGCAAGGTAACCTGACTTGACCTTTAATTCAAAAGGTTTAAGATTTTTTCTGCGCTCGTCAAGAGTTTTTCCATCGACCAGAAGCTCAATTGAGCGGTTTGGAATGTCAATTTTAATCCCGTCACCGTCTTGAATAAGCGCAATAACCCCGCCTTTTGCAGCCTCAGGGCAGACATGACCTATACAAATCCCGCGTGTAGCACCGGAAAATCTTCCGTCAGTAATAAGCGCGCAGGTTTTTCCCAAACCTTTTCCGACAAGAAGTGCTGTCGGGGCAAGCATTTCCCGCATACCGGGACCTCCGACAGGACCTTCATAGCGGATTATTATAACATCGCCCGCCTTAATTTTGTCATCTTCAAGCGCTTTCATTGCAGCTTCTTCGCTGTCAAAGGTTTTTGCAGTGCCTTCAAAGGTGTAGCATTCAGGGTCAATTCCGGAAATCTTTGTAACACATCCGTCTTTTGCCAGATTGCCGTACAAAACACCTAATCCTGATTGGGTATAGCCTGATTTATCATACGGAGGAATAATATTAGTGTTGGCATCAGCACTTTTGATTATATCTTTAATATTCAAACAGCTTACGTTTTTGGTATTTTTATTTAAAATATCTTTTAAAGCCTTCATAACCGCAGGAATTCCGCCTGCATAATGAAAATCTGTCATTGTAAGCGTTGATGACGGGTTAATTTTTACAATTTGATGAATTTCACGGCTTAATCTGTCAAAATCATCAATTGTTATATCAATTCCGCCTGCGTTCGCGATTGCAAGCAAATGCAAAAACGTATTTGTAGATCCGCCGAGAGCCAAATCCGTTATTATTGCGTTTGTCATTGATTCTTTTGTAATAATATCAGAGGGTTTAATGTCTTTTTTTACAAGTTCGACAATTTGCATCCCGCTTTCAAAAGCTATTCTGGCTTTTTGAGATGATACAACGGATGATGATGAGCAATACGGCAGACTCATTCCAAGAACTTCCGTCAAACATGCCATTGTATTTGCTGTATACATCCCCTGACAGGCACCTGCTGACGGGCAGGAATTTTCTTCCATATCAAGCAAATGTTCTTTTGTAATTTCGCCCTTTCTGAACCTTCCTACAGCTTCAAATGAGCCTGTAACCATTGTAAGTTTATTTTCGCCTCTGCATGTCCCGTCCAGCATAGGACCTGCAGTTACAACTATTGTCGGAATATTTAATCTTAATGCGGCTATAAGCATTCCGGGTGTGATTTTATCGCAATTTGAAAGCAAAACTAACCCGTCAAGCTGATGCGCTGACGCGACACTTTCCACACAGTCAGCTATCAAATCCCTTGAAGGAAGCGAATATCTCATTCCGCTATGCCCCATTGCAATTCCGTCGCAAATTGCAGGAACCCCGAAAACAAATGCCTGTCCGCCTGCTGTGTGAATTCCTTTTTCAATCTGACGTTCCAGATCCCGCATTGTAATATGTCCGGGTACCAAATCCGAAAATGAACTTGCTATCCCGATAAACGGAGCATCCATATTTTTCCGGCTCACGCCCGCTGCCATTAAAAGCCCGCGGTGTGGTGTCCTTGCTAATCCTTTTTTTATACTGTCACTTCTCATAAATTCCTTTATAAATTCACTTTCACAATATTAAAATGTTCGTCCCATTCAATTCCGCCTGTCAAATCTATATTGTGATAAGCGTAAATATTTTCAATTAATTGCGGGGTAAAAAGCCCCATAAGCCCGAGCCGCTTTATTATATCAGGTAAAAGTTTTGTGCTTCCCGCAAGCGTGCCGTCTTTTGATGTTGCTTTTTCGCCGTCAAAATAAATGGTTTCACCCTCAAATTCCATTTCTTTTAAATTGCTTTTTGTAATCGGCAGGCAGTCTGATATTAAAAGAATTTTGTCAATAGGTTTTGCCTTGAAGATAAGCCTTATAATCGAATCCGAAATATGTACTCCGTCTGCGATAATTTCCGTATAAATGCTGTCGTCGGTTAAAGCCGTGAGTGCCGTTGACGTTCCTCTTTGTACAATTCCCGACATAGCATTGAAAAGATGTGTTGCTCCGTCGCAGTATGACAAATCACCGCCGGTGCAGTGTCCGGCTTGAATTTTTACGTCTTTTGTCAATAAGTACTTCGCAAGTGCAAAATTTTCGTCAAATTCAGGCGCATAGGTGAGAATTTTTATAAAATCATCTTCAATCAGCTTATAGTTTTCAATTGTGGGTTTTAAGAATAATTTTTCGTCATGTATGCCTTTTTTTTCGGGGTTAAGAAAAATACCCTCCAGATGAATGCCGAAAATTTTTGCCATTCCTGATGTCTGTATTTCAGCAGCCTGTTTGATTTTATTAATCTGATTTTTAATGTTTTCAACCGTGTCAGTCGCAAGCGTCGGGAAAATCCCGCCAATTCCGTATTTTGTAATCTCTTTTGATAAATACAAAATATCGTCTACCGTGCAGTCATTAAAATTTACTCCAAAAGCACCATGAAAATGCTGTTCAATTATTAGTTTCGTTTTCATAAGTCTATTATATTCCAAATACTATTATGTTGCAAAAAATTTGAAATACTGTTATAATACTTAAAAAGACGGAGGAAAGCTATGGCGTATGTTGAAGATATGAATAACGGGGGGGGGCGACCTTTCTAAGTAGATATAGTAAGGCTTTTGGGGGTGCGCTGTTTGCCTGCGGAGAGTTTGACAAGATAAAAATGTTAAATTATAATTCGTATATGAAGAATTATAGTTCTAAAATTGCTTTTACGCTTGCCGAAGTATTAATAACTTTAGGCATTATCGGCATAGTGGCAGCCATAACCATTCCTACACTTGTTACGAATATTTCAAACAGAGGATATGTAGAAAGATTATTCAAAACGTATTCTGTTTTACAAAATGCTACAAATATGATAATCGCTGAAGAAGGAGATCCTGCACAATGGAGTTGGACTGACTACTATCAAAACGACGGCACCAATATTGATAATGAACGTATAGTGGATTTATACAGAAAAAAATTGAAGATTATCGGCGAATGTGAACCTATCAGTGATAGTATTGAAAATGAATGTCATGTGAATCCTTATGACTATAAGTATCTAAACGGCGAAACAGGTACAAGTGTTACAGATCATGTAAACTGTAGACTATTTCACCTAAATTATCAATTTATTTTATCTGATGGCGCGGTTATAGGCTTGCGTTTTAAGGAAAGTAATGTCGGGGTTTTCTGGGGACAGCCTGATTTATTGTTTACTATAGATGTAAACGGCAAAAGCGGACCTAATCAAATTGGCAGGGATGTGTTCTGGTTGTATATGAAAAAAGATGGACACGGAAAAATTCTTCCTTATACAAATGAACCTTTCCTTGATAACGGAATAGATCAAAGAAATACCTGTGAATCCGATAAAAAAGGTTACAGCTGTGCTTATAGAATTTTTCAAGAACGGAAGATGAATTATTAAACTGCTGTTCCTTCAAAAACTTTTCGTGCTTCTTCACGGTCATCAAAATGGATTGTTCTGTCTTTTAAGATTTGATAATCCTCGTGACCTTTTCCTGCAATAACTATAACATCATTATTACCTGAAATCGTTTTCAACAATTCGATTGCACGGCCTCTGTCGGGTTCTACCGTAACTTTTTCAGGATCTGTTGATTTTAAACCCGCGATTATATCGGTTATAATTTGCTGCGGGTCTTCGCTTCTTGGGTTATCTGATGTAATCACTATTTTGTCGGCAATTCTTTCTGCAATTGCACCCATCTTCGGACGTTTTGTGGCATCTCTGTCGCCGCCGCAGCCAAACAAACAGATTAAATGCCCGTCTTTCGGCGTAATTTCTCTTGCTGAATTTAAAACGTTTTCCAAACCGTCGGGCGTGTGTGCATAATCCACGATTACCAACGGCTTTTTAGCCACAACTTCAAACCTTCCGGCAACTCCTTTTACGTTTTCCAGCGCTTTAAGTGCTGTTTTTATCTCAATTCCTTGAGCAATTGCCGTTGTAATAGCTGCAAGTACGTTATAAACGCTGAACATACCGTTCATGTGAAGGCTGACTTTGTATTCACCGTCTTTTGTCACAAGTGTAAATTCAGCACCGTTTAAAGAAAATTCAATATCCTTTGCCATAACATCCGCTGTATTTTTTACACCGTAGGTGTATTTTCTGACTCCTTCAGGCACAACGTTTAAAAATCTTTCGCCGTATGCGTCATCAATGTTTATAACTGCAAAACAGCCTTCCTTAAGGTTTTTGAATAAAATTGCCTTTGCGTTGAAATAATTTTCCATTGTAATATGGTAATCCAGATGATCCTGTGTCAGGTTTGTAAACACTGCTCCGTCAAATCTGCAGCCGCCGACTCTATTTTGTTCAAGCGCGTGGGAACTTACTTCCATCACAACATTATCAATTTTTTCAACATCCTTAATCATTCTCAATGTGGCCTGTAATTCGGGTGCCTGAGGTGTTGTGTGTTTTGCGTCACGGTATTCTCCGTTTGAGGATAATTTGTATCCTAAAGTACCGATAAGTGCACATTTTTGATTATTTTCCTCAAAAATACGCTGGATTAAATGAGTTACGGTTGTTTTTCCGTTTGTTCCGGTAATACCGATTAAATTTAAGCCTAAAGAGGGTCTTGAATAGAACCTGTCAGCAATATCCGCAATTTTGTGGCGGGTATTAGATACAACTACCTGCGGAATTTTGATATCCAGCGGTCTTTCGACAAGAAGTGCAACGGCACCGTTATCAATTGCCATTTGCGCATATTCGTGACCGTCTGTATGTTCACCAGCAAGACATATAAAAATGTCGCCTTTTTTTGTTGTCTGGGAATTATACGAAATTCCGCTGACTTCAACGCTTTTGAAATTTACAAGGTCTTTATAATCAAGATATTCAATAAGTTCTTCAAGTTTCATTAGTAGTCTCCTTTTTCTTAGGCTGTTTATCAGGTTTCAGGTTCATAATTCTTGCGGTTTGTTCGGCAACTTCATGGAAAACGGGTCCTGCAACCGTGTTGCCCCAAATTGCACCGACTCTTGCACTGTCAATCATTACATAAATCAAAACCTGCGGGTCAGTTGCCGGAAGATAGCCTATTGTTGAGGTGTAGGACATACCTGTATAACCAGAGCCGCCTTCTTTTGGTTTATTTGAAGTACCGGTTTTTGCCGCGACATTATATTTATCCATTTTTATGACGGATTTTCCGTTATTAACACTTTCGGCCAGAAGTTTTGTAACTGTTTTTGCTGTTTCCGGCGAAACTACTTGAGTGTAGTGAATTTTTTGATCATATTCTTCTTGAGGGTATTTTATGATATGAGGGGTTACTCTGACACCGTTATTTGCCAGTGCTGATACGGCACTCACCATTTGCATTGCGGAAACCGAAGTCCCGTAACCGTAAGCCATTGTCGCATGAATACCTTTATCCCATTTATGCCATGCAGGAAGCAGTCCTGCGGATTCTCCGGGTAAATCTATTCCGGATCTTTGTCCAAAGCCGAATTTTTTAAGCATGTCATAAAATTCTTTAGAAGTCATTGTTTTGGCTACATTTATGGAGCCGATGTTACTTGAGTGTTCAAACAAATATTCAAGAGATATCATCCCGGGATACGGATGGACGTTATAGTCATAGTTTTTGATTTCCCATTTGCCGATTGATGTTTTACCGGTGTCAAGAATTTCGGTGTGTTCGTTTATTTTGCCGAGTTCCATTGCACTTGAAACTGTAATGATTTTAAATGTTGATCCGGGCGGGAATACATCGGTTAAAGTCCAGTTTTTAATCTGAATTTCACTGGCTTTTTTGTAATTATTCGGGTCGTAAGTCGGATAAACCGCATATGCAAGGATTTCACCGTTTTTAGGATTCATAACAATTACGGTGCCTCTAAGAGCCTCTTTTTCTTCAATCATTTTCTGCAATTCTTTTTCGCATACGTGCTGGATTGCGGCATCTATAGTTAAAGTTATATCCTGTCCTTTAGGGTTTGTGGTTGTTGCAACGGGGTCTGTCGTAAAATCATAAATAATTTTGCCGTCGCGGGTTCTTTGATATCTCACGGCATGTTCAACGTGTTCAAGTTTGTCTTTTGCCGTATATTCAACTCCGTTTGCAATATCCGCGTCAAAATTATAATACCCCAAAACATGCGCCGCAAGGTTTCCTTGAGGGTATGTACGGGTATTTTTCTTACCCATGCTGATTTCTCTCAAATGCAATTTGGCAAGTTCTTTTGCGGTATTTTTATCAATATCCTTTTTAATGGTAATAACAGGCCCAGGTTTTTTAAGCATATTCAATAATTCACCGTACGGCATTTTTAATATTGGTGCAAGTTTTTTAGCCAGATCTTCTTCTGATGAATCGTAATTTGCAGGGTGTGCATAAACATCCGAATAAACTTTATCGGTTGCAAGTTTTATGCCGTTTCTGTCATAAATATCACCGCGCATCACAAAACTTCTGTTTATTCGCTGATTTCTGGCTTTGGCGCGATATTTGCCCACGTCAATAATCTGAACAATAAATAAATAAATCGCAAGAAAAGCTGCAAAACATATAAAGAAAACCTGCAAAAGCCCCAGAATTCTGTCAAAGCTTTTCATTCTTTTTTCTTTTTCATTTTCCCTGTTTCTGTTTCGCATATCCCCACCTCTCATTATTTTAGCATAAGGAACTTTAAAATAATTAAATATTAACTAAAATTACAAAAATTTATTATTTGGAAATAATGGAGTAAGATAATGTTATGAAAAAATTTTTTACGCTTATTTTTGTAATACTTTTCGGGCAGATTGTATACGCTTTTGATGTAGTATACCCGCGCAAAAACATAGTTACGATAAATTCACCGTCAACATTTTTTATAGGTTCTTCCAATCCCAAAGACATGTTGCTTATCAATGGAGTAAAAGTAAAAATTCATTCGTCAGGCGGCTTTGCACACGTAGTTTTGCTTGAAGAAGGTGAAAACAAATTTGTATTGCAATGCGGTAATAAATTAAAAACTTATATAATTAACCGTCCTAAAAAAACTGCCGCAGGTATTTATACCCCTCCAAAACTTGTTGAATATGAGAAGCGAAAAGAATTTTTGACATCCGTTGATAATTCACCTCTAAGAACAACGCCGGTAGATGCAGGGATAAACAGAATGTCGCATTTTGAAAAAGATATTCCGTTAAGTATTGATGCCGAATTGAGCAATTTTTACAGAGTCGTGTTAGGTGAAGATAAAAAAGCATGGATTTCAAAAAATAATGTTAAAATATTTGACGGATATCTGAATTCGCCCGCTGTTGTAAACGGCTATGACAGGGCGGATGATGATGAATATTTCAAGTTTATTTTTCATCTTGATAAAAAAACACCCTATGAAATGGTTGAAGGCGAAGCTATTACTCTTAAATTTTATAATGTAAAAGATTGCCCTGATAATACTTACATTTTTGAATTCCCGTACAAAGAAATTACGGGAACGTCAAGACTGGCAGGATACAGCGGCAGCTATGACGGGAATAATTTTGTATTTAAAATAAGGAAATTCCCTGTTATAGACACCAAACATCCGCTTAAAAATATTACAATAGCGGTTGATGCGGGTCATGGAGGTTCTGAAGCCGGTGCAATAGGCTGTTGCGGCGATAAAGAAAAAGATATTACGCTTGCGATTTCAAAATTTTTACGGCATGAACTGGAAAAACGCGGTGCAAAAGTTATTATGACGAGAACCAATGACAGTAATGTCGGATTAAAAGAACGCGTTGATATTGCAAATGAAAATGACGCAATGTTTTTGATAAGTATTCATGGTAATTCTTTGCCTGACAGCGCAGACCCGCATAAGCACAGAGGTACAAGTATTTATTACTATTATAATCAGGCAAAGCCTTTAGCCGCGAATGTTCTTGCAGAAATGACAAAGCAATTAGGCACCCAAAATGATAATGTCAGACAGGGTAGTCTTGCGCTTGTTAGAAATACAACTGCTTTGAGCATTTTAATTGAAGTTGCTTATCTTATAAATCCTGAGGATAATGCGATGTTAATAGATACACATTTCCAAAAGCGTTGTTCCAAAGCTATTGCCGATGGAATTGAAGATTTTTTGAAAAATTGATTTTGTAAATACTGCCGGAGGTAGGATTTCCTAATCCTACCTCCGGCTGAAGCATTTTAGTAACTTTATGTGAACAGGCGGTCTAAAAAGACCGCCTGATTCGCTATGAATTCAATATATAACTTAAAATGGTTCTGACACCGGCTCCGGTTGCACCTTTAATGAATTCGCTTTCAGGTTTTTCTAAAAATGCGGTTCCTGCAATATCAATGTGTGCCCATTTAACGTCTTTTACAAATTCTTGCAAGAATACGCCTGCTGCGGATGCTCCGCCGTAACGGGAACCTGTGTTTTTCATATCGGCAATATCGGATTTCAGGCTGTTGAAATATTCTTTATACATCGGTAATTGCCAGAATTTTTCGCCGAGATTTTTGCCTGTTTCAATGATTTTGTGCATCATTTCGTCATCGTTGCCCATAATTCCGGCAACTGATGTTCCGAGAGCAACCATGCAGGCACCTGTGAGTGTCGCAATATCAATAACTTCATGAACCCCGAGTTCGCACGCATATACAAGTGCGTCTGCAAGGGTTAATCTGCCTTCCGCATCTGTATTATCAACTTCAATTGTTTTACCGTTTTTCGCGGTTAGAATATCGCCGGGTTTATATGCGCTTCCGCTTGCCATATTTTCGCATGCCGCAATGATGCCGTGAACTTCAACATCAGGGTTAAAGTCTTTCAAAACACTCATCACACCCAGTACACATGCAGCGCCTGACATATCATCGCGCATTGTAAGCATTGATGAGGGCGGTTTCAAGTCCATTCCGCCTGAATCAAAGCAAAGCCCTTTGCCGATAATCGCGATTTTCTTTTTAACATTTTTGCCGGTGTATTTCATGTGAATGAATTTCGGCGGCTGAATGCTTCCCTTTGAAACTGCAAGAAATGCGCCCATTCCCATACGTTCAATTTCGTCTTTGTCATAGATTTCCGTTGTTATACCTTCAAGATTTTGTGCAATTTCGGCTAATTTTGAAGGGGTTGCGAATGCTGCAGGCTCGTTTGCTAAATCACGGGTCAATTTCATTGCATTGCCGAAAGATTTTCCTGCATTTACGCTGTCTTCAAGAACATTTCCGAAAATGATTTCATCAACTCGGGTTGCTTTTTCGCTTTTATATTTGTCAAAAGCATAATCCGCAAGCATAGCACCGATTGCGGCTGATTTTCCGTAGTCAAATCCTGTTTCAAAATCAAATGCCGCAGTTTTGGCATGCATTTGTTGTAATTTTTTGACTGATTTATAAACGGCAGTACGGACTTCGTTTTCTCCGAATTCATCACGTTTGCCGCATCCTGTTACAAGAATTTTTTGTGCCGGAATTTGTCCGTAAGTTTGAAGCAAATAAGTTTGTCCCAATTTGCCTTCAAATTTGTCCCTGTCAATGGCATAAGTATTTGCCAGATCTTGAGATGTTTTTTCACCTTCAAACATGTTGATTACAATCACATCAACAGAAAGGTTTTTGACATCATTTGAAACTTTTATTTCCATTTCTCTCTCCTTTTCCGAAATTATTATAGCACTATTAATATAAATGTATCAAATTATAAATTACCTATATACAAAACTGATATGTCATGCTAAAATATTTACAGATGTAGTAGTTTAATATTTTTTGGAAATATATGCATTAAAATTCGATTAAATTAAATAATCAGAAGCTCGATAGGATATATGTATCGGGCAATGCGTGTATTATATGAAAAATAGAATAGGATAAGGTATTATGGACTTTTTACTGGTTGCCGCGATTATTTTGGTAATAATCTTAATCGCTGTGCTGATAATTCAGCAAAACAAGGTCAAAAGTGTACTCCAGAGTACTCAACAAGACCGTTTGGACTTAGAAGAAAAAGAAAAACTTTTGCTTAAAGAAGCTAAAATTAAAGCAATTGAAGAACTTCAAAACGACAGAGAAAAACTTAACGAAGAAGAAAGAGAACGCAGGCAAGAGCTTAACCGTCTGGAACAAAAATTAGCCAAGCGTGAAGATATGCTTGAAGATAAAATTCAGGAATATACTGAAAAAGATATTCAAGTTCAGAGAAAACTTGATGAATTGCTTGATAAAGAAGATTATCTCGCAGAAATCGTGCAAAAGCAGACAACGGAGCTTGAAAGAATTTCCGGCATGTCAGCTGATGAAGCTAAAAATATGCTTCTGGAACAATTAAAACACGATCTGGCGCAGGAACAAATGCAGTTAATCCGTGAAAATGAGGCAAAAATAAAAGAAATTTCACTGGAAAAATCTAAAGAAATTTTATCAACGGTAATGCAGCGCTGTATGATTGAACAGGTTGTGGAAACAACGGTTTCAGTTGTGGCATTGCCCAGTGATGAAATGAAAGGTCGTATAATCGGTCGTGAGGGACGTAATATTAGAGCCTTGGAAACTTTGACAGGCGTTGATTTGATTATTGATGACACGCCGGAAGCTGTTGTATTATCAAGTTTTGATCCGGTAAGACGTGAAATTGCAAAACTCGCGCTTGAAAAACTTATTGTTGACGGGCGTATTCACCCTGTCAGAATTGAAGAAATGGTTGAAAAAGCCAGAGAAGAAATTGAAAAGAAAATTTGGACTGAGGGTGAAAATGCAGCGTTTGAAATGGGAGTTATGGGCTTAAATAAAGAGCTTATCAAAACTCTCGGACGTTTATATTACAGAACAAGCTACGGTCAGAATGTTTTGAAACATTCGCTTGAAGTCGGACATATTGCAGGCATGCTCGCTGCGGAACTCGGAGCAAATGAGGCTGTGGCAAAGCGTGCAGGACTTTTGCATGACATAGGAAAAGCCGTTGACCAAACACAGGAAGGCACACATATTCAGCTCGGGGTTGAACTTGCGGCAAGATACGGTGAAAAGCCCGAAATTATTCACGCAATTGAAGCTCACCATGATGATGTTGTGGCAAATACAATTGAGGCTGTTCTTGTAAAAATTGCCGATGCAATTTCAGCAGGCAGACCGGGCGCAAGACGCGATACTCTGGAAATTTATATTAAACGTCTGCAAAAAATTGAAGAAATCGTAAACAGTTACGACGGAATTAAACAATCATTTGCCGTTCAAGCAGGACGTGAGGTCAGAATTATTGTTCAGGCTGAAATGTTTGATGATCTGGCATCTCAAAAGCTTGCAAGAGATGTAGCAAAACGTATTGAGGATGAAATTGATTATCCGGGTCAAATCAGAGTAACGGTAGTCAGAGAATTCAGAACAACGGAAATAGCAAAATAAGAGCAGGTTAATCCTGCTCTTTTCCAAGGAATATAAATGTCAGGTGATGGAAAAACAATAAAAATTTTATTTTTTGGTGATATGGTCGGCAAGCCCGGAAGGTATGCCGTGCGTGATTTTTTATCAGAAAACAGAGAAAAATATGATTTTGTAATTGCAAATGTTGAAAATGCCTCCCACGGGTTCGGGTTAACCGAAAAAAATTATAATGAATTAATAAGCTACGGCGTCAATTGTATGACAAGCGGAAATCATATCTGGGATAAGCGGGATATTTTCGGTTTTATTGAAAATGCCGACAAATTAATTCGTCCGTTTAATTATCCGTCAGGAACAAAAGGTGTCGGCAGCAGAGTATTTGATTTGGGAGATTATAAAATTGCCGTGATAAATATACTGGGCAAGGTTTTTATTAACGTTGTAGATTTTCAATGGGATCTGGTAACGGAAGAGATTAAAAGGTTAAAAGAAATTACGCCGATTGTGGTTGTAGATTTTCATGCGGAAGCAACGGCGGAAAAAATTTGTTTTGGTAAATATTGTTCGGAATTGGGAGTCAGTGCGTTTTTCGGAACACATACGCATGTACAGACATCAGATGAAACCATTATAAATAATATGGGATATATAACCGATGCCGGATTTTGCGGGGCATCGGACGGGGTTATAGGTATGGAATACAAAACATCTTTGACACGTTTTGTAACTGGTATTCCCGAACGATATGAGGTAGCAGACGGTAAGAGCGTTCAGGTTAACGCGGTTGAAGTGGAAATTGAACCTTCAACGGGGCATACTGTTGCTATAAATAGAATTTTGTGCAGTAGAAATGAGGAAATAAAGGAATGAAGACAGATTTACACATCCATACCTATTATTCGGACGGTGTATTCTCGCCTGAGAAAATTGTCGACACCGCGGTCGATGTCGGGCTTCAGGCAATAGCTATAACCGATCACGATAATGTTCTGGCTTATGATGTCGCCAAAAAACATATAAAAGACAAAGGGCTGGAAGATAAAATTGAAATTATACGCGGGATTGAAGTAAATACACTTTATAAAAATTACGAAGTACACATTCTCGGATATTTTATGAATCCGGAAAACAGTGATTTTCAGGCAATGTTAAAAACACAGCAGCTGGCAAGGGTTAAGCAGACAAAAGAAATTCTTGCTCTTCTTGCTAAAAAAGAAGGTATCAAAATAAAATTTGATGATGTTAAAAAGATGGTAGCGGAAGGCGGAAGTATAGGGCGTCCGCATATTGCAAAAGCTATTACAAATGCCGGCGGCACAACAACAGTTATGGACGCGTATGCAAAATATATCCACGATGATTCGCCGGTTTATGTCCAAAGAAAAACTGTTTCTCCGCATGATGCCGTTGAAATAATCTATGATGCCGGCGGGATTCCTGTTATTGCGCATCCGCATGATATTGATATCGCGGAAAGCTTGATAAAGGAGCTTATGAATTACGGCTTAAGGGGAATTGAGGCATACCACAGAAAACATTCTCCTGCCTGTGTTGAGTATTTTTCATCTATGGCTGAAGAATTAGGTCTGATTGTAACAGGCGGGTCTGATTTTCATACCCCGAATATTATGAACGGACAGATTATTCTGGGCAAAAATTTCGTACCTGAATGGGTTTATGACAAACTTGTGAAAGAAAAAAAATTAATTGATATGGCGTAAATTATGACAAAGAAAAAATTCTGGCAACTTGAATATTCTATTACTTTATTTGTAATTTTAGGGCTGATTATGCTTTTTGTGCCTTTGAAAATTGAAAATTATTTTCAAGCCGGCATGATATCAAAATGGAATGACAGATATAATAAAGTTGCATATATGTTTACCGTAATTAATGCACAGACGGACGATGAGATTTTAAAAAGTTTTGCGGCTGCAAAAACACCCGAGCAGAGGGAAAAATTACTTCTCCAGCTTGTAAAACCGTATCTCAGAATTCATCAATCCGACAAGTTTCCGAAACGTTACCGGCCCAAATTTATGAACGGCGACAGAGTCCCGAAAGATAACTATTATTATTTTAATGAATTTTATTTCGCTGATAACGGAATGCATGTTGTCGGGATTAAAGATATTGTAAAACACGAAAATAACGCGCCGTGGTTTATGATGATGTTTGACATAAACGGTGTTCTGCCTCCGAATACCTGGGGCAAAGATATTTTTGGTATTTATATTCTGGATGAAGGAAAAATTCGTCCGTTCGGTTATGAAAAGAGCATGGATGCTCTTGCGGAAGACTGTTCCGAAAACGGTACGGGTGTTGATTGTTCTTATTTCTATAGAATTGGCGGTGAGTTTAATGATTAAAAGGATTTGTGTATTTGCATCATCTTCAAACTTCCTGCAGCCGCTCTATTATAAAGATGCTGCGGAACTCGGGCGTTTGATTGCGGAAAACGGTTATGATATGGTCTATGGCGGAAGCAATTTAGGCTTGATGTGGGCTTGTGCCGGCGCTGCAAAAGCTCATGGCGCAAAACTTACCGGTGTTATGCCTGAAAAACTTCAAAGTATGGGCGTATTCACAGACGGCTGCGACGAATTTATTGTGACTGAGGGTATGAGAGAGCGAAAAGCCAAAATCGACAGTATTTCGGATGCTGTTGTAGCTCTTGCCGGTGGTTTCGGAACCCTTGAAGAATTGTCAGAGATGATTGTCCAAAAACAATTAGGGTACAACAAAAAGCCTATTATTATTTTGAATACAAACGGATTTTATAATAAATTGAACGACTTTTTTGAAGAAGTTATTGAACAGAAATTCGCAAACAAAAACGTCAGAAGTCTTTATTATCTTGCCGATACCCCTCAAGACGTAATTGAATATCTGAAAACTTATAAGCCGTCGGAGCTTAATGTAGATAAAAACGCGATTTATGCAAGATAACTATATTAAAAGTAGAGTTTTGTTTCATATTCGTCAATATCGTTAAACAATTTCGTTATTTTTTTATCAATAATTTCCGTGAGCGGACTGTATGCTCCCGTATCTGCATCCAGTGCCTTTTTAAATATAGAAAACAAAAGCATTACATCGCATGCTTCATTCAATATTTTGTTTACATCTTCTTTTGACACAGATCATCTCCTATCTGATTGTAGCTTTTTGCGTTATTATAATATCGATATGCGATATTATAGTGTATTGATAAGATTTTGTCAATATGCAATAATAAAACAAATGAGAGATACCAGATTAAACATTTTAGCAAGTAATATAAGAGCAGAAAGGGTAAGAAAAAATTTATCTCAAAATAAACTTGCCGAGTTGATTGATGTCAGCGAAAATACCATCAGAAAAATAGAAAAAGGAAATCAAACCCCTTCAGCCTTTATAGTATATGACATAGCAACTGCTTTGAATATTCCGTTGGATGACCTTTATAAGGCAGTCCCGAAAAATAAGATATGATTATAAAGATATAAAGTTTCTCAACGACGCTCCCGCCTCCGGCTTCGCTATTGTTTCGAAACCTTATATCTTTATTTTTTATGTTTTTTTATGCTATAATTATCATACGATAAGGAGAAGATAATGGAAAATTTGAGAGATAAGTATGAAGTAGTTATAGGTTTGGAAGTTCACGCGCAGTTAAAGACCAAATCAAAGATATTTGCACCGGACGGTACGGAATTCGGTAAAGAACAAAATACCGAAATCAGTCCGATTACCCTTGGTATGCCGGGTGTTTTGCCGGTTTTGAATAAAGAAGCCGTCAATATGGGAATTTTAACAGGGCTTGCCTTGAATTGCGAAATTCCTTCCCGCTGCAAATTCGACAGAAAACAATACTTCTACCCTGATTTGCCGAAGGGGTATCAAATCTCTCAATACGATGAACCGATTTGCGTAAACGGTCACATTGATATAAACGGAAAAAGAATAGGAATTACCCGTGCGCATTTGGAAGAAGATGCAGGGAAACTCGTTCATGCAGGTGCTGACGGACTTGCAGGTTCCAGCTATTCTCTTGTTGACCTGAACCGTGCAGGAACTCCTCTTTTGGAAATCGTATCCGAACCTGATATGAGAAGTTCAGATGAGGCAAGAGCTTATATGGAAGAATTGCGTAATATCGTAAGATATATAGGTGTATGCGACGGTAACCTTGAAGAAGGCTCCATGAGATGCGATGCCAATATCTCTATTATGCCGAAAGGTTCAAAAGAATTCGGCACACGTGCTGAAATTAAGAACGTAAACAGTTTTTCGGCACTTCAAAGAGCTATTGAATACGAAATAGACAGACAAATTGAAATTGTCGAAGAAGGCGGAAAAGTTGTTCAAGAAACAAGACTCTGGGATGACAATTCACGCGAAACCCGTTCAATGCGCGGCAAAGAAGATGCACATGATTATAGATATTTTCCTGAGCCTGACTTGATGCCGTTAGAAATTTCAAGAGAATGGGTTGAAGAAATCAGATCAAAAATGCCCGAATTGCCGTCTGCAAAACGCAAACGCTATATGGATTTGGGCTTAAGTGAGTATGATGCAAACGTTATCGTTGAACAGATGGGGCTTGCACTTTTCTTTGATGAAGTGCTGAAGCTCGGTGCAACTCCGAAAATTGCCGTCAACTTTATGATGGGCGAAATTGCAGCATATTTAAAAGAAGAAAAACTTGAGATTAACGAAACAAAATTAACTCCTGAAAATCTTGCCGAGTTGATTTCTTTGATCGAAAAAAATACAATTTCAAATAATATCGGTAAACAAATTATTTTTGATATGATGAAAGAAGGCAAAAAAGCTTCTCAAATCGTTGAAGAAAAAGGTTTAAGCCAGATTAGTGATGAAGGAGCAATAAAAGCAATTGCTCAAAAAGTTGTTGATGCAAATCCTGATCAGGTAACAGCTTACAGAAACGGTAAAGTTCAGCTTTTAGGCTTCTTTGTGGGTCAGGTTATGAAAGAAACAAAAGGCAGAGCTAACCCGAAAGCGGTTAACGAATTGTTAAAAGAAATTTTAGGATAATAATAGGCACCAACGAAAGATTTTCCGAGGTAAATATGTTTTTTAAAAAAAGAAAAAGCAGCATGGAACGCGAGATTTTTGAACAGTCAAAAATCCTTGAACACCTTGTAAATACGTATATCGGCGATAATGAGGAAATCCTGATAGATGTTCCTCAAGGGATTGAACAGGTGGTCTTTGTCGCAAGCGGTTCTTCCTATCATTGCGCAAGGTACGGCGCGGATGTTTTCGGCAGTATTGCTAATCTTGAGGCGCGTGCAATTTATTCCAGCGAATTTTTACTTAAAGCTGTTATTCCGCATGCCGAAAATATGCTCTATATCTTTATAACCCAATCAGGCGAAACCTCGGATACTAATAAAGCTTTGATTAAAGCAAAACAATTCGGTGTCAGAACCTTATGCATCACGAACAAAGAAGATTCTACAATTTGGAATGCTTCTGACTACAAGGTTTGCTGCCATGCCGGTGTGGAAAGAAGCATTGCCGCAACTAAATCCTTGACTTCTCAGATGATGTGCGTAACCCTTCTTGCCTTAAAGTTTGCAAAATTAAAGGGTATTGATGTTGAAAATTACGTTAACGAAGTAATATCTATTCCTCAATATATTGATAAAACCTATGAATTACGTCCGAAAATTAAAACGCTCGGCAGATTTGTTTCCAAATATAAAAACATTGTTGTGTGTGCGGACGGAATATCCTATGCGCTTGCAAAAGAAGCAGCGTTGAAAATTAAAGAAACATCTTATTTGAATGTTACCTCCCACATTTTAGGTGAATTTATGCACGGGCATGTGGCGGTTTTGAATAATAAGGGCTTGCTTATTTATATTTTGGTGGATGATTTAAGCTATATTGCGACAAAAAATTTGAATAAAATTAAAGAGGAATATCGCCCGCCTATTTGTATTCTCGGCAATAAAAACGTAAAAATTAATTCAACATTCAATATAAACATTGATTGCGAAAGCAAAATTGTTAAATATTTTTGTGTGGCTGTAATGATTCAGCTTCTGGCGCTTGAGGTGGCTATGAAACTCCACAGAAACGTCGATAAACCCCACGGGCTGGATAAAGTGGTTAAGTAATAAAGTTTGTGCGAATAAACATATACCTTATAATTGTTTTTGAGACAATAGCGGAGCCGGAGGCGGTAGCGTCGTCGAGAAAATAATTATAAGGTATTTGTTATGATTTTAATATAGTTAGAACTGTTCCAAAAATCTTACGTCATCGTTGAAGAATAATCTGATGTCGTCGATTGCGTATTTTAGCATTGCAAGTCTTTCAATGCCCATACCGAACGCAAAACCAGAATAAACATCCGGATCAATTCCGACACCGCGTAAAACATTCGGGTCAACCATGCCTGCGCCTAATATTTCCAGCCAGCCTGTGCCGGAGCATGTTCTGCAGCCTTTGCCTTCACACATAATACATTGTACGTCAACTTCGGCAGAAGGTTCCGTGAACGGGAAAAAGCTGCTTCTGAACCTTGTCGGACGGCTTGCACCGAAGTAGATTCTGATAAATTCGTTTAAAACACCCTTTAAGTCCCCGAAAGTGATGCCTTTATCAACGTATAAGCCTTCAATTTGATGGAAAAAGTTGTTTTTGCGTGCATTAATGTTTTCGTTTCTGTAAACTCTGCCCGGTGAAATAACTCTTATCGGAGGATTTTTGCCTTCCATTGCGTGAATTTGCGCGCCTGACGTCTGACTTCTTAACACAACATTTTTAGCAAGTTTTGTGTAAAAAGTATCTTGAACATCACGTGCAGGATGGTCTTTCGGAACGTTCAGCATATCAAAGTTGTAATATTCCGTTTCCACCTCTGGAGATAACTCATCGCTTACAACCGAGAATCCAAGAGTTTGAAAAATTGATACAATTTCGTTTGTTGTTGATGTAATAGGATGTGTGTGCCCGACGGGTGTGAATTTGCCCGGCAAAGTTACATCAAGTTTTTCCTTTTCAAGTTTTTCATTAAGCTCTTTTTTATAAAACTCATCATATTTACTTTTTAAAGCGTCTTCAAGCTTTCGGGTAATTTCATTTGCCAAAGACCCGATTATTCTTTTATCCGCGTCGGACAAATCTTTTAAGCCTTTTTTTATTTCGTTAAATTCGCCTTTACGGCTTAAATATTTACCTCTTATTTCTTCAATGTCGCTGATTGAAGAAGCTTTTTCAAGATCTTGTGCGGCATTTTTGTAAATATTTTCCAGTTGAGTTTTCATATTAATCCTCTTATTTCATTATATTGTTTTTCATAAGCTATAGTTGTTTCGGGGCCGTGTCCCGGATAGACCGTAATATTTTCATCCATTGCGAAAAGTTTGTTATTCACGCTGTCTGACAGCTTTTTTAAATTCCCGCCGGCAAGGTCGCATCTTCCGACAGTACCTTTAAATAAAGTATCTCCCGAAAAAAGTTTGTCGTCAACAAGGTAGCACATGCCGCCTTCTGTATGACCTGGAGTCGCAAATGCTTTGATTTTAGTATTGCCGAATTCTATTATATCACCGTCATTTATAAACCCGTCGGCATGCGGAGTTTCAACACCTTGAACGCCGAATGTTTTCATAATACTTGCGGATTCTTCCATTCTGGCAACATCATTTTTATTTACAAGCACTTTTGCCCCTGTTTTTTCTTTCATGCCGTTTATACCTAAAACATGGTCAAAATGACCGTGAGTGAGCAAAATATATTTTAAATTTTTCCCCTCAAGTTCTTTTAATATTTCGTGTTTAACCTCGGAACAGTCAATTAAGACAGCTTCATTCCCGTCGATTAAAAGGTAGTTGTTGGCATCAATAGGACCTGCCGTAAATGTTTTAATAATCATTTTCTCACAATCTCAAAAATATCTTTACATTGTTTAAAAAGTTCTTCAGCATCTTTTAATGCAATCATATTCGGTCCGTCACAAAGAGCCTTGTCAGGATCCGGATGAACTTCAAAGAATAATGCATTGGCACCTGCCGCCATAGCAGCTTTCGCAAGCGGAGGTACAAATCTTCTGTCACCGCCGGAGCTTGTGCCGTTTGCACCAGGAAGCTGCACACTGTGGGTTGCGTCAAATACAATCGGGTATCCGAATTCAAGCATTATAGGAATTGCTCTGAAATCTACAACTAAATTATTGTAGCCGAAAGAGGTGCCTCTGTCGGTAAGTAAGATATTGTTATTGCCGGAATCTTCAACTTTTTTGACCAGAGGGCCCATCTGCTCGGGTGCTAAAAATTGTCCCTTTTTAATGTTTACAATTTTACCCGTTTTTGCTGCAGCTATAAGTAAATCTGTCTGTCTGCATAAAAAAGCGGGAATTTGAAGTATATCGGCAACTTCACTGACAGGCTCCGCCTGATCCGGTGTGTGGATATCAGTCACAATGGGTATATCATATTTTGACTTAATGGTTTGAAGCATTTTAAGCCCTTTTTCTAAGCCGGGTCCTCTGTATGAATTTATAGAAGAACGGTTTGCCTTGTCAAAAGATGATTTGAATACAAAATTAATATCCAATTTTTTTGTTATTTCTTTTAAGCCTTTTGCGGTTTCGTCCAGAATCTCCATGCTTTCGGCAGCGCAGGGACCTGCAAGGATAGTTAATTTATCCCCGCCGATTTCAAAATCTTTCAGTTTGAGTTTTTTTATTATTTCCATATTTATATTATATTAAAAAAATGACTTTATTACAAGAAGTTGTATTACATAATATATATATAAATTGCAAAGGTTTATGATTTATGATATTATAAATTCCAGGAGAGAGTGATGGATAAGCAAATTTTTAATCTAAAAAATGACATTGAGGTTTTATATAAACGTAATAAAAATACCCCGCGAGTTGCGTTGTGTTTCAATTTATCATTGAATGATCCGGTGCCTAACCCCGGTGATTATACTTTGATGACAAGATTGTTTATGCAGGGTACAAAAAACAGATCTGCCGAACAGCTGTCTGAAGAACTTGACAGATATGCAATTGAATTCTCAAGTGAATTAAAACTGGATTATTTGAAATTAAAATTTGTATGTTTGAATGAGGATTTTGATAAGGCGCTTGAAATTTTTGAAGATATTATAAAAAATTCCACGTTTGAAGATTTTGAAAAGGAAAAAATAAAACTGTCAGGTGAAATTCAAGCCCAGTTGGATTCTCCCCGAGCCAGAGTAGTGGATAATTTCTACAGAAATTTATATACAAATCATCATTATGGTTATACGAATACCGTGATTTCGGAGAATTTGCCGAATGTGACAAGAGATGATGTTCTCAAAGGTTATAATACTTTTATGCATAACAGCCGAAAAGTGATTGCTTTTGTAGGCGATTTAGATTTTGAAGAGGTGCAAGATAAACTGAATATACATTTTGGCGATTTGCCGTCATCAATAGATGAACTGCCCGCAATTAAGCCTCCTATTTTGAAGGAAGCTAAAACCGTTGAAATAATTAAGCCGGATGCAAATCAGGCTCATATTATTCAAGGTTGGCTGGTAGAAACGGCAAGCCAGAATGACTATCCGGTACTTGCTTTGATGAATATAATTCTCGGTGCGTCAGGTTTATCTTCAAGATTATTTTTGGAATTAAGAGATAAAAAAGGGCTTGCCTATGTTGTCAGAAGTTCATATGACGTTGCAAGATTATGCGCTAATTTTTCAATTTATATAGCAACTGAACCTAAAAATATTGAAGTTTCTTTGAAAGGTTTTCAGGAAGAAATTGATAAAATTAAAAACATTTTAGTATCAGAAGAAGATCTTGAAAATGCTAAAAATAATCTTATAGGCAAATGGGCATTCTCTCAGGAAGATAATAACCAGCAGGCGGCAACTTACGCGCATTATGCGATTACCGGGCTTGGTTTTGATTTTAATGAAAGAGCAAAAGAAAAAATCAAAGCAGTTACGCCTGAACAAATTCAAGAATGTGCCAATAAATATTTTAATGACCGGTATGTCGTTTCTATAATTAAGCCTTAACCTTGTCAGGGGATTATTTTAGCAAGCCGGTGCTAAATAATAATTTTGATGAATGCCTTCAAAATTATTGTTTTTATATGTATGGTGGCGGGTGTGTTTTGCTTAAATTCGCCAAAGTGTTTTGCCGTGTACGATATTTCAGAAATGAAAGCGATTGAAGAATTGTTTAGAAATACAGTAAAACCAAATGGTGCAATGTACTTTACTTATGTCCCCCGCGGATTGATTGTCAGCATTGATGAAAATGTATTTTTTAATAAAGCGCAGGAAAAGCTTAAGCGCGACGGGTTATGCGTTTTGAATTCAATAGGGGCAGTTCTTGCGCAAACAGATAAATCATGTGTTATTGAAGGTCATACAGAAAGTGCGGATCCGGAGATTTCCAGTTTTAAAGCTAACTGGGAGCTTTCTCTGGCACGTGCACACAGCATTACTATGTATTTAATGCGGTATCTGAAAATTTCGCCTGAAAGGCTTTATTGTATCGGTTATGGTGAATTTATGCCGTATGTTGACAGCGTTTCAAAAGATGCACAGATGAATAACAGGATTGATTTTGTGATAATTGATTATCAGGCTGAGCGTTAAGCAACAATTGACTGGCGCAAGCGGTTTGAACGGTTTTCGCTGAGAATATTTTTTAATTTCATAATTGCTTGAGCATGCAACTGGCATACGCGGGACTCTGACATACTGATGGTTTCACCGATCTCTTTAAGTGTCATGTTTTCCTGATAGTAAAGAACCATTATAATTCGTTCTCTTTCCGGTAATCTCATTAAAGCCCTCTCCAATTCCTGTTTTACATTATTTTCTTCGGCATTTTCCTGCGGGTTAAGTTTGTTTGTATCCTGAATTGTGTCTATAATTTCCACACTGTCTTCAGCGTTACCTTTTTTATCATACAAAGATGTAATTGTAACGTCTTCCGACAAAAGTTGATTTACTTTTTCGGGATCCATGTCAATTTTGTTTGCAATTTCGGTTGTGGTCGGCATGCGGCCGAGTTCCTGTTTTAAAGATTCCTGAGCTTCTTTAACGGTTTTAATTTTTTGTCTTACGCTTCTGGGAAGAAAATCCTGTGAACGAATTTTGTCAAGGATTGCTCCTCTGATTCTGATAAGTGCATAAGTTTCAAATCTGGTATTTTTTTGCGGGGAGTATCTTTCGATTGCGTTTATAAGTCCTTCCACCCCGTAGCCTGCTATATCTTCAATGGAAATCGTTGCGGGCAGCGTTACTCTGACTCTGCCTACGACATAACGGATTAAATAAATATATTGCACAATTAAAGCATCTCGTGAAGCTTTGTCACTTTTGTCGGCAAGGTATTTCCCCCAAAGTGCCGTAAGTTCTTCTTCCGATAAACGCTTAATGTTATTATACGATGTAAAATCGAAATCTTGACTCATTAATCCGCCCAAATATTGTTTAATATATTTCTATTCTATACAATATAGCCTTGGCTACATCAACTAAAAAGAGGAATTAATTAAAATATCATTAAAGTGATGTAGATTTGTGATATAATAAATTTATAAAAGAAGGAGAATCGCATATGGGAAAAGAAATATTTTCAAATTTCGGGGGGGGGCGACTCCTCTAAGTAATCATAGAGTACTATTTGACAGTATTGTCGGAATAAACTATAATTTCAATATGGCAAACTATAGTATGAAAAGAGCATTTACACTTGCCGAGGTATTAATAACCCTTGCAATAATCGGTATAGTTGCGGCATTGACAATACCGAATTTAATTTCGAATTATAAAAAGAAAGTGCTTGAAAGCGGTATGGCAAGGTTTTATTCCACAATTAATCAGGCGATAAAATTGTCAGAAATTGAAAATGGCGAAAGACGATTTTGGAAAGATTACGGATATGATTCGTGTGGTTTTTATGAGCAATATTTGGCACCATATCTGAAAACAACAGATTACGAGTGTGGTTATTATAATCCTGCAGATAACAAACATGTTGATTCAAATCTGACAGTCGGAATATATTTTCAATCAGGTGATATGGCTGTGTTTAGCTATGGAAGATATTTCTATTATATTTACAACACAAAAAAGTATTATAAAAATTATCCGGCTATGGGATCCGGTAATCCTGAAGATATTGCTATATCTGATGAATATGGCAAAAATATATTTGTATTTGTCTTGCATGCATATAATTTCAATAGCGGGGTTGTTCCTTATGGAATGCATTATAATGATACCGCTACAGATGAGCAGCTTATGGAAAAATGTGTCGGAAACAGGCATCTTACATGTGCAGCATTAATCGCAAAAAATAATTGGAAAATTCCCGAAGATTACCCCTTTGGTTTTTAATGTTACTCTTGCACCTGTTCTGCAGCGGGAGTTTTTTTATAATTTCAAGTTTAGTAATTCGTGCGCCTTCAATTTCTTTAACAATAAATGTATAAGGCATGTTTTCTTGTATATCTTCTATACAATTCAGCTGGATCAACTAAAAGAGGAATTAATTAAAATATCATTAATGTGGTGTAGATTTATGTTATAATAAAATCATAAAAGAAGGAGAATGGCATATGAGAAAAGAAATATTTTCGAATTTCGGGGGGGGCGACTCTCCCAGCCAGCGTAGCCGTTGGACCCGACCAACGGGAAGTTGTAGAAAATTTAACGGCACATGAAGTAAACAAGGGTTTGGGCGGTATTGTTTGGAAAAAGTTACTAAGATACTATGGCACTAAGGCACTAAGAAGTAACATTCGTCATAGTAATACGGCCCAACATAGTTATGTTCGGATGGAGTCTGCCATCCTGAAGTGCCTGAGGCACGACACCATATTAGGTTTTTGCGGAACTTTGCAGGTCATCCCGGGGTGGTTTGGAAATGTAGGTCGGCATTACTATGCCGACAGAAAAATTAACAGTCGGGTTAGTAACCCCAATCACAAAGTTACAAAACGAATTGACACACCCTCTGAAACAAATTATAATTCTAATATAATGAATTATAATTCGGAAAGTAAAAACGTGAGCGAAGTCCTCAGTAAAGAACTTAACGTCCAAAAGTCTTATCGTCTTAACGACCTTAAAAAGAAAGCTGCGTTTACTCTGGCAGAAGTTCTGATAACCCTCGGCATAATCGGCATTGTCGCAGCAATGACTATTCCTACTTTATCTCAAAAAATTGGTGATATGCAGAATAAAGCAATATGGAAAAAGAAATTTTCGGAAATTAGTCAGGTATACACTGCCGTAAAGCTTGATAATTATAGTTTGTGCGTAAACAATTCAGGGGATTATAATGTGCCTGCAAAGTGCAGATATCCTGATGACGGGCTTTATGCAGTGAGAACTACTATGTCACCGGAATTTGTCAATGCTATGGTAAAACATTTCAAAGTGATAGATACCTGCGGATTTCCTCAATATGGTGAGAGTGCATATTGCAATAATTATTTAGACAAGTGGAATGGGCTTTGCGGTGGAGCTGCTGCATACAGCTTTTACGGATCTTTAATTTCCGGTACGTTTAAAAATTTACCGACGAGCTCATCAAGTTGTAATAATGCGCAGCTTAACGGTTTATATACGGGCTGGGATTTATCTAAAAAAGCAATCTTATTGCAAGACGGTTCCGTAATATATTTTGGCGGGCATGGTGCACCTATAATAGCGGTGGATGTAAACGGTTTTCAAAAAGGACCGAATGTAGTAGGGCGGGATATGTTTGCCATTATGCTGAATGAAAATTGGATAAGACCAATCGGGGCAGACGGAACATTTAATAAAAATGTTAACGGTGAAACTTGTGGATGCGGTAAAGAATATGGTATAGAAAAGGCGCAAGGATTTTTAGGCTCAGGCGATTTGTTGACAGGAAGACAACTTTCCGGAGCATGTTGCAGTTATAAATACTTGAATGAAAAGTAAATTATTCCTGCACCTGTTCTGCAACGGGAGTTTCTTCTTTTATAATTTCAAGTTTAGTAATTCGTGCGCCTTCAATTTCTTTTACAATAAAGGTTAATCCCAGATGGGTTACTGTGTCGCCGACTTCAGCAATTCTTCCGAGAAGTTTTACAACGAGTCCGCCGATTGTGTCGATATCTTCGTCATCAATTGCTTCTTCATCAATATTGAAGTATTCCGCGATTTCATCGGTTCGCATCATTGCATTTGCTATATATGTATTTGGCGCAATTTCTTTGATGTCGCATTCTTGTTCTTCTTCTTCGTCAAATTCATCCTGAACATCGCCGAAAATTTCTTCAATTACATCTTCAAGTGTTATAAGCCCTGATGTTCCGCCGAATTCGTCAACTACAATTGCCATTTGACCTTTGCGTTTTTTGAATTCCAAAACCAGATTGTCCATAGTCATGGTCTCAGGCACCAGTAAAATTTCACGCTGAATGCGTTCTATAGGGCATGTGGTGTCATCAAGCGATAATTTATACAAATCTTTTACGTGAATTAGTCCTGTAATATGGTCAATATCTCCTTCATAAACCGGATATCTCGTATATTGATTTTCAGTGGCAACATTGTTTAATTCTTCCAAAGACATGTCAATCGGCACGCAAACCATATCAGTTCGCGGAACCATAACCTGTTTTGCCGTCAAGTCGGAAAATTTGAAAACGTTATGAAGCATGTCTTTTTCGGTTTCATTCAATACTCCGCCGTTATAACTTGCGTCAACAAGCATATCCAATTCTTCAGATGAATGCACAAGTGACGATTTATGCGAATGAGGAATATGCATTAGTTTCAAAACCCAGTTGCCAAAGCCGTTTAAGAGCCAGATAAAAGGATTAAACACAAATGTAATTGCCTGCATTGGACGTGCAATTATAAGTGCGGTTTTTTCAGTGTATTCCAGTGCAATAGATTTTGGAATAAGTTCACCTAAGACAACATGCAAGAATGTGATTAGTGCAAATGCAAGTGAAACGGATACCGTATGGGTTGCAATAGTCTGGCTTACGCCCGGTAAAAATACAAATACCGGCTCAATTATGCGAGCCAATGTCCCTTCGCCAACCCAACCTAAGCCGATACTGGATATTGTTACACCTAATTGTACCGCAGCAATAAATTTATCCAGATCTTTTATTGCTTCAAGCGCAATTTGCGCACTGTAGTTGCCTTCTTTTACAAGCTGCTCTATTCTGGTTTTTCTGACCTTTACCATGGCAAATTCAGCTGCCACAAAAAATCCGTTTGAAAATAATAGGAATGCTATTAAGAATAAATTAAAAATTAAATTTCCCGACTCATCCATTGCGTATCTTTTTACCTCAAAATATTGTTGTTACAATTATAATATTATTTATAAAAAAATGCAACTACTCTTCAATTTCAACTTCTTTTAATTGTGTATAAATAATAGGTGATAAGCCGTCTTTTGAAACTATATCAATAATTTTGTAAACCGGAGGATTGTCAAGCAGAGTAGGCGAAGAAATGTGATAGACTCCGTTTTCCATAACTTCGCTATTGACATGGAAATGTCCTGATATAATTGCAAGGACATTGTTATGTTTGTCAAGCATTTCAAAATATTTTTCCGGCTGATAGGTCCTGTGGGTTTTAAGACGGGAAGAACCAAATTCCGGCGCATCAATTATCGGATAATGCTGAAAAATAATTACCGGACGTTTTTTGTTTTTGGTAAGCTGTTTGTCAAGCCATTCAAGGGTATCTGCTCTGTAATATCCGACAGGCCCCGGTATAATTTCTTTGGCTCCATCCACTACTATAAATGTGTATCCTTTTTTCTTGAATACATAATTCCATTCGCGTTTAAACCAGAAAAGATTGTTTTCGCGTACAATTTCGTTATATCTTTCTTTTGAAAGGTTCTGGCTTTTAAAAACATCGTGATTGCCGATTACAAGATAATAAGGTGCTTTTAATCTGTTTAGGATTTTTATGAAATCATCCAAATCTTCAGGTTCCGGTTTATTAAGATTGTCACCGGTAAAAATAACAAAAGAAACATCATTTAATCTGTTAATATCTTTTACTGTTTCTTCAAGAAGTTTTACTGAATATTCATTTTCGGCATTAAAATGAGTGTCCGTTACCTGAACAAATTTTATTGCACTGTCAAGCGCTAATGCGGCAGTTTGAAGCAATAAAGTAAAAAATAAAGTTAAGACAGCCTTTTTCATAATTCAAATTATAGCATGAATATGATATAATAAAGCCATGAGATTGGATAAATTTTTAAAAGTATCAAGATTAATAAAAAGAAGAACCGTCGCCAATGAAGTGTCCGATACGGGCAGAGTTTTTGTAAACGGCAATCCTGCAAAGCCTGCCAAACAGGTAAAAGCAGGTGATATTATTACGATTGAATATGCTAATCGTAAAGTTTCGGCAAGAGTTTTGAAGGTTCCCGAAACAAACATAAGCGTTCAGGAAGCTTCCTCTTTATATGAATATATTGACTTTTAAAAAATTTTTATTAAGTACATTTAAAAACCCATACAAACGGATGATTTTTCATGGATTTGTTGAGTAAATACTGAAAAATATCCGAAAATGTAAGCAGAGGTATAAATGTATGAAAATTAACGGCGGTGTAAGATTTGTAGAAAACGGTATCACGGCATCAATAAGGGCGATGCATGTTGATAGTGAATTAATATCCATTTCAAACGAAAATGTTGCAGGATTTGATAAGGTTGGTTATCAAAGAAAAGATGCAATAGTATCTTCATTGACCGAATTCTTAGGCGTTCACGGTTTATCTACCACACGTGATGATAAAGTCGGACGTATTGCCTTATCCGAAAACCCGTTGGATATTGCACTTGCCGCAAAAGGCTATTTTCAGACGGAAAGTGCTGAAGGGATTAAATTAACCCGTGACGGGCGTTTTAAATTAGACAGAGAGGGAAATCTTTTGACTCTTGATGATAGCCGTGTGCTTTCAAATACGGGCTTGCCTATTAAATTACACATTGTACCGCATGATTTGAATCAAATAAAGGTTAACGACAGAGGTTTGGTAAGTGTATTCAACCCTCAGACAAATAAGCTTGAAGGCGTTGCATACCTTGGCGTTGTTGATGCCAATGGTGCTCTGGTGATGGAGCCGAAAGTCAAACAGGGTTATAATGAATTTTCAAACGTGGCATTGCAGGAAGAATTTATAAGTATGATGCCTGTTATAAAGAATTTTGATGCAAACAGACAATTATTTATGATACAGAATCAGAATTTACAAAAAGTAATCAGCCAGCTTGGCTCAGCTTCATAGAGAGGGTTAATACATGTATACAATTCAAGGAATGATAAGAAAAAGTATTAATAACACCTTTACCCAGTGGGAAAGGCTGGGTTATGTTGCAAATAATCTTGCGAACATTAATACAAATGCCTATAAGCCGGTACGTTTTGAACAAATGCTTGATGAAGACGGGTATTTAAGAGGTGCAATAAGAACGGATCACAGTCAGGGGTCAATAAAAATTACGTCAAACCCGTATGACGTTGCAATTGACGGTCAAGGATTTATTCCTGTTGTCTCCCCGTCAGGTGAAGTTCAATATACCCGTGACGGCGGTTTTAAACAGGGTAAAGACGGATATCTGGTTACAAATGATGATTGGATTGTTGGTGAAGGTATAAAAATTCCGACAAACTGTTATAAATTTGAAATAAAGCCCAATGGTGATGTTGTGGCATTTGATTCATCACAGGCAAATGAAAAATATTTAGGAAATATTCCGCTTGTAAGATTCGCGAATCCCGAAGGTCTTGAGCAGGCTGACATGAACAGATTCGCAGTAACTGCAGATGCCGGTGAACCCGTTCTTGTCAAAGATCACAAATGTTTTAAGCAGCATAATATTGAAATTTCAAATACAAATGTTTATACTTCAACAAGCGAAATGTTAAGGCTTAACGCGTCAATGCTTGCAAGCACCCAGATGCTTAAGGTCATTGATGATATGTATAATAAAGCAATAAATATCCGTGAGGGTTAATGAGGGAGGTTAGATAATGTACACATCTTTGGACAGTATGGGAAAAGTTTCCCTGATGATGGATTTAATATCACAAAGACAGCGCGCAATCGGTTCCAACATAGCAAACGTTGATACACCGGGTTATGTAAGACGTGATATTGATTTTGCAACTTATCTCGGAACGATGAACAGCCCTTTGGAAACTAAACTTTCGCAAAAACTGGGACCTTCAGGAGTTATAGAAGAAAGACAGTATGAAGAAATTAATCCTGCACAGGAGCTTATCGCATTGCAGGAAAATTCCATGCTTTATTCAATGGCAACAAGAAGAATGTCTAACATAATTACCGAGATGAAAACGGTGATAAATGTCGGTAAATAACGGGAGAGATAAATTATGAGTATATTGGAATCATTTAATATAGGATCAAGTGCCCTGAGGGCACACGGACTGCGTCTGGATATCCATGCCAAAAACGTAGCGAATATTGATACGCCGAATTACGTAAGAAAAATTCCTGTATTGAATGCGACAGAAGATATTTCGTTTCACGGTTTGATGAATACCATGAAAAATGATGTATTCGGAGTTGGAACTTTATCATATTTGCAAGGCGGAGTAACCTTTAGCGGCGTAGTTGAAGATCCGACGCTCGGCGATAAAATATACAGACCCGGACACCCCGATGCAGACGAAAACGGTTATATAAGATCATCAAACGTAAACGCGATGGTTGATATTGCAGATGCCGTAATGGCGCAAAGGGCATATGAAGCGAACCTTGCGCTTGTAAATATTACAAAATCCATGGCATTAAAAGCTATTGAAATTGGAAGATAGGCTTTACAATTAAAATTTATTATATTAAAATGACTATGTGGCTAAACATAGTCATTTTTTGAAAAGTTAATTTATGTCGTAGTGACACTGTGCCGAAAAAAAAAACAATTGATAATTGTTTTTTGAGAGGGTATGAACGCAAGTGAATACATCCGTCACGGAGACAAGCAAAAGTTTGAAAATTGAATAAGAGTATATGTCGTAGTGACGGAATCGGTATACGTGCACGTTTGAGGGGCGTGTGGGGCAACCCGTGCGGGTTCAAGTCCCGCCTACGACACCATAAAAAAGATGATAACAAAAGTTATCATCTTTTTTATTTGTAGAATGGTGAGGACTTTAATCCGTCTATAGCGGGTTCAGCGCAAGCCGAGCAGAGGGCGGAGCCTTTTTGCTTTCGGCATAAATGCCGTAAAAAGCAAAAAGCGTAGACCCGTTTAATGCGAGGCGCAGCAAGACAAGTCCCGCCTACGACACCATAAATAATGTATGCAGATTGTATTGGGACGCAGGACCCCACAAGGCGAAGCCTTGTACAGGCTCAAATTTTGCAACTCCTCTTAATTTATGTTTAAATTATATAGCAAAAATATTTTTTTAATGTTTTAATACTTATGTAATAGGAGTATGTGTATGAAAGTTTTAGCTGTATCCGGATTTTCTTATAACAAAAGTAAAATTAATTTTGAAGGCAAAAAAGATGAAGCGCAGAAATCACAACATTTTTCAAACGGCGTAAGAAAAGCTGTTCCGACAGCAGCATTGATTTTGGCTATGATGGCAGATCCTGTTGCTACTCAACCGGCAGAGGCTGCGTCTGTGAACAGTGCCAATACAGAATTTCCTGTTCCTCAGCCACCGCCTCCGCGACCGCGCTGCATTAATCCGTACCATTATCGTCCGGTGCCGCCGCCGGTTTATTACAATCCGTATCATTATGATTATATTACTCCGACTATAATTATGATGAATTATTTGCAAAATTTGGCACTTATGAGTAATGTATATTCCGGTTCTGTTTCGCCGATATCTATTGGCAATGTGGCATTTAGCAGATTGGATATAAATTCTGAGAATACTTTTGTTGAAGACGGGGTGCAGTATTATAACGTTGTATTAACCAATGGTACAAATGTAACATATCCTAAGCAACCAGAAGAAAATTACGCTGCAGTGTACAGAGATAATAACGGATATAATTTTGAAGGGTTGTCAGATGCTTTTATTGAAGGTTCTGACAATCGTGACAGATATATTTTAAACGGTTGTCAAAATACTGCCGTAGATGTCGGCGGTGATGACAGAACTGATAGAGTCCTTGTGCAAAGTTACAGAATTACACCTGCGTATACCCGTCAGTATACAAAAAATGTTTCTGTTACGGCAAGTACAGGTGATATCGTAAATAACAGAAGAATTTCTTATTACGATGAAACCTCTACATATAACGGTTATTAATTTGATTTGAAATTCTTGTTTTACATGTCATAATACAGGTATGCAAGATACAATAAAAATTAAAGGTGCAAAAGAACATAATTTAAAAGATGTTTCTCTGGAAATTCCGAAGAACGAACTTGTTGTGTTCACCGGTGTTTCAGGAAGCGGCAAAAGCTCACTGGCTTTTGATACAATTTTTGCGGAAGGTCAAAGACGATATATTGAAAGTCTTTCAACATATGCACGTCAGTTTCTGGGGCAGATGGACAAACCCAATGTCGAATATATTGACGGGCTTTCTCCGGCTATTTCAATTGATCAAAAATCAACAAGCAACAACCCCAGATCAACCGTCGGAACGGTCACTGAAATTTATGATTATTTAAGACTTTTGTATGCGCGTGTCGGAATTCCGCATTGCCCCGTGTGCGGTGCGGAAATCAAACCACAGTCGCTTGATGAAATCGTAAATAGTATCATGAAACTTGCGGAAGGTACTAAAATTCAAATCTTGGCGCCGATTGCCCGCGGGAAAAAAGGCGAATTTCAGTCAACATTTGAAGAACTCAGGCAGGAAGGTTTTGTAAGAGTTAAGGTTGACGGTGAAATATATAATCTGGACGAGGATGAAATTAAATTAAATAAAACCCAGAAACATACAATCCATGTGGTTGTAGACAGAATTGTTGTTAAAGAAAGTGCAGAGTCGCGTATTGCTGACAGTGTTCAAATAGCATTAAAAAAAGCCGACGGTATCGCAATTGTCGATATTATCGGTGATAAAGAAGTTATTTACAGCGAAAAGCTGGCATGCCCGAAATGTAATTTAAGTTTTGAAGAACTTGCTCCGAGGATCTTTTCTTTTAACAATCCCTATGGCGCTTGCGAAAGATGTGCTGGCTTGGGTGCGGATTTTGTAATTGATCCGAATTTGATTGTTCCGGATAAAACCAAATCACTTGCAGACGGGGCAATATATCCGTGGTCAAAAACTTCCAATACCTATTATGAGGATGTTTTAAAATCCGTTGCATCACATTACGGGATTGATATGAATAAGCCTTTCGGCGAATTATCAGAAGAACAGCAGAAAATAATCCTCTACGGCGGAGATGATCTTGTTGCATTTCATGTTAAACGTTTTGGAACTAAACGCTATTGTACTCAGTACCACCGGCATATCGGTGTAATACCGTATCTTGAAAAGCGTTACAATGAATCAACTGCCGAATACTGGAGAGAAGAAATTGAAAAATATATGATTACAACGCCTTGTCCTGCATGTAACGGTGCAAGATTAAAGCCGTTTTCTCTCGCAGTTACAATTAAAAATAAAAATATTTATGAATTTACTCTTATGTCTGTCGAAGATGAGTACGATTTTATAGAAAGTCTTTATCTTGATTTATCCGATTTTCATATACAAATTGCAAAACAAATTTTGGATGAAATAAGAGCGCGTTTGAGATTTTTGAAAGATGTAGGTTTAGGATACTTAAACCTTGCCCGTATGGCAGGTACATTGTCAGGCGGTGAGGCTCAGAGAATAAGACTTGCAACCCAAATCGGCAGCGGACTTTCGGGTGTTTTATATGTTCTTGACGAACCTTCAATAGGACTTCATCAAAGAGATAATGACAGACTTATTAAAACGCTTATAAAGCTTAGAAATTTAGGCAATACTCTTGTCGTCGTCGAGCATGACGAGGAAACAATACGTAATGCCGATTATATTGTAGATATAGGTCCGAAAGCCGGAATTAACGGCGGCGAAATCATCGCACAGGGTTCCGTTGAAGATATTATTGCCGCTAAACGCTCAATAACAGGGAAGTACCTGAGCGGTGAAAAATTTATTCCCATTCCTGAAAAAGTTCGAGAAGGAAACGGACACTTTTTGCATGTTAAAAATGCACATTTGAATAACCTTAAAAATATTGACGTTGATATTCCGCTCGGGAAAATTGTTGTTTTAACGGGTGTTTCAGGCTCCGGTAAATCAACTCTTATGCAGGATTTGATTTTTGAATATGCAATTCATAAATTAAGAGGAAACAAGCCAAAACCGCAGGGTGTGGATGAAATTACGGGGTTTGAACATATTGACAAAATTATTGATATAGATCAATCTCCAATCGGCAGAACTCCGAGGTCAAACCCGGCGACGTACACGGATGTTTTCACGCATATCAGAGAACTTTATTCCAAAACCAACGAGGCAAAAGTCAGAGGCTACAAGCCCGGCAGATTTAGTTTTAACGTGAAAGGCGGACGCTGCGAGGCATGTAAGGGCGACGGACTTTTGAAAATTGAGATGAACTTTTTGTCCGATGTTTATGTCAAATGTGATGTATGTAAAGGCAAGCGTTACAACAGGGAAACTCTGGAAGTTAAATATAAAGGAAAGACCATTTCAGATGTTTTGGAAATGAGTGTTAAAGAAGCTCTGGAATTCTTCGATAGTATCCCGGCAATTAAGAATAAGCTTAAAACGTTGAATGACGTGGGGTTGGATTATATCAAACTCGGTCAGAGCGCAACAACTTTATCAGGCGGTGAAGCCCAGCGTATAAAACTTGCGTCAGAGCTTAATAAAAGGGCTACCGGTAAAACTTTGTATCTTCTGGATGAACCGTCAGTAGGGTTACACTGGGCGGATTTGGATAAATTAATAAAAATATTACAAAGGCTTGCAGATCAAGGCAATACTATTTTGATAATTGAACATAATCTGGATTTGATTAAGGTTGCGGATTATATAATTGATTTGGGACCTGAAGGTGGCAATCACGGCGGCGAAATTATTGCAACCGGTTCTCCTCGTGAAGTTGCAAAGAATAAAAAATCTTATACAGGACAATATTTGAAAGCAATTTTTGATAAGTGAGGTTATGATGAAAAAAAATTTAATTCTTTTAGCGGTAATTTTACTGGGATTTCAGCCGGTCATGGCTAAAAATGTAAAAGTTCAGGCAATGTCGGATTTTACAACTGCAAATCCGCCTGCCACCTGGGATCTTAAAATAGTGGAAGACGTAAAAACAAAGGATGAAATTGTTATATCTGCCGGCAGCGTTATAACAGGGAAAATTGAAGATGTGACGGATCCTAAAAGGCTTAAGCGTAACGCAACATTTACTTTTGTCCCTGTTAGTTTATACGATGCAGGTAAAAAGCAAACATTTGTTATCGATCAAAATCTTCAGGGCAAATACAGTTCAATGAGCGGAATAAGTGCCGGCTCTGTTGCAAAGCAAGGTGCTGTGTTTGTCGGGAATAAACTTGTAGACGGATTGTTTGGCCCGGGTGTCGCGTTGGTTGAAGGCGCGGTAAAAAATGAACAGGGCAATCGTGCCAAATCCGCTGCTGTTTCTTTATATGAAAGCACACCGTTGTCTTATGCAAATAAAGGCAAAGAAATGGAAATTAAAAAAGACCAGATTTTTATTATGAGCTTTAAAACTAAAGACGAAGAAAACGAAGAACAAAATAAACCTAATTATGAATATACAATGGAAGAATAGAATTGTTGAAAAAAAAAACGGCAGCGCTGGCTGCCGTTTTTTTATGATTAACCTTTCATCTGGTTCATAACTTCTTCCGCGAAGTTGTCCTGACGTTTTTCCAAGCCTTCGCCGAGAGTGTATCTTGTGAAAGCTTTGATTGTCAATTTGCCTTCAATTAACTGTTGAATTGTAATGTCAGGGTTCTTAACAAACGGCTGTTCAAGAAGAACACGTGATGCCATAAGTTTGTTTACACGACCTTCAACGATTTTTCCTCTGATTGCTTCGGGTTTTTTCTGAATATCTTCTTTACCCATTTCAATTCTTGTTTCTTCATCAATAACTGATTGAGGAATTTCTTCTCTTGAAATAAATTCAGGAGCGTTTGATGCGATGTGTAAGCAAATATCGTTCATTAATTCAGCATCGTTTTTGTCAGTGTTTAAAAGAACACCTATTTTGCCGTTGTGGATGTATGTTGCAACATTGCCTTCATAGCGTACAAATCTTCTGAAAGTAATTTTTTCGCCGATAGAAGCGATTTTTTCTTTAATTACGTCAGCAATAGTTTTGCCGCATTTGGGGCAAGTTGAATTTACAAAAGCGTCAACGTCAGCCGGATTAGATTCGGCAACGGCTTGTGCTAAACAATTTGAAAGTTCTTTAAATTCAGCATTTTTAGCAACGAAATCAGTTTCGCAGTTAACTTCAACCATAGCGCCGACTTTGTCGTCAACGTAAGAAGCTACCAAGCCTTCGGCTGCAATTCTGCCCATTTTTTTGTCGGCAGATGCCATGCCTTTCTGGCGGAGAACTTCCATTGCTTTTTCCATATCACCGTCAACTTCGACAAGTGCTTTTTTTGCATCCATCATACCTGCACCTGTTTTGTCGCGGAGTTCTTTTACCATTTGTGCTGTAATATTCATATTTAATTCTCTCCTTTTTTATAAAAACCATAGGCTTGAAAGCCTATGGTTTTACTTAATTATTCTTTTTCTTCTGTTGAAACGCCTGCATCTTCCGCTTTAATTTCTTCAATTTTAGCTTTCTGGTTTGCATTGTTTTCTTTCAATTGTTTACCTTCCAAAACAGCGTCAGCCAATTTTGCAGTAATTAATTTGATAGATCTGATAGCGTCATCGTTACCCGGAATAATATAGTCAATACCATCCGGATCAGCATTTGTATCAGCAAGACAAATTACGGGGATACCTAATTTGTTAGCTTCTTTAATTGCGATATCTTCTTTTTTCTGGTCAACTATGAATATTAAATCCGGTAAACCTCTCATATCTTTAATGCCGCCTAAAGTTTTGCTTAATTTGCCTAATTGACGGTTCAATTGAGCGATTTCTTTTTTAGGAAGTTTTTCAGCATGACCTGATGAAATGAAGTCTTCAATTTCTCTCAATTTGTTAACTCTTGAGCGGATAGTGTCAAAGTTAGTCAACATACCGCCGAGCCATCTTCTGTTAATATAGTAAGCGCCTGCTCTTTGAGCTTCTTCTGCAACAACTTCCGCTGCCTGTTTTTTTGTACCTACAAATAATACGTTTTTGTTGCGTGCAGCGAATTCTCTGACAACTGCATAAGCCTGATCCAGAAGGTCAGTTGTTTTACGCAAATCAATAACGTAAATACCGTTTCTTGCACCGTAAATATACGGTTTCATTTTAGGGTTCCATCTTTGTGTCTGGTGTCCGAAATGTACACCTGCTTCCAAAAGTTCAATCATAGATGCTGTTGGCATCGGTTTTCTCCTTATGTTTAATGTATTGTACTACGGGCTAAACTGTCCCATCCGTCATTATTCTTGGGGAAAATGCCCATCGGCTAAGGCTTTAGCTTTTGCGGCAACCCACCGGACTAGGGCGAACCTATCGGACTAGTATAACCAGTATTATAATATTACAAACATGCCTTTATGCAAATATTTTTATACTTTTGTAAAATAAAAACGGACTTTCTCTATACGAGTCAAGTCCGAATTAAGGATTTACATTAAATTTAAATTTTTAATATTCAATACCTTGTCTTGCCATAACACCCATATCAAAGTAGTGTTTGATGGGCTTCATTTCGGTTACAAGATGTGCCATGGCTTTTAATTCAGGATGCGCATAGCGCCCTGTCAAAACTATTTCAAGGTTATCGGGTTTATGAAGAAGCGCTTCTTTTACATCAGATACCTTAATCATATTCATTGCAGTGCAAATATTTATTTCATCCAGAATGATTAATTGATATTCACCTGAATTGATTGCTTTTTTAGCAAATTCCCAGCCTCGTTTCGCTTCTTTGAAATCATCCATACAAACGTTATGAGAATAGCATACTCTGTCCATACCGAATTGTACAACATCCAGATTCGGCAAAAATTTTGAGCATGAAACAATTTCACCGTAAGATGTTGCGCTGTCGCCTTTTGTAAATTGAATAATAAGAACTTTCCAGCCATGACCTAAAGCTCTCAGTGCCAGACCCAATGAAGCGGTAGTTTTCCCTTTTCCGTCTCCTGTGTAAATTTGTATGTATCCATGCTGTAACACTACCAATAACCTCCAAGATTATAAAGACTATAAACTCTATCCATATTTTAAACGATTCTAAAATGGATTTAATCGTTCTTTGGATGGATTAATTGCGGAGTAAATAGAAAACAAAACCCCTTTGTTTCTGTAAACTTCCCAAATCCCCATTCCCAAGATTTGTATATTCATCATAGGATAAATTTTAAAAAAATAAAGGGGTTTTGTTGTTTCCATGCCAAAGTCTTTACATAATATTTGTTAACAAATCCAAAAACGAAGATTTCGGGCTGATTTGTGATTTAAAAAATTTTTATTGAAAAATTTACAATTAAGGTCTTAATTATTCTTAAAAATCTCTTGCAAAGTTCTGAAGAAGTCTTGTAGTGCCGAATTCTAATGTTTATAAAATGTGAATATTTTTAACATTAAGTAAGCGTTATACAAATTTATGGGAATAATAATAACAGGTCGAGAATAATTCAGTTTTTATATATTAATTTTTGTAACAGTTTGCTATATATGTGAAATCTGACAAAATTCAAGTTTTTTATTAATATAAATACAAGTGATAGAGAGTAGAAAATATGACAGAAACAAACAAGAAAAAAACTCCGGTCAATCCCGGATTAGTGCGAAGTGAGTTGGATTACAAGCGTTCAAAAGCATCTGCGACATCAAATCCTACAAAGCAAGCTGCAACAGTTGCATTACCTGTAACTGAAAAAGAAACAAAATTTGTAGAGATGTACGCGGAATCTCTTAAGCTCAGCTGGCTGCCTTTGACGGCTGAAGATATAGTCATGACTCCGAACATGGTTGAAGAAAAAGCCCAGGCACAGCCGAAACCTAAGAAAGAATCTAATAAAGCTAAACCGAAATTTGAAAATGTTAAATCAGAACCTGCTAAGAAAGCACAACCTTCTGATATGGAAGTTCTGATGGCTAACAGTGAAATGATTAAGGAATCTCCGAAATTAAAAGCAGCGTTTGTTGAGCCTATAGAAATTACGGATCTTCCGAAACAGGAAGAAAAACCTGAAAACAATGTATTTGAATCAATTAACGCAATACCTGTTTCACCGGAAGTTAAAAAAGATGAAAAAGAAGATCGTAATAAATTAAATACAACAAGACCTTATATGAAGATTGATAAGGTCGAGGTCAGAAAGACAACAAATGCAGACGGCGAAGCTGTTTATATGATAGGCAAAGATATATATAATACGGAACAATTTGCTGCATATATGCAGGGTATTTACGGTAAAATACTCGCATCGGCTTGTAAACGCATCGAATTTGAGGATGCCACGATTTATGTACGTCAAGGCAACGGGTCATATAAGGATAAGAGTGGTAATATAGTTTCAGCGGATGATTTGATATCAATATTGAGTACAAAATAATAAAAATTTACTATCCCTCTCCCATTGGGAGAGGGATAGATTTTTAACGAACAAATGTGGGTTTGGCGGGAGAGGGTATTGTGTAGATTTTTCGCTTTACTTGACAAGAGGCTCTCAATAAAATGATTCTGAGATTTCCCGTCAGGATTATTTGAATAAATATCGTCAAAAACGGGAATAAATAAATTGGGTCGAAATAGTGAAAACCCATGTGCTGCATGGTTTTTGACATGTTAATTTTTGTAAAGAATTATACAAATTGTGCAATCGGAGGAGCTCTCAAGTTTTTATATATTTAAGGCATTAAAACGAGAGAGTACAAAAATGACTGGTGACATTAAAACCAAAACATTTACTAGAGCAATAGGCTCGTTAAAACCGGCAAATACATCAAGTGCCGGTCGTGTTCTCGCACAAAGATCATCAAATATATATGGAAAACCTGTGGATAAAGGTATCTTTGTACAAGATTCACGTGCCGGTAAGATTGGTAAAAAAACAACAACTACTGTTACAACTACAACCACCTCTGCATCTTCCAGTTCAAATGATATTGCAAAAGCAATGCTTGCTATGCAGATGGGCTCCCAGGTCGGTCAGATGGCTGTTGGATTAGGTCAAGGTTTGGCAGGGATGTTTAAGGGTTTTGGCGGAAGCAGTGCGGGTGGCGCATCCGGTATAAAAGGTGCAGCTTCAGCGATAAATTCTCCGGCAATAAATGCAATGAAAGGTGCAACAACGTCAGTTGATTTGCGTGCTGCAATAAATGATGCAAAAAGTGCAGTTTCAACTTTAGACACAGAAATAGCGGATATTCAGGGTAAGCTTCCAGGTTTGGAAAAAGCCGCACAAGAAGCACAGGCAAAAATAGATGACTTGCAAGGTCAAATCGACAGCAAAGAAGCTGATATAGAAGCAAAAGAAAAAGACGTATCCCAAAAAGAAGGTCAGGTTAAGCAGGCTAAATCTTCATTAGATACTGCTGAGCAAGCCTTAGAAAATGCGGATTCAAATTATGCGACAGCGGTTACTAACCATACAGCAGCTCAAAATGCTTTGAGAGCCGCTGAAAATTCAATGAATTCTGCGTTTTCGACTCTTCAGTCTACTCCTGAAAAAATAACAGGACCTAATGGTGAAGAAATAGACAATCCAGCATATGCAACGGCAAAATTGAACTATGAGCGGGCACAAACTGCATATACCGAGGCAGATGCTAAAGAAGTTGAGGCAAATGAAGCTAAAGAAGAAGCCCAGAAAAAACTTGGCGATGCAAAGGATAAGGCGCTTCGCGCAGAAGAAAATTATAATAAATTAAATACTGCTTTGCAAGAAGCTCAAGAAGCACACGAGCAAGCAAAAGCCGAGTTGGAAGAAATGAACCAAGAACTTGACAAGCTTGAAACAGAAAAAGCTCAGCAACAAAAAACAGTTGATTCTTTTGAAAAGCAGAAAGAAGCACTTGAAACTAAACAAAAAGAAAAAGAAAGTTTGAATGCTGAAATCCAATCTCAAACAGAAAGACTGGCAGAATTAGAGAAAAAAGAAGAAGCCAGTTATACAAATCTTGACGGGCAAGTAGACAACAGCTTTGAAAAAAGTGATAAACTTTTGGGCAAAATGAATAAAGACGGTATTTCGGACGGTAGAAGAGATCGTCTGGCAGCACGTAATGATTCCTTAAATGAAGCAAGAGAAGGACTCATGTCACGTCGTGATTCTGCTTTAGATTTGTTTAATGATTCTAAAAATGCGGCGATAAGTGACGCAAAAAATAATGGTGAAACTACTTATCAAGGTGTTAAATTAACTTTTGAAAACGGTACATTTACGTATAATGGTAAAACATTTACAGAAGAAGAAATAGCCGCTAATTTGTAGCATAAGTTAATTTTAATTACAAGACACTTTACATTTCAGGTTTATTATTTTATAATAATTTCATAGCAGTATTGCAAAAGACAAAAGAACGGGAACCCCCGTTCTTTTTCTTTCAGGAAAGGTAGTGTGAATTATGGCAAAACAGGATATTAACAGGCATGAAATTATTGAAAAGATTACACCGTTAATTGAAAACACAGCCATGAGGTTTAACACTATACCCATTGAAATTGATTTTTCCAAGGAAAATCACAGGTGGTTTTTGAGGATTTTCTTGTATTCAAAGGAAAAGGACATCACGCTTGACGACTGCGAAAATGTTACAAGAAGTCTGAGCGACTTTTTGGATGAAATTATACCCGTAAAATATTATCTGGAGGTTTCATCACCGGGGCTTGAGCGGAAATTCAAATCCGAAAAGGAATTTGTGATTTTCAAAGGCAAAAGAGTCAGTATAAAGCTTAAAAATCCGCTTGATGGCGAAACAGAAAAAGTATTTAAAGGTGAAATTCTGGATTATGATACGAATTCGGGGCTTAAGTTTTTCAGGTTTGACGACGGTGAAGAACTTTTGATTCCAAAAGACAACATTCAGTCTGCTAAATTATATATAGATTAATAATATGAAAGGATAATATTTATGATCAAAATCGGAACAGCATTATTTGAAGCTTGCGAGCAGTTGGAAAGAGAAAGAGGAATTTCCAAAGATGTGATAATTGCTTCACTTTGCGATGCAATGGTAGCAGCTTACAAAAAACACATGAGAACAAAAGAAGCAACAAATATTGAAGCAATTTTGGATGAGCAGTCAGGTGAAATCGGCGTATTTAGCACAAAACTCGTTGTAGATAAAGTTGAAGACCCCGAAACACAGATTTCACTTGCAGACGCAAAAGAAATTGACGAAGATGTTGAACTTGATGACGAAGTTAAAATTGAAGTTACACCGGAACAGTTCGGCAGAATTGCAGCTCAATCAGCCAAACAGGTTATAACTCAAAGAATCCGTGAAGCTGAAAGAAATCTTGTTTTACAAGAATTTATGGATAAAAAAGGTACTCTTACAACCGGTATTATCCAGCGCGTTGAAAACCGTAATGTAATTGTTAATATCGGCAAAATTGACGCTATTATGCCTCAAAAAGAACAAATCCCGGGCGAATATTACAAACCCGGCAACAGAATAAGAGTTTTTGTTCTTAACGTAAAAGAAACTACAAGATTACCGCAGGTAATTGTTTCTCACGCGCATGCCGAAATCGTCAGAGAACTTTTTGAACTTGAAGTTCCTGAAATTGAAGACGGTATCGTCGAAATTAAATCAATTTCCCGTGAAGCCGGCTACAGAACCAAAATTGCAGTATGGTCAAATGACCCTGAAGTCGACAGTGTCGGTGCCTGCATAGGTCCTCGCGGAAGCCGTATCCAGACAATTGTCGGCGAGCTTAAGAATGAAAAAATTGATATCGTAAGATATTCCGAAGATCCTGTTGAATACATCGTAAACGCTTTGTCTCCGGCAAGAGTCGTGTCTGTTGATATTCTGGCAGATGATGAATATGCGCATGAAGCAATGGTTGTTGTTCCTGACGATCAATTGTCGCTTGCAATCGGCAGAGAAGGTCAAAATGTTCGACTCGCTCATAAATTAACCGGCTGGAAAATAGATATCAAGAGCGTTTCCCAGATGGAAAAAGCTGAAGCTCAAAGCTTTGAAGATAATTATTCCGAAGAAGAAGTCGATGAAATTCCTTCTGTTGATGAAGACGAACTTCAACAGGAAATTGAAGAAGAAATGAATCAGCAGGCTCTTGATGAAGATGACCTTCAGCAGGATGAACCTGTCGAAGAAGAAACTTCTGAAGAAGAATAATTATTGTTGTCTGTTGACAAACATGGCAAGAGAAAAGTACGAACGTACCAAACCGCACGTTAACATCGGTACAATTGGCCACGTTGACCACGGTAAAACAACATTGACAGCAGCTATTACTGGTGTTATGGCTGCAGCAGGTAAAGCTCAAGCAAAAAAATTCGATGAAATTGATGCTGCTCCTGAAGAAAAAGCAAGAGGTATTACCATCTCTACAGCTCACGTAGAATACGAAACAGATTCAAGACACTATGCACACGTTGACTGCCCGGGCCACGCAGACTATGTTAAAAACATGATTACAGGTGCTGCTCAAATGGACGGCGCTATCCTCGTTGTTGCAGCAACTGACGGTGCTATGCCTCAGACTCGTGAACACATCTTGTTAGCTCGTCAGGTTGGCGTTCCTAACTTGGTTGTATTCTTGAACAAATGCGACATGGTTGACGATCCTGAATTGTTGGAATTGGTTGAAATGGAAGTTAGAGAACTTCTTTCTTCATACGAATTCGACGGCGACAGCATTCCGTTTATTCACGGTTCCGCTTTGAAAGCTCTTGAAGCTGTTCAAAAGAACCCGAACATCCAACGCGGTGAAGATAAATGGGTTGACAAAATTTGGGAATTGATGGATGCAGTTGATACATACTTCCCGACACCGGAACGTGACTTAGACAAACCGTTCTTGATGCCTGTTGAAGACGTATTCTCTATCACAGGTCGTGGTACTGTTGCTACAGGTCGTGTAGAACGTGGTATTGTTAAAGTTGGTGACGAAGTTGAATTGGTTGGTCTTGGCGAAACTAAGAAAACTACAGTTACCGGTGTTGAAATGTTCAGAAAACAACTTGATCAAGGTCAAGCCGGTGATAACATTGGTGCTTTGCTCCGTGGTATTGATAAAACTGAAATCCAACGCGGTCAAGTACTTGCTAAACCCGGTACAATTCATCCGCACACTAAATTCACTGCTAACGTTTACGTTTTGACTAAAGAAGAAGGCGGACGTCATACACCGTTCTTCCCTGGCTATCGTCCTCAGTTCTATATCAGAACAACTGACGTTACCGGTTCTATTCAATTTGACGGTCAAATGGTTATGCCTGGCGACAACGTCGTTATGACAGTTGAATTGATTGCACCTGTTGCTATTGAAGAAGGTATGAGATTCGCAATTCGTGAAGGCGGACGTACAGTTGGTGCAGGTGTTGTTGACAAAATTATTGCTTAATAATTTTTCATCACATAAAAAAAGAACCTGAACTTTTGTTCAGGTTCTTTTTTTAACTAACTTAAAAGTGCTTCAACAATTTTAGCATTTGTTCTGGCTTGTGTTACATTGATTAAGTATTTTTTCAATGTTTTGGTGACAAGTTCAGGACGGTTTTTAGAATATTTGACAGCCTCTAATTCATCAATGGCTCTTGCTGGAAGTGCCAAAATTACATTTGATTTTTCTTCCGGTAATGCCAAATATTCTTCTAAAGTTGTTGTAGCATAGTTTTTCATTTTTCCCCTATTCCTTTTTTGTTCGACCTATCCAAGAAGTGCTTCCAAAAGTTCTGCGTTTGTTGCGGCTTTTCCGCTGTTTCTGATTTGTGATCTGTGCATGTATGATCTTAATGCTTCTCTGATTAATTCTGAACGTGTGCGGTTTTCGTTCGTTGCGATTGAATCAATTTCGTCCAAGAATTTTTCAGGCATTGAAATAAGTACTCTTGCCATAGTTGTAACTCCTATATCTGTATTCCCCTTGTATTTATATAAAAAAATTCATGGTGAAAAAATTGCCTGACCAATGTTTTTTATGAAAAATTTCTTAACAAAACTTCATGAATTATTAAAATCGTCGTACGTAGTAGTTTTTGTCGTGTTTAAGCTGGTTGCGTATTTCGGATAATTCGTTATCGTTTCGGATTTTAGCAAGAATTTTAGCGGTTTTTTCGCGGATGGTATATTCATCGATATCTTTTGTTTGTTTGAGGATATTTTTCAGAACATCCGCCGGTATGTGGTCTGTAAATTCAAATATTGTTTCAAGGCACCAGTACAGTTTAAAAACTTCTTTGTTAACTTTGTATTTACCGTCTTGAAAATTGAATTTTTGGACTTCTTCTATCAGTTTTTGCGTCAGATTCAGTAATTTTCGTGTAAAATACTGACAAAAAGTTTCGTTATTCTGTAATAATTTTACTGATGCAATTATATTACGGCAGACATTACCATTGACATCTATAATCGCTTGTAAAAATTTGTCATAGATAGCATTATCAAAAAAATATTTATCGTTACCTTTAGATATCAGCTCATAAATTTTAAGAGCAACGGCTTCTCTGATTTTGCCGTCCTGACCTGTAAGGTTTGTTGTTAAAATTTTTGCCTGTTCGGTGTTTTCAAGATAGTCAAGTTTAAGCGCAGCTATTTGTTTCTGGACAATATTACCAGTCTTGAGAAGTGTAAAGAGTTCATCGGTCGTTAATTCCTTTTCAAAAAGATTTAATGCCTGTTTAAAATTTTCATCTAAAGTTGGATAATAAGATGTATTCAGATTTTGCATATCCTGTGTCATACATAAATAATATAGCATAAAGTTTAATGAAATTTGCATATTTCGACGTTTTAATGTATTATATAGAATGTAGGAGATTTACCCATGAATGATTTAATCAATTTTTTTAAAGATATTTTTATGATAAAAGAGTGCAACGACAGAAAAGTCGGCTTGTGTCAGTTTAAAACGGAAACTCCCGTGGAAAAGCCCCGTAAATTAGTTTTGAAGGCATCAAAAGATATAAAAATTTCTGATTTGATGCGCAGAAGCGCTTAGTATTCAATACCTTTTCTTGCCGCAATTCCTGTATCCCAGTAGTGTTTTACGGGTTTAATTTCAGAAACCAGATGAGCAATTTCAATAATTTTGGGATTTGCGTTTCGTCCTGTTAAAACGATTTCCATTTCTTCGGGTTTGTTTTTTAATACGTCTACTACTTCATTTACGTCAAGAATTCCCATATCTATTGCTATATTGGCCTCATCAAGAATTATAAGCTGGTATTCATCGTTTTTGATGGCTTTTTTAGCGAGTTCCCAGCCTTTTTGGATTTCTTTAACGTCATCTTCGGTTTCGTTATTTTTATAAATAATTCTGTCTAAACCGGCCTGTACGATTTTTAAATTATTTTTAATTGATGGTGACAAATTCATAAAGGAATTAAGTTCACCGTAGTCATCTCCGCCTTTTGTGAACATAATTATTAAAACTTTCCAGCATCGGCCGAGCGCTCTCATTGCAAGTCCTAAAGATGCCGTGGTTTTTCCCTTGCCGTCACCTGTGTAAACCTGTATGTAGCCATGTTGCGCCCAGTTCGGATTTATTAATTTATTTTCGCAATTTTCCATTTTGTTACCCGACATTAATCTTTTTTTTATTATATATTAAAAACATGGAGAACAAAAGCGACTACAGATTATATGCAAAAGAATTAAGAAAAAAGCTGGATATAAAGGCTTTAAGCAAAAAGTTTTGCGAAAAAATTCGAGAGGACGAACACTATTTAATGGCAAAACATGTCATGCTTTTTTATCCGGCGGAATATGAAATTGATTTAAGGGATTTGTTTCGTGACAACAAGAATTTTTATTTGCCGAAAGTTAGTGACGACAAAATTCTTGTTTGTCCTTTGTCAGAAAAATTTGAAAAATCAAAGTTCAATATTCTGGAGCCGTGTTCAGAACCTGTAGAGCCTGATTTATTGGATATGATTATTGTGCCTGCGCTTATGGCGGACAAAAAAGGTTATCGACTGGGTTATGGCGGCGGATTTTATGACAGATTTTTACCTGAGTGTAAAAATGCATTTAAACTGGTTGTTGTGCCGGAAAAGTTGTTTATAGATGAACTTCCGCATGAGGATTTTGATGTAAAAGTTGATAAAATAATATACATGTAAAAAGGACCCGCGTTGGAGCGAGTCCTTAAAGGTTAGTTTAAGGATTAGGATAAAAACCTAATTATAATTATGCAGTATATTTAGGAGCAAAAGCTTTAATACCTGCTTCTTCAGCTTGTTTTACGCTTTCAAGTTCCTGTTCAATCATTTTTAACTGAGCTTCAATTTTAGTTTTTTCCTGCATCATCTCTTTTTCTTGTTGGTTCAATAATTTTGCTTCAATTTTAGCCATGCGTTCGCGTTCTTGCTTATACAAACTTTGTTGAATCCACTGCTGATACATCATTTGTGAATTCGGATCCATTTGCATAATCTGTTGCGCAATCATCGGCTGCATTTGCATAAAATTCATTTGTGAATTTTGAACTGCCATGTTATGAGAATAACTCATATACATCATTGTTCTTCCGAACATTGAGCTTGGAGTATTCATCATATCATACATAGATACTGAGCCGTCGGCAATGTTCGCGGCATATTGCTGCATATCACTTATTTTTCTTGTGATCTCCTGCAGCCTTGCCTGATATTTGTACTGCTGACTAATCAGATCATGTTTTCGAGCGATAAACATTAAAATAGCCATCGTCGTAACTCCTACCTTTAAATAACTAACCTTTTTTAACCTTTACAAATATATAAAAACATGCAATATCAAGTTATTGCATGTTTTTTGGTGTTTTGTTAAGTTATGTTACAAATAGTTATTTGTTATCTCTTGTAATAACTTTGTCAATAAGCCCGTATTCTAAAGCTTCCTGTGCGGTTAAGAAGTGATCACGTTCACAGTCTTCTTTAACTTTATCATAAGGCTGACCGGAATTTTCCGCCATAATACTTATTAACATATCTTTCATTCTCAAAATTTCTTTGGCTTCAATTTCAATATCTGTTGCCTGACCTTTTGCGCCGCCTAAAGGCTGGTGAATCATCACTCTTGAATTCGGCAGAGCCATTCTTTTGCCTTTAGCACCGGAACACAATAAAAATGCCCCCATTGATGCTGCATCACCCAGACAAATAGTTGATACATCTGCTTTAATTAATTGCATTGTATCATAAATAGCCATACCTGCAGTTATTACACCACCGGGGCTGTTTATGTAAAGCATGATATCTTTTTCAGGATTTTCACTGTCTAAAAGTAATAATTGTGCAACTATTGAATTTGCTACTTCATCATCTATTTCCGTTCCGAGGAAAATAATTCGTTCTCTTAAAAGTCTTGAGAAAATATCAAATGAGCGTTCCCCTCTTGATGACGCTTCTATAACGGTCGGGACATAGCCCATAATTTTAAAATAAGTTTCTTGATCCATATTATTCTCCTAATATATTTTTATTATACCATAAATCTTGAAAAATAATCATTCACGCGATGGATTTTGGAATGTTAACAAATGTAACAAAATAAAGACTTGTTGAAATCAGTGTTTTTTGGATGTTTTTATATAAGTAAGAGATAAAAAATAAGAGGATTGAGCGATGGCTATTTCAAACATTCAAGAAACATTGTTAATGTACACAAAACAAAAATCAGCAATTAACGAACAATTATCAGGTGTAATGTTCGATATGGTTTCTGCGTCAAGAAAAAGTTCAGATTTACAGCAGCAGTACAATCAGAAAATTCAAGATGCATATTATGATCCTGATTACGGTTATGGTACTGATGAGTATATGCTCATAGTTGAACAATATGAAAATGATCATGAGTTTGAACTTTCAACTCTTGAAGCCTGGGAATCCGAGCTTGAATTGAAAAAGAATAATTTGGAAACACGGTTGAATGAGGTTACATCATTTGAAAATAGTTGGACCAAGTTATTACAGACAAACATCAAAAGCGACTTTGCATACGGCGGTGCCGGTCAATAATCTGAGTATATGTGATAAAAAGCGGATTTTATATCCGCTTTTTTTATTGCCCAAAATTAAAATTTCTGATATAATAAACCCAGAAAAAGGAGAGCGAAAATATGACTAGTTTGAATCACGGGGGGGGGCGACTCTCCCAGATAGACAGGACAAGGGTTTCTGCGATATTGGTTTAGTAAAGTCACTAAGATACTATGGCACTAAGGCACTAAGAGGCAACAGTCGGATTAGTAAATCCGACCTACAATATGTCATCCTGAAGTGTCTGAGGCACGACACCACACTAGACATTGGTGGAACTTGCCATGTCATCCTGAACTGCCAAAGCGTGAGCGAGCAGAGGCTGGAGGGCTTTGCGAAGGCAAAGACCGCAACGCCGTTTCATGCGAGCGAACAAGAGAGGCATGACAACATACTTGACATTGGTCAACCTATAAACGTCATCCCGCATTTATTGCGGGATCTCAATAAAAATATCAGGAGATTCTTCGCTAACGCTCAGAATGACATAAATACCTTCCCTCGCTCTACTCACGCAAAATATGTCGCTTTTACCTTGGCGGAAGTTTTGATAACCCTTGCCATAATCGGCATTGTGGCAGCTATGACTATTCCGACGCTTATAACGAATTATCAAAAGCAGCAGACAATTGTCCAATTAAAAAAAGTATATGCAGATTTAAATAACGCAGTAAAACTTTCGGAAATTGATAACGGATCAATGGAATTGTGGGATTATCCTCAGAATGTTACTTATAATTATGAAGATATAGCACCTTTTATAGAAAAATACTACCTTCCGTATTTCAATTCGGCAAAATTGGTTAAGTCTTCTGATTTTGATAATAAATATATTCTTTTGCCTCCGTCAGAAGAAGATCCGGATAGAAATTCGGGTATTATTACGAATTATTTGATATTAAGTAACGGAGTTATTTTATCATTTTTTGCAAATTTACCGGTAAAGTATATATGGTGTTTTGCAGATATAAACGGTAAAAACGGACCGAATGTTGTTGGTCGCGATATTTTTGTTTTTGATGTGTATATTTGGCGTGGAGGTCTTGAAGGGACGTCTTTTAGGGTAAAGTTTTGGGATGGCTATTTTACAAGGGATATCGAATATTATAAAAATACAAGTCAGTATGCTTGTAATAAGGAAAATACTGACAAATACAGAAAATTCTTTTGCGGAAAAGTCATAGAACTTAGCGGTTGGAAAATCACGGAAGATTATCCGTGGTAACCATCTTGGATTTTTTGTTATAAAATTGTTTTATGTTAATAACAGGTGAAAAATTTGGAGCTTTTATTGTGCCGACGGGTATTGGTGCGGCTATAGGCGGTTATGCCGGTGATGCAAGTGTTTGGGCAAGAAAATTCGCGGATGTTTCAAAACTTATTGTTAATCCGAATGTTGTTAATGCAGGCGGGTTTTCAGGGATTACGGAAAATATGTTTTATGTTGAAGGCTATTCCTTAAACAGTTTTTTTAAGGGTGAAATCAACTTGAAGCCTTCAAAAAATAATAAAATAGGTATTGTCTTTGACAAAAGTATTCCGCAGGATGTTTTGAATGTTCATATAAATACTATAAATGCCGTGAAAACAGTTTACGGTGTTAATGTAACAGGGTATGAGATTACAACGGAAGATGTCGGGGTGGAATTTTTTATGACTGATTTCGGCACCTCTGTCGGAAAAGTTAAAAATATTGAAACGCTTAAATCATCCGCCAAAAAACTCTTAGAACAAGGTGCGGATGCAATTGCGCTTGTTTGTATGTTTGATGATCCGGAAGATGATAATCCTGATTATGCAAACGGTTCAGGTGCGGATCCTGTGGGCGGTGTTGAGGCTATTTTGTCGCATTATATTTCTAAAGAGTTAAAAGTCCCCTGCGCGCATTCGCCTGCTTTTGCCGACTATTCAATATCATCTGATATAGTAAATCCGAAAGCGGCTTCTGAATATATTACGCCGACATTTTTGCCGTGTATTATGCTCGGACTTTCAAATGCTCCGTTAATCGGCGGTGATATTAATATATCTCAATTGGATTATCTTGTAATGCCTTATGATGCGTTGGGATCTGTTCCGGTGTATGAGGCAATTAAGCGTAATATCCCTGTTTTTGCGGTTAAAGAAAATACTACGGTTTTGAATGTCACAAACGAAAATTTGCATAAATCAGATAAAATTACGGTTGTTGAAACGTATGAAAAGTGTCTTGACTTAGTCGAAAGTCTTTAGTGCGGGTGTATTTTTTATTTCGTAAAACATTTCAGCTGATGTGTGAAAACCTTCCGGATTTGAACTTACATAAATTTCTTCCGTGCCGTCGGATTTTTCGGTTAAGTTATTTTTTATCAGGTCATCTTTTATAAATTCCGCAAAATAAATTGACGGGTCAATAAATATTTCTTTTGGTGCAAATTTTGATAATATATCAATCAAATACGGATAATGCGTGCAGCCGAGAATTATTTTTTCAGGATTAAATTCAAGCATTTCTTCAAGTTTGTTTTTTACCTGAATAATACTTTGCGGCTGATTGAGTTTGTTTTCTTCAACTATACGAACCCATTCAGGGCAGGCAATTTGGATAATTTCCATATTCGGGTTGTATTTTTGAATTTCGTTTTTGTAAACGTTTGAATTGACGGTTGCATGTGTCGCAAAAACGCCTATTCTGTTTACCGGTAATTTAGCAATTATTTCTGCTGCGGATTGAATAATCGGATAAATTTTTAAAGGGTATTTGTTTTTTATTGTGTCATAAATGACTGAAGATGTTGTATTACATGCCATAACAACAGCTTTGGCATCTTTTTTTATGAAAAAATCAAAGATTTTGTCGGCATATTCAAGCAATTCTTCTTTTGTTTTTTCGCCGTAGGGCATGTGTTTTGTGTCACCGAAATAGATATAATTTTCCTCCGGAAGAAGTTTTTTTAACTTTGCATAAACAGTTAATCCGCCGACACCGGAATCGAAAAATGCTATGGGTCTATTTATTTTCTTTGAAATAATTTTCTACTCCTTCCGCAATGGCTTTTGCGGTTGCCTGTTTACGTTTATCGCTTACAAGCTCTGCTCTTTCTCCGTCATTAGAGATAAATCCTATTTCGACTAATATTGCAGGTGCTGTCGTATGATTTATAACATAAAATTTTGATTTAAACAATCCGCGGTTTTTGGTTTTTATATTGCTCGCAAGTGACGCATGCACAGTTTGTGCCAAAGACATACTTTCCTGCCGGTAATAATGTGTTTCTATACCTGTAATTTCAGGTTTTTCGCTGGAGTTTACGTGGATACTTACAAATATATCAGGATGTTCATTTTCGCTGAAAGCAACTCTGTCTTGAAGTGATACGGTTTTATCAGTATCGCGTGTCATTTCTACTTTATATCCTTTTTTCTCTAAAATGTTACGAACGCGTTTTGAAACATCAAGAGTTATTTCTTTTTCGGTTATATCTCCGCGGATTGCACCAACGTCAGATCCTCCGTGACCGGGATCTAATACTATTTTTTTGCCGCCTTCAACAGGCGGTTTCGTTCTTTTTGGTGTTGTAACCTGTACTTTTAAAGTTTTACTGTCTGCTCCGAGATATGTATTTATAAAAGTATCCGGCTCGGTTGGTATGGTTAATTTCATGCCAACTTCCGGCAATAGTTGTATATTACTGTTTGCAAAATATGTGTTTTTAAATGTTGCATTAAAGGTATCTTCATTATATCTTGCGACATTGTAGAGGTATAAGATTATGCGCTGGTTTGTTCTGTCAATACCGTGAACAATAGGATGATTAAAAGACAGTATCATAGAACTTGTTTGTGTATTCGTTTTTTCAATATTGTAGGATATTATGTCGCTTGTATTGGTAAATAAAGATTTATGGTCTAATTTGTCAAGATTGGCTATAAGTAATGATTGGTTATCCGTCGAATAGACAGGAATATATTTTGTTACATTAGGTGTTGTTATTACTATACGCGCTTTATTGACCTCAAATTGTCCGATTTTAACAGAATCCGTTTCGTTTATTTGATATTCCGAATTCCTTATGTCGCGGTTAACAAGGGTGTTCGGGATATCATAGACAATTCTTAACGGGTTTTGCAGAATCATGGGTTTTTCTATTGTTACAGATCCGAATCCGCTTAATAAAACGCCGTTAGGGCGTGGTGTTATTTGGCTTATGTAGTATTTTGTGTTCAGTTTCAAATCTTTTTTAATAAGACTCGGGGTATCCATTTTCGGGGTCTGTTGGACTGTTGTATTAAACGCTTGTTGGATTTGGGTCGCAATGGATTCTTTAGGCGCTTCATCGGGAACTTCCACGGTTAAATATTCATAAAAGTCACTGGCGGAAGAATGTTCATCACGGTAGGTTCTGTGAAAGTATTCATCCTTCCAGGATGTGTCTTTTAGTTTTATAATAATATTATTTTTTATTCTTAAAAATTTAAGATTTGCGGGATTAAAATCTTCATCATAATATACAACAACGCGAACAACGTTTGGATCTGTACTGAATTGATTAATTTTTACTTCCGTAATACCTTTTGTATTGAATTTCCAATTTTGTCTCGGAATAATAAGAATTGATTCCGGAATGTCAAAATATGCTCTGGAAGGGTTTTCCATACGAACAACTTTAATTTCATTCAGTACCGGCTCTGTCGATTCGTCAGGAATGTTCAATACTATCATTGAATTTGATGTGTCAAAATTTGCCCCTGTTATTTTAAAAGTGTCCTGGGCAAATACGCTGTGAGTAAATATTGATATTAATAATATTATTAAAGTTAATAAAATTTTTTTCATTTTTTCATATATTATTATATCTTTATTTATCAGCACAATCAAATTGTAAACTTTTTAGAATAAATTGTATTTGCCTGCCCAAAATGTTGCTTCGCTCCTGCTGCAAGATTGTAATTTTTTAATTACCGAGCAAACATGAGATTTTGCCGTATGCCTGCTTATACCGAGGATGTTTCCTATTGCTGTGTTGTTCAGTCCTTTTGTCATTAATCTGAAAATTTCTATTTCTCGTTCTGTTAATTGTAACATTTTTACCTCCTTTCATTTTTAGTTTAACATATGTTAGTGTCAGTCAAATTCATAATATATCCTGTTTTTATTTTTTTAAAGAAAACTTGAAAAAAATTTTTTTTTGAGATAAAATTTAACCAGCCGATAAGCGTGCGTAGCTCAGTTGGATAGAGCGTTTGGCTACGAACCAAAAGGTCGGGGGTTCGAATCCCTCCGCGCGTAATTTTTTGTAAAATTTTGTTAAGAACCGGAAGGTTCTTTTATTTTTTGTTAATTTTTTACCTTTTACACTCATATACGTGTCCGGCATATTTCCTGACGGAGCATAGCAAGTCCGGATTGTGAACAGATTTTGCCGGCTGATCTGGCAGGCTTCAGATCGAAACTTTCTGCACCGGGAGCATCTTCAAAGAAGCCTTGTCGGATGCCGTTAAACAGTAGTGTCAAAGCTCACGTAGTTTCGTTATTAATCAACTTTTTTTAAATATCTTTCTAAAATAGATTTCAAATCAGAGTATACGATATCTTCATCGTGGCTTACACCTTTAAACAGAATAGCTTGTTCATAATCCAAGTCTGATAATAAATATTTAACAAAGGCATCATTTTCATCAAGTTTTTCAGGTCGTTTAAAATGAATAACCTTTATATTTGTATGTTCTGAAACATAATCCGCAATAAGTTTGATTTCTTCTCCTATACAGATAAGTTCCTGAAAATTAAGGTCGACCAAGAATTTCGCAAGTGACAGATATATTGTTCTATCAAGATTTCCAAGTTCATTTAATTTCGTAATTATTATTTTTTTGTATTTATCTTTATACAAACTTATAAATGTTTTAATATTTGCTAAAATTGCATCATAAGGATTGTTAGGATTGTCAAGAACAAAATCAATCCCGCCTGAAAAACTTTCCGCAACCCAGCGGTTGCCTATGGATTGATAATGCAAAAATCCTGAATTGATTTCATCTGTATTAAGACCGAGGACTTTTGATAACTCAATAACTTTAACTGCATTGTCAATTTGATGTTGTCCGACAAGAGGAATAAAATAAGTTTCATTATTATAAATAAATTTTGATCCGTTTGTATCTGAAGTTAATAATTCATAACTGCCGTCATCAATAAATTTTTTGTGACAAGGATAGTCTGATGCAATGTTTTTTAAATATTCGGAGTTTAGTATCGCTAAAGAATCACTACTCATAGCTGATAACAGTGTAATTTTCTCCGCTGCAACATTTTCAATCGTCCTGTAAATACCCAGACAATGTTGAGCAATTTTAGTAATAATAGCATAATCCGGCATAAGTAATTCCGAAAAATACTTTAAATATCCCTTGCCCATGCCGCTGCATTCAAACAGTAAAAAATCTATATCCGGATCTGTTTCGAAGAATTTATGGGCAATTCGTATTTTAATATTAACACCGGGTGTCCCTCTATATACTTTAAATTTTTGTGACAAAACTGAATATAACATTTCAGTTGTAGCCGTTTTACCGACAGATCCGGTAACCGCAATATACTTGATACTTTTCGGAAGCTTTACCATCCTTGTATAATTCGCCAGATTGTATATTGCCTCCATTGTGTCAGCGACCATAATTACTAAATCAAGCTTATCTTTATATTTTTCGATAATAGACATAAGTTTTGTATAATATACTTTGTCTGCAAATCTTATTTCATCAAAAAATATAGCCCTGATTCCACGCTTAATATAATTTTCTATCATTACAAAAGAATCAGTCAAAACATAATTTATAGAGCACTTTATCGGAATAAATATAGTATTCTCATAAAGTTGCATATAGTTTTCAATTCCGGAAATATAATAATTTACAGAAGGATCAAAATTTGGACTTTTATAAAAAATATATCCGGAAGTATTATTTAAAATTTCATCAACAGTATAAAACATTATTTCCCTCCGGAATCAAAATATCTTGCGGCGATGCGATATAAACAGCGGTATTATTATCCATAACACCCTTAAAAAACGCATTAAATATATCTGTAAGAGATTGATTACCCTTTTGGTAATTAAATGTTTTTACAAATGTATTTTTATTAAATCGTTTATATATATGTATATAAGCATTTGTATTTAATAATATCAAAACGTCAGGATTAAATTTTGCAATATTTATTAAAATTTCAGTATAAACCCCTTCCTTATACTGACCAAGATTTTGAATATGCTCTAATATAACAATTTTCTTTTTGTCTTCATACAACCTGAAAAATTCTTTTAATGAACGATTTACAAGTTCAACGGATATCTTATTTTTATTAAGTCTGAAAACTTCAATTTCATTAATTTTTTCAACAGTATATAAATTATTAATAACCGGTACTGAAACGGCATCAACACCCGCAAACCGCAAAAATGCATCCACTAAAGATTTACATCTGGAATTAAAACAATCAAAAATTTCATTATCCGCATTATCATCCGTAACAAAATGAATTAAATCTGAAATTTCATAAAATAATTTTGAATTAACTAATTCATTATCTTCCAATGTAAAAATTGATAATACATTTTTAGAATCATTTAAAACCGTTAAAAGCTCTTGAGATAAATCTTCCAAATCTTTATATATCCGCATATCCGAAATGCCGGATTTTGTAAATATAACGTGCTTATTTTTATAAGAACTGACAATACCTAAAAGATTTTGCTTTATAGGCGAACATTCAATAATAACATAATCGGTATTCGAATCAGCCCTTAAAATCGGCTCAAAAATATTCTGCCAAACATTAAATCCGCAGCGGGGAAAAGTAGTATTAAAGCCCGGGCTTAAATTTTTATTCAACATTTCCCGAACAATATCGGTATCAGAAGTCCCCACGGCACATATTATTTGAAAATCATTCGCCATAACTTTATTTTTTGCCAAAAATGCCGCCAAATTATAAATATTATTGACTAAAATAAGAGCCTCAAGACGTCGTCCCACAATTTTCATTAAATGGTGAAATTGATTTTTTATATTATTATCATCCAAAGCTTTTCTATTAAGAACAAATCCCTTACAGAAAGGATTTGTCATAACTTTTTCAATCAAAGAAAAAATGCTTTCCTCCGTACCGGAAAAAGGTATAAAAATAAAATCTTTTTCTATTTCAAGCGATGTTTCCAATGCGCAGGAAAAATCATATTCCTTATCCGGATCGTCAACAATAATAGAGGTTACATCATAATTTTCGCTTAAAGTCTTTATATTCATCTAAACCCCTATACGAAATATTCCGTCGGTATTTTCGATAACCAGTGAAGATTTTAAATCTTCATTGCCTTCAATTAACAGATTTATTACTTCAGTCAGTTCATTTTCCTTAATCATTCTGGTACGGGTCTTATTTGATTGATTATTCATATATGTAGGATAAAGCCAAATATTAGAAGATATACCCGATGCATCATTAACAATTTCCAATTCCGCAACCAGATTATTGGGTAAAACTTTACCTTTAAAATTTGCAGGAAAAATAAAATTACCAATACTGTACAAAATTGTTTTTCCTTTATATTTTTCAATAGAATTCATCATATGCGGACCATGACCTATAACATAATCAGCTCCGGAATCAATAAAAGAATGTGCATAATCTGTTTGCATCTGCGTAGTTTTCATTAAATCAAAGCCGAAATGCGGAAATACAACGACAATAGAATTTGCATCAGAGGTTTTTATTGAACGTATCAAGTCATCAGCTGATGTTTCATTTAGCATAAATACACCTTCTTTTTTTTCATCAGCATAAAATTTAAACTCTACATCGTATTCTTTTTTATACTTGAAACCTCCAATAACATATATATTAACGTTAGAATTGCCAACAGTAAGATGTTTTATAAAAGGAAGTTGTGCCGTATTTAAATTCAATCCGGCTCCAAACGAAAAAATCCCGACTTTATTCAAAGCGTTTATAGTATCCAAAAGTCCCTGTCTGTCATAATCAAGAGCATGATTATTACCTAACGAAACTGCAGCGACGTTATATTTTTTCAGCAGTTCCGGCACTATTTCAGGATCAGCCCAATGCAATACGGTCTTTTTATGTGCCAAAGATGATTTAACACAAGATGTCAACGGAGTTTCCAAATTAAATATATTCAAATCAAAACGAGATAAAAGAGGTTCAACTTCTTGAAATAACCAATTATAGCCATACTGTCTTAAAACATTTATACGTTCTGAAGAATCCGATTTTAATTGATAATTTTCTCCTGTTGTAAAATCACCGAAAAAACCGATACTGAATCTGTTATCCATAATACACCAATAAAGTTACAAATAAATTATATATCATTTGACTATTTTTTGCAATAAAACGTGTACAAGATATGATAGAGGAGAAAAAGCTATTAAAGGAACTGCCGGGCTGAGGAATGCTGTTTAGATAAATTCTCTAATTTTATATTCACAGGCTTTATAAAAATTATTATATCACCTTGCGGCGGCCTTTTATTACAACTTCCTTAAACATATTGTTATGGGGTGCGTTATTGCCGAGTTTGATTATTTTTTCCAATCCGAATTTCAACGGATTTGAGGTTTTTGTTGTTTCATAGGTTTTGACTTTTGTGATGATGTAATCATCCATATATTTAGGAATAATAACATTGTCTTTCGGCACATAGCGTGTGAAACTTATTCCGCATTTGTTTTCTTCTTTGAAAATATCAACTCGTAAATATGTTGAAAAACGGCATTTATCAATATTTTTACGGGCAGTATTAAGCTCTTGAAATTTTCCTTTTTCAACTGCGTAGTCAGCTATCATTTTTAATGATTGGCTGTTGAGAAATTTTGCCTGAAATGCGGGTTGATTAAAATTGTTGTTTCGGATTTGCATATTTGTATTAAATCCGAACAAAAAAATTTTTGCTATTATACTTTTATTTTTAAATTTGCATTGTATAAATTTTCTATTAAATCCCGGTCATAAATATTTTTCTTTTCATCCGGAATGTTTTCCAATATTTTATTTACAATATCAGCCTGGAGAGAATTTTTTTTCGCAAGGTACCGAGCATAATACGGGTGACAGAAGTTTTTTGCGGAGTAATAATTTTCAATTGAATATCCCCAGGAATTTCGGCTCCGGATGGGGAGTATAATTTTGTCTGCAAGCTCTTGCACCGGTTTAATATTATAGTTACTATTGATATATTGAATAATTTCTTGCGTTGAAAGATTCCCGGCACCCCGTCCTATGCTGGAAATGCTGCAATCCAGAATGATTTCCCTTTCTGTATTTGTGGAAGTTAGCAGTTTTGCGTTTTCTAAGGATAAATTTAAATTGTTATGAGAATGAAAGCCTATACAAATATCTTTGTCCAGATATTTGTCTGAGAGGCTGAATATTTCTGCCGAAACTTTTTCATTCAGACCGCCCGTAGAGTCTACTATGGTGAATCCTGCAGGATGTATTTGATTAATTTGCCGGATTAATTCAATGAGTTCTTCTTTTTCGTATTGATTAATAAACGTCGGATTGATAAAGAGTCTGTAACCTTTGGATTTTATTTCTCTACATGTTTTTAAGGCGTTTTTCAGGTTTTGTTTTTTGAATATAAATCTGATACCCGAAATTAAATTATCGTAATATTCCGGCAGGCGGTTTATGTCGAATTTTCCGTATGAAATCATTGCAAAAAATCGGTTTTTGTCGCAATTTTGAGGCAAAATCGTGTTGATTTCGTCAATTTTGTTGAATAATGATTGATTTTTTGTGATTTTTTTGTCAACAAGAAATCCGGTTTCAATATAATCGATACGGGCATTTTGAAGCCCTGTGATAATAGTTTTTATATTATCAAGGCCGAAATTCCAATTGTTCACATATCCGCCGTCACGCAAAGTGCAGTCCAGAAGTTTTGTACGTTTATTTTTCATTAATTACATAATACGAAAAATAATAAGTCTACACAAGTCCCTCTTTAAGCGCTTTAACTGCTGCCTGTGTTCTGTCATCAACAACAAGTTTTTGGATAATGTTACACACGTGGGCTTTTGCGGTATGTTCGGATATGGTTAATTCTTTGGCAATTTCGTTATTGGATTTGCCGTCGACGACAAGTTTTAAGACTTCGTATTCGCGCTGGGTAAGGTTTGCGTGCTGTTCTTTAAACATAGCCCGTGACATTTGTCTGGGCGGAACGACCCCGCAGTTTTTGTCCCGTAAAATCGGCACTACCTGCGGATCAAGCCACATAGCACCTTCTTTTACGGTTTTTATTATCATTTTTAAAATTTCTATGTTGATGTCTTTCATAACATAAGCACATGCGCCCGCGTGGAGCGAATCCGTCACCTCTTGTTCACTGATATGTGATGTCAGCATAATTACTTTTGCAAGGCTGTTGTGTTCAATTATTCTTTTTGCCGCTTCAATTCCCGATATATCAGGTAGCCCTATATCCATTAATGTTACATCTGGATGTGTAATTTTATATTTTTCAAGAGCTTCTTTTCCGCTTTGAGCTTCTGAAATTACTTCAAGCCCGTCAAGTTCTTCAAAAAGCGACTTCAATCCTACTCGCATTAATTTATGGTCCTCTACTAATAATATCTTTACAGGCAGGTTGTTCATAATTTTCCTCCTCTTTATATTATTTATATGACGCGGCATCAGGACATTTAACCCCTTAGTTTTAAAATTTAAAGACTAATATTGCATATTTTTATTTGTGAAACATTATTTGGATTAAAATGGGAGATAAGTTTTATAAAATAAATTCTTAATAAAAACTTAAACATTGAAGGGTAGAAATTTCATTTGGTTTGATTTACAATGTTGTAGATAAGAAAATAGGATAACAAATGAAATACTCCAAATATTCAGTCATAATCATCGGCAGCGGAATCGCGGGTTTGTATGCGGCATTAAAAATTGAGCAGCAGACAAATCTTGATGACGGGATTTTATTGATTACAAAATCAAAGCTCGGAGAAAGCAATTCCAGATATGCTCAAGGCGGTATGGTCGCGGTAATGAAAGATAATAAATCAGATTCAACGGAATCTCACATTACTGATACCATAAAAGCGGGCGCGGGTTTGAGTGAATTTAATGCCGTGAAATTCATATCCGAGCATTCGGACGCTGTTGTAAAAGATCTTTTGAAGTTTGGAGTTGAATTCGACAGGGATGAAAATAATAATTTTTGTTATACAAAAGAGGCTGCACACAGCGTAAGAAGAATTCTGCACTCCGGCGGCGACGCAACGGGCAAAATGATTGAGAAAGCTCTGACAAAAGATGTCCGTGAGAACGAAAATATAGATGTTTACGAGCAGACAGAGGCTGTTGAACTTCTCGTTAATTCAAATAAAGAATGCAAAGGGGTTATTGTATTTAATGATTTGACTCATGAATATGAAACAATATATTCATCAGCAGTAATTCTTGCAACGGGAGGGCTGGGACAGCTTTACAAATATACTACAAATCCTGCTGTAGCAACAGGCGACGGCCTTGCGCTTGCATATAATGCTGGTGCTGTTTTGCAGGATTTGGAATTTATTCAGTTCCACCCGACAGCCCTTGCAATCGACGGCGATGAAAACAGATTTTTAATATCTGAGGCTGTTAGAGGCGAAGGGGCAAAACTTGTTGATGCGGACGGTATTGAATTTATGCACAAATACCACGAAAAACGCGAGCTTGCTCCGCGCGATATTGTTACAAGAGCAAATTATAACGAAATGCTTGAAAGCCACACGGATCATGTTTATTTGAATGCAACCTGTATTGATAAAGAAAAATTAGCGGAAAGATTTCCTAATATTTCAAGAATTTGTGCGGAAAACGGGATTGATATCGCGCACGATTTTATTCCTGTTGCTCCTGCTGCACACTATTCAATGGGCGGAATAAAAACCGATATGGAAGGCAGAACATCAATAAGCGGGCTTTACGCAATAGGTGAAGCTGCATCCACCGGTTTGCACGGCGGAAACAGATTGGCAAGCAATTCAATCCTCGAGTGTGTTGTGTGTGCATATGAAGTTGCAAATTATTTGAAAGACAAAGAATTAAAAACACCGAAACAAATTGATGAGGATTTAAAAGCTGTCATTGATAAATATTCAAAAGATTTGCTTATGGAAGAGCTTGATATTGATGAGTTAAAACATGAACTTCAAGATATCATGTGGCGCGGTGCCGGAATTTTGCGAAGTGAAAAAACTTTAACTCAAGCACTTCAAGAACTTCATAATCTGGCTAAAAAATTCCCCAGAAGCGTAAAATGTTTGAGCAAAGAAGAATATGAATTTAAAAACATGCTTCTTGTTGCTCGTTTGATTATAAATTCGGCACTTCAAAGAAAAGAATCCAGAGGTGCACATTACAGACTTGATTATTTGAATACTGATGAAGTCGGCAAACATAGTTTAATCGCAAAATGTGAAGGAGAATTGAGTTTTGTTAAATAATTTGTATGTAAAAGATCACGTAAAAGAGGCATTGAAAGAGGATATCGGTTTTGGCGATATTACAACGGAAAATCTCGCAGCAGATGATGATTATTTGAAAGGTGCGCTTAATACAAGATCTGACGGTGTTTTGTGCGGTGCTGATGTGTTTAAAACAGTTTATGAAACGCTTTCAAAAGATATAAAAATAAAATTTTATTTTCAAGACGGTGACTTAATTAAAAAAGGCAATAAAATTGCTGATATTGAAGGCCCTGCAAAAGAACTTTTAATGGGAGAACGCGTTGCGCTTAACTATATTCAGCGTATGTCCGGTATCGCAACAGAAACTAAAAAATATCAGGATGCAATCGGGAATTATCCCGCAAAAATCGTTGATACCAGAAAAACAACTCCGAATTTCAGAATTTTTGAAAAATATGCGGTTAAAACAGGCGGAGGCGCACTCCACAGGTTTAATCTTTCTGATTGTGCCATGATTAAAGACAATCATATCAGACTTGCAGGCTCAATTACAAATGCTGTTAAAAAATTGAAGGAAAATTTGTCCCATGCCCATAAAATTGAAGTGGAATGTGATACCATTGAACAGGTAAAAGAGGCTCTGGCAGCTGATGTTGATATAATCATGCTTGATAATATGGATATTGAAACTATGAAAACAGCATGCTGTCTTATTAATCATAAGGCTATTGTTGAAGCAAGCGGTAACGTTAATCTTTCAACGGTTGGTGCGATTGCGTCTACCGGTGTTGATATTATATCTTCCAGCGCCATAGTCGCAAAAGCACCGACGTTGGATTTGGCTTTGGATATGTGAAATTTTTCACAAATAGTGTTATTTTTACACCAATTGTTAAGCTTAAATTTGTAATATATAATTGAGTCATGAACAAATCTGAAAAGATTTTGTAAACTTTTTTTAAAGTTCTGGCAAATTTTGTTTTGCTTTGATTTAGAATAAATGTATAGACAGTTAATTGATTGGTGGAAAATGAAAATTCATTCGATACAATATGATACAACAAAGCAAGGTTACCATTCGGGGCATCCTGCGGATAATGTGAAAAATCACAGTGTAGGATTGCGTGAGAATAATAGAGGATATAGTGTAGCATTTAGCGGCAGCGGAGCGAGTAAAAAAACAAGCGAAGCTGCCGTTAAAGTTTTTAATAACTTAGGCGAAACTTTTACCGATAAAATATTCAGATCAGAAAAATTTAAAAAATTGGTAGAAGTTTTTGAAGAAAAAACAGTTGTTGCGCAGGCGCTTGTTGCGCTAGCTGTCGCCGGTGTCTTAAGACCTGCCACTAATATGGCTATGGCGGGTAAAGATGACAGAGAAGACAGTATGTACGCAGCAGCTCACGCTATATCATCAGCTGTTATCGGTTTTGTGGTTTCTTCAATTGTTATGGCACCATTCGACAAGGCATTCAAGAAAATAAAAGCCGAGCCTAATAAGTATCTTGGTGCAAGACAGGTTAAAAATAAAGACGGAAGTGTTAAAAAAGAATTAGAAAGTCTGGCAAGTCTTTTTGATGTCCCCGAAATCGGTAAACGTAAATTGGAAAAATCTAAACCTTATAAGAATATAAGTAAGGTCGCTCAAATGATTCCTGATTCTATAGTTCTCGGTATTCCTAAAGCAATGTTGACAATTGCTTTGATACCTGCAATTTTGAAATATGTATTCGGACTGGAAAAGAAATCTAAAACTGCTCCGGTACAGGAAGAAAAAGGTTTTATGAATAAATATATGCCGGTATCGTTATCTAAATTTGTGGGAGGTGACAAATAATGCAGGTAAATTTTCAAACAGTAAATGTCAATAACCGCAATATGAAATATCAAAATGTCAGACCTGCATTTACAGGTACTCCTCATATTCATTCAAAATTGTTTGATCCTGTTAAAAAGCAATATGATAATTTAACAGAATTCATAGCAAGAAATTATTACGAAAAATTTTACAGAAGTAAGTTTGCAAAGAAGTTTGTCAACAAAACAAAAGATGTAAAAAATATGACAACGCATATGTCTGCAATAGGTGCTACTCTTATTTCAGGGATGTATACTATAAGAACATTGCAAAATGATAAATTGGATCCCGAAAAACGCAAAACCCTTGCATTAAATGATGTTATGACCTGGGGAATTTCAACTGCCGGTTCATATTTTCTTGACAGCAAACTTGCAAACTGGTGGGATGGTGTAACGACCCGTTTTGCTGCCAATTATTTATTAGATCATCCGAAAGCTAAAAGAACAAGAACATTTGGCAATTGGGATCCTAAAAATATAAATCAATTTATGCAAGATTGGTTTAATATTAAAAATAAAAGAATTGATGAACTTAATAAAAGAATAGAAACTTCTCTCGCGGATGGCTCATATAAAGGTTTGAGAAAGCCTAATTTGCAGCATGTGAAGGCTGAAGAAGCAATACCTTATAAAAATATTCGTGATTTTAATCTTGATGTATTAAAGAATAAACGTCTTACAACATTGATTGACGGCATGGGGGTTCTTAAATCATTGTTCGTCTTCGGTATGGTATACAGATACATTGTTCCTGTACTGGTTATGAAACCGGCGAATATGCTCGGGGCATATATTCATAAGAAAAATGCCGAAAAAGAACAGGTTCAAGAAACAAATAAAGCAGCATAAATTTTCTGCATCTTAATATAAAAAAGAACTCCAAATTTGGGGTTCTTTTACCTGACTCCAATCATAGTGAAGGTAGGCATATTAATGATTTTTGAATTCGTGCTTTCGTTATAGAATGATACATTTCCGGAACATACGGGTATTTGAACTTCTTTGCAGGCTTTTTTAATATCCAAAATTGTTTTACGAAATTCAAACATAGTCGGAGGAATCTCAGGATTTGTAAAATTGAGGCAGTTCGTAATCCCGAGAGGTTTGATGCCGTTTGATTTGAAAAATTTTGCAGCATCCATAATGGCAGAATATGTATTTTTGACTGTGGCGGAAAAAGTATAAACTCCGAGGTCGCAATTTTCTTCCCAAATTCTTAGTATATTAAATTGAGGTTTTTCATCAGGCTGCAATTCTGTTCTATTTCCGACTGTGTGGTCATACCGTTCAAAAATGGATTTGTTATTTATCGAAATAATATCTGCCGCCGACAAGCTGCCCTCAGTATAATCTAAAGGCACATCGGGCGGGGTTACGAGGATATCAACGGGAATATCGGCAAGAATTTTGTTTCCGCGCCTTATAATATAATTTTTTTTATCAATGACTGTTCCTATAACGGAATATTCAAGCTCATATTTTTTAAGGATTTCAGAAATCGCGGGAATTGAATTTTCCTGAACCGCAAAAAGCATTCGCTCTTGAGTTTCTGAAAGCATTATTTCAAAATCCTTAATTGAATTATCGCCGGTATGAATTTTATCAAGGTCAATGTCAACGCCTGTATTGCTTTTGAATGCAACCTCCGATGTCGATGATAAAATTCCGGCAGCCCCGCAATCCTGACATGAGGCAACAAGTTTTTGGCTGAATATTTCCAGACAAGCTTCAATAAGCTTTTTTTCCATAAAAGGATTTGCAATTTGAATTGACAATTTATCCTCTTTTTTTTCATCGCTTAACTTTTTGGAGGCAAAACTTGCGCCGCCCATGCCGTCTTTCATTGTTGCAGAACCTACAAGCATAAGTTTTAAACCTGCGCGTGCTTTGTTTGATGTTAAAATGTCGTCGTATTTTGCAATCCCGATGCAGGTGACGTTTACCAGAGGATTTTCGGTAAAAGCTTTATTGTACAGCACTTCCGTAGAAACTGTCGGAACCCCGATTGAGTTGCCGTAATTTGAAATCCCGTCAATTACGCCTTCTATAATTCTTTTGTCATCGCCGAATTTTAAGGAATTACAAAGCGCAATCGGTCTTGCATTCATTGCAAGCACATCTCTTACAATTCCGCCGATTCCTGTCGCTGCCCCGTTAAACGGTTCAACCGCGCAGGGGTGGTTGTGTGATTCTATTTTAAAAAGTATTGCATGGCGTCCGATTTTTATCCCGCCGGCGTTTTCATTATAGTAAATTGCATTTTTTCGCGGTAATTCTTTTAAAAGCCCTTTTGAATGCAAATATCCGCAGTGTTCGGAATATGTTGCACTGAATAGATGCAATTCAAATTCGTTTGGAACTCTGTTTAATTTCTCGGTAATATATTTTTTATATTTCATTTTTAATAAATTCAAAAACCTTTCTGCCGTCTGTTAAACCCGATTCTTCAAACACTGCGCGTTCGGGGTGCGGCATCATACCAATAATTTTGTTTTTACGGTCATAAATTCCTGCAATCCTGTCGTCGGAGCCGTTTACATTTCTTTTGTAGCGCATAATAATTTCTTCGCCGTTTTTGCCTGTGTAATTTCCCTGATGGTGTGCTATGGGAAGCCGTATAATTCCATTTTGGAATTCCAAATCCGTAACTTTAGAGATAAAGTGGAGATTTTCGTTATAGGTTAAGGCGCCTGACAAAAGCCCCGCTTCCGTCAAAATTTGAAACCCGTTACAAATTCCGATGATTAAGGATTTTCCGACAGGCAAAGATTTAACTGCAGGGGTAAGTTTTGCAATTCTGCCTGATGATATATGATCCCCGTATGAAAAACCGCCGGGGAGAAATATTATGTCATAATGCTTTTCAATTTTATCGTTCTGCCAGATAAATTCCGTATCCCAGCCCAAAAATTCACAAGCCTGTTTTGTATCGCGTTCGCAATTTGTACCTAAAAATGTTATTATCCCTGCTTTTACCATTTAATTTCGTATTCTTCTATTACACTGTTTGATAAAATTTCTTCAGCAATCGTGTTTATAATTTTCTCTGCTTCATTTTTGTCTTTTGCATCAAATTCGATAGAATATGTATTGCCCGCTTTGCACTTTAGATTTTGTACAGGCATTAAGCTATGTACTGCCTGTTCAAGTGTTTGTGCCTTAATATCCTTTATTGTGTCTTTTAATTTTACATTGACTGTTGCTTTAAAACTTTTCATACTTAAATTTTAGCACGAAAATCAACAATAATAATTGCCACAAAACAGTTTTTATTGTATATTTATTTTAGATAGGAAGAGTATGTTAGATTTCGACACAATTGCAAAAAAATGTAATTTGTTTGATGAAACTGACGTTGAGGCGGTCATTAATAATATTGCAGCTCTGGATGAAGAATATTCAAAAGAGGATTTGGTCGAAATTTATAACTATATATTAACCGTTTCGAAAAATCCCGATATTTTGTCTGATGTCGTAAGATTTGCCGACAGGTTCAGGTTTAAATCAACATTAAATGTGCTGATTGATTTGTTATTGGAAAAAAACGAAACGGCAGATGCTGTTGTGAATGAAAAATTTGTAAATTTACGCGCAATGTGTGCAAAAGCCATTGCAAATTACAAAGATACAAGTGCCGTGACGCCTCTTTTGTATTGTCTTAATAATAAAGATGAGCATTATAGAGTGCGGCTGGCATGTGCGGACGCTCTGGGTAAAATCGGCGATAAATATGCTGTTGCGCCTTTGATTGATGTGGTAAAAGACGAAAATGAAAAGTCTGTTTATTTACGCGAATCAGCTGCATCGGCTCTCGGGCTTCTAGGTGATATGCGTGCAATAGATCCGCTTGTAAGTATTTTGGAAACCAAACAGGGTTTGATGAATAAATTTACTTTCTTAAAAGAAAGAGTAATAGAAGCTCTTACAAAACTCAGATTAGATGATAATGAAAGAGTTTTTCAGGCTTTAAAGTCGTCTTTGGATGACGAATCTGCTCAGGTTAGAATTAATGCAATTGAAGCTTTGATGGAAAGTTCTCATCCAAAAGCCGCAGAGGCAATAAGAGCTTGTCTTGATGATAAGGATGAAGAAGTAAGAAAAAATGCTTTAATTGCTTTATATAATATTCAGGGACGCGATATCCTTGATGAGGTAATAAGCCTGCCGACTTATGTCGAAAGCCTTAAAGAAGAAGCTAAATATATGATTGAGGAATATGAAAATGACTAGGTCAATCATACTTTTGTCCGGCGGTCTGGATTCCGTTGTAAGCCTTGCGGTATGTAAAGAAAAATATAATGTAACATTTGCACTGACATTTGATTACGGCCAAAAATCAGCAGAGCAAGAAATCAAAGCCTGTAAGAAAATTTGTGAATATTATAATCTACAGCATAAACTCATCAAGCTTGATTGGCTGAAAGAAATTACCCATACTGCTCTTGTAGATAAGAAGAACCTCCCGTCAGGTATTCAAAAAAATTCAAATACTGTTTGGGTGCCTAATCGCAACGGATTATTTTTGAATATCGCAGCAAGTTTTGCGGACGGTGAAGATTTTGATTATATTTTAATCGGCGCAAATAAAGAAGAAGGCGAAACCTTTCCGGATAATACCCAAAATTTTATTGACAAAATTAATGCAGAGTTTGAATATTCAACCAAAAAACGTCCCAAAATCATTGCTCCCTTGATAAATTTTAATAAAAATGATATAGTTAAACAAGCAATTGAGTATTCAGTGCCGTTGGATTTGATATGGAGCTGCTATGACGGAGTTGAAAAGCATTGCGGCAAATGTGAATCCTGTACAAGATTGAAAAATGCTCTTATTGCTAATAATGACACAAAATATTTAAAAATACTTTTTGAAAATTATGAAAACATTACTGATTGATGAACAAATTAAATACGAAGGCTGGCAGCTTTCTCCTCACTGGATTTATAAGAATTTTAAAATTCAGGGTGATGCAATTGTCGCATTTACCGGTGAATGTGAAGTGAAAATTAATGAAATGGTTGATATTGAGGATGTTATAAATAATGAGCCTATATACAGCAAAAATATGCTCAGCTTTATAACCGAACAGTTTAACGTAAATCTTGTTGAAGGTGTTTTCAGACAAAGACTTTTGATTTGTATTATAAAAGAGGCGCTGGAAAGACGCGGTGTAAAGGTTGACCGTTTCGGGGACGATTTGTATGTAAATTGTAAAAAACTTACTGTTTCAATCGCGACAAAATCTTTAACATCAATACTTATCCACACAGGTGTAAATATTAATCCTCAAGGCGCTCCGGTTAACGCGGCAGGACTTGAAACGGATCTGGGTATAAAAGATATAAATGAATTTGCAAAAGAAATTATGCAGAGATATTCCGAAGAAATTGATGATATAATATTGGCATCAACAAAGGTTAGAGGAGTGTAATTATGATTTATGAAGACGAAGAAAAATATGAAAAACCTTCTCATGTAACATATAAAGACTATAAAAGAAAATTGGAAGCAAATCCTAATGAGGGTATAATCCTGTTTGTTTCGGCATTTTTTGTTTTACTGTTGATATTTTTAGGGGTTGCAAAACAATTGTCACCGGATGTTGATGTTTCTATAGGTGATAATTCCGATTCATCAATGGAAGATGTGGCAAAGGGGAGTGTTGATGAAAGATTACGTTTAATCCAGATGGAAGATAATTCATACACAGAAGAAAATATGGAAGACGATACGTTTTCTCCGGAGCTTGAGGAAAAAGTAAAACTCCCTGAACAAAAACATAAAGTTATAGGCGAGGACGAGGAGGCAATTGTGTTAGAGCCTCATAAACCTCTTGAGCAGACTGTAAATTCAGCGGTATCAACTCCGTTAAAAGAAACTGCTCCGACACCGCAAACATCGCAGCCAGCAGTTGCCGCCAAAGTGATAGTGGGTTATTATGCAACCGCCGAGCAGGCAGAGGTCGCGAAAGGTATTATTCAAGAATCCGGGCTTAATATTCAGCCGTTTATAAAAAATATCGGTGCAGCTTATACTTTGCAGGTTGGATCTTTTTCTTCACGTGAAAAAGCACAGAGCGTTGCAAATGACTTGTTGAAAAATAATTTTCCTGCACGCGTTATTATTGAATAAAATTTTAAATCCAGTCGCAGCTGTCGCCTTTGCACAAAATACCTTCCAGATCAGACATTGTTTCTTTTCTTGTCATTTCAAAGGTAACAGGCGTGATTGAAATTTTATTGTTTCTGACGGCTGCAATATCCGTATTTGCGGTTGAAGGTTCGCTTATAAGCTCGCCTGCCATCCAGTAGTAAACTTTTCCTCTCGGGTCAATTCTTTTTTCGTAGTTATCTGTAAACATTTTTCTGCCGAGTTCGGTTATTGCAACGCCTAAAATGTCGTCTTCATCAATTGACGGGACATTTACATTCAAAAGCATTTTAGGCGGGAATTTGAAATCTTTTAATTTATTCAAAAGTGATACCACAAATTTTGCGGTATATTTGAAATCTTCATATTCGGAATGCATACTGGCTAATGACACTGCAATACTCGGAACCCCAAGCATTGCGCCTTCCATAGCACAGCTTACCGTACCGGAATATAAAATGTCGGAACCTAAATTCGGACCGTGGTTAATCCCTGAGATTACAAAATCGGGCTGTTCTTCGGGCGCTAAAATTGCATTGATACCTAGTTTTACGCAGTCTCCGGGTGTGCCGTTTGTAACCCATGTACGCTTTGCACCGGAACGTGTTTCTTCCAGTTCTTCAACTCTTAAAGGCGTATGAAGGGTTAATGAGTGCCCTGCAGCGCTTCTTTCTCTATCAGGTGCCACTACATATACATCGTGATATTTTGATAATTCTTCGGTTAATGCTCTTATACCATTAGCTGCAATTCCGTCATCATTTGAAATTAATATGTTCATATAATTTTCTCCTCTTTTATATTCTATAATACCCGTTTTTGTGCCAAAAACAAAGTGGTTTTGCGTGTTTTATTAAATTTTGTAACAAAGAGCGGCATGTATGTCAAAAATATAGCAATAATATATACTGAAAATTTTTTATATATATGTAAACACGAGGTACGCTTAAAATTGAGGAATCACGGAAAATTTTAAGCACACACACTACACTTCACACTATTTACGAGGAATGATGAAAGTTATTCCAAAGGGTCTTAATTTTAAGGCTCTTTTTTTTGTGCTACGCACGTAGGCATGTTTGGTAGTTTTGATGAAAGCCATGTATGTCATTGTAAAGTGCCAAAGTCACAACAATTAACTGTCATCCTGAACTCGTTTGACTACTTTTTCAAAAATCTTTGATTTTGTGAAAAATGTCCGGTTTCCCGCAGGATCTCAAGTTGGGCAAATATGCTCAATCTACTAACTACAGACTATTTTGCCTCTTTACAGCTATGTGCCCCATCCCATGATAATTTTTCGCGACAGTGCATATAGTCAAGATTTTTGTTATACAGAACCCATGCAGCGCATCCTCTGCCAATAGTAGATAAGGTTCCGGAACTTTCAGGATCACATTTGTCAAAAGTATGTATTTCCGGGTAGCCATTTGCTTTCCCTTCTGGTACAAATTTGTCATTGTTAAATACAAAATAAAAAGTATTTTTGCCATGTATTACGTCATTTCCGGTCGGGACGGTTACCATTATGCTTCCTTGATTATTTGAAAACCAGCCAAACTCAATGTATGTTCCGTCTTGTAAAAACATTCTGGCGTCAGGTGAGGCACTTACACCGGGTTCTTCTGTTGCAACTTGATTTTCTTCACTAAGTTTTACTCCGGCTAGATTGTAATGTGCTCCGGGATAACAAACTTTTCCTATTTCACATACTTTTGATACCTTTAGGTATTTTTGAAAGCGCTCGGATAATAGTTTATTTGCACTGTAATCATATATTATATGGCCGTTTTCGTCAGTTTCACCTGTATTTGTTGCTTTTAAACCCCATGAACTAAGGTCTCCATATTCGGCTTTAACCATTGTGTAGGCATTTGAAAGTACTGCATAAGCTTTTGTTAATTGTGAAACAATCTGCCGTTCTTGATATTTGGCAATCAATGTCGGAATAGTCATCGCCGCCACAACGCCGATTATGCCAAGAGTAATTAAAACCTCCGCAAGTGTAAAAGCTTTTTTCATATAGTCTCCTTAATCAATATTAAATTATATATTTAATTTTAAATTATTATTTTAAAAAGTCAATATATTTTACAAATTAGTATAAACTTTACCTATGGACATAAGTAAAGAAATTAAAAAAATATTGATAGATACAGATGTAACTTTAACACAGCTTGCGCAAAAAATCTCACAGTCTAAAAACAAGCATTACACAATCCAAAATTTATCTCAAAAGCTCAAAAACGGCACGATAAACGCAAAGGAAATTGAAATTATCCTTGATTGCATCGGATATACTGTATATTTTATCCCTAAAACAAAATAATTATTTATTAACGGTCAAAATGATTTCAGCAAGGCGGCCGCCTTTTTTTGAGTCAAAGCGGATTTCTTTAGGGGGTATTTCTTCCGGTTTAAAATCGTTTTTCTGGTAATTAATCAAATATTTCATAAATTCAGGGCTAAACATAATACTCCTTGCACACAAAAATAAACTACACACATATATAAAAACATAATTTTTTAAATAATTGCGTAATTTTAATAAAACCTTTACATTTTTTATTAATAAATTTTAATGATATAATTGTAGTTGGAGATTAACATGAAACAGACATCTATTTTCGATATAATATCGCCGATAATGATTGGTCCCTCAAGTTCTCACACCGCAGGTGCGGTCAGACTCGGGCTTTTGGCACGTAATATTTACGGCGAAACGCCTAAAAAAGTTACCTTCAAACTTTTTAATTCATACGCTCAAACAGGTAAAGGGCATGGTACTGAAAAAGGGTTGCTTGCAGGTGTTTTGGGCTTATCGGTCGATGACAGACGTATAAAAAATATTTTTGACGATGAAATTTCAAAAAATATTGAATACAAATTTGAATACTATGAAGACTTTAAGAAACATCCGAATTCGGTTGACTTTATATTTGAAAACGGCAGAACTATGGATATTTACGGAGAATCCGTGGGCGCAGGTGAGGTTGTCGTAAGAACAATCGACGGATTTTCAGTCAAGCTCAGCGGAAAATACAATACTTTAATGATTGTATATGACGATATTCCGGGCATGATTTCAAAAGTTACGTCGTTAATTCAGGCAAAAAATATTAATATTGCTTCACTTCACTGTGACAGATATGCAAAAGGTGAAGAAGCTTCAATGTGTATTTGTATTGACGGCGATTTGGACAATGATGTTATTGAATCTGTCAAAAAAATCGACAGAGTTTATTTTGTAAGTTACATAAAGAAATTGGAAGAATAAATGGAAACAAAAGGTATAAATACATTTGAACAGTTATTAGAGGAGTGTGATGCCAGAGGAAAACGCATCTGGCAGATCGCACAGGCATATGAGTCCGAGTGGTGCGAAGTTCCTGTGAACAAAGTCAGGAAATGTGCTATGGAAAGCCTTCAGGCAATGAAAGAGGCAATCAGAACCGGGCTTCAATCAACCGAATTATCAATGAGCGGTATGTGCGGGAATGATTGCGCTAAATTGCAAAAGCGTTTTGCGGAGCGGCCGGCAGTTTTTGGCAAAACATTTGAAAAAATTCTTACTTATGCGCTTGCAACAAGTGAAGAAAATATAAGAATGGGAAAAATCGTAGCCTGTCCGACAGCCGGTTCCTGCGGGATTGTTCCGGCTGTGATTATAGCGATTGCCGAAGATTTTAATATATCAGAAGAAAGACAGGTTAATGCACTTATAACAGCCGGTGAAATCGGAAGAATAATTTCCGCAAAAGTGTCATTAGCAGGTGCCGTTGCCGGTTGTCAAGCCGAATGCGGAGCGGCTGCAGCTATGGCTGCCGGTGCTGTTACACAATTATTGGGAAGTCCGCCGAAACAGGTTTTGAACGCGGTAGCTCTGGCTTTGAAAAATATTTTAGGCTTAACCTGCGATCCTGTATGCGGACTGGTTGAGGTTCCTTGTGTTAAAAGGAATCCTTTTATGGCGATTATTGCTATGACTGCGTGTGAGATGGCAATGTCAGGCGTGGAATCAAAAATTCCCGTGGACGAAGTTGTAGACGCAATGGATCAGACCGGACAATTGATGTCACCGGCATTAAAAGAAAGCTCTTTAGGCGGGCTTGCGCGTACAAAAACCGCTCTTGAGCTTCAGAAAAGACTGTTCGGGTAAATTAAACTGCCAAAGGCAGTAAATCTATATCACATTGTGTAATTTATTTTTACATAAAAATTATTATAGGTATGTATCAGCATTTTCTTTCTCTTTTCCCTCCATTTTTTTAATACTCAATTAAAAAAACGGAGTCCTTGAGGAAAAGAGAAAGAAAACGTTGGCAAAAGAAAGAGAAACACGCTAAATAAATTGCAATCCTATGGATTGCACAAGCCCTAACGGGCGCACTCCGTGCCGTTGCAGTATTTTATCCCTCGCCCCTTTGGGGAGAGGGTGTCACGTAGTGACGGGAGAGGGGCTAAAATCCTGCAATCTCTGACCGCGCCTTCTTACTCGCTCGCATTAAACGGCGTTGCGGCCTTTGCCTTTGCAAAGCCCTTCAGCCTCTGCTCGCTCACGCTTTGGCACTAGTTTTTATGTAAAAAAAAGAGCCTTTCGACTCTTTTCTATTTTATTACTATATTTACAAGTTTTTTCGGTACAACGATAACCTTTATGATGTCGTGTCCGGAAATTAATTCCTTAATCTTAGGACTTTCCATTGCGGCTTGCTTGAGTTCATCTTGGGATAGCCCTTCATCAACTTCAAGTTTATCTTTAACTTTTCCGTTGATCTGAACAACCAGCGTAATTGAGCTTGCTTTTGCAAGATTTTCGTCCCATTCCAGCCATTTTTCGTCATGGATTGATGTTTTGCCGCCCAAATCATGCCATGCTTCTTCTGTCAAATGCACCGCTACAGGTGACATAAGTTTTAACAGTGAAACAATTGCAAAACTCAAAACAGCTCTATCTTCGTCATCAAGCTGCGGCTTTTTTGCCTGCCAGTCATAAATCGCATTCGTTAATTCCCTGTATTTTGAAATTACTGTATTGAATTGAAAATCATTGGAAATATCGTTTGTAATGCCTTTGATTGCAATATGAACGGTGCGAACAAGGTCGTCATTTTCTTTTTTGAGTCTTTCGGGCAGTTTGTAATCAAGTGAGATATTCTCCTCATTTGACGCAATAAGCCGCCATACACGGTTCAAGAACTTGTAACAGCCCTCAACACCTGCATCTGACCAGTCAAAGTCACGTGCCGGTGGTGAATCCGACAGGATAAACAATCTTGCCGTATCAGCTCCGTAATTTTCGAATATTTCATCAGGATCTACAGTGTTGCCTTTGGATTTAGACATTTTAGACCCGTCTTTTAAAACCATGCCTTGAGTTAAAAGATTTTTAAACGGTTCGTCAAAATCCAATAAGCCGAGATCTCTCAGTGCTTTTGTGAAAAACCTTGAATATAAAAGGTGTAAAATTGCATGCTCAATTCCGCCGACATACTGGTCAACCGGAAGCCATTTGTTTACTAAATCACGGTCAAACGGCTTTTCCGAGTTTCTTGCGTCGGAATATCTCAAATAATACCAGCTTGAACACATAAATGTATCCATAGTATCGGTTTCGCGTCTTGCAGGACCGCCACAGTGCGGGCAGGTAGTCTGCGCAAATGTTTTTGACGTTGTAATCGGTGATTTGCCAACAACGGAGAAATCAACATCTTTCGGTAATAATACCGGCAAATCTTTTTCATCAACCGGAACAATTCCGCATTTGTCGCAGTATACAACAGGAATCGGTGCGCCCCAGTAGCGTTGTCTTGAAATCAGCCAGTCGCGCAATCTGTATTGAGTTTTAAATTCGCCAAACCCTTCTTTGACTGCCTTTTCAGTAATTAATTTTTTTGCTTCCTCATTTTTAATTCCTGTAAATTCGCCTGAATTTACAAGAACACCGGGTTCAGTATAAGCCTCATCTTTGCAGTCGGAAGAATTTTCAGGATTTTGAATAACAACCTTCATAGGAAGATTATATTTTTTAGCAAAGTCAAAGTCGCGAGTGTCATGCGTCGGAACAGCCATAACAGCACCTGTACCGTATTCAACAAGTGCGTAATCCGCTGTCCACAACGGGAATTCTTCGCCGTTAAACGGGTTAATACAGTGAGTTCCTAAAGGCACGCCCGTTTTTACTCTGTCTGTTGAAAGTCTTTCAATTTCAGTCATCTTACGTGCATTTGCTCTGTATTCTTCGACTTTAGCCTTGTTTTCAGGAGTTGTAAGTTTTTCAATATCTTTATATTCGGGTGCCACAACAAGGTATGTTATACCGTAAACCGTGTCGGGGCGGGTTGTATAAACAGGAACTTCAAGCCCTTCAATTTCTTTTACTTTAAATTTTATAATTGCGCCGTGGGATTTGCCAATCCAGTTTGCCTGCATTGTTTTAACATTATCGCCCCAGCCGGTCAATTTGTCCAAATCTTCCAGCAAAACATCAGCATAATCGGTAATTTTTAAAAACCATTGCGACAGATATTTCTTTTCAACTTCACCGTCGCATCTCCAGCATTTGCCGTCGATTACCTGTTCGTTTGCAAGAACCGTTGCGCAATTATCACACCAGTTAACTGCAGCTTCTTTTTTGTATGCAAGACCTTTTTTATACAATTGTAAAAACAGCCATTGAGTCCATTTGTAATAATCAGGTTTGCAGGTTGTGACTTCTCTGTCCCAATCGTAAGAAAGCCCGAGCATTTTTAATTGTTTTGTCATGTAAGCAATGTTTTCATCCGTCCAGGTTTCAGGATCTGCGCCGTGTTTCATCGCAGCATTCTCTGCCGGAAGTCCGAAGCTGTCCCAGCCCATCGGGTGAAGAACGTTATACCCTTGAGCTTTTTTAAACCTTGCAATAACGTCGGTTATGGTGTAGTTTCTGACGTGTCCCATATGGAGTTTCCCTGACGGATACGGGAACATTGAAAGTGCGTAATATTTCGGTTTATCACTGTTATCAAAGGTTTTAAAAGCACCTGATTCTTCCCAGATTTTTTGCCATTTTTTTTCGATTTCCTGCGGAAAATAACTTTGTTTCATTCTTTTTCTCTCCCTGTTAAACAAATCCTAGCATGAAGCAAAGTAAATTACAAATTTAATTTTCCCAACTTTTCCAACTTTTACGGGGACTGAATACCACATCATACCCCAATATATCAGCTATTTCAAGAACTTCTTTAAAAGAAATCGTGCCTCTGGAAAGCTTGTGAGAAAGACTTGATTGAGAATAATTCTTCCCATATTTTTTGACATAAATTCCGCAAACGAGGTAAATGTAACATCACGCCATACAAAAAGAGCCTTAATCCTTTCTTTCACTTTTTTAATATTTTGCATTGTTTCCTCCATACAAAATATTAAGACCTATTTGACATCTATTGACATTTCATGACGAATTTATCATAATATTGATATGAATATCATAAGTGATAATTGCAAATGTAAAGTTTATGCATTCACCTTAGCCGAGATGATGGTGGTAATGCTGATACTGACGATAGTGCTGGCGGCATTTGCACCGATGATGACGAAAAGAAAAACTATAGATATAACAAGCCCGTGGCGTTATGCCTCAAATAACAGTGATGCATATTTTGGATTAGCCAGTACCCAGTCTGCGATGTTAGGTCAAAACGAAAAAAATGATAATGATTATGATGCAAAATTAATAATAAAAACACTAAATAGCAATAAACCATATATATCATTTCGCGATCCGGATGTTGGCTTGGCAGCGAATTTAAAGATAGAAGAACTTGAGGGTGCAAACGGATCATTCAGATTTGGAGGTCCATATAGCAGTAATGCTACAGGTTCAGGAAACACAGGAGTAGGGTTGTCAGCACTCAGAAATCTGACATCAGGAAGTTCAAATACAGCATTCGGCTATGCCGCATCAAGGAGTAATACAACAGGTGTAGGAAATACTGCATTGGGAGACTCTGCCTTATATAGTAATACTGCAGGGCGGTATAATACGGCTTTGGGGACTAGAGCATTGTATAGTAATAGCGGTGCTGTGGGTGTGAATAATTTTGGTTATGCTAATACCGCAGTCGGATATCAGTCATTATCCAATAATACATTAGGATATAGCAATACTGCAATTGGATATCAGGCATTAAATAATGCCACTATTCCTTTATCATCTACGGCTGTCGGATATCAGGCATTATCAAATGCTACAGGCTCACTTAGTAATACCGCAATGGGCTATAGATCTATGTCAGGTGTAACAAATGCTTCCTACAATACTGCATATGGAACTTCATCTTTATTATCTCTTACAACTGGCACTTATAATACTGCTGTTGGAATGGGTGCGTGTCGTTATGTTACTACCGGTTCAAATAAAACTTGCATTGGCCATAATTCCGGACCAAGCGAGGGAAGTGCGGATACCGCAAATGATGCGAATATATTATATTTAGGAACTTCAGATACAATTGTTCATATACCGGGCAGACTTGTTGTTGATGGTAGTGTGGTTTTAGCAAGACGTTATGGTTCATTATTATATGCAAGGACACCGAGTTTTGACGATAGGCGTAACGTATTGGCATTAATAAGAATGGAAAATGATGATACAGGCTGGAGATCAATATTAAAGACTGATCTTCATAATATGGCTGGGGAAGATTTTGTCCCGTCTGACAGACGCTTGAAAAATATCGGCTCAACTTTTACCGCTGGGCTTAATAAAATTCGTGAATTAAAAATTTATAATTATACATACAAAAAAGATGAGACTAAATATCCGCAAGTCGGAGTTATTGCTCAGGATTTGCAGAAAGTTTTCCCGACTGCCGTTACAAAAGACGATGAAGGATATTTAAGAATAAGATTGGACGAAATGTTCTATGCTCTTATTAATGCTGTTAAAGAACTGGATAAATATTTTAATCAAGTCATGGTGAAAATTACCGACCTTGAAGCCAGAATTAAATACCTTGAATCCGAAAATAAATCACTTAAACAACAAAATACCAAATTAAACAAACAAATTCTGGACATAAATAAAAGACTGGACAAATTGGAAAAAAGTTTTTAACATCCCCCCAGGATGTTGGCAGCCGGTTTGTAAAAAATCGGTTGCCCTGTTTCTTTGTTTAACTTATAATAAAAGACATGAAGAGAATAATTTCAAGTATACTTATCGGTTTATTTGTTTTTGTGAACCTCTATACATCTGCAGAGGCAGGATTTTTCAGTGAGAAAAAATCCGAAATTATTCAAAATTATCAGGACAGGACTGCCGAAAGAACTATACGTAAAATTTTGGAAAAACAAACCAAATATGCATCAAAACATGATTATACTGGACTTTTTAATCTTTACGCAAATGATTTTATAAATACTGACGGATTTACTAAAGATGTTTATTTTACTTTAATAAAAGATACCTGGGCATCTTATCCCGATATAACTTATACAACCGATATAAAAGATATTATTGTTGACGGGGACAAGGCAAGTGCAGAGGTTTATGAAACATCTCTTGCAACGACTACACAGCTGAATGAAGGTATAAAACTTTTTGGTGAATTGCATTCATATTCCAACGGTGTATATTATTTTAAAAAAATAAAAGGTAAATGGCTGATTTCAGGTGAAAAAGTTTATAATGAAAAATCTTTCCTTAAATACGGTGATACCAGATTTATTAATATGGATTTGATTTCTCCTGAAAAAGTAACGCCGAATGAATATTATACTGCATCTTTAAAAATTGATCTTCCTGAAAATGCTTTTGCAATAGCTTCTATAGGCAAAGATGAAATAGTTTATCCGCAGGAGCAAGCTGAAGAAGTTTTTAGAAAAATGCCGGATGATAATATTCTGGAGAGAATGTTTTATGCGAATAAAAACGGTAAGAATGAATATAATGTTGCGTCAATAGGTGTTTCCAAATCAGAACAGATAACCCCCGAAAAAATCCGTGTTTATATCGCAGGGCTTGCTTTTATTATGACAAGAGTCAATGTCGAAGATGAGGTTAAAGATGCACCAGAAGATAAGTAAATATTTCTATTTTACAATTTGTTTTGCTTTCTTTGTATTTGCAACTTTATATCTTTCGGATTTAATTGTTTCGCAGCTTTTGCACGGATTTTCCTATACAAATGACTTGATATCTTTGAATTATGTGGAAAATACAGGTGCTGCTTTCAGTATTCTGCAAGATTCCAGAGAGGTGCTTATAATTGCATCAGTTGTTGCGATTTGCGGGATTGTCGCGTATATTATAAGACATATTTCAACAATTTCTATGAAGGCTATATTTTTCCTTGCGATGCTCGCGGCAGGTATTGGCGGAAATTTACACGAAAGAATTGCTCTCGGATTTGTCAGAGATTATTTTGAATTAAATTTTGTTGAATTCCCGGTATTCAACGTTGCGGATATTCTTATAAATGTCGGTGTTATAGCTATTATAATAATGATATTACTCAAAAAGAAATTATGATAATTTTTGTTGACGAAAATGATGAAAATACAAGAATTGACAATTACCTTTCGGGGTTGTTTCCGGATATTTCGCGCTCTAAAATTCAAGGTTTTATAAAAACCGGCAATATTTTTGTAAACAATTCCGTTAAAAAACCTGCTTATACCCTTAAAAACGGGGATAAAATTGAATTCGAAAAACTAGAAAATGAAGAAATAAAAATTGAACCTCAAAATATTCCGCTTGATATAGTTTATGAAGACGAAAACATGCTTGTCGTTAATAAGCCCTCCGGCATGCTTACTCATCCGACATCAACAGAGCGGGAAAATACTTTAGTTAATGCTCTTTTGTATAAATGCGGCGATAATCTTTCCGATATAAACGGAGAATTCCGCAGGGGAATCGTCCACAGGCTTGACAGAAATACATCAGGTCTTTTGATGATTGCAAAAAACAATATGGCGCATGAATTTTTGGCGCAGGAGATTAAAGACCATGCCATTACAAAAAAATACAGGGCAATTTTAAAAGGAAATTACAACGGTGATGAGGACAGAATTGATTTACCGATCGGCAGACACCCGAAGCAGCCTCATAAAATGGCGGTCGTCCCCGTTAAAGACGGCGGCAAAGAAAGCGTTACTCTTTTAAAAGTCTTGGAAAGGTTCAAAGAAGCCACTTATGTTGAATTAACCCTTATTACAGGCAGAACTCATCAGATAAGAGTTCATACAAGTTATATGAAGCATCCGGTCTATAATGACACTCTCTACGGCGCCGGCGAAGGCAGGGTTAAAACGGATGAGCAGGTTTTGCAATCGTATTATCTGAGGTTTACAAAACCTGTCACGGGTGAGATAATAGAATTGGAAATTGAACCCGATGAAAAAATTAATAAAGTTTTGAAATTTTACAGAAACAGGAGAAATTAATGAAAAGAATTATCAATATTGTGTCATATCTTTTGGTTTTGGGCGTAATTTATATGGCAATTGCAAATGCGCCCGAGACATTGAACTTGCACCTCTGGGGAATAAAAGGTACATCTGAAACCCTCGGTATGCCTGAATACACAACAAGTTTGAATCTTGCGGTTTATACTTTTATTGTGCTTGCTGTCGGGTTATTTACGGGCATTTGCTGGATGGGACAGTTTTATCTTGCTCAGAAAGAAAAGTTGAACGCATATAAAAGAGAGCTGGAAAAAAGCTCTATTACTAATTCATCAAGCTCATCAAGGGTTGAAGTTCTGGAAGCTAAAATTGCTACTCTTGAAAAAGCTCTGGATGATGCTTTGAATAAATAAGAGGGCGCAATTTGCGCCCTCTTTTCAGAAGCGGATTTTTCCGCTAACTTTTAAGCTTCAGCTTCCTGTTTTTGCTGATTAATCAGATTTTGAAGCTTGTCTTTGATTTCGTCGCCTTTTTTCTGCAAATCTGAAACTACGTCATCAGCTTTTGACTGAATTTCTTTAACTGTTTCGTCTGCTTTTCTCATAGCTTCTTTTGCTGAATCGGCTAGCATTGCGCGGGTTTCTTCACCTGATTTCGGAGCAAGAAGAATACCTGTAATGGCTCCTATTGCGCCGCCTACTATGAAACCTGCTAAAAATCTTGTTGCTGACATATTATTTCACTCCTTTTCTTTTACATTTTTACTTTATTCGGCAATTTTTTAATCGCCAAAACCGGCTATTTTTTTGAAAAAAGTCCCATCATTGAAACAAAACCTTTTAAAAATCCGCCTAAAATGGATTCTGAGAGAAGTTTTGTCTTACCGATGACTCTCTGGATAATATCTTTTACATTGTCAACACCTTTGTCAGTGCTTTTTACAAGGTCATTGATAGTATGTAAAGTTTCGCTTAATTCCTGCAGTGTCGGTTTTAATTCGGTATTAAGCATAACTGATGTTTCGTTTAAATTTTTTGACAGTTTTGACAAGTCTATTAAAAGTTTTATCAAAAATCCGGCAACAACTACAAGCACAATGCTTGTTACCCATGCCAAAAAAGTAAGTCCCTGATTTAATGCTATTTGTGAAAAGTCCATAGTTAATTTCCTCTTTTAGTATGTGAATTCACTTTCGCCATCTTCCAGTTCTTTAGCTTTTCTAAGCTTTCTGTTTTTCAGCATGTTGCTGAATTTTCTGAGTTGTCTTTCAAGTTTGTATCTCATAAGATCAACTGATTCAAGCGCCTGCTTTTTAGCCTCTGTAATCGCCGGAGAATTTTCTTCATATAATTTGCAGGCTGTTTCTTTTAACTGCCGTCTTGATTCCTCGCCGGGTTTCGGGGCATATAAAACACCTGCGATAACCCCGCCGATTACACCTGCTATCAGACCCATTCCGAACATAAATGATTTATTTTTGCTCATATAACCTACCTCAACTTTCTTTTAAGTATAACATGTTTTTTTACAAATTACAAGCCGCACCCCTGTCCCAGCAGTCCTTTAGTACCACTGCAAGCTGCATTGCGGATAAACACTTTTTGCTTTTGCCTTTCAACATAATAAGTAAAGCGTATATCAAAACAGTTTTGATAATCGACATTGTATATTGCTGTTTTTTCTTTTCGGCATAACAGCTCAATTTATGCACGCCTTCGACAAGTTTTGCCACGGCATCTTTTGCTGATTTCAGCCCGTCTTTGATTTTAGGGCGTACATCAGTTAATTTGTCCGACAGCGCAAGTACTTTTTTGTCCGCTTTAATTATCAGACAAACAAGGTTGGTTGCAATTATCAACTCTGCTATTAAAATTATTGCAATAAATAAATACATTTTTTCTGCTTTTGTATTATTATATTTGAAGTATAGAATAATTAATTTTAAATTGGAATACACTTATGGGACTATTTATTAAAGCAAAATTTTATACGGCGCTTTTTACGGCAAAACTTTCTTTTCTGGGGCTGAAACTTCTTAAAAGGCCTGCAACCTCATATCCGGGGTATATCGCGCTTAAAATTTGTCCTGATTTTCTTGCATTTTCAAAAAAATATATTAAAAATAACCTGATAAACGTGACCGGTACGAACGGAAAAACAACGACTTCAGGTCTTATTGCACACATTCTCGGGAATACTCATCAAAGTGTAATCCATAATCTTAAAGGGGCAAATATGCTCACGGGGATTGTAAATGCTTTTGCGCTCAGCATAAGACCTTTCAAACGTTTTGATTATGCCGTAGTCGAAACTGATGAGGCCTATCTTACAAGGGTTTATGACTTTGTAAAAGGAGATATTCTCGTTGTAACCAATCTTTTCCGTGATCAATTGGACAGATACGGTGAATTGGATTATACTGCAAAAATTATAAAAGAGGCAATTTCAAAAAATCCTGATTTGAAGTTAATTTTAAATGCTGACGACCCGATTGTAGCGTCTTTTGCAAAGCCTGATAAAACGATATTTTACGGCTTCGAAGACGTTGAATATCATTGCCGCTACAAAGATGAATCTCATGCGCCGTCTGAAATTTTTAATTGTATCTGCGAAGAACCATTAAAATATACAAAAAGATTTTACGCGCAGCAGGGACATTATTTCTGTGATAAATGCGGTTATAAACGTCCTGAGTGTGATTATTCCGCCAAAGTTAAAATATTCGACGATTATTCGTTGATTTCAGTAAAATATAATGGCGTAACCTTTGATTTTAAGGTTAATTTGACTGGTTTATATAACGCTTATAATGCACTTGCGGCAATTGCCGCGGCATTTGAAAACGGTTTGAATCAGTCTGAAATTCAAAATGCGCTTGACACTTATCATTCAATTTTCGGAAGAACCGAAACAAGAATTATAAACGGTCATAAAACCCTTATCCAGCTTATAAAAAATCCCGCAGGCGCGAGTGAAGTTCTCAAAACCGTTGACCTGAATTCCAATATATTAATCGCTATAAATGACGATTATGCGGACGGTCGGGATATATCATGGCTTTGGGACAGCGACTTTGAACAGCTTAAAAATGCTCAAAACCTCGTCGTCACATCCGGCAAACGCGCCTATGATATGGCGGCAAGACTTAAATATGCCGGAATTCCGCAGGAAAAAATAACCGTAGTGCCAGATGTTAAAAAAGCTGTTAAATTTGTTGCAAATTCTGCTCAAAAAGATGAAAAAATTACGATTTTGCCTTCATATACGGCACTTTTAAAAATAAGTAAGTACTAAAAAGGAGAAAAAATGCTACTAGGTGTAAATATAGATCACGTTGCAACTCTCAGAAACGCCAGAGGCGGTGTTGAGCCTGATACAATCAGGGCGGCAGAGGTTTGCGAGCTTAACGGTGCAACCTCAATAACAACACATTTAAGAGAAGACAGGCGCCACATTAAAGACAGCGATGTCAGGACCCTTATTCATACATTAAAAACAAATTTAAACCTTGAAATGGCAGTAACCGATGAAATGCAGAAGATTGCGCTTGAAATAAAACCGCATTCTGTCTGCCTTGTTCCCGAAAAAAGACAAGAAATCACAACTGAAGGCGGGCTTGATGTCGCAGGACAGCTTGATAAAATAACAAATTTCGTTAAACCTTTGAAAGATGCGGGTATTCTGGTAAGCTTGTTTATAGACCCGACAGAAGTTCAGGTTAAGGCATCTGCTGCGACAGGCGCACAGTTCATTGAAATGCACACCGGACAATATTCCGAAAAATTCGGAACACCCGACGAGGAAGCGGAATTCCTAAAACTTAAAAATTCTGCAATACTTGCTCAATCTCTTGGCTTGAAAGTTAATGCAGGCCATGGACTTAATTACCAAAATGTGCACAGAATGCATGAAATTCCGGATTTATACGAACTCAATATAGGACACAGCATAATTTCCCGCGCCATATTTGTCGGTCTGCCGCAAGCGGTACAAGAAATGAAAGAATTGGTGAAATAATGAAATCAGAAGAAGAAATTGTTAAAGAAATGCAGGAGGTCGTTCAACAAATGGTGCTTGACGATTTGGAAGAAGACCCTTCGCTTGCGGATGAAATGTTTGAATGCGATTGCTGCGGACAATTAAAACCACTTGCCGGCTCAATTGAATACAGCGGATACAGACTCTGCAATGATTGTGTTTTAATTGCTGAAACCGGTTTTGCCCTGAATAAAATCCACGATATTCAGGAAGTAATCGACGCAATGGAAGATAAAAAGCTTGAACAGCTTTGTAATTTCATTCAACAGGAAGAAAATAGAGAGTCTAATTAATTAGTATTATATATATCTAATCCTAAAGTATTAATTTTTCTTTACATATAGTTATAAAGAATTAGTTAACGGGTATAAGAAATTTATACCCTATTTTTATGCAGTAAAAAAGAAAGGTGAGTTTATATGATGAGAAAAAATGCATTTACCCTCGCGGAAGTTTTAATTACACTTGGTATTATCGGTGTAGTTGCAGCTATGACTATCCCGACATTGATTTCCAATACAAACGGAGCGCAGTTTAAAACAGCTTATAAAAAGGCTTTGTCAACATTAAATCAAGCTGTTTTAATGAACATTGCACTTGAAGACACGGATTTTTCAACCTTAAAAGCTGATACGGGCAATGCTTCGGCGAATTACGGAACCAATGCCGGTTCATTAGGGCTTATGCTGAAAGACAGGATGCAATCAGCTACTGAAATTTCAGATTCTTATGAAACAAAACCAACATTGACAGAGGGAACAGGTACAGGCGCAGCAACTCCTGTATTACATTATACAATTCAATGTAATGGCAGTGCCGGCAGTTGGACCGAACCTACAGCACCATCAGGTACAACAATTACAGGTACATGCAATTCGGAAGGTAAGGTTGAAGTTAACCTGCCGATGAATAATGATGCTGATAATTATGCAAAATTTGCGTTTGCGGATGGTACATCTTTCTGGTATAACCTCGATGCTGAAAATTGTACCGACGTTGGAGCAGTTGAAAATAATTGCTATGGATTTATTGATGTAAACGGTGCAACAGGTCCTAATACAGTAATCCACTGCGCAAATGCAGCATCAGGAGAATGTGAATCATCTGAAATTACAGACTTGTTTCCGGTAATTTTCCACGGGCAAACAGTTGAACCGGCGACAGATTCGGCAAGAGCAGTTTTATTCGGTAAATAATAAATTTACCGCGCAGACCCCAAAAAAGCACAAGATTATATCTTGTGCTTTTTTTACGTGTTATAATTCAATTATGGAAAAGAAAATTTCGGATAAGGTTATAAACAGATTAACGCTTTACCACTGTATTTTGCAGGATTTTTTGAACAGCGGAGAAAAATATATCTCAAGCGGTCAAATAGCATCACTCTTAAATATTGATGATTCTCAAGTCCGAAAAGATATCAGCATTTTGAATAATTCCGGCAAATCAAGAATAGGTTATATCGTAGAAGAATTAAAAACATCTATTGAAAAAACTCTCGGATTTTCCAAAACAAAAAAAGCATTTATCGTGGGTGCGGGAAATTTAGGCATGGCGCTTGCAAAATATGATAATTTTACGAATTACGGGCTGAATATCATAGCGCTTTTTGACAATGATCGTAAAAAAATCGGCACAACAGTTAACGGCAAACTCTTAATCCTTGATGTGGAAAAATTGCCTAATTTGGCACGAAAAAACAATGTTGATATAGCAATTTTAACTGTTCCGGGGAAATTTGCACAAAAAACAGCTGATTTTTTGGTTTCCGCAAATATAAAATACATCTGGAATTTTACCCCTACCGTACTAAGTGTCCCAAAAGACGTTCAGGTGTGGAATGAAAATTTAATGGGAAACTTTTTGCAATTCACTTACAATATTTAGGTTATAAAGATGCCTTAATCCTTCAAGCGTAAGTGTCGGGTTAATATAATCAAACGGACGCTCGAGGTAATTTGCGATCAGACCTGAATAACCGCCTGTTGCAACAAGAACTGCTTTTTGTCCCAATTCTTTTTCGCACTGTTTGACAAGTCCGTCAATCATGCAGGCAGTTCCTCTGATTACCCCGGATAAAATCGCGTCTGTTGTATTATGCCCGATTGCTTTTGTTGAAATCGCAACATCAATTCTCGGAAGTTTTGAGGTGAATTTATTCAAAACCTTCATCTGCAAATTTATACCCGGAGCTATCATTCCGCCTATAAATTCACCCTCGGCGTTTATAATATCAAATGTCGTTGCTGTCCCGAAATCCACTACAATTGTGGGTTTGTTATACAAAACATAGGCTCCTGTAGCATTTGCAATTCTGTCCGCGCCTACTTCATCAGGAAAATCCGTTTTTATTTTTACACCGGTATTGATTTTATTGGTCAAAAATACAGGTTCAATTCCGAAAACATTTCTGACCGCACTCATAAATTTGTTGTTTAACTCCTCAACAACGGAGCCTACAATGCATCCGTCAATTTTAAAATCTTTAAATAAAGACTTCAAAAGCACTTCATACTCTTCCAACGACAAATCTTTGTCTGACGCGAGTCTGAATTCTTCGACAAGCGCTTCGTTATCGAAAAGTCCGAGTGTAATATTTGTATTCCCTATGTCTGATGTTAATAACATAATAAAATAATCCCTTTGCAGGGATTATTTTATATCAAACAAACATTTTTGTAAATTTATGCCTGAACTGCTGTCTGGCTCGGTTGTGCTGTACCGTTGTTAAAAATTGAATTTCCGACATCCAATGTAAAAGCTACTTGCGGTGCAGCTGCTCCATCAGAAAATAATGAATTGATTTTTTTCATTTTTTTCTCATCGGCATAGTTTGTTGCTACTTCATTTTTATCATATCCAACCGGTTTTACTCCTTCAATTTTAGACATAGCTTATACTCCTCATTAATATATCTTATATATATAAAGTATTTATTTAATAAAAAATTGCCAATATGTCTAAGAAACGTTACAATTCGTTACAAAAAAATGTTATAAGTAAAGTTACTAAGATACTAAGACAGTAAGGCACTAAGAATTTTTTAAGGAGAGTAGCGTGAGGTGTGTGTTTACTGTGAGTTTCGCTCACTAATTTTTCCCTCCCGGCCTTGAGGTGGAAATTATTTTTGTCATTCTGAGCGCCAGCGAAGAATCTTTTTAAATTTTTACAGAGATCCTGAAACACCTAACGGCTTCGCCGACGGATGCAGGCTCACACAACTCGTTCCTCGTTGGTTCGCTTTGCAAAGTTCAGGATGACATGGTAAGTTCCACCAATGTTCAAAATGTTGTCCTGCCTCAGGCAGTTCAGGATGACAAAAATTTTATTCTGTAATAGTTTTTATGTAATTATTAAAAAATCATAACATTCAGCCCGCGGGAGTTTTTTAGTATTATAATAGTAAAAGTAAATAGCATAAGGGATAGAAAATTGAGAGAGAAATATTATTTCATTGCAATAGGCGGAATAGGAATGAGCGGTCTGGCTAAATACCTTTTGGAAAACGGATATGAGGTATCAGGTTCAGATATTAACGACAGCAAATATATTGATAAATTACGCGATTTGGGCGCAAAAGTTTATATAGGACACGACGAAAAAAATCTTCCTGAAGATTGTGTTGTTGTTGCAAGTACTGCAATTAAAGAAGATAATCCGGAGATGCAAAAAGCAAGGAGGCTTGGTCTTACGGTCATGCATAGATCTGACGTGCTTGCAAAATTATCTAAAATGGGAAAATTTTTCATAGGATATTCAGGAACTCATGGAAAAACTACAACCAGCGGTCTTTGTGCCTATGTTCTGGAAAAAGCGGGGCTTAAACCTTCTTATGTTGTCGGCGGCATGCTGCCTGACATAGGAACAAATGCACATTCGCAAGACGGAAAATTTTTCTGTGCCGAATTGGATGAAAGCGACGGTACAATCGTTAAATATTCGCCTGATGTCGTTGTAGTTAATAATCTTGAGGCTGATCATCTGGATTTTTATAAAAATGGTTTAACATCTATTATTGAAACTTTTGACAAATTTATTTCAAATCTTAAGCCCGATGCGAAAGTTTTAATAAACAATGACTGCAAAGGCGCAACGCAATTGTCAGGTAGAGAGTTTATTACTTACGGACTCAATAATGCTGATTATACCGCTAAGAATATTGAATACAATGAAGATTTTACGACATTTGATATTTATTATGCGGGTGAATTTTTATCGGATATGAAAATTTGTCTTAAAGGTCAACACAATGTCTATAATTCGCTGGCTGTTTTTGCGGCGTTGAGGGAGTCCGGCATTGATACTGACCTTATAAAGCCGTATTTTGAAACGTTTACCGGTATGGGACGGCGTTTTCAAAAGGTTTGTGAATTTGACGGAATATCCGTTTATGACGATTATGCTCACCATCCTACTGAAATTAAAGCAACTCTTTCTTCTGCGAAATCTTTTAAAGGCAGAAATGTGATCGCGGTTTTTCAGCCGCATAGATTTACAAGACTTGCTAATTTGTGGGGCGATTTTTTAAATGCCTTTGGCGATGTGAATCATGTTGTTGTTACGGATGTTTATGCGGCATCCGAAGCCCCAATTGAAGGAATTAATTCGGAAAAATTCACTGAAGAATTATCCGAAAATCATTCGGCTGAATATATTTCGGGCAGCATTAAAGAAGTTGCGGAAAAATTGTTGCCGGAATTGAAATCAGGCGATATTGTAATAGGACTTGGAGCCGGAACTATTACTAATCTTGGTAAAGAACTTTTGTCATTAAGTAAGGAGACAGTAAATGCTTGCGGAAAATGATTTTGATATTTCAAAACTTACATCGTTTAAAATTGGAGGTAATGTTAAAAGAGTTTATTTCCCTGAAACAACAGCTGAATTTGTTGAAATTCTGGAAGCATTACCGGATGCTGCTGTGGTAGGAAATCTGTCAAATATTCTTGTGTCTTCAAAAGGCTATGACGGAGCTTTGATTTGTACAAAGCGTATAGATGAAATATCGGTAGACGGAAATATTATAAATGCAGGTGCCGGTGTTAGTGGTACAAAATTGTCTAAAATGGCAGCCGCAGAGGGTTTAAGCGGACTTGAATTCATGATTGGTTTCCCCGGATCCGTTGGCGGTGAGGTTTGCATGAATGCGGGGGCTCATGGACAAAAGATTTCTGACGTTTTGAAATCTGCTTTGATTTATTCTTCCGAAACCGGTATTGTAAAATTTACTAATGAAAAAATGGGGTTTGAATATAGAACTTCTGTTTGCCAGAAAAAACCTTATATTGTTTTGTCTGCAGAGTTTGAATTAAAGAAGGATACTGCGGAAAATATTCAGGCAAAAATGAATGAAAATTTGACATTCCGGCAGACTAAACAGCCGTCTTTGACATTGCCGAATTGCGGAAGTGTTTTTAAAAATCCGGAAGGACATTCTGCAGGACAACTTTTAGAATCCGTTGGCGCGAAAGAATTTAGAGCAGGCGGTGCAAAAGTTTTTGAAAAACATGCGAATTTTATTATAAATGAAAAAAACGCGACATCATTGGATGTTTTGACATTAATGGATAAAATGTCATCAGCGGTTGAAGATAAATACGGTATAAAATTAGTGCCCGAAGTCAGATATATAGGCGGAAATGATGAAAAAGAGGAAGATTTATGCAGGAAATTAAAAATAGAATCGATAAAAATTCAAAAATAGCTGTTCTTTGCGGCGGGATGTCATCAGAAGCTGAGGTATCCATGCGTTCAGGTAAGGGGTGTTTTGAGGCACTTCAAAGGCTTGGGTTTGCTAATGCTGAAATGGTTGTTGTTGATAAAGATATTGCCTTAAAGCTTAAAGACGGCAAATATGATTATGCGTTCAATGCCTTACACGGCAAATACGGCGAAGACGGTTGTATTCAAGGTCTGTTGGAAATTTTAAGAATTCCTTATGCCGGCTGCGGTGTTATGGCAAGTTCTGTTTGTATGAATAAAGAATTTACCAAAAGAATTCTTTCTACAAATCCCGATATCATTATGGCAAGATCAGCATTTGTTAAAAAAGGCGAAGATATTTTTGAAAAGACGGCGGATTTGGAATATCCTTTGTTCGTAAAGCCTGTGAGTGAAGGTTCAAGCTTCGGGATGACAAAGGTTGATAAAAGAGAAGACTTGAAAGAAGCTTACGAAACTGCCGTAAAATACAACGACGATGTACTTGTTGAAGAATTTATAGACGGATTTTTTGTAACTGTGGGAGTTCTTGAAGCTGACGGCAAGCCTTTTGCAACCGAAATTCTTGAAATCAGACCGAAAAATGAATGGTATGACTTTGAAGCTAAATACACACAAGGGATGTCTGATTTCATATGTCCGGCAAATTTGTCGCCCGAGGTTACGGAATACGTAAAAGAACTTGCTGTAAAAGCTTTTGAAACGGCAGGTTGCAGCGGGGTCTCAAGAATTGATTTTATGATGAAAGATGATATCCCGTATTTGTTGGAAATCAATACAAGCCCCGGTATGACGGCAACAAGTGATTTACCTGCTCAGGCTCTTGCTATGGAAATTGATTATGATAATTTGGTGTTATTGATATTGAACAGCGCAGGATTAAATAAATAATGACAGACAATGAAGAATTTGAAAGTCCGGAAGAACTTTTAAAAACAAAACAACGCGAAAGAAAAATCAGAAAAGGCAAGAAAAAACAAAGCTTTGTTAAAAGCTTGCTGCGTTTTTTAACAGGGTGTGGAATTATTTTCGGAATTTATTATTTTTCTTCGTTTGGCGGATGGTATCTTCCTCAGACTGTTTTTAAAAATCCGGAACCTTCACGTATTCAAATTGTAAATAATAAAATTGTAAAAACTCAAAAAATTAAAAGTGTAATAAAAGATATAGCGGTGCCTAAAGTCCCTCTGTATATGGCAAATTTGAACGAATTAAAGTATAAATTAATGTCACTTGCGCCGGTTGATGAAGTCTATATAAGAAGATACGCTTTCCCTGCAAGAGTTTTAATAATTATCAGAGAAGCCATGCCGGTTATTACAATAGCACCGGATGATAAAGTTAAGCCGGTTGCCGCATTTACAAGAGATGGAAGATTAATTATCGGTTCCGATTATCTTCCTCTTCCCGAAGAGTATAAGACAATTAAGGTTCTTTCATACGGAAACAAGGGGGATGATTATAGAAAGTGGGATGTAAATAAAATTAGGCAGATTCAAAAAATTGCCAAATATGTCGAAACTTTTTCACGTGAAAAAGTTGAATACATTGATATGCGAAATCCGGATGATATTTATGTAAAAATCGAGACAGTTCCTGTTCGCCTCGGGCAGCCTGATTTGAATATCTATGACAGAATCAGACGTATTCCGTCAATTTTGCCGCAGATTGAAAAAGTTAAAGGCAAAGTAAAGTATATTGATTTAGGATGGGAAAAAGTTAATTATTTGAAATTGGAATAAAGGAGTAATAATGAAAGTTGCACTGGCACAGACAAGATTCAAAACAGCGGATTTTGATTTTAATTTTAAACAAATAGCAGACGCAATTGAAAAAAACGATTGCGATTTGATAATATTTCCTCAGTATGATCTGGAAGATACCGGCGCAAAAGACCTTGTGCTGGATGAAAAATTACAGGATGCTGAAATGCATTTTTATCAAAATATTGCACTGAAAAATTATGATAAAGCTGTTCTAATCGGCGATGTTTTAATCCAAAATGGTGAAATCGGAATATCCGAAGACGGATTTTATATCATACAGGGGCAAAACGTTTATGTTGATGAAATCTACCGCGATGACGTGATATGCGACCTTTATATTCTTGCAAAAAATAAATATTTTGTGATGAATGATTATAAAGAATTTGTTGATAGCATCAATACAAGAAACGATTTTATATTTGTTAATGCTGTCGGAATGTCTGATGAAAATATTTTTGCGGGCGGAAGTTTTGCAAAAAACAGAGAAAACGAACTTGTAATGCATTTACCTGTTTGTGAAACAGCGTGCGAAATTATTGATTTCAAAAAAGTAATTCATTATGAAGAACCTCAAATTGAAGAAATTGTTTATAAAGTTTTGACATTTGCTTTAAAAGAATACTGTGAAAATACAGGTTTCAAAAAGATTATACTGGGGCTGTCAGGCGGTATAGACAGCGCCTTAACTGCCGTTCTGGCAGCTGATGCGATGGGTGCTGAAAACGTTCTCGGGGTTTTGATGCCGAGTAGGTATTCTTCTGAAGGCAGTGTTACGGATTCTATTGCACTTGCACAGAACTTAGGAATACGCACGGAAAAACACCCTATCACACCTTTATTTGATAATTTCATGGAAAAAATTGCCCATGAAACAAAACAGGATTTAGCGGAGGAAAATTTGCAGGCGCGATTGCGGGCTATTATTTTGATGTTCTTTTCAAATCGTGACGGCAGGCTTTTGCTTTCCACCAGCAACAAATCAGAAGCCGCAATGGGATTTGGCACACTTTACGGCGATCTTGCGGGCGGTCTGAATTTAATCTGTGATTTAACAAAAACAAATGTCTACAAGCTTTGTGCGTATATTAACCGCAATGAAGAAAGAATTCCGCAGGCAATTATTGAAAAAGCTCCGTCAGCAGAGCTTCATCCGGGACAGAAAGATCAGGACAGACTTCCTGAATACGCAATTCTTGATGATATAATTGAAATGTACATTGAACAAAACAAGCCTGTTGAAGAAATCTGCGCCAAATACGGCACCGAACTTGTTCTTGATACGGTTAAAAAGATTTACAGAGCGCAATTTAAACGTAAACAGTGCTGCCTTGGCATAAGACTTACTGAAAGGTCTTTTTTGAACGGGGTCAATCTGCCGATTTTGCAGAGGTTTTATTAATTATGAATTACGAAGATGCCGTAAAGCTTTTAACAAGCCAGGGGAAATTTTATATTGAACTCGGACTTGAAAGAATTTCCCGAATTCTTGATATTTTAGGTAATCCTCAAGATAAATTAAAATGTATTCATATTGCGGGAACTAACGGCAAAGGTTCTGTCTGCGCAATTATTGAATCTGTTTTAAAAGAAGCAGGGATGAAAGTAGGTCTGTATACAAGCCCGCATATTTTTGACTATACCGAAAGAATTAAAATCTCTGGAAATGAGATTTCTAAAAATGATTTTGCAAATTATGTGGAAAAAATTTGTTCTCTTGCCGATAAAAATAACATTTATCTTACGGAATTTGAAATTTTGACAGCTGTTATGTTTGAATATTTTGCCGATAATAGTGTCGATGTTGTTGTTCTGGAAACAGGACTCGGCGGGCGATTTGATGCGACTAACGTTATAAAATCAAATCTGTGTTCTATTATTACGCACATTGATTTTGACCACACGGAAAGGCTCGGCAAAACTTTGGAACAAATCGCTTTCGAAAAAGCAGGAATTATTAAAGAAAATTGTCCCGTTATTACTGCCGAAGGCTTTGAAATAATAAAGGATACCGCAGATAAGAAAAACTCCCTTATGATTATGGTATCGCCGTTTGAGGATACTTCAAATCTTTCATTGAAAGGTCTTTACCAGCAGGAAAATTTATCTCTTGCTCTGACCGCGGTCCGTTATCTTTTTAAAGACATTTCTGAAGATACTGTTCAAAAAGCCTTGAAAAAAGTTCAGCATCCTTTCAGGTTTCAGTATTTTGCCGACAAAAATATGATAATTGATGCCGCACATAATCCCAACGGTATTCGTGCGTTAAAGCAAAGTCTGGATTTTAATTATGCAAATACTCCCAGACGCTTTATTTTCGGCTGCCTTAAAAATAAAGACTACAGAAGAATGATTACTGAATTATTTAACCCTGAAGATGAAATTTATTTTTATCATTTTAACTACCCGAATTCAGCTGACATTGATGAACTTCAGTCGGTTTGTCCTTACCCGTCAAAAGAATTTACCGGACAAAAATTCAATTACAAGGACGGCAAATTAACGGTTGTTTGCGGCTCTTTTTATATGATGAAAGAACTGCTCACAAAACTTTAATTATTCTTCCTTACCTTTTGAAACCATTTCTTCAATAAGGCTGTTCAATCTTGCAGGTGAAAATTTTGAACAGGAATTCCAAATCAATGTGGGTTTGGGTTCTTTTAATGACGGACTCGGATAATCGCAGCTGCAGGTACCTTTCAGCATATTTGTCGACCCGTCAACACTGGAGGCAAAGTGTGAACAGCAGTTACAAATTTTTAAAATAAATCCGTAATCGTCAAGTTTTGATTTTAATTCCTGCAAAGCGTCAATCATTCTTAAATGCCCGCCGGTTGTATATTTTTTATTTTTGAATATAAATCTTACCTTTGAAATTCCTTTATCGGAGATAAATTCCAATTTGCACGGAAGATCGCTTTTGCCTGTTGATACAACAACATCAATAGAAAGTTTATCTTTTTCGTTTGTGACTCTGCCGTTAGCAATTCTTGCAAGAAGTCCGCGTATCGGAGGCATATTTTTTATAATATGTCCTATTGAATATAAAGGATAGAAACATAATAAAATTATTTCTTTCAAATTCAATTTTGCATTTATCAAGCTTATTGCAAAACCGGCAATTAAAAGCATGAATGAGAATAATACAACTTTGAAATCCACAAAGAAATAATATCTGTAAGAATGTTTCATCAAGCCTAAATAAGCGATAACAAGCACCCAGAAATTAGGAGCAATAAGCGACAGAACATGTTCCGTGAATACAAAATTTTTGCAAAACATACTCTTAAAACAATTTTTAAACAGCAATAATCTTTGAGAAATCCTCGGGCGTCTGAAAATATACCCCTCAGCGTTAACAAATGTCTGAATATTAGGATTATATGCACATCTGTAGCCTATTTTGGACAATAAAAGACTGTATTTTAATTCGCTGTCGATGTTTTTAAAATCAACTTCGCCTATTCTGTCTACAATTTCTTTTTTAATTATAAAAACACCGGAATCTGCCTGAACAGCAAGTCCCAAAAGTGTACGTGCTTTATTAATAAAATTCATGTGATATTTAAGATAAACAGCTTTAATTGTATCGATAATGTCAAGGTTATCAGTAAGCATCAGGGTTTCGCCGCTTAATACGGAATTTTTAACCAGTGCGGAATTTACGGTTGACAAAAAGTCAGTTGAAATACCTCGCGTTGCATCAATAAATATATATGAATCAATCCACTGATCCGATACCAGCTGCTCTATTAATAATGACACAGCCTGATCTTTTCCTAAAGTGCCGTTGTCTTTGAAATTTATAACGTTTACAAATCTGTTAGTATTAAAAATTGTTTCCGAACCGTCATTACAGTTGTCTAAAATCGCAAAAACTTTAAAGCAATCAATCGGATAATCCTGAAGTTTTAATTGATTAATAAGACTTTCAAGAGTGGCTTTGTTGTTGTGTGAATATATTACCACCGCCAGATGGTCTTTTTCTTCATATTGCGAATATCTTTTTTCTATCTTAAAAGGTTTATCCTTGAGATTTCTTACGGCTAAAACCAAAAAATACACTGAATAAACCGCTATATATATGTATAATAAATCTAAAATATATTCCATGCCAATTCCTTCCTGATAAACATTTTAGTTAAAACCATAAAAAATTTCCATTACATGTAAATAAATGTAATAACAATAAAAAAGCGGACAAAGTATTGTCCGCCCTAAAATTATTTATTCAATTAAGATTTTAAACCAATTCCACAGTTTTTACTGCATTTTTTTCTGCGATTTCAACAAGATTTCTGATAGTAGCCATCATAGAAAGCGTTGAATCCATTTTGTTAATGCAAGAACCAACGCCGATAGCTGATGCACCTGCTGCGAATGCAAACGGAGCGGTTGTCGGGTTGATACCTGTTGCTGTCATAATCGGCATTTCAATGTTTCTTGCAAGTTCGATTGTATTGGAAATTGTGAGTTCTGCTCTTTCCATAAGACCTCTGACACCGTCAGCTTGAGAATCTTTTGAGAAATGTCCTTCTGTTTGAATTAAATCAACACCCATAGTTTCCAATTCTCTTGCTAATTCAATTTGTTCAGCAATAGCAATTTCGCCCGGAATTGTTACTGAGAAGAAAGTTTCTCTGTCGCCCAAAAGTGCGATAGTTTCTTTTGTTAATCTCAAAACATCTTGAGCGGTGAATGAAATTCCTTTTTTATACAAAACGTCAAAGTTGCCGAGTTCAATTGCGTCAGCGCCCAGATCTACCGCTTTTACGAGTTCTTCCGGAACAATTGAAGAAACAAATAAAGGTAATTCCGTCATAGAACGGATTTCTTTTACGATTTCTTCTTTAGCGCAGATGTCAACAGCGCTTGCGCCTGAATTTTCAGCAGATGAAACAACTTTTTTAATGTTTACGATATCAAAATTGTCAATACCTGCAATAACTTTAACTGCTTTCTTTTCCTGTAAATGTTGTTTAAATAAATCAATTCTTGCCATAATCAAATTCTCCTTCTTTGTGAATTATACATTAAAATTATAATAATTTCAAGAACTAACCCAAAATTAATAATTTTTGGCAATACTTTAGACGGGAATTTTTTACATAATGGGGTAACGAGGAATTGTTATGCAAAAAATTTTTTCTGTAATTACGGCTTTAATAATAGGATTTGCGCCGGTATTCGGGGTAAATTATGAACCTGATGAAAGGATTAACATTACGGTTTATGAAAAAATTAATCCTGCAATTGTTGCGATAGATGCGCAGCTTGACGACGGGGTTTCCGCAGGTACAGGCTGTGTAATTTCAAAAGACGGTGTAATTCTGACAGGCTCACATGTCGTTGAAGGCTGCAAAGATATTGATGTAACAATGTATAACGGAATTGTTTACAAAGCAAAAATTCTCGCAAAAATGGGCAAAAATAAAGATTTGGCGCTTTTGAAAATTGAACCTAAAACACCTTTAAAAACGGTTTCATTCGGGAATTCGGAGGATATCAAGGTCGGGCAAAAAGTTCTTGCAATAGGAAATCCTTTTGGATTTTACGGAACATTAACTCAAGGAATTGTATCAAGAATTGACTACACAAAAAACAGAATTCAAACGGATGCCGCTATTAACCCCGGATGCTCCGGCGGACCGCTTTTAAATTCAGCCGGAGAGGTTATCGGAATTAATCAGTCGATTTATAACCCAGATAATAATATTTCAAATATCGGGATAGGCTTTGCAATCCCTATAAACGATGCAAAACAATTTATAAAAAGTGCAAACCTTGCCAAAAATTAGCTGTTCGTGATATATTTTTTATATGATAGAATTTTTCGGTCTGTGTGTTATAAATTTTTTTAAGAGCCTGAAATATTTACTGCAAAGGCAGGTAAAATTTTCGAGCATAATTTCGCAGGCAGCATCCATTAGCTACGATTCTTTGATTATTTCACTGTCCATAGCGTTTATTGCGGCGGCTGTAATTGCCGTTCAAGTAGCAAAACAATTTTTGATGACCGGAGCCGAAACTTATATCGGAGGCACGATTGCAATAGTTATGATAAGAGAAATTGCGCCGGGATTTGTTGCGCTCGCAATCGGCGCCAGAGCCGGCACTGCTATTTCCGCGGAGATTGCAAACATGCAGGTTACAAGCCAGGTGGATGCCATGAAAACTTTAAAGGTCGACCCTGTGGGGTATTATTTTACCCCGAGAATAATTGCGGCAATGATTACGGTGCCTATGGTCGTATTGATTGCGGAAGTTATCGGGGTTTTGGGCGGAATGCTGGTCTGCTCCGCTACAATTGATCTGCATCCCGCACGCTATATGAATTCCGTCTGGGCATGGCTTTCTACCCGCGATATTTATATAAGTCTTTTAAAAGCATCAATTTTCGGCGGATTAATCGCTCTTGTCTGCGCTACACAAGGATATCAGACAAAAGGCGGCGCAAAAGAGGTCGGTATTTCAACCACTCAGGCGGCAATCCTGTCTACGCTTTATATGCTTATAGCAGATTTTCTGGTTAATCTGGTATTTTATATCGCTAAATAATTTTTAATTGTACTGTTTTTATAGACAAATTTTCATACGCAATAACAAATTTATCCAATCGGTCTCTACAAATTGCCACTATAGTGACCAAATGACTGCAATCGCCTGAGTTATCTGCATTATAAAGTATTGAATCACATATAGTCTCATATAAATCCTTTATTTCAAATAAACTTTCTTCCAGTTTCTCGGATAAAAATTTTAATTCTTCCAATTTTTCTTCCATAATAATTCTCCTTATTCTCATAGTGTAATATACTTTTTTCATATTATACTATGTTGTATATTGCAATACAATAGTTTAATATTGTAATATGAAGAAAATTAAAGATTTTAAAACTTTTGGTGAAAATATACGTATTGAAAGACTGAAACGAAAACTTTCGCAGGACAAATTTGCTGACTTAATTGGTATACATCAGGCTCAGCATATCAGTAAAATTGAACAGGGACTTGTAGATATAAAACTTTCTACCTTATTAGCAATTTTAAACGTTTTGGGCTGTAAACTCGAAGATTTATTGAAATAAATCGACTGCAAACTAATTTTTTTGCTGCATCATGCCAGATACTTCTGGATTGTTTCTTTGTCAAAGACTTCGATGCTGTCTTTTGAATGGATAAAAATCATGCAGCTGATAAGCGATTTAAGTGTTTCAAAGTCGGAAAATGCCATTTTATTGCGCAAATCTTCCATGTTGTTTGCCAGAAATTCCATAATAATGGTTTTTCCGTCAAAAACGAGTCCCGCAAAATAGTCAAATGATTCTTTTGTTTTTATCCCCTCAAGATAGATTATATCAGGCGATTGAAACTCAATAAATCTGGATGCTTTATCCATATTAAACCCTATATTTTCGTTCAATTCGCACTGATTGACACCTTGAAGAGTATATTTTGCAATACTTTCAAGCGTCATAATATTTTTGACGCCCTGTTTTGCGGCTTCAAGCAAAAGCGAATAGATGACATGCGTTTTTCCGCTCAAAGGTGATCCGCAGACAAGGATTATTCCCGGCTCTTTAAGGGATTTTCTCACAAGTTTTAGTTGTTTGTCTGAAGTGATTATTTTATTCAAAGCCTTGGGCGGTTTATAAATTTTAAGGAAAATTCTTTCACCCATAATGGTCGGAAAGGTCGAAATACTTGCCACAACCTGCACATCGTCCACTTTAAAATTTAATTTACCGAGCTGCGGAACTTCTGATACCGACGGATCAAGCTCTGCAAGAGTTTTAAGCCTTGCGGTAAATGAAGATGTGAGAACGGAGGGAATTGTACCTTTATTAAAAATTTCGCCGTTCTTTTTAAAATTCACTCCGAAACCTGAATCTTCTCCCTGAAAAGTTACTTCATGTACTCCTTCCATAATCGCCTGTTTCAAAATGGCTCGAATAATTTTTTGGATATGGTTGTCGCTTAAATCCTCGCTGTGAAGTTCGTCGCGCCAGTCGTAATCAGCGTTTATGTCAGTGAAAATTTCGCCGACAGTGCTGTCGGTTTTGTAATATTCGTCAATTTTTTTGATAATAGCGCTTTCGGATGAAATTACAGGCTCAATTGAGCATTCCGCGCTTTCAATAATTTTGTCTATGGCAAATAAATCAAGCGGGTCAGCCATTGCAACCGTCAGGGTATCCTCAATTTTGAAAAGCGGAATAATACGGTATCTTTTTGCATCGGAAAAGCTTACATATTTAAGACAATTCGGATCAAGCGAATAATCCTCAAGGTTTACGTAAGGTATGTGCAGTCTGGATTCCAAAAATTTCAACAAAGTTTCTTCGGTTATGACACCTGAATTTATGAGCGCCTGTCCTATATTAATATTTTGAGCATTGGAAATTTCATCAGCCTGTTCAATAACTTCGTACTGTACAAGTCCGGCTCTTACAAGGTCGTATTTAAGTTTTTCCAATGTCTTATTTGTAACTGTTTCCATTTTTATCCCAAATATTTTTTGACGGTTTTAACAACATCTTCCAAATCAAAAGGTTTTGTAATATATTCATCCGCACCTGTTTCTTCACCGATAAGTTTGTCTTCTTCTTGAGAACGTGCGGTAATCATTAAAATAGGTATGTTTTTATATTTGTTATCGTATTTTAAAAGTCTGCTTATTTTGTAGCCGTTAATTTTCGGCATCATTACGTCAAGTATGATTAAATCAGGCATAATATCTTTTGCAAGTTTTAATCCGTCTTCTCCGTTATAGGCACAATAACAGATAAAATCAGCAGCTTCGAGCACAAATTTTAAACTTTCTACTATATCCTGTTCATCATCAACAATTAAAATTTTTTTCATACCTTTTCCCCTAATAAAATTATTATAGCATATTGCCTTCAGAGCAAGTATATTGTTACATTTCGTAAAAACTAATTTAAAATAAGATTTTTTTCAGCTTCCGCACCGACAGTACTCACAGGAATTGCAAAATAAAATCTGGAGCCTTTATTTAATTCACTGTCGCACCATATAGCACCGTTATGCGCCTGAAGAAGCTGTTTTGCAATAGGAAGCCCCAGACCTGATCCGCCTACTTTGCGGGATAGAGAATTCTCTATCTGAGCAAATTTATCAAACGCCCTCAATAAATCCTTTTCAGCTATCCCGATTCCCTGATCTTCCACGCCTACAACAATGTATTTGCCGGACAATTTATTAATATCATTTTTAAAACAATTCGGTGCATTAAGCTGTGAGGCATCCGCAAGATGCGAACGGATTATTATAGTTTTACCTTCAGGCGTGAATTTTATGGCATTAGACACAAGATTTGTTAAAACCTGTTCTAATCTTTGTGAATCCGCATAAATTTCAGGCAAATCAGGCGTTTCTTCAGAGATTAAATTCAGTCCTTTTTCTTTTGCCACAACTGACAACGACGATTTTACATAATCTATAACCGAATGGATATCCATATTCGCAAAGTGATAATCCATTTTACCGGCCTCTATTTTGGAAAGATCAAGCAAATCGTTTATAATCCCCGCAAGTCTTTGTACATTTCTCTGCGCCATTGATAAAAACTTCTGCCCTGAGTCGTTTATCTCGCCGCATTTTCCGCCTGATAAAATATCAAGTGAATTTTTTATAGCGGTTAGCGGGGTGCGTAATTCGTGCGATACTATTGAAATAAATTCGGATTTTAATCTTTCAAGTTTTTCAAGTTTCAAATTCGTTTCTTTAATTTCCTGATAAAGAGTTGCGCTTTTTAAAGGCAAAGAAACCTGCTGTGCAATTGTTTGAAAGCATGTTGCATCATCCGATGTAAACGGAGTTTCTTTAAAAATTTCAATACAGCCGAAAAAATTATCTCCGAGGCTGATTGGCGCGAACATATTATCATACTGGAAAAGTGTAAACGTAAACCTGTTTGCCGGATATTTTACGGTTTTTACAATTTTTAAAGTATCAATATCTATTTCAAACGGCGGATTTTTGTCCTCAAACAATGATTTGTAATTCAAAACGGTTCTGAGTTTCAGCGCGCTTAAAAGCTCATCTGATATTTCATAGAGTGAATTTAACAATAAAACCGGTTCTTTTTCCGTGCAGAATGCAAGCGTGCAGGTTAAATCAAAGCTTAATGACTTATCAAGCCCTTCAATCATATAATCCACCAGTTTTTCTTTATCCAGTGACCCTGCGAATTGTGAACTTGTACTGTAAAGTACATTCAATCGGTAAAGGCTGTCTGCAAGATTTTTGTTCGTATCGGAAAGCTGTTCAAGCGAATGTTTTGTCTTTAGATTTGCGGAAATTATTGAGGATATAAGAGTTTCAGACATTTCATCCGTCAAAAATACATTAATATATTTTGTTATATCATATTCAATTTTTTCATCTTTAACCAGCAGAATAAACGACGTCGAAGTTGTCATTGATTTCAAATTTTTCAACAGGTGCTTAAGATTATTAAAATCGGAATCAAAGATAATTATATCAGGATTATTTATATCAACTGTTTCCAGTGCGGAATTTTCATCTGATGCCGTAAAAAATTCATACGGCTTTTTGTCGAATATTCCGGCATATTGTTGAATTTTTTCCAATCTGTTTGATACAAATAAAATCTTCCCCATAATATTATGTTATCAGGGTTTTAGTTTTTGGCAAATAGTTTAATTTTGTTAAAAATACTAATGATTTTTTCTCTTTTTTTGGGGTCTTTGCTTAGAGTTATTAACTCTTTTGGGTGATGCGGTTTGTGCGGAGGTTTGAATACGTTTGACGCTGAAAACATCCGGCAATGCCTGCAGGCAATTTGTTACTTTTTTCAGAGTTTCTATGTTGTCAAGTTCAAGTCCGATTTCAATTATACCAATATTATTTCTTGATTTTACGTTTGCCGTAATGATGTTTGTGTTGTTGTCGGAAACTGCAGCGATAATATCTTTAAGCATTCCGAGTTTATCTGCTGTTTCAATTCGGATTGTGGTTGTATAAGTTTTATTTGTATTTGTTCCTGCCCATTGGATATCCATCATTCTTTCAGGTTCTATGTATTCCAGAGTCTTGCAGTCAATTCTGTGGACTGTGACCCCTTTTGAACGGGTTACGACGCCGACTATCGGTTCACCCGGAATCGGTGAACAGCAGCGCGCAAATGAATACATTAAACCTTCCAGTCCGATAATATCTTTTTCTGATTTCTTTCTGTTTGAGGTGTGGAATTTATCCTCAATGTTTTTTTCTTTTGGTTTCTGGAGTTTATTAACGATTTTGTTTAAGGTGGTTTCGCCGTAACCTAATGCCGCAAATAAATCGTCTGCTGACAGATAATTCATCTGCTTTGCAATTTTATCAAATTCACCTTGTTTTAAATATTCGTCAAAAGAGGCTTTTGTCAGTTCATGTTCAAGATGTGATCTTCCAAGTTCAATGTGTTCTTCACGGTTATTTTTCTTAAACCATTGTTTAATTTTTGAAGAGGCTTGCTTTGTTACGACAAAATTGAGCCAATCAAGACGCGGGGCGGAAGTTTTGGAGGTTAAAATTTCAACTATATCACCGTTTACGATTTTTGTATCCAACGGTGTAATTCTTCCGTTAATTTTGGCGCCTATTGTTCTATGTCCGACGTCACTGTGAATACGATAGGCAAAATCAACCGGTGTTGCGTCTTTGGGCAAGTCCAGCACATCTCCGCCCGGTGTGAATGCAAATACCTGATCCGAAAACAGGTCGAGTTTAACCGAATTTACGTAATCTTTTGCATTTTTCATTTCTTTATCATATTCAACGAGTTTTCTCATCCAGGAAAACTGCAAATCCGATGCGTGGTTTGCCTTTTCAGAGCCTTTTTCTTTATATCGCCAGTGTGCTGCAACACCATATTCGGCTATTTCATGCATTTCCCATGTTCTTATTTGAACTTCCAGAGGCTTTGATCTGGGACCTATGACTGATGTGTGCAAAGATTGGTATAAATTCCCTTTGGGCATTGCAATATAATCTTTAAAACGTCCGGGAATTGGTTTAAATTGCGAGTGAATAAGCCCTAAAACTTCGTAACATTCTTTTTCGGTGTCAACGATTACGCGTACTGCAGTTATGTCGTAAAGGTCGTGGAATGCGATATTCTGGCGCTTCATTTTGCAGTAAATACTGTAATAATGCTTCGCACGACCGGTAATTTGTGCGTTAATCCCCGCAGCTTTTACATCTTTGGAAATTTTATCTATCAATAACTGCACTGTCTGTTCTCGCTCTGCTTTTTTTTGCGAAACAAGCTGTGCAATTTCAAAATATTTGTCGGGTTCAAGGTATCTTAACGACAAATCTTCAAGTTCTGCCTTGATTTTACCCATACCTAAACGGTTCGCAAGGGGTGCAAATATATCAAGTGTTTCCTGTGCGATTTTTTTCTGTTTATTTACCGCCATAAAATTTAGTGTACGCATATTATGCAGTCTATCGGCAAGTTTTAAGAAAATTATTCTTATATCGTTTGCCATTGCAATAAATAAACGTCTGAAATTTTCTGCCTGACGTTCTTCTTTGGATTTGAATTTTAATTTGCTTAACTTTGTCACTCCCTGTACAAGAGTCAAAACGTCATCGCCGAAAAGGTTTTTAATCTCTTCGGGCTTTGTGTCGGTATCTTCTAATATGTCATGCAAAAATGCCGCAATAAGGGTATGTGTATCAACTTTTAAATCAACAAGAATTTTGGCGACTTCAACAGGATGAATTATATAAGGTTCTTCAGAAATTCTGTATTGCCCTTCGTGCAGTTTTTTAGCAAAATGGTATGCTTTTTCTATAAGCGCAATATCTTCATCGCTCCTATTTTGTTCAATAAGTTTTTGTTTGATTTCTTGAAAAAGTTCTACATCGGACATGGTATAATAATGATACAAATTTTTGTCACTTTTTTCAAGTAAAATAGAAGAAATTCATACAGAAAGATTATGCTTAAACAAACAAAAGACGGTTTATTAATACATTTAAAAATCATGCCTAATTCATCAAGAAATGAGATTATAAAGTCTGCCGGCGGTATAAAAATTAAATTAACGGCACAACCTATAGATGGAAAGGCAAACAAAGCTTTGATTGAATATCTTTCAAAAGAGTTAAAGGTTCCAAAATCTTGTATGGAAATTATTAAAGGATACACAAGTAAAGAAAAAACAATTTTACTGAAGGTTTTTGATGAGGAAAAGGTTAAGTTTCTTGAAGATAAATTGTTTGAATAGCAAAAAAAATCTTGAGAACTGTTAAATTATTTGTAAAGGAGAATGCTGTATGAGAATTTATACAAATTATTCAAGTTCAAATCAAAAATATAATTATAATATGTCAAAGTGCAATAAGCCCTGTTTTCAGGCAAATCTTTTGCCAAAGCTTGAAGAACGTTTGATTCGTGAAGCAAAAGATGCCGGTCTGCTGGATAAGCTTAACAGACAATTTAAGAATATTAAAAAATGGGGCGGCCCGAAATCATTTATCAGCACTGCCTATGATTTAGAAAAATGTACTGAATCTCTTTCTCTTGAAAATTATCATTTGTCAAGTAATTACGGCGGCTCTTTGGGGGTAAAGGCAAAAGACAGCTTGCTAAAACAATTTTTATCCTTAAAGGAAAAAAATATTCTTGGTGCTGAACAAAATATTCTTAAAGCTGTTAACCAAAATAAGACGGAAGCAATTTTGAAAATAGTTCAAAGCCCTAAATATATAAAAGAAATAACTGGAGAAATTAATCCGTCGGATGAAAAACTCGCCGCTGCAATTGAGAACCTTTCTGAAAGTGAATTAATTGATTACAGATTTGGTCTGAAAGAACATAAATTTGATGATAAATTTCTTGATATAATTCCGGGTATTGTAAAAGTAAAATAATTGTGGTAGTATAAAAAAAACAAAGGAAAAGAAAATGAAAAAAGCGTTGATAAAATTTCATTATCATTCACATAGCTCCCTCGGGCAGCTGTTGAATTGATGTGACGCTTAATTCAATTCTGTAAACGGCTTCCCGGGGATATACGCGAGAAGTTGTTTTTTATGGAATTGGAGGTTTAAAATATATGTCGTTAGTAAATATAATTTCTGCCATAGGCAATAACAGCAGCATTTATCCTTTAATTGTCAGGGACTGCGGTATAGAAGTTCCGACAAAAATTGCTATGACTTATAACCAGAATAAGGACGACAAAAAGATTGCCTGGTTAGGCGCAAGAGAACGTTTTATTGATGAATATTCTGTATCAGCTGTCTGGCTCGGCGGAATTCCTTTAATTGATTATGCAGGAAAGCAGATTATAAAACGCGTCAAAAAGCTCGGTCTAAATTCAGACGTTAACCTCAAGCTTATCAGTGAAGAAGATAAGTTTAATAAAAGACTGAAATCAGGGAAAAAATTCAATGAGCTATGTCAGGGGTTTGAATATAATATTAAAAAGTTTGCGAATAAACCTGAGGCTCAGGAAGCTGTTCAAGATTTAATAAAGGTTAAGAATAATAAAAAGTTATTTGAAGGCTTAATGAATGCTAAATTTTTGGCATCTATAGCTATCCCTATTGCTTTGATGGGGTTTGTTATACCAAAGCTTGTATTTGCTTCTACAGCTAAAAAAATGGAAAAATATAAAAAGGAAAATCCTGATTCAAACATGTCCGGTTTGACGTTTGGCGGAAAGGATTTTGATCAATTTATTCGCGGCAGAGAAAAAATGACAACCTTTCAGGGAGCGTTGACTTCTGTTCTTACAAATTTTACCACTGTTCAGAAAATGGCAGTCACTGACGGCGGTTATGCTGTAGGAAGGGTTATTACCGCAAGAAAGAAAAATGAAGCGATTGATCTTGCATTTAAAATGTCCGGCATGATGTTTTTAAATTTTGTAGCTCCGCACTGGATAGAAAAAGCATTTAACAAGATAACGGATGTTAATCTGGATCCTAAAATGTTTGTAAATAAAAGATTTTTAGCGTGCGTTAAAAATAATAGTTTGCCTTTGCCAAAATCGGATTCTGCAAAGGACTTGCTGGATTTTATTGATAATAATCCAAAGGCATTATTTACCCGGCTTGCAGGGCAAAACGGTAAAGTTAAACTGCTTGAAAACGGTGTGAGAGACCCGAGAGCTTATGTGGATGTGCAAGAGCTTGCTAAATTCAAACTCAATATTGAAAAATTTGTTAAGGCTGCTAAAGAAAACGGAATGAAGCAAAAGCTTATAAAAAAAGCAGGTCAAAATGCTGATATAATAAAATTTGCTAATAAGTCTTTAAAGCTCCGCTCTTTAACAATACTTGCAAATATAGGCTTAAGCAGTTTCTTGTTAGCATATTGTCTGCCAAAGGCACAATTTATATTCAGAGAATGGTTTACAGGATCAAAGTTGGAGCCGGGACTTATAGAATCTCAACAAAAAAATGAAGAAGACTAGCAAAAAAAAATTTTACGTGTTTTAATGCTGATATGAGAATTTATCAAGTAAGACCATTTAATTATAGTCCGGTATCCTTCAGAGGATATTATGACGTTACTGAAAAAACTATTACGGTGGACGATCTTTTAAGAAAAAAAGGTGATCCGCCTCCGAATTATAAGTCCGCGAGTCAATATATACGTGAAGCCTATAGTGATCCAAAGCAAGTAAAGAAAATCAAAAATCGTGATTTTGAAAGTATAGACTTGTTGGAAACTTATAAGCGCACTCACTTGCCTTTGCCTATTTCAAAAATTAATAAAAATTGTTACAGAGGCGAAGCTCTTTTATATACCCCTAAGAGGATGAAAGAGCTTAAAGACAAACATGTTACAACGGTAATTGATCTTGCAAAATTGCCGGATTATGATATTTTGTGTGATTTGAAAGGTTTTGATTATTACGCATTCCCGATGTTCTTGAAGTATCGTAACAATCCTCCTTTTGTGACACGTGAAGAATTCGCACAAACTCATGAAATTCCGAATACCCATCTTCCTGATGATAGTGAAGAATTTGCTTACGATAATATTTCCAGAGAATTCATAGATAAATTTAAAGAGTTTATATCTGTTATCAATAAAGGCAATTTTTATATATGCTGTAATCACGGTATAATCAGAACAGATGCTGCCCTATTGATGAATCAATATTTTAATCCTAAATGGGACGGCGATATGTCTTTAAAACCTGATGAAGAACAAGTTGAAAAATTTAAAATATTTTATGAAAATCTTACAAATCGTGATAAGCGTGATTTAGGGTTTACAGAAGAATTCGACCAAAGTTTAAGGAAAAAATTGGGCATATAAAAAGACGGGCATTTAACCCGTCTTTTTTATGCAAATGCTAATTCGGTTGTGTTTTCAGCAATTTTATCGGATAAAATAGTATTTCTTATTTCTATTAAATCCTTTTGCATCAATCTTCTAGGAGATCCCTCCTGCATTGAATGGTTTCTCAACAAATAAGACGGATGGAAAATTGCCATAGCTTTGTATTCTTTATTGTTGATATTTACGGTAAACCAGTTGCCGCGAATTTTTGATATTTGAACTTTTGGATCTGCCCAGAAAGATTTAAGAGCAGTAGCTCCACAAAAAACAATTGCTTTAGGATTCATAATATCAATTTGTGCATGTAAAAATTTTTCACAGGCAGATTTTTCTTCATCCGTTGGAATCCTGTTTTCAGGAGGTCTGCATTTTACGGTATTTATGATATACAAATCATCTTCTCTGGAAATTCCTGCTCCTGCTAAAAATTCATCCAGCAATTGACCGGCACGACCTACAAACGGTCTTCCTTCCATATCTTCCAATTCGCCGGGGGCTTCACCGATTAAAACAATACTTGCAGTTTCGGGGTTGCCGTCTGAAAATACTACGTTGTGGCGGGTTTTAGCAAGCGCGCAAGCTTTACACGCTCTGCATTTAGATTCCACAATGTTCAGGCATTCTTTTTTCATCATCATTTTCATCTCTCTCCTTGTTATTGTTAAATACTAACCCAATATTATATTTTTGGCAATATCGTTTCAATTCCTTCATAATTACATTTGATAATAAAAATACTGCGAATAAGTTTGGTACGGCCAGAAACAGAGTAAATGCATCAGAAAGATTTATTATACTTTTAAAGTTCATAGCAGAACCAATAATTATGAATAAACAATATATAACCTGAAAAGTCCTCGTTGTCAATTTGGAATCTCCAAAGAGGAAATTCCAGCTTTTAATCCCGTAATATGAGCCGCAAAGCATAGTTGATAATACAAAACAGCTTGCCATAACAGTCAAAAGTATCGGGAAAAACGGACAAACACTTTCAAAAGCTTTTGAAGTCAATTCAATTCCGGCAAGACCGGTAGATTGCTGATAAACACCTGATACAACTATTACAAAAGCCGTTGCGGAACCAACAATAATGGTATCGACAAAAGGTTGTAACATTGCAATAAAGGCTTGTGCGGCGGGCTTACTGGTCTTTACCGCAGAAAATGCAATCGGAGCCGTTCCAAGTCCGGCTTCATTTGCAAACATAGCACGTCTGAACCCCCATAACATACACGCAAACATCCCGCCGGTCAATGCCTGAGGCTTAAATGCTTCTTTTACAATTAAACAAATTGTATGAGGAATATGTCCTATGTGCATAAGACAAATTACAAAAGCTGAAAATACGTATAAAGTACACATTATAGGGGTAACTTTAGATGTAAATTTTCCTATGGCTTTAATTCCGCCAATTATTGTAACGTAGGTAATTATTGCAACGATTAACCCCAAAAGCCAGCTTTGACCTGCAAAAAAGCTGTTTTCGCCGCCCGTAACTTCAGTAATCTGGGCTGTCATCGCGTTTATTTGAAATAAATTCCATCCGCCTATCATGGCAAAAATACAGCACAGAGCGTAAATTTTTGATAAATACGGCGCAAAAGGTTTTATCCAGGGAGCTTTTAAACCGCCTAAAATATAGTACATAGGTCCGCCGGATACTGTGCCGTCTTTGTTTACTTTGCGGAATTTAATACCGAGAAGGACTTCTGCAAACTTTAACGCCATTGAAAAAAATCCTGCAATAACCATCCAAAAGATTACGCCGGGACCGCCTATTGAAACTGCAGCTGCAGATCCTGCAACGTTACCTATCCCTGCAGATGCGGAAATTGTTGCTGTTAGTGCCTGAAATGAAGATACTTCGCCTTTTTTCTTACGTTTTATCAGGTCTTCATGTTTATATTTGTTTAGTATGAGATTTAGCCCGTGTTTAAAGCCCCATATCCCGATAAATCTCATTCTGAAGGTAAAATAAAGTGCCGCAAACATTAAAAGTGCCACAAGTAATTGAACTTCAACACCATTAATAGTTACGGAGTAAAATATAATTCCTGAAATTTTATCGGCTATAGGTGATAGTAAACTATCTATTGCGCTGTCTAAATTCATTCTTAAATTATACTATAAACAAACTATTGCGCAAAATTGTTTGATTTGCTTATTTTTACGGTTTGTTCAGCATAGTTTTTCAAAGCTTTAAAAACAAAAGGATGAAGATTGCCTTTTGCAACGTCTTTGTAGATAATTGCAAGCGCCTGATCTTTACTCATTGGTGCCTTGTAAACTCGCGGTTCAATTAGTGCGGAATATTTATCTGCTGCAGATAATATTTGTAAATTTAAGTCAGCAAAAAAGTCTTGCGGAACTTTAGGATAACCTGTGTGGCTGGCGTTCTGGTGGTGGTATTTTATTAGGTTAAGTGTTTTATTATCAAGCCCTGAGTTTTTCAGAATTTCATAGCCCAATTCTGAATGACGGTGCATAATTTCTTTTTCTGCATCCGTAAGTTTACCGTTTTTATTTAAAATTTCTGCCGGTATAAGTACTTTACCTAAATCATGAAGATATGCCGCATCTTTAACAGCCTTTACATCAACGTGTTGTTTAAGAGCTTTAGGAAGATTATTAATTATTCCTGCGGCTATATTTTGTGTTTCTTTAGAGTGATTTTCTGAAAGCTCTTGCAGTTCTTTAAGGTTTAATTTTGTTGGAGCATTCATTTCTTTCAGAATATTTTTAATTTGCGGGTTTGACATTAATGCACTTTGGATATAATTTTCCGTAACAAAGCGGTTAACGGAGGTACTTTCAAATCTGTCTCCGCCGATATTATTTCCAAAACCTACACGGGATGAAAATATGTTTATATTTGAATTGATTCCGCCCACACCAAGCGGTTTTCTGATGTCAATTCCCATTTTCCACACTAAAATAATCTACACTACTATATATAAAGTATTTTTTTTAATGTGAATTGCAGAAATATAATGCTTTGTGAATAAAAATTAACATATTATTATGTATTTGTGTTACTATAACACTGTTATGAGTGAGATAAAAAATGTTTTAATCTGCGGAATTGGGGCAGTCGGCAGTATTTATGCCGATAAAATTCATAAATTCAGTCCGGATAATTTGAAAATTCTTGTTGATAAAGAGCGTTTTGAACGTTATTTAAGATATCCTATGGTATTTAACGGTAAAGAGTTAACACTTGACTATGTTTTGCCGGAAAATAATGATTTTAAGGCGGATTTGGTTATAATTGCAACGAAATTCAACGGTTTGAATGACGCTGTTCAAAATATCAAAAATTTTGTAAAAGACGATACAATAATACTTTCACTCCTAAACGGCGTAACGTCCGAAAGTATTATTGCAAAAGAATATGGCTGGGATAAACTGCTTTTGTCTTATTTTATCGGTCACAGCGCAATGAGAGATGGCAGATTTATAACTCACGACGGCACGGGGAAAATTGTTTTCGGTTCAAAAGATTTTGATAAATCCAATGAATTACGTGTGAAAGAATATTTTGACCGTGTCGGAATTGATTATGAAATTCCTGACGATATTGTGCATGCCCTCTGGCTTAAATTTATGATGAATGTAAGTACAAACCAGCCGTCGGCAATTTTACGGATGACATTCGGCGAGATGAATTCAAATGAAAAGTTTCTTGATTTTGCAAAAAAATTGATGAAAGAAGTTCAATCGGTTGCAAAAGCGGAAGGGGTTAAAAATACGGAGATTATGATTGATGAAGCGTTTGAAGATATTTCAAAAATGATTCCGGACGGCAAAACCTCCATGCTGCAGGATGTTCTTGCAGGACGCAAAACTGAAGTCGAAATGTTCGCCGGTGCAATGATTGAATTCGGGAAAAAACACAATATTCCCGTTCCGTATAATCAATTTATGTATGAAATGTTTGAAATTATTCACAAGAATTTTGAAAAATCATTAGTTGTTAAGTAGATCTTTTTCGTATTCAAGATTTTTTTGTTTTATATTCTGAATTTCATCTATCATTTGATCAGCCTGTTCTTGGGCATCTTCAAGCTGAGTGTGTTTCATTTGTCCGTCTTGCATCTGGATTAATGTCATGTGCATAAAACCCGCAATGATTATGCTTAAAAGTAAAAATGATATTAAAAGCTCTATAACACCAAATGCTTTTTTCATACAATTACCTTAATTTGTTTTTTCTTATAAAGAAAGTTACTGCATCATCAACATTATCAGGCGTTGATAGGGAATCTTCTTTATTAAAACTGATTGATTTATGTTCAACAAAAAATTTGTTATAAATTGTCAGTCCTGCATAAATTATAATCGATGAGAGTGCAACGCCGCCCATGGCAAGCAGAAATTTAACTGCCGCCTGTTTTATTGAAACCTCTGGTGCACAAAAACCCGGCAGAGCAGTGAAAATTATCACTGCTGCCGGTATAATTAAAGTTTTTAAAAAAGTTTTATTATTCAACTTTTGCCTCACTTTTTTTCGCACGAGGTTTTCTTGTTGTTGTGCGTTTACGTTTTGGTTTTTCGTCTTTTGCAGCTTCATTTTCTGCCGGTTCTGTTTCGACAGGTTTTTCTTCTATAACCGGTTTAATTTCTTCGTTCGGTTTTAGAACGGTTTCCGCTGTCGGAATTTCATTTTCCGTTGTTTTTTTGTTGAATTTTTTGCGGTTATTTTTGCGTTTGTTATCGCGTTTTGCGTTTTCTTGCGCAACCTGTGCCGGATTTTCAACTTCAATTTCTACAGGCTGGTTATTTTGCGGCTGTTCAACAACAGCGGCTTCTGCCTGAATTTCCTGAGGTTTGTTATTTTTCTTTTTGAAGTTATTTGAAATAGGGAGTTTAGTTTTAGCCTGTTTTGCGCGGTATTCGCCTTCTGCAGTCGGAGTAGAGAAGTTGAATTCATTCATAAAGTAGCCTGTTCCCTGACAGTGCGGGCATTTTCTCGTGAAAATTTCTGATAAAGACTGACCCTGTCTGTGGCGCGTAAGTTCAACCAGTCCCAAATCAGACAATTGACCAACCTGAGGTTTTGCTTTGTCAGGCTCAAGCGCGATTTCCAATTCTTCCATAATAGCAAGCTTATCCGCGCGGGAAATCATGTCAATAAAGTCTATAATTACCATACCGCCTATGTTTCTAAGTCTTAACTGACGCGCAATTTCGTGAACGGCTTCAATATTTGTTTTCAAAATAGTTTCGTCCTGAGTGGCGGAACTTGTAAATTTGCCGCTGTTGACGTCGATTACCGTCAAAGCTTCTGTCTGCTGGATAAAGAGATATCCGCCGGAGGGCATATTTACCTTCACATTCAAGGCCGCTTTGATTTCTTTGTGAATATCCGTTGCAATAAGCAGCGGTTCTGTACCTTTGTATAAAGTCACCTGAATATTTTTATTCATATGCCAGTTTTGGAGCAGGTTTTGAACTCTGTTGAGAGCAAAAGCCGTATCCACAACGATTTCTTTAACATCATCAGTGCAGGCTTCTCTGATTACCCTGTATAACAAGTCTTGATCTCTGTAGATTAAGTTCGGTGGAGTGAGGGTTTCGGCGGATGTTATGATGTTATTCCATTTTTCAAGAAGAATTTCTAAATCCTCCTGAATATCTGCCTCAGTCTGCCCTTCAGCTTCCGTTCTGATGATTACGCCGACGCCGACAGGTTTTATAAGGTTCATAATTGCCTTAAGTCTTGCTCTTTCTTTGGAATTTTCGATTTTTTTGCTGACGCTGACGCCCGGTTCATAAGGCATCAATACCAGAAATCTACCGGGAAGGCTGATTTCCGTTGTAACTCTCGGACCTTTGTGTCCTGTAGGTTCTTTTACAACCTGAACTATGAGTTTTTGTTTGGGTTTTAGTTTTTCTTTTAAGGTGCCTTTTCCCATAACGTCTTCAGCGTGTAAAAATCCCATTTTATCACTGCCGACGTTTACAAATGCCGCGTCAATACTCGGCAAAATGTTGTCAACCGTTGCAAGGTAAACATCGCCTAAAAGTACGTCGCCTCTGTGGATAAAAAAGTCGGTTACTTTTTTGTTTTCCAAAACAGCTGCGATGTTGTCCCTTTCGGCAATAATAATTTTCTTTTCAACCGTATTTGTGTCAATTTGCGGTTGTTTTCTGTTGTTTCTGTAGTTTCCCATAATTTAAAATCCTTCTTATAACTCTTTTAAACTTTCGTCAAAAAACCGTGTGCGCGTAATATTAAACTTCACACCAGGGGCGATTTCATTCATAAGAACGTCAGCTCTCAAGGATTGAATGCCGCCTTCAAGGTTTTGACCCGTTTTTAATACTATGAACAGACAATTTTCTTCAAATCTGTATGATTTTACTGACGGTTTGATGTCTGTTTTTTTAATTAAACCTTTTTTATTTTTCTTCTCGATATAAATTTCATCGGAAGATAAAACTCTGTTTGTATTATATACTAATTTTTCAAAATCGTAAAGAGCGGGGTCGAAAATTTCCACCTTGTATTCGGCCCAAAATACGGTATTATCGATGGATTTTGCACTATTTTCAAGTTTTACAATACTTAGTATTTTGGATTGCTCCGGTAAAACTTTTTCCAACTTAAGTCGGATAGTTTCGCACGAGAGGTTGTCATAAAGTTCAATATCGGCGAATTCCGTTAAACTTTCCGCAAACAAAGGCAGTGCAACCCCCATTGATACTTTCATTGACGGGTTAAACCCCTGCGAAAATGCCACGTTTAAATCAGTCCTTGCAAGTGCTTTAAAGAAAGTATTCTGCCAGTCGAGGTGTGAAAAATATTTTAAAATGCCGGTTTTAGTTAATTTAATCCGGTATTTGTAAGTTTCTCGTATGCAGCAGTGAGAATTTGCCGGATCAACGGGTTCAAGCTTTGCGAGATTTTGTGCTTTTTCGCTTGCGTTGAAAGGCTTTGCCAGAACCTTATGAGTTTTAAAATTCGGGCAGACACCGCAATTTACGCATTTGGTTTCGCAGGTAGGAACAATGTGGGTGGAGTTTTCATCAACATTTAGGGCAGTATTATATTCATTAATAAGCCAATTTTTATCAAGTCCCGTATCAATAAAATCCCACGGAAGTATTTCATCCGTTGAATATGTGTGTTCTGCAAGCTCCGCGAGATCAAAGCCGCATTCTTTTGCGGTTTCCTGCCAGATGTTTTTATTAAAATACTCACCCCACGCGTCTAAGTAGCAGCCTTTTTTGTAAAGCGCTTCAATATAGCGGCAAAGGCTCACGTCACCACGCGTAAGTACAGCCTCAATCTGTGACACAAATTTTTCATGATAGTTTATTTTAACACCTTTCAGGTGAGCTGTTTTCTCTTTCAGATAGTGAATATGTGCGGTAACCTCGTCTAAATTCATCTGTCCGCACCACTGGAAAGGTGTAAACGGTTTCGGCACGAAAATTGAAAGCGTGCAGGTTATATCCATTCCGTGTTTCAGACCTTTTTCTTTTTTAATTTGTTTTGTGCGGTATTTAATTTTTGCTAATAATTCCGCTAATTCGTCCATATCTTCAAGGGTTTCCGTCGGGAGTCCGCAGATAAAGTAGAATTTCACCCGTGACCAGCCGTTTTCGTAAAGTGTTAAAACCGCGTCAAGAATTTGGTCTTCCGTAATATTTTTCTTAATAACATCGCGCAGCCGCTGGCTTCCGGCCTCCGGTGCAAGTGTCATGGTGGATTTTCTAACGCTTTGAACAAGGTTTGCAAGCTCAAGGTTAAACCCGTCAATTCTCTGGCTCGGTAAAGATACCGAAACTTTTTTTTCGTTAAAATCCACAGCAAGCTCTTTTATAACTTCATTTATGTTTGAATAGTCGTTTGAAGACAGGGAAAGCAGCGAATATTCATCGTAGCCGGTATTTTGGACAAGCTCTTTTGCAATTTTTATAATCTCTTCGGCACTTCGTTCTCTGACGGGAAGCGTCACATGTCCCGGCTGGCAGAAACGGCACATCCTCCCGCAGCCGCGGCGGATTTCTACAACCGCTCTGTCGTGGACTGATGACGAAAACGGTATCGGGTATGATTTTAGCGCTTTATCATAATCCAACTGTACAATTCTTTTTCTAACTTTGCCGCCTGTCATAATTGACCAGCGGCCGGAATTTTCACCTTCTGTAAGTGCTTTTATCCTCTCGATTCTCGGTAATCCTTTTGTCCTTTCCAAAATTTGGCAGACTTCTACCATGCTTTCTTCACCGTCGCCTATCATAAACACGTCGAAAAATTCCGCCACAGGCAAAGGGTCATACGCGCATGGACCGCCGCCTATTATTATCGGATCACTTTCCGACCTGTCGGAGTTTTTATACGGAATTCCGGACATTTCAAGCATTTTTAAAACCGTCGGATAAGACATTTCATATTGAAGTGAAAAGCATACCGCATCAAAGTCTTTAATCGGTCGTTTACTTTCAAGTCCGTATAAAATTTCCGGTTTGAAATCCGCCTCCGGTGCATAAACCCTGTCACACATATAATCAGGCTGCCTATTTATCATGTCGTATAAGATTCTGACACCGAGATTACTTATCCCTATTTCGTATTTATCAGGAAATGCAAATGCAATTTTTACTTTTGCACTGTCAAAGTCTTTATTATAGGATAAAAATTCTCCGCCTACGTACTGATACGGTTTTGTGGCGTTGTATAATGCATCGTGGTATTTTCTGAAAAAACAATTCATTTAAGCTAAATCTTCCGGAATGTATTTTTCTATTTCTATGATGGTGCCGTCAAGTGTGTTCTCCTCAAAGGATTTCATAAATTTGAACAAGTCGTTATTCGGCACATCGTAGTTATACAGATATGTTTCCCCGTCAAATTCTCTCATTACACGTACAATGTAGTGGCATTTTTCGGCGTATTTTTTTAAATGTTCGGGGTTGAATTTGTTTCCGTTGGTGTCCTTATTGATTTTTACATAATTAAATCCGGCATAGTATTTGATTTTTTCATCAGTCGGAATTGATTTACTATGCTTGGAAAAAAGATTTATTATTTTTTTGTTGATGTCATCAGCCATTTTAAACCTGTTTTAAGTATTCGATAATATCAAGCGCCAGCTGCTTCCTGATTTCGACGGGGCAGTTTTTAAGATATTCCATTGCGTGAGATACCTTGATATTTTTGTCATACCAGCGTCTGAGAATATAGTTGTATTGATCCTCCAGCGACATCGGAATATCAAAGTCGATGTCTTTTAATTGATCAATAATATATTCGGCACAGCGAACCTGAATTGTTTCCTCTGCCTTTTCCAGCATGCTGACTGCTTTGCTGACCGTAACATCTAAGTCATACCAACGTTTCTTCATAAAATTTATTATAATATGTCATGTTTAAATAAGTCAACACATTTGCAAATCCAAAAAATTTTGATATAATAAATACAAAGGAGCGTGATTGATATGACTAGTTTTCACAACGGGGGGGGGCGACTCTCCTAAGTGGACAGGGCAAGGGTTTTGGCGGTATTGGTTTAGTAAGGTTACTAAGATACTATGGCACTAAGGCACTAAGAAGTAACAGTCGGATTAGTAAACCCGACCTACAAGTTATAAAAAGAATTGACACAACCTCCGGAATAAATTATAATTCAAATATGATGAATTATAAATCAGAGATCCTGAAACACCTAACGGCTTCGCCGACGGACGCAGGCTCACACAACTCGTTCCCCGTTGGTTCGCTTTGCAAAGTTCAGGATGACAAATTAGTGAGCGAAGCTCGCGGTAACCACAAACCTCACCTTACTCACTCCACTCACTCTAAAAAACTCTTAGTGCCTTACTGCCTTAGTAACTTAGTATCTTCCAAGAAAGCCGCCTTCACTTTGGCAGAGGTTTTGATAACTCTCGCCATAATCGGTATAGTAGCTGCCATGACTATTCCGACTTTGATTAGTAATTACAAGCAAAAAGTTTTAAACAATCAGTTTAAAAAAACTTATGCCATGCTTAATGAGGCATTATTGAATGCCCAAAGTCAATTAGGTTACTTCCCGAATTGCTATTATTCCGTGGATAATTCCTTTCCGGTGTTTTCCGGTTGTGCTGAGTTGTCAGATAAATTTTGGACGTTATTTAAAGTTAGCAAAATTTGTGATGGCAAAGCATTTGAAAGAGGCTGTATACCTGAATATGAAGGGATGGATACTGTTTTAAATGCAAACAATCCTGATGCTGAAGTTCCTGACGGGTATGAGGATTATGGTGATTATGCGTCCAGAGGATGTAAAAATTTTAAGAAAAATGCTATCTTAAATGACAGAACTGTATATGTACTTTCTGACGGAACAATTATTATTTTTTATTCTGAATATCCTTCCTTACTCGCGGTTGATATAAACGGTCAGAAAGGTCCAAATAAATGGGGACACGATTTATTTTCTTTTCTTATACGTTCGGACGGTAACAAGTTTAAGTATCACGGCGGCGGCTGTATGGCTGTTGAAGAAGGCGGGCTGCAAACAAGTACTATGATTACGAAACTTGAACGTAATCAACTTTGATATTTCAAAAAAATCGTAATATAATGTTTTTATGAAAAAGATTTTTGTATTGTTTATATCATTAATATTTTTCATGAATTCAGTTGTCCTTGCGGCAGAACCGCTGCACGGGTATATTGAGGAAAATGATGAATACAAGCAAATGCAGGAGGAGCTGTTCACAGGTGAGATTGAACATCTGGACAGAAAAGATGTTATTAATATGACGGTTTCTCAAGTTTTGGACAGCTCGTATTCAATTGAGGGCGATGAATTTTTCGCACAGGTTACATCCGATGTCTACGGTGATGACGGGATAATTATCCCGAAAGGCACTGTTGCACACGGTAAGATTTCGGAAACCGGCGGTGCCGGTAAAATGGGAAAACAAGCATGGATTGAGCTTTCTTTTGATTATCTTGTAACCCCTGACGGACGGGAAATTCCGATTGACGGCAAGATGACGACAAAACTTCATCCTATTGTCGAAACATCTAAAATTGTTGCACAGGATCTGGGATATACCGCGGCAGGCGGGGTTGTAGGCGGTTTTCTGGCGCTTAATTGGCTGGGGCTTGAGGCTGCAATTTTATCTCAGGGGTATACTCTTGCAGGCGGTGCCGCAATCGGCAGTGCTGTCGGGCTTGGTATGGCATTAATACGTAAAGGCAAAGATGTTTTAATAGCCCCGGGTGACGAGATTAAAGTGAAAATTAATACAAAAATTCCGCTTCCTGTGTATAAAAAAGAGGCTTTAAAGCAGGAAGAACTTTTGTATCCCGGACTTGATATTTTGATAACAAATGTCAAACACGAAGAAGATCCGTTCGGTGAAATGAATACAATAACGCTTGCAATTACGATTTCCAATATGTCTGATAAAACGCTTTCGGGTTTTGATATGGCGCTTGTGAATGATTATAATTCCACGTTCCGTCCGTCGGTTTTCGGCGATACAAAAATGATGTATAAAACGATTAATCCCGGTGAACGTATTGCAGGCGAAGTGTCATTTGCGGTTGATAATATTCACAGAAAATTCTGGCTGACATTCTTTGACAGACGCTCCGGCAAGGCTATTACAAAGATTTCCGTAGATAATGCTTATAGAAAAATGTCTAAAAAAGAACAAAAGAAAAATGAGCGCCGCAGATTTAAGAAAAATTATAAAAAAGATGTGGATTTGTTTGATATAGACTGATTGTAAAGATTTTTATAGCGCGGAATTGAAATGATGATTTTTTATGTTACACTGTTAGTAGTTTAGTATTGTTTTTAAGGAAAATCTTATGGTTTGCGGAAAACTTGAAATTGATATTTTGAATTCCTTCTGGAATCTTACGGAACAAAATGAAGATATGGATATTTCAATACAGGATATTGTGGATGATTTGTCAAAATCGGGTATTGAAAGAGCATACACAACAATTAAAACCGTTATGGACAGATTAACCGTAAAAAGTATTCTTGTAAGATATAAAGTGGGTAAAAAATTCTTTTACAAAGCCGCAATGGACAGACGCGAAATGGCTATGGAATCCGTAAAGGTCCTTGCTAATCAATTTTTTAACGGAAGCTATACGGAATTGTGTCATTTTATTGAACGTGAGTGCAGCGAGTTTTTAGTAAGTTAATTTTATGTCTAATATAGAGAGCAGAAAAAAAGTCGGCGAATTGCTCAGAAAAGTCAGGCTGGGTGAAATGCATGTTAGGGACGCACTGTTGGCATTCCCTGATGAGACTGAGGACAAAAGTATTATGGCGTCATACCATGCGCTTGTGCATTATGAGGCAGATGAAGATTTAAGACATCGCGATGATTTATACCGTGAAGAGCAGGATGACTATATTGAATTTTTGTCGTATATTATGGAAAAAGGCGAGGACTTGCCGGAAAATATTATAAAAAGTTATGAAAAATACTATAAATCGGCAAATATTCCGCATTCAAAAGATACAAAAGGATTTTTAGAAAGTTTTTTCAGATTTTTGAATATTTAAAAGAAAGGGACATTTATGAAGAAAATTGTTTTAACACTGGCAGCAATGATGATGTTTGCGACGTCCGCTTTTGCGTTTTTTAAAAAAGCGCCTGAAACGGAACTTGTTGTTATGCCGATGTTTTCCACTGAAACTCAGGATCAAAACAAAGTCTGGGTCGGAACTTTTCAGCTTGTTTGGAATGATTTGATGGATAATGTCGTAAAAGCTCCGATTGAATTTACGGATGGTCCGTCAAATCTTGCAGATGAGCTTAATAAACAGGAATTTACAAAAGAAATGTTGTCTGACAATTCTTATTACACCGCTCACGGCGTTGCCAATATGAATTTAAAAGAACAGATTGACACGGCATTAATGGAAAAATTCAATGAAACAAGTGATCTTTTGCAGAGTATGGATTGGTCCGGCAGAAATTACCTCGTCTATGCAATGCTGAAAAAGGATTTTGAATTTTTGAATGCTTTTGACGAGCTTAAAAAAGAAAGGTTCGGTAAATTGAATAAAGAAAAAGTTCAGTATTTCGGGATTAATCAGGATAGCAAAAAAGCCTTAAGAGAAAATGTCAGCGTGCTTTTCTATAATAATCCGGATGATTTTGCCGTTGAATTACGTACCAAACAAAACGACAGAGTTCTTCTTTACAGAACTGATGACAACAAGTCGCTTTCCGCTTTGTATGACGATATGATGAAGAAATCAGATGAATACACTGACAGCCGTGAATTCGGTAAAAAAGATCGTTTGAAAGTACCTTTTATCAGTTTCAAAAGTCTGAATCAGTATCCGGAAATTCAGGGAAAAACAATTAAAGATACGGATTTAACCATTGATCAGGCTTTGCAAAGTATTGATTTTAAAATGGATAATAAAGGTGTAAAACTCAAAAGCGAAGCAGCTTTGATTATGAAAATGTCTATGCCTGTGCCGATTATGAGAGAACCTGCGGATTTCTTCTTTGACGATACATTTGTAATGTTTTTGATAGAAAAAGATAAACCGTATTTTGCGCTCAGAGTTGCCGACGCAGCTGCTTTGAATAAGAAAAAATAAGAGTTTTCTTAATATAATATTTTTATTACATAATGTATGGTATAATATATTTCTAAATTTTATCACCTTATGTAAGGGGGAAATTATGAAAAAAATTTTGCTTGTTATTGTTTTATTCGCTATTACATTGCCATCTTATGCCGTCAATTGTGTTAAAAAACCTTGTCATAAAAAATGTATTGAATTTCAACCGGAAAATATTAAATTGCAATGTTACTGTAACGGCAGAAAAAATGTATATTACAAATGGGGTAGAATAGGTGCACCGGCGTATGATCCGCGTTGTGAAACGAAGGAAGAATATCTTGTAAAATATTGCGAGGCTAAAAGATACTATGATAATGCTCGAGGCTACAACAATATTGGATATATACCAGCTTATGATGCAAATTGTGATGGTCCATATGAAGAATTTTTAATTCGTCAGCGAAGAGAGCAAGAGATAAGACAATTATCACAACCTCAAATAATTAATGTAAATCACAGTATCTATGGAACAGTAGATGTAAACACAAATTATACGCAAAGAACTACTGCTCCGTTCGTTCCTTTTCGTTTTCAAAATGTTAGAGTAAATCCTTATATAAGTCCATATATAAATTATTAATATTTTATGTTACAATGAATAACAAATGGCAAAAGTAAAATCAAAATGGATATGTCAAAATTGCGGGTATGAAACGGCAGGATATCTCGGTAAATGTCCCGAATGCGGCTCGTGGGGAAGTTTTACGGAGGAAGTTCAAACTTCTTTTAAACCTCAGGCGGTGACTCCGCAGGGCTTTTTGAATGATACAAAGCCGGCTTTGTTATCGGATATTCACGTTGGTGATGAGGTTCGTGTAAGCACAAATATTCCGGAATTTGACAGAATTTTGGGCGGCGGACTTGTTCAGGGTTCTCTTATCCTTATTGCAGGAGATCCTGGAATAGGTAAATCCACCATACTTTTGCAGACAAGCGGTGAATTGTGCAAAAACAGTAAAAAAGTTTTGTATGTTTCGGCTGAAGAAAGCGCAAGCCAGATTAAATTAAGAGCTGAAAGACTCGAGATAAATTCAAATACCTTGTATATTTATCCGCAGATTAATATGGAAAGTATCCGTGCTGAAATTGATAATATAAATCCTGATGTTGTTGTAATTGACAGTATTCAGGCGATTTATTCAGGAACAATTACAAGTTCCGCGGGAAGTGTTTCTCAAATTCGCGAGTGCTGCAATATTTTAATGCAAATTGCAAAGAATAAAAATATTACGGTAATTGTAATCGGGCATGTTACAAAAGACGGGTCAATTGCAGGACCGAAGGTTCTTGAACACATGGTCGACACGGTTATTTATTTTGAAGGTGACAAATACAAATCATATAGAATTCTGCGTTCCATGAAAAACCGTTTCGGTACAACGTCCGAGGTCGGAATTTTTGAAATGGGTCCGAAAGGTTTGACAGGCGTTACAAATCCTAATGAATTGTTTTTAAATGAGCGATCCAAAGGTTCAATCCCGGGAACTGCAATTGTTGTTACAAATGAAGGTACGCGGCCGCTTCTGGTGGAAATTCAGGCGCTTGTCGGGACTACGCCTTATCCTACGCCGCGAAGGGTTACAAATGGTGTTGACACAAGCAGATTATTGCAAATTCTTGCGGTACTTGAAAAACGTGTCGGACTTAACCTTTCCAAGCAGGATGTTTATGTTAATGTAATGGGCGGGATTGAGGTAGATGAACCGAGTGCGGATTTAGGGATTGCGCTTGCGGTTGCAACATGCGCAAGGGATGTTGTTGTTGACAGCCAGACGGTTATTATCGGCGAAATCGGTTTGTCCGGCGAAATCCACCCTGTGCAGAATATTGAAAAACGCTTGAATGAGGCTGTATCATCAGGATTTAAAAAAGCAATAATTCCTTATTCAAATAAAATTAAATATGATAAAATCGAAATTGTGCCTGTAAAAAGGCTTATTGATGCGATTGCCGCATGTGTGTCAGCACAATAATGGCGTTACTTTTTCTGAGCAACTCCCGGTGCGTCTTTTACCACAAAAGGTCTTACAAATGCCCAGGTGCCGTATAAACAGGTCAAAACTCCCGCAATATTTAAGGGATAGCTGAGCCATTTTTTGTTTTTTGCAAGTCCGCCGAGCGCTGTTAAGGTGGTTCCCGCCATAAATCCTAAATATCCTTTAAAAATTGTCCTCGGTACTACAACAGTATCATTCATATCCGCTGCATTTTTGGTGTGAGTAATGAATTTGTCTGTAAATTTTTGTCCGCTGTTGTCGCCAAAACGTACATTTGCGTTTATTTTTTGTACCTGCATACTTTCTCCTTTTTCATATAATAACCGAATAAAAAAAAATTTGCTATAATTAACAATTTTTTAATATTTCAACAGGCTTAAACCTATTGATTAGTTTTTGTGTTGGTGATATAAATTACATGTAATTAAAATAAGAAGGAGTAAAATCTTATGGTAAAAGTAGCAATTAACGGATTCGGAAGAATCGGACGTAACACATTGAGAGCAGCAATCAGAGAAGGTATCTTTGATAAAATTGATTACGTTGCAATCAATGACCCTGGTTTGAAACCGGCTGAAGCTGCACTTCTTTTCAAACATGACTCTGTAATGGGTAAATTTGACGGTACAGTTGAAGCTTATGAAGAAGGCATCATCGTTAACGGTAAAAAAATTAAATTCTTTGCAGAAAAAGATCCTGCACAATTACCTTGGAGAGAATTAGGTGTTGAAGTTGTTGTTGAATCAACAGGTTTCTTCACAGATGCTGAAAAAGCTAAAGCTCACATCACAGCAGGCGCTAAAAAAGTTATTATCTCTGCTCCTGCTACAAACGAAGATATTACAATTGTTTTGGGCGTAAACGACAAAGAATACGATCCTGCAAAACACAATGTAATTTCTATGGCATCTTGCACAACTAACTGCTTAGCACCGGTTGCTAAAGTTATTGATGAAAAATTCGGTATCGTTAAAGGTTTGATGACAACAGTTCACTCATACACAGGCGACCAGAGAATTTTGGATGCAGGTCACAAAGATCCGCGTCGTGCAAGAGCTGGTGCTCTTAACATCGTTCCGACCAAAACAGGTGCTGCAAAAGCTGTTGCTCTTGTTTTGCCTCAATTGAAAGGTAAATTGGACGGTTTCGCTATGAGAGTTCCGACTCCTGACGTATCACTTGTTGACGTTGTATTTGAACTTGCAAAAGACGTTACTGTTGAAGAAGTTAACGCTGCATTAAAAGAAGGCGCTGACGGACACGTTCTTTGCTATACCGAAGAACCGTTGGTATCTTCTGACTACATCGGTACTTCTCAATCATCAACTGTTGACGCTTTATTAACACGTGTAATGGGCGGCAATCAGGTTAAAATCATTTCTTGGTATGATAACGAAATGGGTTATTCTACAAGATTGGCTGAAACTACTTTGATGGTTGCAAGCAAATTATAATTCGTTATAATTTAAACAAAATGAGCCGAAAATCATTTTCGGCTCATTTTTTATGCCTTTTCGGGTAATTTAATACGTAAAAATTTTTGTTAAACTGCTTTTGAAAGGCAGGTTAGATATGTATATATTAAAATTAATTGCCTATGTTTTGGTTATAATAGGCGCATTAAACTGGGGTCTGGTCGGATTTTTCGGATTTGATCTTGTGGCTTCAATTTTCGGAGATTTGACGCTTGTGTCAAGAATTGTATACTCATTAATCGGTATTGCCGCAATCGTATACCTTCTTATGTCATATCGTGATATTTCCGACAGATATTAAAGAGTTTTGAAAAATTCTTCATTCGCTTTTAAGGTGTTTTCAGTGGCAAGTACCGAATATGTCGGCTTGCCGCTGAAGATATAATTTGCAGCGTTATAAATATCGTCAACGGTTATCGTATCTATAATTTTTAAAAGTTCATTATCAGCCAGCGGTCCGTTAAAGGTTGTTATATTGGAAGATAAAGAATCGTTTTTCCCCGCGGTTGTCTCTGTATCGGTTAAAATCATATTTTTAAAGTTAAGCTTTGCATTATTGAGTTCCTCTTCGGTAACTTTTTCGGTCATAATTTTTCTAATATGCCTGTTAAATCCGTTAATGGATTTTTGTACGTTATCAAAGCTCAGTTCGCCGGTTTCTTTATTTTCTGTGGTTGTTCCTATATAAAGCTTAAACAGACCGGCATTATCATAATAACGTACTGAAGAATTTACGCGGTATGCAAGCTGTTGTTTTTCACGTAAATCATTGAATAATCTGGAAGATGCATTCCCTCCTAAAATTATATTTAAAAGCTGAATTGCTGCAGTATCTTTTAAGTTTTCGCTGTTTTTGAATTTAAACGCTTCGACGATTTCTGCCTGGTTTTTGTCATGAATATCCGTCAAAACTTTTGTCTGTACAACGGGATTTTTGAATACTTCATCCAAAAACGGTTTTGAGAGTTCAACTTTTGGAAGTTCGTTGACTTCTTTGAAGAAAATATTGTTTAATTCAGGTTTTTTGCTAAATGGCGCAGAAACGGTTATATGCCCCTGTGCTGTGCTTAAAATATGATTATATAAGTCTTTTACGTCATTTAAAGTTACACTGTCAAGGCTTTCAAGAATATCATCTTTTGTATAGCTTATCGAAAGTCCGTCAAAAAGTTCCTTATATAATTTGTCATTAACATTTTTTTCGCGTTTTGACATGTATTCTCTAATGTTGCGTTTTACAAAATCAAGGGTTTCTTCAGTGAATCTTGGATTTTGCAGAACTTCTTTGGCATCCTTTAAGGCTTTTTCCATATCATCAGCAGAGAATAAGGATAATGCCGTTATTGTGGATTTTCCGGACCCGAAAATCATTGTAATGCCGTTTTTCTGCAAATCATTATTGTATTCGTAATCGTCACGGAATATTGAACCTTCTTCCAAAATTCCCTGTAATACGTAAAGAGTCGCAGGTTTTATATCTTTTGGAATTTCTGTATTGTATTCTATTTGAAAAGCTGCATTATTTGTTTTTATATCGTTTGTTATAACATCAAAATTGTTGTGTAAAACATATCTGCGTACGTTATTGGGGTTAACAGCCTGTTTTTCGAGATTGCCGCTGAAAGAAATTGAGTTGTTGTAGTTATTCATTATGGAATTTTTGTTCGCAGTTTGCGGATGTAAGACTGTAATTGCTGTTTTGTTCAAATCCATAAACTGTTTTGCTGCATTTACAATGTCGTCTTTGCTCATATTGTTGACGATTTTTTCAAAATCTGTTACGTAATCAAGGTTTCCGTCAAGCATATTGCTGCCGATAAAGTCATTTAACGCAAAGGATCTTTCAAAGATATAAGAATATCCATTGAGCATGGATTTTTTAATAATCTGCATTTCTTCATCAGTCGGCGGATTTGTGATAACTGAATGTATTTGTTCAAAGATAGTTTTTAAGACTTTTTCGCAATTTTGTTCGGTAGTTTCGGCAGAAAGCAGAATGGCTCTGTTGTCTTGCGGGCGTGAGCTGATTTTTTCTTGATTTATATTAGCAAAAGTATTTAAATTCTTTAATTGTTTGTCAATTCTTCCTGTTTTATCGGCAGTTAAAAGATTTGCAAGTGCTTTTGTATAAATTTGTGATTTGGTATCATTATTCCGGGGACCGTTAAATCCAAGCATTATATGAGTAGCTGTTGTTTTACCGGATATTAAATCCTGACGGGTTGTATTTTCCAGCGGTTTTAGGTCTTCAAATTTACGCGAATGTGAAATTTTATTTGGCATAGAAAAATATTTTGCAACAAGCGCAATTGTGTCTTCCGGTGAAACTTCGCCTGTTATTACGGTTACCATATTAGCCGGATAATAATTGCTGCGGTAATAATCCAAAACGTCATTTCTTGTTAAATTTGTTATATTGTCTGTTGTTCCGCCAATTAAATCTTTTGAAGAACTTTTTATATTATACAATTCTCTCAAAGTTTCATTTGCAACTATATTTTCAGGATCACCCAAAATCATGTTGATTTCGGAATTCACAATTCCTTTTTCTTTTTCCAGCATTTCTACCGCAAAACGCGGGGTTTCAAGCATTGAAGCGTGAATTTTTATTTTCTTTTCCAAATCCGTATCATTCAAGAGGTTTGAGCTTATGTAGTAATTCGTTTCGGCAAAGCCTGTTGAAGCATTGGTTTCTGCTCCCATTTTATTAACTGTCCCGAAGAATTCACCTGCCTCAAGTCCGTCTGAACCGTTGAAAAGATTGTGTTCAATATAATGGCTGATGCCGCGAAGATTATCAGGCTCATTCATTGACCCTGTATTTACATAAGTTTTTACAACGGTTGAGCCTTCTTTTGGAATGATGACAACGCGTTGACCGTTTGCAAGCTTATAAAAATGCGCGTTATAATCAAATGGAAGTTTTAATTCGCCAGTTTTTTTATATTTTATCGGGACTTTTACATTGTAATCCGGCTGAACAGCCTGCAATTCCTGCACTTGCTGTTGCGTTGTAAGTTGTGCCGCAAATGACGGAACCGCATGATATTGTGACTGTTTACTGCCTATATTTTGCGTTGAATTTATTCTAAGCATGAAATACTACCCATATGCTTATAAAAACAAAATTAATTTAAAAATTGCTTTTTTGTTACTAATTTTTAAAAATAGTTTGTTCTCTGTCAGGACCGACGCTTACAATTGATATAGGCGCTCCGATTAATTCTTCCAATCTTGCAAGGTATTTTTTGCAATTTTCAGGAAGATCTGCATATTCTCTGATACCGGAAACATCTGTTCTCCAGCCTTTGAAGGTTTCGTAAACAGGCTCAAGATATTTGTGAATAAATACATCTGTCGGATATGTTTCGTAAATTTTTCCGTCGCGTTTGTCACGGTATGCGCAGCAGATTTTTATTTCGTCAAAAGTATCAAATACATCGATTTTGGTGAGCGCGATAGAAGTTAATCCGCCGACAAGAACGGAATATCGCATTGTAACCGCATCAAACCAGCCGCAGCGGCGGGGACGTCCTGTTGTTACGCCGAATTCGTGTCCGATTGTTTGAATTTTTTTACCGGTTTCATTGTCAAGTTCGGTTACAAAAGGTCCTTCACCTACTCTTGTTACGTAAGCTTTTGCAACGCCGATAACTTCATCTATCATTTTTGGACCGAAACCTGAACCTGTACATGCACCGCCGCCAATCGGGTTAGAACTCGTGACAAAAGGATAAGTTCCGTAATCTACATCCAGCATTACCCCTTGTGCGCCTTCAAAAAGCACGGATTTTTTATCTGTTTTAGCGGCTTCAAGATTTTTCTGCCAGTCAAACCAGACATAGGGTCTGAAAATTTCAGCGTATTTTTTGCATAAATCCAGAACTTTTTCTTTTGAATACGGTTCAAGTCCGTAAACTTCTTTAAGCTGTTTGTTTTTCAACGGTAAAATTATATCAAGCTTTTCGGATAATGTTTCATCGGAGTATAAATCCTGAATTTTTAAGCCGATTCTTGCCATTTTGTCAGTGTAGGTCGGACCTATGCCTTTCTTTGTGGTGCCGATTTTACCTTTTTGGGCATTGTCTTCGCTATAGCCGTCAATATCCGTATGATAAGGCATTGTAATTGATGCAAGGGGGCTTACTTTCAACCCTGATACATCAACGCCCTGACTTATGAGTTCATTCAATTCTTTTTCAAAATATTCTGGCAGGATGACTGTCCCCGGACCTATCAGGCATGTTTTGTTTTTGTAAAGAATGCCGGAAGGTATGAGGTGAAATTTATAAGTAGTGTTGTGGGTTACAACCGTGTGACCTGCGTTGCAGCCTCCCTGATAACGTATAATCAAATCAGCTTTTTCTGCCAGAAGGTCTGTAATCTTTGCTTTGCCTTCATCTCCCCACTGCGCGCCTACAACTACTCTGTTCATATCCTCTTTCCTTTCTAAAAAATGGTCATTTACCCATTTATTTTAGCACAAAAAGAAAGCCTGTTAAATATCGTTGATGAAAATGTCTATTCGGCATATTGTTCTTTATCAGATACCGGAACAAGTCCGGTATGACAGTTATATATGTTTATGTGAGCGTTCTGGTAAGTCCGGCTTATAATCTGCATATTCCTATAACAGATGATGCACTTTTTGAAACCGAAGCATTTAATGTTACGTTTGCTTGGTTATCCCTATAGGTTGTAAAAAATGAAACAGCAGGAACATGTACTGCTCCATAATAATCTTCAGCACCTGCAGCCCAAAGATAAACGGTCCTGCCTGTAGGTAAATTTAAACCAATCTCGGCAGCCTTTTCTTCATCATAGCCAGGCAAATAATGAAAATTTTTTCTTCCAAAATCTATAGTATCTGCATTTCCTGATGAAACTTTATCTGTATTGAACAGATAATCTGCTATATAGGCATATTCTTCATCAGTAGGAAAATTATCAACGCCCCCGCATTGATAAACTGCTCCTGCCCAATAATCTTTGTCATCTCTACAGACATCTCTCGGACAAGTACCACGTATTCCTAATGAATCTTTTATAAGATTAACTTCATTTCTTGTAAGCGGTGAGGGGTTAAACGAAGATGAAAAACATTCTCCGTTTACTTTAAATGCACAGGTGTTGATAATTGAATTTATTCCACGAAGATCTTTTCCCGTAGTGTTTGGATTTTTAAAACCGGATGTATCGTAGATTATTGATAAACACTGTGTTCCTGTTATGCGATTGCTGTAAGGATCTTGCTTACAATCCAAATCATTATATGCAACAAGTGCGGTTACTCCGTTTGCAAATTGAACTCCCAGGGTTTCTGTGCCCCATTTTGATTGTCCCAAAGCCTTAGCTGTTTTCATAGAAGTCAAATCTAAATCGGTTATTTCAACTTTTGCGCCGAGATCTTTCACACTCCAATAAGCATTATTTTCAATACATTCACTTAAATTGTCCGAATCACATATTTTATTTATTTTAAAATGTTTAGAAAGTGCACTTAGAAAACTGGCTGTAGAACGATGTCCCGCCAAAGTTTGCTGCGTATTCATAGTCTTAAGCGCTTCTTCAAGTTTTCTTTCAAATACTTGAGAGGAAGTATTCCAGACTCTGCTCTGGTAATTAGCAACAAGAGTCGGAATAGTCATAGCTGCCACAATACCAATAATGGCAAGTGTTATTAGAACCTCAGCTAAGGTGAAGCCCTTATATAACGTCAATTTCGGGGAGGGACGACTATCTGAATCGCTTTTTGTCAACATATTAACTCTCCTCTTCACTCTATTAAATATTATTTTCGAGATTTTGTCAAGCTTTATTTTTTAACATTTCAATAAGTTTCGGTATGACTTCAAACACATCACCGACGATTCCCGTATCTGAAACATCAAAAATCGGTGCATTCGGGTCATTGTTTATGCAGATTATATGTTCGGCTCCCATAATTCCGACAGTGTGCTGGATTGCGCCGGAAATCGCGCAGGCTATGTATAATTTTTCCTGTTTGACCTATCTGCATTGTGTGCGGTGCATAGCCTAAATCCACCGCGCCGCGTGTGGCGCCGACCGTTCCGCCCAATAGATCAGCAAGCTCTTTCAGCATTTTAAAACCTTCTTCGCCTTTCATTCCCTTGCCTCCTGCTACTATAATTTCGGCGGAATCAAGTTCGTTAAGGTCGTTTTCGTATACCTGCATAAATTTTTCAAGCTGTACGTTTTCTTTAAAATCTTCGGGTTTTACCTCTCTATAGGTAAATTCGGTTTCTTTATAACCGATATCAACCGAGGGTTTGAAAACTTTCGGGCGAACAGTTGCCATTTGCGGTTTTGTTTTGCAAAGAATTGTTGCCATTAATTGACCGCCAAATGTCGGGCGGGTTGCGGCAAGCAAGCCCTTTTCACTTATATCAAGTTCTATGCAGTCTGCGGTAAGCCCTGTTCCCAAGGTTGATGAAATTCTCGGTGCAAGATCCCTCCCCTGATTTGTTGCCCCGATTAAAAAGATTTCCGGCTGAATTTCTTTTACCAGATTAATAATAAGATTTGAATAAGTTTCAGTATTATATTCGCCGAATTTTTCATCCTCAAACACAAAAACTTTATCAATCCCGCTATAGGTAAAGCCTTCCTTATAATCGGGCAGCATGCCGGGTTTTGTGAATAAAATTGCCATTACAGGTGCGTTATTCAATTTTGTTGAAAGCTCACGGGCTTTGTTTGCAAGTTCAAAAAATACCGTATGAACATACCCTTGTCTTGTAACTTCCGCATATAAAAGAATTCCGCCCGTCATCCCAGCACCCCGATTTCTTTTATTTTGTTTAAGATAATTTCAGCCCCTGTACCTGTTTCAAGACAATCATGTTTTTCGCCGGTATGTTTAACCTCCGGCCGGAAAGCTTTTGAAACATAAGTCGGTGAGCCTTTTATCCCGACATCTTCAGGGTTCAGCCCCAAATCCTCAAGCGTCAGAGTCGTAATTTTTGTATCCTGTGCTTTTATAATCCCGTTTATCAAAGCTCTTGAGGGTTCAAATTCGGATTTTAAAATGCATAAAAGTGCAGGTGCCTTGACTTTTACTGATTCAATGCCGTCATCGAGAAGTCTTGTTGCGGTAATAGTTCCGTCAGAGTATTCGTTAATCTTTTTGACGTAAGTTACCTGCGGAATATTCAACAGGCTTGCAATACAAGGTCCTGTTTGGGCTGTATCACCGTCAATTGCGAACTGTCCGCAAAGAATTATGTCAAAATCAGGCAGGATTTTTTTTATTGCGGCAGACACGGTTTTTCCGGTAGCAAAGGTATCTGCACCGGCAAATTTTCGATCACTGATTAAAACTCCGTTATCAACTCCGAGGGCGATGATATTCTTCAGTATATCTTCCGCCTGCATAGGTCCCATTGTAAATACCGTAATTTCCGCACCGTATGTTTTTTTAAGTTTTAGTGCGGCTTCAACCGCATAAACATCATAAGGGTTCAAAATACTTTCAACCCCTTCACGCTGCATCGTGTTATTCTCGGTCCATTTGATATCTGACGTATCAGGAACCTGTTTTACGCATAAAGCTATTTTCATTGATTAGTCGGTCTCTTTTTGCTGTTGGCTTCAATTAGTGCATTATAACCCATTATATACATTGAACATTTTTTTACATTAGCCATATACCATGCACACTTTTCCTGTGTGCAGACCATGTCGATGCCGCCTGATCCTACGCTTAATAACGGGCAATAAGGAATATCATTTCTTGTCATAATTTTCTCCTATTTAACACTTTGTTTAAGTAAATTACAATTTTCGTCGCGTTTGCGTTCCTGATCTTTGTAAATACGGGTTCTATTGATAACCTCGTCAAAGTCTATTTTGTGCGCGTCAAAATCAGGTCCGTCAACACAGGCAAATTTTGTTTCTCCGTCGACAGTAATTCTGCACGCTCCGCACATTCCCGTTCCGTCTACCATAATCGGGTTCATGCTGGCTTCCGTATAAATTCCTTTATCGCGGGTCATATTCGCAACCGCTCTCATCATTGGCATCGGACCTACCGCGATTGCGTAATCTATTTTTTCTTGTCCCATTAATCGTTCAAGAACCTGAGTTACAAAGCCTTTTTCCCCGAGAGTTCCGTCGTCGGTGGTGATAAAAAGTTCCGTGCAGGCGTCTTTCATCTTATCTGCCCAAAAAATTAATTCTTTTGTTCTTGCTCCCATAATCATATAAACTTTGTTGCCGGCTTCTTTGAAAGCTTTTGCAATCAAATAACATGGTGCTGCGCCGTAGCCGCCTGCAAGACAAACTACCGTGCCGTATTTTTTTATGTGTGTCGGCTGACCTAATGGTCCTACTATATCAACAATTTCATCACCTTCATTTAGTGTGGCAAGTTTTTTCGTTGAATATCCCACTGCCATAAAAACAAGTGTCAGAATTCCTTTTTCTTTATCTACATCAGCTATTGTCAAAGGAACTCTTTCACCGTTTTCTTCTGCTCTGAAAATTATAAACTGTCCGGCTTTTGCATTCCTTACAACATAAGGTGCATCTACCTGTATTTCAAATTGATTAGGACAAATTTCTTTTTTTGATAATATTTTATAACCCATAATTTCCACCTTCTGTAATTGAATTATAGCATAAATTTTGTCATGAGGAAAGGGGTGCCAAAGGCACGACATCATGTTTGATAATTTTGGTATGCCTATGTTTTTGTTAGAGTTGCCAAAGCCACGACAATACTCTGTCATGCTGAACTTGTTTCAGCATCTCAAGTAAAGAGTTACTAAGATACTAAGGCACTAAGAATTTACTGTTGGGCAAGTATGCCCAACCTACTGTCTGCCCCCTCTCCCAAACCCTCTCACGCTGGGAGAGGGTATAATTTCTTAACGAACTTGTGAGTTTAGAAATTCGGGTGAGGGTATTAATCACCCAGGCAAACCGCCTGACGATTGCTATTGTAACGGTTGCTGCGGTTCCAGTACGTATAGGTAGGGTTGAAGTCGCGGCCGTACGCGATGATGGTACTATACTCCTCGCCGGACCAAACGTAGAAGGCAGAGCCTGGAGAGGCAGTGAAACCAAGCTCTGCAACTTTATCATAGTCTAATGTTAAATTGGAGACATCCTGTTTTGCGCCAATACCTGAGGTATTATACACATAGTTTGCTATATCTGCTAACTGTGCCATTGTAGGCATTTTAGTAACGCCGCCGCAAGCTTTAACAGCACCAGCCCAAAAGTCAGTATCGTAGTAACATTCATTAATTCCGAGATCATCTTTTAATTGTTCACACTCAGCTTTAGTTAGCGGATCAGGTTTAAAAGGTTTAGTAAAGCAAGTACCATCGGAGAGTAGAATAGAGCATGGTTTGTGTCCGTCAATTTCGGTAACATTGATATTTGAGCAGCGGTTTTAACATTTTGAGTACTGACTTCGAGTTCATTTTTCCCCCAACGAACTTTGTCTTCAAAACAGGACATGATATCATCATTGGAGCAAACTTTAGTAATTTTGAAATATTTACCTAAAGTATTAACAAAATCTGCAGTAGAGCTATAGCCAGCCAAAACCTGCTGAGTGTGCATAGTTTTAAGAGCTTCTTCAAGTTTTCTTTCAAATACTTGAGCGGAAGTATTCCAGGCTTTATTCTGGTAATTAGCGACAAGAGTCGGAATAGTCATGGCGGCAATATTTGTCATTCCGAACTGGTTTCGGAATCTCTTTATTATGAGATGCTGAAACCAGTTCAGCATGACAGGGAATAGAATTACCCGCGGAGGTTAAGCTGCCCCCCCCCTGGATGAAAAGTAGTTATTATGCGTATTTGCGCCCATTTTTTAACCTCCAAAATATTCTGTTACGGGTTTATTATATCATTTTTTATACATGTGTGCAACCAGCTTATTCCTCAATAACAACGTAGTGATATTTTGGATTATCCGCTAATCTTTTTTCTATTTCTTCAAAAGTTAAAAGCCCCTGTGTTGCGCCGAATTGGGAAACAACTCCAGCTGAATTCACGGACGCATACATTAAAGATTTGCCTAAATTGCGGTTAGTTCTTTGTAATGCAGCGCAGAATGTTGATGCAAAAGCATCGCCTGCTCCGAGCGTTGATACAACAGGTCCGTCAAATATAGGACAGTGGTAGTAATTATTTCCGTCATAGGCATAGGCGCCGTTTCCGCCGTCTGTGATTACTATTACCTGATAATCGGATATTCTTAATTTTTTGAACATTTCCTTTAAATCCGGATGGATTAATTGATCCGAAAATTTTTCGTCGCGTGTATCAGGGCGTATTTGAATTTCCGTTGCCATTGAGGCTTCGTCTTTATTCATTACAACGATTTGTGCTGTGGATATAATCTTTTTAAGGTAGTTAAATCCCTTTTTAATGCTTGTTGTGCCTGCGTTAAAACATACAAAAGTCCCGTTTTCTTTTGCAAAATTAACTATATCATCCAGAACTTTGTTGCTTTCACCGTTTAAGGGCGCAATATAAAGCAGCGTAGAATTTTTTATCGCGTCAAAATTTATTTCTGATTTTTGGATTAAAGCGTTTGCGCCTCTGTGTGCAAGAACGGTTCTGTCGCCTTCAAAACTCGTCAGGATAATTGAAAACCCTGTGCTGACGTCATCTCTTTGAATCGCATTGGATAAATCAACATTTTTATTTTCAAAAGATTTGAAAATGCCTTTTGAATAAATATCGTTGCCGACTTTGAATATGGCGCTTGTTTTTAGCCCTAAATTCGCAAAATTTACGGCTGTATTTATTCCTCCTCCTCCGACCTGTGAATCAAAATCCGTTATTTCCAGTTTGGCACCATACGGATAGCTCATAAATTCCGTTTTTTTATCTTTTCTGCAAACGGATACTATATTTGCATCGTCACTTTCCACAAATACATCCATTGTCGCACTTCCGATTGTAATTACGTCAAACATAAATCTTTCCCCTTCTTTGTTTTTATCTTAGCATAAAAATGTTAAAATTTTTTAATGTTTATTCTTAACGTGTCAAAAAAAAATTTTTACGGATTTAATATTGTTGTCGAAAAATAAAGGAAGACCATATGAAAATATACTTTAACCCCGCAATTAAATCATACGTAAATAACAGGCAGCAGAATAATAAACACGAGGATAATAAATTTTCAGGAGCCGGCAATTCGTATAATCCGATAGCCTATAAAGATTATAATATATCTTTTGGTGCAAGATTGTTCAGATCCCCTGAAAATTTTTATGAGCAGGATTTTAACAAAGAAGGTATGCCTAAAACTTTGCACCGGTATATTTACAATCCCGACAATTACGGCTTTAGAAAAACAATACCTCCTGCTCAAGCAATGAAAGAGGTTTTCGGCAAAATTTCCGATATGCAGAGTTTGGAAGAAGTAAAAGCAGCCTTCCCCGATGAACCTTTATTCGCGGATTTACACTCACAATCCTCCAGAAAAGCAAGAACCGGTGTGCTTGGCGAATTGGCGCTTGTCCGCGAAGATGAATATTATGCTGACAAATCTTTGTTCAAAAACGGAAAAGATGATTTGGGTATGTATATTTTGAAAAAGATTTATGTCGAAGGTAAAACTTTAAAAGAAATCAATAAAGATTTCCAAAGAGATAAAAGTGTTGTATATAAAGGCTTGAGCGATATTCAATATGTTGATTTAAAAGCATTCGGGATACATTTCCCGCAGCGGAATTTCTGGAAATCTTTTATCGCAACACGTGAAGATTTTCCTTATGTTTATATTCCAAGAAATGTGGAAAGCGGAAGAACTGCCTCTTCCGGTTCGGTTCACCGTGAAAGTACTGTAAAACAACCGCCTAAAAAACGTTTCGGGGATTTGAAAGATTGGGAAATTGACAAAATTACTGACGCAATGCTTGAAGGTATGGGGGACAGAAAAGAAACTGAAAAGTTATTGAAAAAACGTAATTTGAAAGATCCCGAATCTTTAAATTTTGTTGCTAAATATATGGGCGAAATAAATTCAGTTGTTCTCGAAAAATTGCATGTTTCCGAAGAAATGAAAGAATTTTTTGATAACTATGAAAATTTAACTAAATCTCAAAAACAAAAATTTAAAGATTATTGGAAATCTCCTGAAACAAGAGAATTACGTTCACTTGTAATGTCATCTACAATCAGATTTTTCTTTGATGTTTATGGCGCAGACGGAAATAATGAAGAGTTTCAGGAGCTTCTGGAATATGCACGCGGAATAAAAGACAAAAGAGAAGCTCAGGAAATTGAACACTATCGTATTCAGGCTGAATATGATGAAATGTTCAGGAAACTTGATCAGGTTGAACAAAATAAGATACAGGCAGAATCTGTAAAAGAAGAACCTGCCGAAATGTTGACGTTTGATGAGCATCTCGCAAAAGAAGCAGAAAAAAATAACGGCAAACTCTATACTTTTTGGGTTAAAGACGGTGTAAAAATTTCTATTGTAGCAAATCTTTCAGAATTAATGGCTCAAAAATTTGCAAGTGAGTATAGATTTTTACCTAAAAATTATGCAAAACAATATACAAAATTCGTATTAAATCATCCGAAGGTTAATGAAGATTATATGTTGTCTTTGTTATATAACGTTGATAATTTATTGGAGCATGGAGATCTTTTATCCAATAAGCAATTGTCTGACAATCCTGATAAAAATATAGAATTAAATATGGAATATGCAGAATTGATAAAAGAGCAGCTTATGCCGAAAGATGAAACTAATGCAATAACCGAAGAAGTTTATAATGATTTTGTAAAAAAGAATAAAAAAACTTATGATATAGCAACACAGGCAATGATGGAGCTTGTTGTAAGAATTATGAATTCCGAAGATAAAACGGCAGGATTATCAGGGGATTTACAAAAGCTATTGTCCGGTGATGAAGATGTAAATATAAAGATATCCGATATTTTAGATGTTGATTTTATGGATATGTTACATAAAAATGCATTAAAGAAAAGTAAGCTGTTAAGAAGACACGATATAGCCTTTTTAACCCCGGAACAAATTTCCGCAACTCTTAAAATGGCTGGATTTACCGATTTGACGGTTGCAGATAAAAAATTTGTAGAAGATACTATTGAAAAATATCAAAAACCGTTAACTAATAAAGAAATTAAAAAAATAATTTACACAATTATAGATAACTTGATTAATTATGATACACAAAAATCCGTTGTTTTGAACGAACCTTTTGTGTATTTATATAATGCTATTCAAAAAAATATAGCAAAATATCCTGAAATCAGGTCTTTCCTTGTGAAAACACTGGAACGCTCTTATGTGCTTCCGCAAAATACTACTTTGCGTTATTTTATTGATGAAAAAGCTGATAAGAATTTAACTGATGCAAAAACAGAAAGACTTATTATTGAGTTAATTAAAAATGAGTCTGAAGTATTTAGTCTTATGGCATCAATAGATCTGGGAAATATGGATAAATATATTAAACCTTTTAATTATGATCTATACAAAAAAATGTGTGAATACAGGCTTGTTTCGGCACAATATTTTGTTAATGCACTGAAAAAATAGCAAAAAAATAACCTTCACTTAAGTGAAGGTTATTTTTTATCTTTATGTTGTCATTAATTAAATTGAGCTTTTTCTTCTTCTGTTACCCCTTTGATTGTAAGGTTAACTCTGCCTTTGTCATCAATTTTAATAATTTTAACAACAACTTCATCACCGATATGGAGGTGCGGTTCAATAGTTTCAATACGTTCATTGCAAACTTGAGAAATATGAACCATACCGTCTTTTCCGCCGCAAAGTTCTACAAATGCGCCGATAGGAATAATTCTAACGACTTTTCCTTTCATAACCATACCGACTTCAGGTTTGAATGTTAAATCTTTAATCATTCTTTTAGCGATTTCAGCGCCTTCCTGATCGTTTGATGTAATTGTAACCACACCGTTATCCTGAATATCGATTTCAGCGCCTGAAGCGTCAATAATTTGTCTGATTTGCTTTCCGCCGGGTCCGATAACTGTTCCGATATCTTCGGTCGGAATTGTCATTGTTGTAATGCTCGGCGCAAACGGTGAAAGATGATCTGCAGGAGCTGTAATTACCTTTCTCATTTCGCCTAAAATATGAAGTCTGCCTTCTTTAGCCTGTTGAAGTGCACGGCGTAAAGTATCGTTTGCAATACCTTTAGCCTTCATATCCATTTGAAGTGCGGTAATACCTGTGTCGTTACCCGTAACTTTAAAGTCCATATCGCCCAAAAAGTCTTCAATACCTTGAATATCGGTTAATACAACCGGTTCTTTGCCTTCTTCCGTTATCATACCCATTGCAACACCGCCTATCATGCATTTAACGGGAACGCCGGCATTCATTAATGCCATAGATGAACCGCAGGTTGACGCCATTGAAGTTGAACCGTTTGATTCAAGAACATCAGAAGTTACTCGGATTGTGTAGCCGAATTCTTCCTGAGAAGGAAGTGCCGGAACATTTGCGCGTTCTGCCAAGTTTCCGTGACCTACTTCGCGGCGTCCGGGACCTCTTAGAGGTTTAACTTCGCCCACTGAAAATCCGGGGAAGATGTATTTATGCATATAAGTTTTTTCGGTTTCAGGATCAACACCGTCAAGTTCCTGTTTCATTCCGGGGCCTGCAAGTGTTGCAACTGATAAAACTTGTGTTTGGCCTCTTGTGAATACTGCAGATCCGTGTGCACGGGGAATTACACCGACCTCGCACCAGATAGGACGGACTTCTGTCGGTTTTCTGCCATCTGCTCTTACGCCTTCATCCAAAATCATTGCACGCATAATTTTCTTTTCTGCGTTTTTGAATTCTTCTGCAACAAAGTCAATGCCTGTTTCTTCAATGATTTTTTTGATGTAATGATCTTCAGGCAATGCGTCAATTTTTTCTTTGACAAGATTTTTAGCTTCTTCAAGTTTATTTTGTCTGTATTCTCTGTCAAAGTTGTGATATGCGTCAAAAATCATATCGTGAGCTGTTTCGTCAATAATTTTCTTTAATTCGGTTGTATCGTAAGGATTTACGAATTCTTCTTTAACAACGCCGCATTCTTTTGCAAAAGCTTCTTGTGCTTCGCATTGTTTTTTGATTTCTACTTGAGCGAATTCAACAGCGTTCATAATATCGTCTTCGGTTACGAATTTGCAGCCTGCTTCAACCATGATTACGGAATCATGTGTACCTGCTACAACAATATCCAGATCGGATTTGTCAGCCTGTTGGTGAGTCGGGTTTGCAATCATATTGCCGTTTTCGTCTTTTGAAACTCTGACTGCGCCGATAGGACCTTCAAACGGTGCTCCTGAAAGCATTAAAGCAAATGATGCACCGAGCATTGCAAGTGTGTCAGGCTGGTTTTGCTGATCATAGCTGAATAATTGCGCTACAATTTGTATATCATTTCTGTATCCTTTCGGGAAAAGCGGTCTGATTGGTCTGTCGATTAAACGTGATACCAGAATGGCTTTGTCGCTTGCTTTTCCTTCTGAACGGTTGTATCCGCCGGGAATACGTCCGATTGAGGACATTCTTTCTTCATAATCAATTAATAGCGGGAAAAAGTCTATTCCGACACGGGGTTCTTTTGATACAACGCAATGAACAAATAACATTGTGTCGCCGCATCTTACCGTAACGGAACCGTTTGTGGATTGTGCATACTTCCCTGTTTCAATTGTAACGGTTTTCCCGCCGATTTCCAATTGAGTTTTGTGAGTTTGAGGAATTGTCATAATTCTTTTCCTTTCCTGCGTTCTTCCTAAACGCTTTTTATTGTGATACATTTCTTTTGTTCGTTTTTATTATAACTTAAACAAAAAAAAAGACCAACTTGTGGTCTTTTGTGATTATAAATTTTAAACGATAAAAGACCCTCTTCGGGTCTTTCTATCGTTTATAGACAATAAAATATTTTTTAGAAATGCATATCAAAGCTTGGCGGCATACCGTTCATTTTTTCGTCTTCCATACGCATTGCAGAACCTATTGTAAAGCTTTGCGCGCTGATTCTGTTTATTTGGAAATTTAAATCACCGTTAAATACCTGTTCGTTTTCTTCTAAAAATTTGAAAAGCGGATCAGCAGGTCCTTTTGCAAGGTTGCCTAAAGTTTCGCCCGCCTGTTTCAGTGTTCTTTCCGGAACTTTTACATTAAGTCCGAAAGGTTTATATGGTCTGTTAAATGAAAATCCTGCTTCTGCCATGAGACTATTCCCTATCTTGTGTACACATGAATATTCGGAAACCTTCTTTGAAATATTTAATGTTTTTAGGCAAAAGGCAAGAAAAATTTACATTTGTTAATGTTTAACCGAGTACTGAGAATTTTTCTTTGAGCTTTTCTATAAGAGGATTTTCAACTTTTTTAAGTTTTGACTTATCAAGAATAATATGTCCTTCGCGTTCAATTGTTTGTACCTGTGCCAATGCGTCCTCGTAGTTTAATTTGCCTCTGTTTACAAGTTTTGCAAGGTTATCAACATATTTTTGCTGATTTTTCAGCGGGTAATTTATCAGCACCTGCCAAAGCGGTTTGCTTTGTCTGTCTGAATTTATTTGTTTTTTGGCAAGAGCACAGTTCGCGATGGTATTTGCTCCGCCTTCGGATTTGGCTTTCAAATGCTCTAACGAAACCATTGAAGGATTAAATAATCTGTCGCCGATGATATTCGGGTCAGCATCGCGGAATTTCAAAATCAAAGCGTCAGCACTTCTTGATGATGTCGGCAAATTCATTGCTATATCTATCATTTTTTGTTTAAGTGCTTTATCGGGCATATCTTCAAGAAGTTTATCCAGATCATAAACGAAAGCTTTATTACTGAACGGTACATGGACAGGAATGCCTTCAATCATACCGATATTTTCCGCGCAAAGTTTCTCAAGTTTTTTATAACCTTTCATCTCTGCCGTGTTTCTCATTTTTTCTATAATAGCAATGCGTACTGCATCTTTGTTTGTTTCGTATTGTTTGTAATTTTTGTCATAATACAGAGCTTTTCTGCCGGGGACTTTTACATTTTTAAAGTCAAACACCTGTTTTACAAACGAAGATGGCAGAGGCTTTTTGTTGGAATTCAAGTTTTCGTCGTGCAGCATATTAAGTAATTTTTGCATGCGGTTTTTGAGGTTACCGTCAGACATCTTATCAATAATTTTGGTTATTTTATAAGTGAACTCTTTCAGACTGAATTCTTGTTTTATGGGCTGGTCATAAAGTTTTTTATCAACAGTTTCCATAAATTCAAAAAACGGCTGGACGTATTCTTGAGGAAGTTCTGCGCCAAGTGTTTTTATGGCATCAAATTTCGGCTTTTGAACTTTTCTGAAATTTGAACGGGTGGTTTTGTACCAGTTTTTGAAAAGTTGTGGAAGATCAACGTCGGGTGTTTCTTTTGATGCTTTTTCTATTCTGTTAAAAACTTCTTTTTCGATCGGTTCAAGGTATTTATTCCCGTAAGGTTTTAATTTTCTGACTACTTCGCTTATCGGTCCTTGAAAAAATCCGCGTTTTTTCATTTTCGTTAATTGTTCGCTTGTAATCATTTTTTCGCCAGAATACAGGCATGTCATATATCTGCCGAGCTTTTTAAAATCTTTTATTGTCATTGCGGATTTACCTGTGAACGTTACACTGTCCATAGTTAACACAGGTTTGATAAGCAGTTTATCAGGAGAATAATCATATTGATTGTTCTCTATTCTTCTTGTTTGTTTGTTAAATAAATTTACCGGTAAAATTTTCATATTATTTTAAAACTCCTAAATAAAAAAATTGTCAGCCCGTATTTTAACGTAACTGACAATTTGATTTTTGACTAATCGGCGGAGGCTGAATGTACAAAGGCAGTAATTCCGCCCAATTACCGCTTTGTGTCTTTAATTTATCAAGCACCAGACCTGATAAAATTTCTCCGAGCGGATAATTATTTTGCTGGTATGATGTTCCGCCCAATGTTTTTTGTAGTCTGTCATCTGTTATAACGTCATAGCTGCCGTTTTTTATTATTTCCTGAACTTGTTCAAGTTCAATTGCTCCTTTTATTTCGTTGTCGCACCAAAGGTATGCTTTATTTTTTCTTGCATCAAGTGCAACAAGCGGATTTTCTCCGCCGAGTTTTGAAAGGATTTCCAGAGAAGAAACGCCTATTGCTTTTATATTGAGCTGCTGTGCAATCACTCTTGCGACAGTTGTACATGCTCTTATCCCTGTAAAACTTCCCGGACCTATATTTATTCCTATTACATCCAGATCTTCAGGTTTAAGGTTGTTTTTTCGAAGAATATTTTTTATTGTGGAAATCAAAAATGCAGAATGATACTTGCTTTCGGTATTTTCAACAACTTCGGATGTTAAAATTTCCTTCTCCGTCCTCAAGACCACATACATTTTGTCCAAGCATGTATCAAATGCTAATATTTTCACTTATTTAAGTCCCCTACTATATCTATATTATCATGACCCGTGGCTTCAAAGGAATATTTTCTTGTGTCATCTTCATCATATGTTACATTTATTTTTATATGATCAAACGGAATTTCATCCTGAGAAAATTCAGCCCATTCAACGAATGTTGCCTGATGCCCTTCAGAATATTCTCTAAGTTCGTCAAGAATTGTTTTGACGCCCTCATTTTCGAGTCTGTACAAATCAAAATGATATATCGGAAGTTTCGCAGTATGGTATTCATTCAGGATAACAAAACTAGGGCTTGTTACTTTTTCTTTGACGCCGAGAGCTTCCGCAACGAGTTTTACGAATGCTGTTTTTCCTGCGCCTATTTCTCCGTAAAGACTTACAAAGCAGCCTTTAGGTTCAATAAGTTTTGCAAATTTTTGTGCCAGTTCCTTTGTTTCTTCTAAATGATGACAAATTTTTTCATATTTATTATTCATTTATAACCACCTTATTCCTGCCGGTTTCTTTTGCTTTATAAAGAGCTTTATCTGCATTATTTATTAAATCGGTTTCTTTATCTTCGGTTTTAAGCTGGTATACGCCTAGACTTATTGTAACTTTAATTTCTTTTTCCGGAGATTCGGGATTAATTTTTGAAATGTCAATAACTTTATTCTCAATAGCCTTTCTAAGACGTTCCGCAACCATTTTTGCTTCGGTAATCTTTGTAAAGGGCAGCAAAATTACGAATTCTTCTCCGCCGTATCGTCCTGCAATATCGTATTCACGGAGTTGTGAACGCATAACTTTTGAAACTGTTTTTAATACCAAGTCGCCGACAGTGTGCCCGTATGTATCGTTTACTTTTTTGAAAAAATCAATATCTGTCATGATAGCGCAGAGAGGTGTTTTTTGACGGCGGGAACTTGCAATTTCTTGTTTTGTACGTTCTTCAAGCTGACGGCGGTTATAAAAGCCCGTCAGAGCATCAAGCGTGGCGTGTTTTAAAATTTCTGCATATGCATTTGCCCTGTTGATTGTTGTTGCTGCCTGTTTTGATAAATCTTCCAGATATTCAATTTCTTTCAGGGTAAGTTTATCGTCAATTTTTTTTGTAATTACATAGCCTAATATTTGATTTTCATTTATCAGCGGAAATACCCCGAGTTCATCTGTTGTCACGCGTTTTCTCGGTTCTGCGTTAATTATGTCCATAATTTTGTTGTCATTACAGGCGCCGGGCCACATTAATTTATATTCGTGTTTGTCTTTAATAAATATATAAATAAGGTGATTTTGGATGAATTTATCTATCATTTCACCTAAAAGCGGAATTATATAGTGCAATTCGTATTGAGTTTCAATAATTTTGGCTATGTTTTTCATAGCGTTTTGAAAATCGATGCTCTTTTGCATTCTGTTTGTAAGCACTATGTTTTGAACTTTTAACGAAATAAGGTAAAGTGCTGTATCCAGAAAATCTTCGAGTTTTTTATTTGTTTTATCAAATTCAATATAGCCTATAATTTTGTTGTGCTTGTAGAGAGGGTAATTCGGCCTGGCAGACTCAAAATTTTCTTTAAGCACAATTTGGCATCCGCCTGTTTTGAAATTTTTGTCAAAAAACTCCCCGAGAGAGGTCACAACCGATTTTTCGCTGTAACTTTCATTGAGAAGCTTGGAAAGTTTTTTGATTAATTCTAAAATAATTTAGCCCTCTATTTTTTGTAAAATATCGTCGGAAATATCAAAGTTTGCATAGACATTTTGGACGTCATCGTGTTCTTCAATTCTTTCCAAAAGTTTCATAATCTGACCGGCTGTAGTTTCATCAGTAACTTCAACGGTATTTTGCGGAATCCTTGTGAGTTCTGCGGTTTTACTTTTAAATCCTTCCGCCTCAAGCCCTTCAACTACTTTTTGGAAGTTTTCAACAGAGGTGATAACTTTGTATTCATCATCTTCTTCAAGAATATCTTCGGCGTCAAGTGCGATTGCAGCTTCAAAAAGTTTTTCATAATCAATTGATTTGTCAAAAGATATAGATCCTTTCTGGTCGAACATCCAGCCTACACAGCCTGTTGCACCTAAACTGCCGCCGAATTTTGTGAAATAACTTCTGATATCGCCTGCGGTTCTGTTACGGTTGTCGGTCATGGCCTCAATTACAACGGCAACACCGCCCGGGGCATATCCTTCATAGATTAGTTCTTCGTAATTTTCAGCGCCTGAAGTTCCGGCACCTTTTTCAATGGCGCGCTTAATGTTGTCGTTCGGAAGCCCTGCAGCTTTGGCTTTTTCAATTGCTGTTCTTAAGCGGAAATTACCCGCCGGATCCGGTCCGCCGAGCCTTGCGGATACGATTAATTCCCTTGAATATTTTTGGAAAACTACGGCTCTTTGTGAGTCTACTTTTGCTTTCTTATGTTTAATGGTTGACCATTTTGAGTGTCCTGACATGAATTTCTCCCGTTTGTCTGTTTCTTTTCAAAGCGTAGCAGAAAAATATTAATTAAGCAATTCTGTTGCAATTATATTTAAAATATGATAAGGTAATGATATTAAAGGAGGTAAGCTATGGGAAATAAAGTGCTTGTACATAACGGGGGGGGGCGACTCTTCTAAGTAATCAGGACAAGGGTTCCGGCGGCATTGGTTGTGTAAAGTTACTAAGATACTATGGCACTAAGGCACTAAGAAGTAACATTCGTCATAGTAAACCCGAACAATATAGTTGTGTTCGTAGGGAACCTGTCATCCTGAACTTGATTCAGGATCTCAAAAACAAAGTGAAGCCCATCTCCCTTAATCCCTCTCACCTTCACTACGTTCCGGAAACAGGGTCGCTCAACTCGTACCTCGTTGGCTCCCTTTGTTCCCTAAGTGGCGAGGGGTGCCAAAGCGTGAGCGAGCAGAGGCTGGAGGGCTTTGCGACGGCAAAGACCGCAACGCCGTTTATTGCGAGCGAACAAGAGAGGCACGACACCATATTAGGTTTTTGCGGAACTTTGCAGGTCATCCCGGGGTGGTTTAGAAACATAGGGCGGCATTACTCTATGCCGACAGAAAAGTTTACCGTCAGGTTAGGTGTGCTACGCACGTAGACATGTCAGACAACATTCGTCGTGTTGCGTTTACTTTGGCTGAAGTTCTGATCACCCTCGGCATAATCGGCATTGTGGCAGCATTGACAATACCGACATTAATAGCAAAGTATCAGAAAAAAGAATTTGCATCTCGATTATCACAGACATTTTCAATATTGTCACAGGCTGTAAAGTTGGCGCAAGTGGATTATGGAGACATTCAGGGTTGGGTGTATCAAGCAGGGTATCACTCAACTATCAGCACGGATGAGTGGCTTAACGGCGGTCAGGAAAATTTAATTACATCATTTGTAAAAAAGTATTTTATACCATATTTAAGAATATCAAAAGATTTGGGATATAATCGTCTGATGGATGTCGGATATGACAAAGGTTTTGTTAGAAAAGATGGTACTTCCATACATTCGGGTGGTTATTCTTATTATGTAGTGGTGTTAAATAACGGTGTATATGTATTTTTTTATTATAACCATAATTCGCACAGCGCAGCATATCCGGAGGGGACAACTCTTATTTTAGACCCGATGATTACGGTTGATGTGAACGGCAAATCCGGTCCGAATATAATCGGCAGAGATATATATGCATTTGAATTATCCACGGCCGCAAACAAATTTCAGCCATTCGGGGCAAACCATGCTTTCGATATCAGCGGGTTAAAAACAGTGTGTGATGATTTAGGTGCCGGGTCTTTAGGTCCGTATTATTGTGCAGCATTGATACAAAAATTAGGGTGGAAAATTACTGATGATTATCCGTGGGATTAATTTTATGCTTCGCAGAATTCTTGTATGGAAACCGATTCAATCCCTTCAAATTTTTGGAATTCTTTGTAAAGTGTCTGCATAGGTTTTTTTGAGTTAAGTTCAAGAATTACTATAATTTTAGTTAAGTTTTCATCGGCTTTTTTGCTTATTTCTTTTAAATACGGATATTTATCTACAATATGTTCATAAATTTTGTCAGCATTATTATTTTGGCATTTTAAAGAAATTTTGAGTCTGCAAAGGTTTTTAGTGCTGGACACAAGAACATTTTTTTCAAAGAATCTGACGGAAACAAGGGTTATGATAGCTACAATTGTTGCAACTATTGCCAGATCATACATTCCAGCGCCGCATGCCATACCGATTGCAGCTGACATAAATAAAGTTGCGGCAGTTGTAAGTCCGAAAACAGTTGCGCCGTGGCGTAAAACTGTTCCGCCGCCGATAAAACCTATACCTGTTACAACCTGTGCTGCAACACGTGCCGTATCACGGGTTCCCAGCTCGACTGACGTTACGGTAATTGCCGGGAATCCGTATATTGAAATTATTGTAAATACGCATGCGCCGAGGCATACAAGGATATTTGTCCTTAAGCCTGCGTATTTGTTGGTCATTTCTCTTTCAAGACCGACTGCAAAACCTAATAACAACGCGGAAACAACGCGTATTATTATATTTAAATCAAAAATTCCCAGTAATTCCATTTTACCTTACCCTGCTTTTCGGATCCAATACGTCCCTTATTGTATCACCTATTAAGTTAAATGCCAATACCGCAACAAAAATTAAAAATCCCGGTGTTAAAAGCCACGGGCGATAGATTATATTTGTAAATTCCTGTGCTTCTTTGAGCATATTACCCCAGCTCGCATCAGGCTGTTGAATTCCCAGACCTAAAAAGCTTAAGCCTGATTCTGACAAGATATACGACGGAACCGATAAAGTCATTGCAACTATTACAAAGCTCGTTGTTTGAGGCAGAATATGTTTTACGATAATACCGAGTCTTGATTGCCCTATTGATTTTGCAGCCTGAACAAATTCCTGATTTTTAATAGATAAAACCATTCCTCTGACTACACGTGCAAAACTTGCCCAGCCAATCAGCGCAAGAATTACGACAATAAGGATAAATCTCTGGATGCTTGTCATTCCGGAAGGTAAAATTGATGCAAGGATTATCAATAAGTAAAAACTCGGAACGGACATAACAGCTTCCGCAAAACGCATCATAACAGTATCGACTTTGCCGCCCAAATACCCTGAAATTCCGCCGTATAAAAGCCCTATAGGAAACAGTACGAATAAAGCAAGAAATCCTATTGTCATTGAAATTCTTCCGCCGAATAAAAGTCTTGAAAATACATCGCGGCCGTTTATGTCTGTCCCTAAAAGGAATAATCTGCCCTCCGGTGCGACGGTTACAAGGTGACGTTTCATTGGAATCAATCCTAAGAATTTATAAGGCTGTCCTTGTGAGAAAAATTTCAGATAATATTTTTGTGAACGGTCAAGTTTGTAGGTCATCTCAAGGGTATTTTGGTCGAATTCTCTTATGTAATTATATGTATAAGGTCTTGAAAATTTACCGTTTTCGTCAATCGTAAAGATTTTGGACGGCGGAACGTAAGCCATTGTTCTGTCTGAAAAATCCTTTGTATATGGTGCCAGAAAATCCGCAAAGAAAAGCGCAAGATAGATTAACCCGAGAACTATAAGGGCAAGTCTTGCAAATTTATCTTTTAATAATTGTCTTAAAACTTCTTTCATGATTTCACCCTTATTCTCGGATCCGTAATTATCAACAGTATATCCGCAATTAAGTTTCCTAATATAAGCATAATCGCTCCCATCATCAAGGACGCCATAACAAGATTAATATCGGATTTCAAAACCGCTTCCAAAATCAACCGTCCCAATCCGGGGTATTGAAATACGTATTCAGTCAAAGCAGCTCCGCTTAATAATCCTGCAAATTCAAAACCCAAAAGGGTTATTAAAGGGTTAACGGCGTTCCGGAGTGCGTGTTTATAAACAACTTTAAATTCGTTCAACCCTTTTGCACGTGCGAATTTTACGTAATCGCTGTCGAGTACGTCAAGCATATTCGCCCTCATTTGCCGCTGCAATCCCGCAAGCGAAATCGTAAAAAGTACAATCACAGGTAAAAACAGGTGATGTGCGATATCTTTTACCTGACTAAAAAATCCCATATCCGCAAAATTTGCACTTGTTAAACCTCCTACCGGAAACCAGCCTGTTCTCACTGCAAAAATTAACAGCAAAACCGCAAAGAAAAACGACGGAATTGCCATTCCGACACTTGTTAAAACCGTAAGTATTCTGTCAAAAGGAGTTTTCCATTTGAGTGCGGCAAGTATTCCGAGCGGAATTCCCGCAGCCCATGTCAGAAAAATTACCACAACTGTTAATAAAAGGGTATTTGGAATTCTTTCTTTCAGTTTTGTACTGACCTGTTCGCCGTTTGAGGTTATCCCGAGATCGCCTTTTATAAATGATTTTGCCCATTTGCCGTATTGAATAATAATAGGTTTATCAAGCCCCAGCCTTTGAGTTTCTTTTTCAAGAGTTTCTTTTGAAACCGACGGGTTGAGCCTTAATTCCGCAAGCGGATCCACGGGGGACAGCCTTATTATAAAAAAGCTTATTAACGATACTATTATTAATAACGGTATCGTCTGCAAAATTCTTTTAAATATATATTTTAAGATTTCCATAATGGGTTGTTACCTCGTGTCACCCTGAACTTGTTTCAGGGTCTCCTTATTGATTTTTAGATTCTGAAATGAGTTCAGAATAACATTTTTCAGGCGATTCACAAATATAAATCTCCTCTATATTATACGTGACCCCGCCGAGTGATGTCGGAAATATATTTTTGAATTTATCCCGGATTGCCACAATTACAGTCGGTGAATAGATATATACAAAAGGCTTTTCGTCATAAATTATTTTCTGGTATTCGTCGTAATATTTTTTTCTATCTTCAAATTTTGTTGCGAGTGCGCCTTTTATAAACATTTCGTCAATCTTTTTTTCAAAATCGTAGCGCGGAGAATTTTTGTCTTTTTCAAGTCTCATGTTATATACATGTAAAGTTCCGTCGGACATCATAACGTTTTTCCCGCCGTTAGGCTCAAGCGGCGACCCCGTAAATCCCATTATAACCATATCCCAATGGAGAGTGTTTACGAGTTTATTGACAAGAGAATTGAATTCAATCGGTTTAAAATTAACTTTCATTCCAAGATCTTCCAAATCCTGTTTGATCATAACCCCGATGGCTTCGCGCTCTGTGTTTCCTGCATTGGTAAGCATGTCAAATTCCACGCGGTTATTGAATTTGTCGTATAATCTTCCCTGTTTGTCCCAATAAAAACCGGACTTTTTCAAAAGTTCGCGGGATTTGTTCAAATCTTTGTCATAGGGTTTGAGATTTGTATTTAAGAAAATTGAATTAAGACTTTCCGCCGTGAAAAGAGGTTCTCCTATTCCGTTTGCAATATTTAAAACTATGTTTTTGCGGTCAACTGCATAGTCAACAGCTTTTCTGAAATTTATATCGTTAAACCACGCCTGCTTTTTCGGCGGAACGTAGAATTTGCCGTCGTTATTTTTGCGGTTGTTTAGGTTCATTGCAAGATAAATTGTGCCTGTGTTCGGCCCGAGATTATGGATTGTAAAATCGGAATGCGGCTCCATTGCTTTGTAGCGTGCAACTTTTGACCCTTGAAGATTAATGGTGTCAAGCTCTTTTGCCTCAAATTTTAATACTTCGTTATTCAAATCCCCCACAATCAAATAAACCAGTCTGTCCAGATAAGGAAGTTTGTCCCCGTTTTTGTTTATAATGTAATAATTCGGGTTCCGTTCATAGACAACGCGCTGTGCCGGAACGTATTCTTTAAGTTTGAATGCGCCGGATATTACTAAATCCTTAGGCTTTGTATTTGTGGATAAAAAGGTTTCAAAGTATTGCGCGCCTTTTTTAACTGCCGGTTCAAAAATATGTTTGGGTGCAATGGGTGAAGAAAGCATTCTTATAAACGGTGCAAAGGGTTCGGGTGTTACAAATTTGACGGTGTAATCGTCAATTTTGTGTACGGTCGGAAGCTTGCCGTCGATTACGATGGAATCCCTGATTGAGGTATTTCCGAGCCCGGCAAGAATTATGTCACGCCATGTGAAAACAACGTCGTCTGCGGTAATCGGTTTGCCGTCAGACCATTTGATACCATGTCTTAAATTGATTGTGTATTCTTTTCCGTTCTCTGAGATTGAAAATGATTTTGCAAGTTTCGGGATTGGCTGACCTGTTACGGGGTGTGTTGTCAAAAGTCCGTCGTACATAATTTCTGACATGGCACTTGAAATATTGTCTTTTGAATTAAACGGATTAAATGTTTTGGGTCCTTCGCCGATTGTGGATGCCGTGAATGTTCCGCCGAATTTTCCTATAGGCGCCTGTGATTCCAGATAATCTGCTCCCTTAATCGTAACGGTTTTTCTGTCCTCTGGGAATATGATTTTCTGCTCGCGGGTCGTGACTGCTTTTTCTGTATTTGTGTCAGGTATGTCACGCCTTATGCAGGCTTTTAAAAGCCCTAAAACCAACACAAGAATTAAGATAACATACATAACCCGTTTCATAATTCCAGAATAACATAAAAAAGGAATGTGTGAATAAGTTAATAAGGGAATAAGTATTTTCTGTGAGCTTCACTTACTAATTTTTTCTCCCGCCCTTGAAAGAAGTATTATTTTGTAGGTCGGGTTTACTAACCCGACTGTAAATTTTTCTGTCGGCTTGGTAAAGCCGACCTACAGTATTAAAAAAGCCAATGGTATATGTGGAGGTTAGCGGCGCAGTGTCAGCTTCTGTCCAATGTAGAAATGTAGTCGTAACGCGTATTTGTGTTCATTTTTTAACCTCTGATTGTTTTATAATATAGTATAATCTTTTTACTTATATGGTTAATAAATTTCACTATTAGGTTTAAATAATTAATTTTTCCTTAACTTTTTTAAAAAATTGTGAATTCTGTATTATAAATATATTAGAGATTCTGAAACGAGTTCAGAATGACAAATCAGTTGTAGAGTAAAAAGGAGAGGATAATATGATTAAACCGTTAGGCGACAGAATTGTAATTAAGGTTATTGAAGACACAGAACAAACATCAGGCGGAATTTTTATTCCTGACAGCGCAAAAGAAAAACCTCAAAAAGGTGAAATCGTTGCGGTAGGTTTGGGCAAAGTTAACGACAAAGGCGAAAGAGAGCCTATGGATGTTAAAGTCGGCGATGTTGTTCTTTACGCAAAATACGCAGGTACGGATATTAAAATGGACGGCGTTGAATACAAAATCCTGTCAGTAAAAGATGCTTTGGCAGTATTAGATTAATTATAGGAGATTTACATTATGGCAAAACGTATAGTATTTGATGAAGAAGCAAGAAAATCGCTTCTAAAAGGTATAGATGCAGTGGCTGATGCCGTTAAGGTTACACTCGGACCTAAAGGCAGAAACGTTATTCTGGAAAAAAAATACGGCGCACCGCAAATCGTTAATGACGGTGTTACCATTGCAAAAGAAATCGAGCTTAAAGACGGTTTGGAAAACGCAGGCGCTCAATTGTTAAAAGAAGTTTCTTCAAAAACAAATGATGTAGCCGGTGACGGTACAACAACCGCATCTGTTCTGGCTCAGGCAATTGTTAAAGAAGGTTTGAAAAATTTAACCGCAGGTGCAAACCCGATGTCTATGAAACGCGGTATTGACAAAGCAGTTGACGTTGCGGTTAAAAATATCAAAGATATGTCAAGACCTGTTAATACAAAAGAAGAAATCGCCCAGGTTGCCGCAATTTCCGCAGGTAATAATACGGAAATCGGTGAACTTATCGCCGAAGCTATGGAAAAAGTCGGTCATGACGGTGTTATTACCGTTGAAGAATCAAAATCTTTCGGTACTAATTTGAAAGTCGTTGAAGGTATGCAGTTTGATAAGGGTTATATTTCACCTTATTTTGTTACTGATCCCGAAAGAATGGAAGCAGTTCTTGAAGATCCGTATGTATTCTGCTGCAACAAGAAAATTAATCTTATAGCTGACCTTGTACCTTTGTTGGAACAGGTAGCACGTGACGGAAGATCCTTGTTGATTATAGCGGAAGACGTTGAGGGCGAAGCTCTTGCAACTTTGGTTGTTAACACAATGAGAAAAGTTTTAAGAGCAGTTGCTGTCAAAGCTCCGGGATTCGGCGACAGAAGAAAAGCAATGCTTGAAGATATCGCAATTTTAACCGGCGGCGAAATGTTCACAGAAGAACTCGGCATCAAGATGGAAAACGTTACAACTCAAATGCTCGGTAAAGCAAAACGAGTTACCGTTACAAAAGACGAAACAACAATCGTTGTCGGCGATGAAACCAAAACTGCAGTTCAGGATCGTGTAAGATTAATCAGAAAACAAATTGAAGCTTCCGACAGCGAATACGATAAAGAAAAACTTCAAGAACGTGTTGCAAAACTTTCAGGCGGCGTTGCTTTGATTGAAGTCGGTGCAGCAAGCGAAGTTGAATTAAAAGAACGTAAATTAAGAATTGAAGATGCTTTGAATGCTACACGTGCAGCTAATGAAGAAGGTATCGTGCCCGGCGGCGGTGTTGCTTTGTTGAGAGTTCAGCAAGGTTTATTAAAAGCGCTTGATACTGAAAAATTTACATCTGATGACGAAAAAATCGGATACAGAATTTTGACGGCAGCTCTTGATGTACCTTTAAGAGCAATCGCACGCAACGCAGGTGCTAAAGCTGATGTTGTTGTTGATAACATTTTGGCTCATGACGGTGCATACGGCTATGATGCATTGAGAGATGAATATACTGATATGTTCAAATCAGGTATCGTTGACCCGGCTAAAGTTACAAGATCCGCTCTTGTTAACGCCGCATCAGTAGGCTCTATGCTGTTGACAACTGAAGCTGCAGTTGTTGAAATTCCGGAAGAAAAACCGGAACCGGCAATGCCTTCAATGGGCGGTATGGGCGGCATGATGTAACTTAATAACTAATACTATTGATAATGAAAAAAGGACATGAAATTATTTCATGTCCTTTTTCTTACAATATTCTTATAAATAAAAATCAAGTTCTTTAAAAGAATATTGTAAGAAATGCAAATTCTTTAATAATAATCTTGACAAAAGAAAATTCTTACATATAATAAAATTAAGAAATATATAATAAAGCAAAGAAAGGAAAAATTATTGTGGAGATTGAAAAAATTATTTTAGAACTTTTGTCACGCATTAAAGTGTTGGAGGAAGAAGTTTTATCATTAAAAGAAATTATTGTGGACAGAAATATATCTGTCTATAATACCGCTGATGGGGTTGAAGATGATAAGAATAAAACCAAAAAAAATTACACAAGAACAAATGAAAAAATGTTCGATGCGTGTTACAGGTTTGGGAAAATGGCTTATAATAATCCTGATGTAGATATTAAGGAATTTGCTAATACCGTTATGAAAGAAACGGGTATGAATAAAAGTTCCGCCTATATATACATTTATGTAGTACAGTCTTTGTTAAAAGGTGAACAGTTCAAACGTCATATAAATAGTAATGCTTTGAAACGGTATTTTGAATTGATTTTGATTGAATTTGGAAAAGAAGGTTTGCGCAAGGCTCTTTTTGCTACTAAGCAGCATATTGAATATCTTAAGCAGTGCAATCTCCCTGTGAAATCATTTGTTGTTATATGCCAAGAATTTGAAGTTAAAATTTAATTCCCCCACATATATAAGGAATTCCTTTTAACTTGCACAGTTCATAACTTGTGCAAGTTTTTTTTATTCAAATAATTCGCTTGAAAGGTATCTTTCACCCAGGTCAGGTAAAATTACAACAATCATTTTGTTTTTGTATTCAGGTCGTTTGGAAATCTCAATTGCCGCATACATTGCAGCACCTGATGAAATTCCGCACAGAATACCTTCCGCTTTTGCTAGTTTTCTCGCTGTTTCAATTGCATCTTCATCGCTTACGGGAATAATTTCATCCACAACGTTATAGTCAAAATTTTTCGGTACAAAATTCGCGCCGATACCTTGAATTTTGTGTGCGCCTGCGGGCTTGCCGGCTAAAACTTGCGAAGTTTCAGGCTCTACAGCAATTGCTTTGATATTTGTGTTATGTCTTTTTAAACCTTCTGCAATACCTGTAATTGTTCCGCCTGTGCCGACTCCTGCAACTATTACATCAACTTTGCCGTCTGTATCGCGCCAGATTTCTTCGGCGGTTGTTTTAATGTGCGCATCCGGGTTCGCAGGATTGTCAAATTGCTGCGGGATAAATGAATTCGGATATTTTTTGCTTAATTCAATTGCTTTACCTACAGCGCCTTGCATACCTTTAGTTCCGTCAGTCAAGACTAATTCCGCGCCGTATGCTTTTAAAAGTTTACGTCTTTCAAGGCTCATGGTCTCCGGCATGGTCAAAATCATTTTGTAACCCTTAATCGCACAGACCATTGCAAGTCCTATTCCTGTATTGCCGCTTGTCGGCTCAATAATTATGGTGTCTTTATTGATTAACCCCTCTTGTTCGGCTTTTTCTATCATATTAAGCGCAGGCCGGTCTTTAATTGATCCTGCGGGGTTGAAACTTTCAACTTTAGCAAGGATATTTGCGCTTGACAGCTTGTTGATTTTTACAAGCGGTGTATTTCCGATTAATTCTGTCATATTGTTTGCGATTTTCATTTATTGCCCCTTTTGTAAAATAGTTTCTGGTATTTGTTTTCGAGGCGATAGCGTGAGCAGAGCGGTAGCGTGTCCGAGAAAATAAATACCGGAAACAAGTATTATCTAAACCCTTTATTTTGTGAAATTGTTCTGTTGATTTGTTTGAATTTTTCTTCCAATTTTGTATAATCCACTGATTTTTTGCCCGGATAAATTTCGTATTGTGAACGATGAAATTCATCCGTAACGTTTGGCATAACAACATTTGCTCCGCTTTGGAGCGCCAGAATTCTCCCATTAGATTGAATTGTTTCCATTGCGGTTGTTGCGGGAATATTAATATCCGGCAGCAAAAGCCTTGTTAGTGCCAGAACCTTTAATGAAAGCCAAAATCCGTCTGCTTTAACATCTTTAAGCGGTGTGTCTTTATGCGGAATTAACGGTCCTAAGCCGACCATATCAGCATCAAGTTCTTTGAAAAACAATATATCGTCAGCAAGCGAATTTATTGTCTGGTCTGGAAGTCCGACAAGACACCCCGTTCCTGTTTCATAGCCCAGTTCCTTCAAATCTTTAAGACATCTGATACGGTTTTCAAAACTCATATTCGGGTGAAGTTTCCGGTATAATTCTTTGTCTGTGGTTTCAATCCTGAGTAAAAACCTATCTGCACCGGCGTCTTTTAGAATTTTGTATTCCTGATAAGAACGTTCGCCTATGCTCAGGGTTACGGCAGTATCGTTTTTTTTGATTTCTTTAATGATATCCGCAAGCATTTCTGCCGTATAATACATATCTTCCGCAGATTGGAGAACGATTGTTTTGTAGCCGCTGTTTAAGGCATTTTTTGCAAGCTGAATTATTTCATCCGGCATTAATCTGTATCTTTTAATGTTTTTATTTTCTGCTCTGACCCCGCAATAAAAGCAGTTTCGTGAGCAGATATTTGAAAATTCAATCAGCGCCCTCAGGTGAATTTCATCCCCGACAAATTTTTTTCTGACTCTGTCCGCAGCCCTGAAAAGTTCGTCATTTATTGAATTATCCTCAAGCAGCCGGATGATTTCAGGCTTTGAAAGAAAATGACTCTCTTCAGCTTTTTTAATTAATGATTTCATAATTTAATTATACACGAAAAAAGACCGGCTTTTACCGGTCTTTTATGGAGATGATTGAGATTATTTTTCAACAGGCGGCTGCGGCGGAAGTGCGTTAGGAATAACAGGTCCCGGTCCCATAGGCATATGATGCGGTCCTTTTATTCCGTACCCCGGTCCGAATACGGGACGGTTTTTGTGTTCTTTTTCAAAACGTTTTCTGCCTTCTTCTTTCATTTTTTTAAGTTCTTTTTGTTGTTTTTTGGTCAAAACTGCTTCAAAATCTTTCATATTTTGCATACGCAGATCGTGTGCCTGTTTTTTAAGTGCCTGAATGTCTTTTTGAATTTCAGCTAATTTTTCCTGCTGCATTTCAACAGCTATTCTTGAACGTTTTACGGCTTCAGCTTCCTGATGTTTTGCCTTAATCTGTTCAATAATCGGTTTCATTTGTTCACGGCCGTTTTGTTGAAGTTCTTTGATTTTTACTTTTTGTTCTTCCGTAAGTTTAAGGCGTTTTTCAAACTGTTCGCGTTTCATTTCACGTTTTTTAATTTGTTCCTGCGTCAGAACGGGTTTTGCGGGTTGTACTTCCGTTTGCGCCGCGGGTGCTTTTACATCTTCTGTAACAGGTGTTTCAGCAGCAAGAACTGTTGTCATTGAAAATGCCAGTATGCTTGCTATAATAAGTGTTTTTTTCATTAATCCATCCTTTCTTTGATTAAATCTTTTAACTTTTCAGCCAATTCTTTTTTTGCATTGTAAATTCTTGATTTTACGGTTCCTAAAGGACATTTTAATTTGCGCGCGCAGTCCTCGTAACTGTATCCTTGAATTTCGCAAAGCATTATAACTTCTTTGAATTTTGGCTTTAGTGAATTTATTGCATTTATTATTTGAGTTTGTCTTTCATTTTTTATAACTTTAAGTTCCGGTGTCTCCTTTTTGTCTTTAATGGTATTTATAATGATATCTTCCGAGGTTGAGTTTTGAAGATTTTTTTTGTAAGCGGATTTTAGATAATCTTTTGAGATATTTTTGGCAATAGTATTAATCCAGCTTTTAAAATTACCTTGTTCAGAGTAGTTTTTTGAATTTTTCCATACTCTTATGTAGACCTCCTGTTCAAGGTCTTCATTTTCTTCTTTTGTTATGAGTTTAATAATATTTTGTACGTTTTCTCTGTTTTTTTCTACAATTTCTTTAAAATTCATCTACTCTACCATTACAAACCCGTATGCATCAACAGGGAATCCTAAGTCTTCCGCTGTCAGTGTTGTGCCGTATTTTATCGTATCCGAGATGTCGGTGTTAAGATTAATTATCCCAAGTGTCGTGGCACTCAGACACATTGCAAAAACTGCGCAGGCTATTTTAAGTCTGGCCATGTCTTTTTTGTGTTTTAAATAATGCGGTTTAACCTCCTTAATCAATTCCGATACTGCATTCATTTTTGCATCTTCATCCTGACAGTCTTTGCAGGTTGCAAGATGTTCCTGAAAAGTCTTTTCGTCTGCGAATGTAAAAAGAGCCTCATATTTTGTACATTTGTTTGTCATTTTTTAACCTCTGTACTTATATAACGAAATCGAAAACAAAAAGTTCATTTTTATATTATATAATATTATCTTGCATTTGTAAAATTGTTGTAATATTATAAAATATGGTAGCAATTTTTAAGATTTACAGACTTGGAATAAGTGAAATGAGTGTAAGTAGTGTAATGGAAAAAATATGTACCAAATTGGGTACAAATAACAAGCCGACTTATGTCGTCATGGCAATTGCTACCGTGAAAGGGATTTGTCGTCCTGTTTTTACAATGATGGATAAAAAAGAAAATCCTGAGACTAAAAAGTATACGGCAATCAGAGAAGGTTTGACGGAAATCATTGCGATTCCTGTTTATTGGGCAAGCGGTGAATTGGCAGGAAAGCTTGCACATGTCCTTGCTAAACCTAAAAATTTTATGGGTAAAAATTTATATAAGGAGTATAAAAAAGGCCATGTCACTCCGGAAGTGACTAAAGCTTTTGACAGTGCAAAAGAGCTTGCAGAAAATAATTTGTCTAAAATGAATAAAAATTTGATGTTTATTGGTGTTTGTACAGCGGCTTTATTTGTTATTCCGGCATTATGTTCCGTTGCGATTAAGCCGTTAATGGGAGTAATCCAAAAAAATCATAAGCCTGAAGGCAAACGTCTTGATGTAAATACATTGCGAGAAACTTCAGCTCCTTTGTATAATCCATATTTCCAGCATAATGACAATTTAAAATATTTAAGCAGTTTTAATAAAACACCGGTTGGCGGAATGAAAGTAGGTGGCGTATGATTAGTGCAATAGCAAACGGTTTATCAAGCTCAACACTTGCAAATATCGCGCAAAATACGGCAGCTTCTGTTTCTATTGAAACAACTTTGAAGTCTATTGGCAGACCCGGGTTTATATTGATTGACAATGAAATCAGTCCGGATACCAAAAAGTATGCTGCTGCAAAAGAGTTTTTATATCAGGCAACGTGTCTTGCGGTATATTTAGCTCTCGTTATTCCTGTATTTAAAAAAGGTGCGTTCACTCTTGCAAAGAAAACTTTCTTTAAAAATAAACCCGAATTTGCGAAATTTAAAAATGCCGCTGAATACCTTGATTATCACAATTTAGCATCAAAAAATATAACAAATAGGCGTGCTACATTAATAAAAGATCATTCGCGTGATAAATTTTTACATGACGGTTTACGTGAAGAATTAACAACTAAAAACAATCCCGAAAAATATCCGTTGATAAAAGGTACAATTGAACTCGGTTCATTAATTGGTTCAGTTTTAGGTCTGGCAATTTTAGCACCTCAAATAAGCCATGTTACAATTCACCCGATGCTCAGAGCATTAGGTCTTGAGAAAAAAGATGCCCCGAAAGCAGAACAAAAATCCGATGTAAAATTAGATAAGAAGGCATAAATTATGGAATGTAAACAATCTGAAAATATAAAAAATTGTACCTGTACAGCTGGATGTCCTAATAGAGGTTATTGCTGCGAATGTGTCGCTCATCATCGTGAACTCGGTCAAATCCCGGGCTGCTTTTTCCCTAAAGACGCAGAAGCAACTTATAACAGATCAATTGAGTATTTCATAAAAGTTATGAGCAAATAGATTTTAGGACATTTAACGAACGTTCCGCCATTAATTCCGCTTTAAGCTTTTTGTTTTTGCGTTCTTTTTTGGGAAGTTCAACAGGCGGTAAAATCCCCCAGTTTGAATTTATAGGCTGGAATTTTTCGTGTTCGGGATTACTTATGTAATGAGTTAATGCTCCGAGCATGGTTTCTTCAGGAAGCTCTAAAAGCTTTTCACCGTTTAAAAATTTTGCCATATTGATTCCGGCAAGAAGTCCTGTTGCAATTGATTCCGTGTAGCCTTCCGTACCCGTAATCTGCCCTGCAAAAAATAAATCCGGACGTTTTTGGGTCTGCAGTGATGCGTTCAAAATTTTAGGTGAATTTATAAATGTATTTCTATGCATAACGCCGTATCTTACAATGTTTGCGTTTTCCAGTCCCGGAATTGATTGCAGAAGTTCTTTCTGGCTTCCCCATTTTAAGTTTGTCTGGAAGCCCACAAGATTATACAAAGTCTTTGCGGAATTATCCTGTCTTAATTGGACAACGGCGTAATTTTCAATACCCGTCCTTTTATCAACAAGCCCTACAGGCTTCATCGGACCGAATCTCAGGGTGTCAACTCCTCTTGATGCCAATACTTCAATCGGAAGGCAGCTTTCAAAAAATTTGGCGTTTTTTTCAAATTCTTTTAATTCAATCCGCGGAGCATGGGTTAATATATCATAGAATTTTTCGTATTCTTCTTTGTTCATCGGACAGTTAATATATGACGCTTCTCCTTTGTCGTAGCGTGAGGCGTAAAATGCTTTGTCAAAATTTATGCTGTCTTTTTCAACAATCGGTGCAATTGCATCAAAAAAGTGCAGGTGTTCGCTTTGGGTAAATGTTTTGATGTCCTCTGCAAGTTTGTCGCTCGTCAAAGGACCGGAGGCTATTATAACAGGTGTGTCGGGAATTTGAGTTAATTCTTCTCTGATTAACTCTATATTCGGATTGCTTTTTATTTTTTCGGTAACTTTTTCGGAGAACATTTCACGGTCAATAGCAAGAGCGCTTCCTGCCGGAACTCTGCATTCATAAGCTGTTTTTATTAATTCTCCGCTTAAAATTTCCATTTCATGCTTTAAAAGTCCGCTGGCATTTGTTATGTCTGCAGATCCTAAGCTGTTTGAACATACAAATTCCGCGCAGTAGCCGCCTGTGTGAGCTCCTGTCGTTTTTTGGGGACGCATTTCGTATAATTTTACTTTAAATCCTCTTTTTGCAAGCTGCAGTGCCGCTTCTGACCCTGCTAACCCCGCTCCAATTATCGATATTTCCATTTTTTTAGTTTATTATACTATTTTTTACATGTCAATTTTTTGTATTGCTACATATATAGTAGTATTTCTTCAAGATATACAAGAGTTTTAATGTTATTGTTACGCAAATGTTACAATTGTAGTAGATGACTTGCAAAATAATTTTGGATTAAGTATAATAAGTACACTTATTAAATACATTTATCTTTTTGTTAATGTTTCTTAAAGATTAGGCGAAAAAAAGCAATAAGTGTCATGGTAAGTTTTTTAAAATATGTGTGTAGATAGTAAAAGTTAGTAGGGACATGTCAGTAAAATCAGTTCAATTAGCAAGCGTAGATTCCAATCGTAATTATAATAATCAGAAAAAACGCAATGATGTTTCATTCGGTAATGCGGGTAATCCGGTCATTACTTTAATGGATGCAATAGACAGAGGCGGTTTTGCGGCATCATTTATCATGCAGGATTTTCTTGGCATGGCAGGTCCCCGTGTTTTGACCGGAATGTACCGTAATCATGATAAAACCGGACAGTTAAATTGGGATTTCGCAAAGAAGGAAGGTATTCGTGAAATTTTAAGCGGTCCCAGCGCGTTTATAATTCCTGCATTTTTAATGGCAGGTATTAAAAAGATTTCAGGTACCGCAAATAATGTTCCTGTTGATTTTATAAACGGTTTGGGCGGTACATTTAAAGATTATGCTAAAGCCAATGTTTCAATTTTAGGTGATGCTGCGGCTGCAAAACATGGATTTTATGAAAATGTATTTAAAAACATGTTGTCGGCATCAACTGATAACGCGCTTCAAGGTGAAGAGCTGGAAGCTGCTGCAAAAAGTTTCGCAGACAAATTAATCACCGCTGAAAAAGCACCAAAAAAAGGTTTTTGGAAACATTTAACCGGAAAGCATGTAGAAGGTTCAGCTCAGGATTTGCAGCATGATTTATTGAAGGATTTTGTTGATATTCGTAAAAAATATCTGGGTGCTGACAGTGATAAGGTTGTCGCTGAATACACCGGTGCAAACGGTAAAAAAATTGCCACTTCATTCAAATCTGTTCTTGGGCATATGAATGATTACGCAAATGATGCTATTAAACATGTAAATAAAAAATTCAAAGACGTTAAGAGTGTTCAACCTGAAGATATTGAAAAATTTGTTGAAACTTTAGGTAAACGCCGTTCCGGCACCAGATTTTTATCAAATATCACAATGTGGCTTGCTGTTGTCGGCTTCTATACAATAATTCCGAAGCTTTATAACCATGTAACCAAAGGTCGTGATCCGGGATTGGACGGTCTTGATGTGCAACAGCAAAACGTAAATAAAACGGCAAATCCGACTTTTTCAAAAGATAATAAAGATGTAAAAGAAGAAAAGACCGAAGATAATACCCCAAAAGTTGAGCCTTCTTTTACGGGTCTTGGCAGTGCAATGGCAAGAGTCGGAAGTACAGTTACCGACAATAAATTTTTGAAAGGTATTTCTGACGGGTTTGAATTTGATGGTGCGACTATGTCAATGCCTGCAATGCTGACATTGTTGTTCGGATTTTGTCTGCCGCCAAGATTAAAGCATGCACAGAGCAACACTGACAGAAAAGAAATTTTATTCCGTGATGTGACAAGTTTCTTATCCATTCTTTTCGGCGCAAAAATTCTTACCAGAGTATTTTCCGATGTGTTTGCGAAAACCTCAGGTCTGGCATTGAATACGAAGCCTCATAACAGTGATGATTCTATATTCAAAAAAATCTGGCATTATGTATATCCGTCAGGCGGGGTTCAAGTTCTGGACGATACCAGAATCAGAGCAAATTACAGTAATATTGCCGCATATAAAGACGGTATAAATGATATGTTCCGTTTTGTTGACAGCAACGGAGGTAATGTCGGCAAAATGCTTAATATAGATAAAGATATTAAAGCTGCTGCAACAACAATTCTAGGCAAAGCACCCGAGAAAAATATGAAGCTGGGCGATATTATAAAAGCTTTTGATAAAGCAAAAGATACGGATGCTTATAAAACTATCATCAAAAAGCTTGCAGATGAAGGTAATACTCTTGTTAAAAGAGCAAAGACATACAACAGTGTGTTCGGTTTTGCATCAACAATCTTCCTGGTACCGGCATTAATGATATGGATATCAAAACACTGCGAAAATATGACAAAACAACGTATTGCAGAACAAAAAGAACAATCCATTAAAAATATGGCAAAACAAACACAAGTTCCGGACTCAATGAGAGTCGTTACAAATAAGCCGACAATGGCAGGTTTTTTGAATAAAGCTTAAAAAAGAGGTTCTTATGAACCTCTTTTTTATTCTTCAATTAATGCATTGATATCGGCAACCATTGCATCAGGATCGAAACCGTGGACTCTTGCGCCTGCCTCAAGGTTTTCGAAGCGTGCAGCAGCGCATCCGATGCATCCTAAGCCGTATTTTTGGAATACTTCAATACTTTGCGGACAAGCTTGAACTATATCCATAATATTCATTTCTTTTGTAATTTTTTGTGTCATATTTCTTCTCCTTTTGACTTTTGTAAGTTTATTATTAATAACATTATACACTAAACATAAGAAGGTGAATAAATGGAATTTTTAAAAAATTTATTTAAAGACGATGATAGGATTATAGGGCTGTCCGGTTTTAGAAAAGAAGAGGAAGCGCAGTTAGGGGTATTTATTCCGAAATTTAATCCTGCAAAGCCGATTTATAATTTGAATTATCAGAAAAATTTTTTTCTGATGTAATATTTTGTAACAAACAGGCAATTTTTTAATCCTCTGTTCCTTTATTATAATATAGGGAAAAATTGGGGATTTAATTATGCCTGTAAATGCAGTACAATTTGGAAATTTATTCAACGTTAATAAAATTCAATATGCACAGAACAATTCGGCACAAGGTATTGCATCCGGTGTTAATGCTGTAAAAGACAGAGAACTTCATCCGGCTGTATCAAGCACAAATTTAGGCGCAACGCCGTTAGCAAATAAATTGGATTTGCTCGCTTAATCTATTGATCACTTTCATGGCGTTCATTGTCTTTCATTAATTTGGCAAAATCAGACGGTTTAATGCTCTGGATAAAGTTTTTGAATTCCTGAGCTTCTTCCTCATCTTTCGCTGTATCAGTTGAAACGGAACCGTTAGAGAGAACATTTGCCGTTACAAATATCGGCGCATCAACTCTTATTGCGATAGCGATAGCATCTGACGGACGGGAATCTATTTCAATAAAGTTGTAGTTTTCGTCTTTTAAAAACAATGTCGCAAAATAAGTTTCTTTTTCAACGTCGTTAATTTCGACTCGATCAAGTGTATAGCCTGTTTTTTCAATAATATTTATTATTAAGTCATGCGTCATCGGGCGTGCGACTTTAAGGTTTTCGATTTTTCTTATAATCGCGCTTGCTTCAGCTGAACCTATCCAGATAGGCAAAGCTTTTCTGTTGTCTTTGTCGTGCAAAACAACTATCGGAGAACCTGTTCTTGTATCAAGGGCAATGCCCATAACTTTCATTTCTATCATATTTAAAACCTTTCGTTAATTTTTGCCGACAACACCAACAAGAGGTGAAGATGCTGAGGCGATTTCTTTTTTGGGCATTCTGCCTGCTTCGTAAGCTGCGCGGCCTGCCATTACACCGTATTTGAATGCTTCTGCCATTTTGACAGGATCTTGCGCCTTGGCAATAGCAGTATTTATAAGACAAAAATCAGCTCCGCATTCCATAACGGTCGCAGCATCTGACGGAACCCCTATTCCGGCATCTACAACAACCGGAACATTTGCCTGTTCAATAATAATTTTTATATTTTCAAGTGTTTTTACTCCCTGACCTGAACCTATGGGAGATGCCAAAGGCATAATTGTTGCACAGCCTATTTCTTCAAGTCTTTTTGCTAAGATCGGATCCGCATTTATATAAGGCAGCACGGTAAATCCTTCATCAACAAGTACTTTTGCTGCTTCCAAAGTTGCAATCGGATCCGGCATTAAATATGTTGGATCGGGAATAACTTCTAACTTAATCCAGTTATTTATACCCATAGCTTTTGAAAGTCTTGCAACACGAATTGCTTCTTCTGCCGTTGCACAGCCTGCAGTGTTCGGTAAAAGCCAGTATTTATTAAGGTCAATATGGTCCATTAATCCTACGTGCCCCGGTGCTTTCATATCAACTCTTCTTATTGCAACGGTAACAATTTCCGCACCGCTTGCTTTGTGGGCTTTTTCCATTATTTCAAAATTATCAAATTTTCCTGTGCCAACCATTAATCTTGAGGTGAATTCTTTGTCCGCAATTCTTACTGTCATAATTTTCTCTCCTATATAAGAATATTATAAAACAAAAAATAATTTTTAGCCTCTTTAAAAAAATATTTATGCTATACTCGTTATATCTACTGGTTCCCCATGCGGACATCTTAAAATCTTCGGGCATCTGAATGCGGATTTCTTACGGGGCAAAGCTTTATTGTGTCAAGCTGTTTTTACTAAAGGAGGTTTTATGTTTTTGAAAGAACGCCATTTGAATTTTATAAAATATCAATTTTTCAGGTTCATGTGCAATGCGGCCTTCGGGGGGGGGGCGGCCGCCCTCTTCAAGGAAAAGTGCAGGTTGAGGAGCCTTCTTTTTTGGGATTTTCAATCGTATGTTTTTTCACCTGATGATATAAATTTTTTGATAGAAAAAGAAAAAGAATATCCGAAAAATATTTATTCCGTTGAAAAAACTATAGAATCTATTGTAGAAAACAAACTGTCCTGTGCACGAATAGGTGATGGCGAATATATGATTATGTTTAAAGATGCACCTGATCAGGCTACAGCTGATTTGCAGCGAGAATTGCTGGAGATATGTAAAAAGGGTAGTAATGATAATTGTTTAGTATGTATTAATCCTTTTCATTTATATCGTACAACAACTCAGTGGTTTTGTTTTTATTATTTGAAATTTATTGATAAAATTTATAAAAAGATAAAGTTTAACTCCGATAATTTTTATGGTGACGCATACTGCTTTAGCCATTATAGTATAAAGAGTATTCGTACTCAAGTTTTGAATATGAAAAAAAGGGCGGAATATTCTTATCTGGATATTGAGCATATTGAATATATTAAAAATCTTTGGAAAAACAGAAATGTTGTCTTTGTTGCATCAAAAGAATCCATGTTAAATTCGGATCCGTTAAATGTATTCAATGAGGTGCAATCAAGACATTTTATTGAAGTGCCGTCTGTTGAATGTTACAGAGAATATAATGAAATTTTCGATAAAATTACAAAATATCCGAAAGATTATTTGATATATCTGGAGTGCGGATTTGCGGCAACGGTTTTAGCTTACCGGCTATCTGAAATCGGCTATCAGGCGCTGGATGTCGGAGATTTTTATAAGCGTATAACCAAAGTATCTATATAAATATGATTTTTCAGGCTAAAGCCCTTAGAATGACGTGCTTTTTATAATATTTATGGAATTTGCTATATAAATCTCAAAATTAACCTCTTTAAAAAAAAAATATTTATGCTATACTTGACTTATCGGCAATCAAAATTTGCCGGCATGAAAATACGGAGTAATGGCCGAGTGGCTGAAGGCGGCACCCTGCTAAGGTGTTAGGTGGGTCTAACCTGCCTCGAGGGTTCAAATCCCTCTTGCTCCGTTTTTAAAAGGCTTTCGAGCCTTTTATTTTTTTTGATGTCGCCTTACATTTTCTAAATGCTCACAAAATGCTCACAAAATATTTTTTCAATAGAAAAAATATTTTTTACTGTCAAAAAAATACATGTTTGTATTTTAAATAAGTATGTTTATCCCGTATATTACTTCTATAAATAACAATTCCGGTTATAATCCGGCTTTTGGTACCACAAATAAATTCAGTATTATAAAAAAACTTCATCTTGAGCCTGATGAGTTGGAAAAAGTTTCTCAAATTTCCGATGAATTCATTAAAGTTAATGAATTCGTAAATTCACTAAACGGAATTTTGCAAAAAAAATTTAAGACACTTTATCCGGGGCTGGTTTCAGGTGAAAAAATGAAGGGTTTTTTATTCGAGGATCTTCTTGGAGAAAAAGGTAAAAGGCTTCAAATAACAAGGTTAAACACAAGAGATGGCAGTGATGAACTTTTGACTTTCGGGCTTTTGAATTCCGAAAATAAAAATTTATTACGTTATAAGATAAATAAAAACGGCGACATGTTTGTTATGAAAGAAAAAGCATCTTCCGTACCGGTGGATACTGAAGTTTTTTCAAGGTGGAATTTGGATGCGTTTTTAGAGGAAGTTAAATATTTAGGGCTTTATACGCAAAATTTTAAGACCGTAAGCAGGAAATTTACCGGCACCGAAACTTCAAACACTATGCATAAACTTCTTGACGACCTTGTTTCCGTTAAAAAAAGTGAGGGTATTAAAGCCGAAGTTGAAAATGTGCTGAAAAGTTTTGGTGATGTTATATCTCTTTTTAACATAAATCATTGGCGTGATGTTGCCGGAATCAAACAGGAATATTTTGGTGAATTTGCACAGTTACGTTCTAAAAGTATGTTTTTTAAATCTCCTGACGGTTTAAAAATTTATTCATATACTCCGTCAAAATCTAACACTGATAATCGTGTTTTTAAACTGATGGTTTGTGACAAAAAGGGTAATGCCAATGATGGATTTTTAGTCTTTGCAGACGGTAAAGTGGCAAGAATTATTCCTGATGCACTTGATTGTGATTTTGTCAGGGGTCGTAAAATGGAATTTATTTCTGATAAGGATATTCAAGAACTTAAACTTCAGGATGCTTTAGAGGTTGTTAATAAAGGTTTAAATGATTTTAAAACTTTTATTATTGATAATCGTGTTAAAAAAGTGAAAAAAACGATATATTCTCAAAATAAAACGAAAAATGTTAATAACTCAAGAATTATTAAACCTAAAAAAGAAAATATTACCGAAAAAACGTTTGTAAAACAGCCGCAAATCACTACAGATGTTAAAAATACTATGAAACCTAAAAAGGTTAAGCCTGCGAAAGAAAAATTTGTACACAAAAATGTATCAATGCCGTTGAATAAATTCCCGGCTGCCGGAGAACATCAGAATTCTGTTAATTTGGATAATATTGTTAAACCTGTTGTAGTCAAACAAAAAACTATGGAATCCTATCCGTTATTTTCTGATATAAATCTTACATCTGTTTTAGGCAAATTGGACAATTTATTCGAAACTCCGATAGAAGAAAGGAGTTCCCACCTTGTGCATGAAAAACTTTCAAGCGGAAGGATTTTCTCAGGCAGAGTCTCTTTTACCGCATCTGACGGTGCGCAGGTTACTGTTTCCAGAGTAAAGTCACCGCGGTATGTTGATTTTGTTTATTATTCGGTAAAAGTTCAAAAAGGTGATATTAATTATGTATTGAATCTGGATCCCGAGTCTTGTTTGATTCTTGAAAGTACGCATGAAGGGAAAGTTATTATTGACAAAAGACAAAGGGTAAAACATCTTTCTAAAAAAGAATTTCTGGAACAAAATCCCAAAGCTGAAAAATTGGCAGTTTATTTGAAGGAACTTTTTGATTTTAAATCCGAAGGTGAGAAAAAAGTTATAAAATCAGGCTTGAAGATGAGGGGACTCACTCTAAAAGAACGGGAAAAAGAAGTGCTTAAGGCTCTTGGACAAGCACCTGAGCTTTCACTTGATTCTTTTTATAAGATTTAAACGGTGTAAAGAATTTTGAAAAATTTGTAACATTTTTGACAAATTTGACTTTGTTTGTGGTTTATTGATAAAAAAAGCTGGTATGAGGTTTGTAAAAATTGCAAAATACTATAACAAAAACCTTTAACTCTAATAAAATATCCTTTATGGACAATAATATTAATAATTCTTTTTATTTTATTAAAAAGAGATTGGAGAAGGTTTTTCTTGAAGAAATGGAATCTGAAAATTCCATTTTTCGTATGGTTTCTAATAGTGTTATTCAAAAAATGGCAATGTTTTTGTCAGGCAGTGCAAAACGTGCCTGCTCAATCGGTATAGCTGGTGAAACCGCCAGCGGTAAGTCAACTATCGCTTACGATATAATTGATACGCTTGAAACTTTTGCTATAGAATTCGGTATAAATGATTTAATTACCAGAATTAATACTGATGATTATTATTATGACAGATCGGATATGGTAAAGGCTGCCGGAAGTTTTGCTGAATTTGCAAAGCATTACGACCTTGATATTCCGCAGGCGCTGGAATTATCCTTGATGAAAAAACATATAAAGGCGCTTTTGAGCGGGGAAAAAGTTTATCTGCCGAAATATGATATGTCGGGTACCGCAAAAAGAGAAGATAATGTGACTCTGGCTGTTCCGTCTAAAATAGTTATATCAGAAGGTCTTTTTACATTGACGGAAGATGTTGTAGACGCTTTTGATTTCAAAATTTATGTTGATGTGTCCTCTGATGTGCAGAAAGAACGTTTTTACAGACGTGCTAATGAACGTAATCTCGGTTCTTCAGTTGATGAAGTTTATAAAAATGCATCTGATAAGGCTAAAATTCATATCTATCCGACGGTTCATAATGCGGATATTATTTTGTCCGGTGAAGCTGACAGACAGGCTTATAAAAATTTCATTAACAAAATTTTGGATATCGTAAAAGAAGTCCATTTTAAAAACGTATTTTTATATTGTGTTTAAAAATTACTGATTTTCAACGGCAGGTTCCGCCGGAAGTTTATCTTTCATTTCGTAAAACCAGTCGATTAAGGGCTTTTTTTCACCGAATTCAAATTTGAAGCTTTTTTCAAAATCCGGATCCGTCAGAAATTGATAGCTTATATTAAAACCTAATGGTTCGTCAACAAGTTTAAGTTTTTTTATTTTTGCCTGAGAAAGTTTTTTGGTTTTTTTATTGAGTATATTAGAGTAATTTAAACCTTGATAACAGCAAAAAGGAACTTTGACTCTATCATCAACACCTTTTGTCAAAAGTCCGAATGTTCTGCAGACAATTCCTCTGTAATCGTAAACCGAGCAGACATCGTCAATGAGAAAGGGGCAGGTATAGCGGAAGGCATCGCCTTTGTATTTGCTCTTTTCTTCGACTATACGTTTTATATTTTCTTCAATTTTATTTTGAGTTTTTTTATCAAGTCGTAAAAAACCGTACAATAAATATTTAAGTTCAATTTGCGAATAAGGAAATTCGGCATTTTTACAGCATTTTGCACATCCTTTTTGGCAAAAAATAAATTGTTTTTGCGATTCAAAAAATTTCGTTAGTTTATTATTTAAAAATACAAGATATGTGAGGTAATTTTCAAGCATATAATTCCTTTTATGTATAGTTTATTGTAAATTTTTTAATATTCAATACGGAATTCAGATTATTTTTTTGAAAACCTGCCATTTAATTTTTCAAGGAAAATTTTTGCTGCAGGTGAAAATACCTGATATTTTTTCCAGACAATATCAAGACTAGATTCAAGTTTTGGTGAGAGCGGCCGGAAAGTTAAGCTGTCGGATGTGTCTATCAATTTATCAAGTGTTACGGCATAACCGAGTCCGGCTTCAACCATTTTTGCAGCATTATAAACCAGATTGTAGGTTGCTGTTATATTGAGATTATCAAATTCTTCTCCGAACCAGTCCAAAAATCCGCTTTCCGCTGAATATTTTTTTGACATTTGTCTTGACGCAATAATAGGCAGGTCTTTTAAATCATAAAGTGTTATCTCATTTTTTGCTGCAAGAGGACTGTCTTTTCGCATTGCAACACCCCATACATCTTTTTCCGGCATAGGAAGATAATCGTATTTTGATAAATCAATGGGCTGTATAAGCAGTCCGAAATCCAGAAGTCCTTTTTCAAGCTTTTCCGTAACATCTTCCGCATTGCCGCTGTAGATATGAAATTTTATATCCGGATATTCATTTTGCAAGTCTTTCATAACTTCTGCAATGTATTTCATTGAATCTGTTTCGCCGCCGCCGATATAAATATCGCCGCTGATGATTTTATTCATCGCGCAGAAATCTGCCTCGGTTTTTTCGACCATATCAAGTATTTCTTCCGCCCGTTTTCGGAGCATCATCCCTTCAGGTGTCAAAGATATATTTGATTTTCCGCGGATTAAAAGTTTATGCCCGAGTTCTTTTTCCAGATCCATCAATTGTCTTGAAAGCGTTGGCTGAGTCAGATGCAAAGAATTAGCAGCCCTTGTAATACTTCCTTCTTTTGCGACCGTTAAAAAATATTTGAGAACCCTTATTTCCATAATTTTATTATAATTATTTCAATTATGCCCGTCAAGCATTTTTGCTTATTTGATATAAGTATTTGTAATTTTTAAAAAATCGTAAATAATAAAGATATACATAATATTGTCTTTTGGCGTTGTATAATAAGTTCGGAGATTTTTATGACAAAACAAATTAAAGATAAAGTTTTTGACGAAGAAAGATCACTCTACAATATAAAAAATACTGAAGTGATTAACTGCAAATTTGAAGGTCCTGCAGACGGTGAGTCGGTTTTGAAAGAAGGCAGAAATTATACAGTCAAAGACTGTTCATTTTCTTTGAGGTACCCTATGTGGCATGCCAAAAAATTCTCTTTGATTAATTCATCTATGGATGACAAAACAAGGGCGCCTCTGTGGTATTCTAATGACGGATTGATGAAGGATTGTCTTATAAACGGGATTAAATGCCTCAGGGAATGCAAAAATATTGTTATTGATAATTGCACGATAAATTCTCCCGAGTTTGGCTGGCGTTGTAAAAATATAAAAATTTATGATTCTTCTGTTGATGCAATGTACTTTTTATTCAAATCCAAAAATGTTGAGATTAAAAATCTTAAAATGACCGGCAAATATTCTTTTCAATATATGAAAAATCTTTTTATTTCAAACAGCGAACTGGATACGAAAGACGCTTTCTGGCACAGCAAAAATATCATTGTAGAAAATTCAACCGTTAAAGGCGAATATCTCGGGTGGTTCAGTGAAAATCTTACTTTTATTAATTGTAAAATCATAGGCACCCAGCCTCTTTGCTACTGTAAAAATTTGAAGCTTATAAACTGCGTAATGGAAAATACGGATTTATCTTTTGAATATTCCGATGTTCAGGCTGATATTAAAGGACATATAGTATCCGTTAAAAATCCCAGATCAGGAATTATAAAGGCGGACAGCGTCGGTGAAATTATATCCGAAGATGCGGTTATGAAATGCTCCGGTAAAGTGATACTCAATAATTCATTAGCTGTATAAATTTCGTAATCTTTTCTCGACATAAAGGTATTTGTGTGCTAAAACTTATATGAAGCGGGAGAAAATTATGAAAAAAGATATTGATTGGAAAAATTTAGGATTTGGTTATATTAAAACGGATTATCGTTTTGTATCAAACTACAAGGACGGTAAATGGGATGAGGGCGAGCTTTCAACTGATTCCGAAATAACAATGAGCGAAAGCGCCGGTGTTTTGCAGTATGCTCAGACATGTTTTGAAGGGCTGAAAGCTTATACCACGGCAGACGGGCATGTTGTATGTTTCAGACCCGATCTGAACGCTCAAAGAATGGCAGCAAGCTGTGAAAGACTTGAAATGCCTGTTTATCCGGAAGAAAAGTTCGTTGAAGCTGTCGAAAAAGTGGTAAAAGCTAATATTGATTGGGTTCCGCCCTATGGTACGGGGGCAACTTTATACATAAGACCGTATATGTTCGGAAGCAGCGCCGTAATCGGTGTTAAGCCGGCTGAAGAATATCAGTTCAGAATTTTTACAACCCCTGTAGGCCCGTATTTTAAAGGCGGTGTAAAGCCTATTACTCTGCGAGTTCCGGATTTTGACAGAGCAGCCCCGAGAGGTACGGGTCATGTAAAAGCAGGGCTTAATTATGCTATGAGTTTACACGCAATTGTTGACGCTCATAAACAAGGCTATAACGAAAATATGTATCTCGATTCCGCAACCCGTACAAAGGTTGAGGAAACCGGCGGTGCTAATATTATTTTTGTTACTCCCGATAACGTTGTTGTAACACCTAAGTCAAGCACTATTTTGCCGTCAATTACCCGTCGTTCTTTGATGTATGTTGCACAACATTATCTGGGGCTAAAAACCGAGGAAAGAGAAATTCACGTGGAAGAATTGAAAGACTTTACGGAATGCGCACTATGCGGAACCGCTGCTGTTCTTTCTCCTGTCGGTGAAATCGTAAACCACGGTGAACATATTTATCTTCCGTCCGGAAAAGACAGAATGGGCGTGATTACTCAAAAATTATACGATACCTTAACAGGAATTCAAATGGGCAGAATTGAAGCTCCTGACGGCTGGATTAAAGTTATTCAATAAATTAAAAGCCCTCTATATTTGAGGGCTTTTTAATGCTCTGAGTGAATTTAAAACAGCCAGAAGGGTTACGCCTACATCTGCAAATACGGCTCCCCACATTGTCATATAGCCGAATGCTCCAAGCATTAGAAAAAGAACTTTTACGCCTATTGCAAAAATTATGTTTTGCCTTACTATAAGCATTGTTTTTTGTGCAATCTTAACGGCTGCCGGAATTTTAGACGGTTTGTCATCCATAATTACAACATCACTTGCCTCAATCGCGGCATCAGAACCCAGACCGCCCATTGCAATGCCGATATCGGCCCGTGCCAGCACCGGCGCATCGTTTATTCCGTCGCCCGTAAATATTACGCTTTTGTTTTTTGCTTTGTTTTGTATAATTTCTTCTATTTTGGCTACTTTGTCAGCCGGCAAAAGTTCCGAATAATATTTTTCAATACCGAGTTTGGCTGCAATATGCCGTGCAGTGTTTTCGGAATCTCCCGTAAGCATTACAATGTTATTTACGAGTTTTTTTAATTCTTTTACGGCATCTGTTGAATCCGGTTTTATTTCGTCCGATATTACAATATAGCCTATAAATTCATTGTTTTTAGCTGTATAAATTATAGTCCCGCTCTCATTGGATTGTTTGAAATTTATATTGTATTTTTCCATAAGTTTGGCGTTGCCTGCGAGAATTCTTATTCCGTTTATGTCTGCGGATACGCCGTTTCCTGCATCTTCAACAACGTCCGTGATGGCTGTCGGGTTGATTTCTTTGCCGTAAGCATTTTTGATTGATATTGCAATCGGGTGGTTTGAAAAATTCTCTGCCGCTGCCGTTAATTCAAGAAGTTTCTCACGGGTTATGCCGGCTTGAGGGTTGATTTTGGTAACTTTAAATGACCCTTTTGTCAGCGTTCCTGTTTTATCAAATACTACACTGTCAGGTTTTGACAGTAATTCAAGGTAACTGCTGCCTTTGATTAATATGCCGCATTTTGACGCACCGCCGATTCCTGCAAAAAAGCTTAACGGTACGGATATTACAAGCGCACACGGGCAGGATATTACAAGAAATGTCAGCGCGCGTTCTATCCAGATGTTGAATGCCGTGCCTGTCAAAACGGGCGGAATTGTTGCAAGCAGCAATGCTCCGAATACAACGACCGGCGTGTAGTAATGTGCAAATTTAGTTATGAAATTTTCGGCTTTTGCTTTTTTTGAGCTTGCATGTTCAACGAGTTCAAGGATTTTGGAAACGGTTGAGTCTGTAAATTCTTTTGTAACACGTATTTTAATAAGTCCGTTTGTGTTTATGCACCCGCTGAGAACCGTGTCGCCTTTTTGAGCTTCACGCGGGATTGATTCACCCGTAAGCGCTGAGGTGTCTAGTATTGCTTTTCCTTCAATAATCTCTCCGTCAAGCGGAATTTTTTCACCGGCTTTTACTATAATTATGTCGTTTATTTTGACTTTTTCGGGTGATTTTGTGATAATTATACCGTTTTCTTCAACATTTGCGTGTTCGGGTCTTATGTCCATTAAATCAGTTATTGATTTCCGTGACTTTTTAACTGCTAACCCTTGAAAATATTCGCCTATTCTGTACAAAATCATTACCATAACAGCTTCCGGATACTCGCCTATTGCCATTGCGCCAAGTGTTGCAACACCCATTAAAAAGTTTTCGTCAAAAATTTCTCCTCTTAAAATATTTTTAACGGCTTTCCATAAAATTTCTCCGCCTGCTATCAGATATGCCGTCAAGAATATCAAAAATCGGCCTGTACCTGTTGATTGCATCAAAAATGCAACCGTAAAAACTGCTGCCGCAGCAATGATTACGGCGGCTTCTTTTTTGTTGTTTGTTTCATTATGATGGTGATGATGTTCGCACATAATTGCCTCTATATCAATATTATAATTGAACAACTGTTCAATTGTCAAGTGTGAAATTACAGATTCGCAATAAAAATTTACAATAGTTGAATAATTGTTCAATCGTGGTATAATATTAATATGGAAAATAAAAGAACTGATTGCGAAGCAATAAATATTGATATTGTAGAAAAAGTCAGACCAAAGATGCCTGAGATGAATTTGTTGTATGAATTGTCGGATTTTTTCAAGGTTATGGGCGACGGCACACGAATACAGTTGTTGTGGGCGTTGGAAGAAAGCGAGATGTGTGTGGGCGATCTTGCGGTATTGTTAAATATGACAAAGTCTGCCGTATCACATCAACTAAAAGTTTTGAGGGTGGCAAAGCTTGTGAGAGCCGAAAAAAAAGGCAAAAATGTTTATTATTCTTTGAATGACCATCATGTAAAATTAATTTTGGAAAAAGCATTAGAACATGTATGTGAATAATCAGGATATAAATTTTTCGATTATTCGGGCGGCATCAGCAATACATTTTTCGCAGGGGCGTGAGGCATAATATTCTTCTGTACGTTTGGACGGAACGGGTGAATCTTTGCCTTTTGGCAGACCGAGAATTTCGCGGCAGATGATCGTGTTGTGTTTTTCTTCAAATTCTTCCGCCAGTTTTTGAATACGCCGGTAGTGTGCCTGTTTAACGGTATCGTTATTGGGTTCCGTATAACCGTATTTAAGACCTGCTATCATAAACATTGCACTTACGGCTCCGCAAACCTCGCGTAATCTTCCCATTCCGCCGCCAAAGGAAGATGATAGCTTTAACCCTGTTTCAAAATCCATTCCGAAATCTTCACAAAACGCGCAGAATACTGATTGAGCGCAGTTATAGCCCGTATGAAATAATTCGACAGCTTTTTCGGTTTTAGTCTCCATATTCAAATTATAAAACAAAATTTTTGTGTTTTAATTATTTTATGGATAAATTTTTCGCAAATGAGATGACATTATTAAAAGCACTTGCTATTATGCTTGTGGTATCAGGTCATCTGGAGTTTTCTTTACTGGGGATTTTTCCGCCTTATTCGTTTCAGATTGCATTATTTTTCTTTATTTCGGGTTGTTTGTTTAAAACAAAATATCTTAATGCACCGGCGGAATACTTGAAGAAAAGAGTTAAGAGCCTTTTAGTGCCGTATTATCTTTACACGTTATTTTATTTGATTGTTACTGTAATAATTGCAAAGTTCACCGGAAAATTCTGGGGAATGCCAATAACTTTTAAAAATTATTTGCTGACACCGTTTTTAAACGGACATGAACTGGATTTGACGTGTCCTTTGTGGTTTGTAACACAGTTGTTTATGACGCTTATTGTATTTTTATTTATTTTCAGGCAGTTGAAAAATCTAAAAGATAACAAATTTTTTCATCTTGTTGTATTTTTGATATTTGCTTTCTTGGCGATATTTATGGCGAATTTTTTGCCCAAAACTCCGGTTATGCTTGTTGTTATAAGAACTTTGTTTTCAATGTTTTTTGTATATATCGGTTATTTTTATACAAATTATATTAAAGATAAGTATGATATTTTCACCGTTAAGTGGCTGGGATTTATAATATGTTTACAGGCTATTCTATGGCTGTTTAATACTGATTATGACCCTATACAGGGCATAGGTTTGAGTTACATTCTCGTATGGGGACAGTTTAATACGTGGGGAATTGTTCCTATTCTTACAAGTTTGACGGGGATCTGGGCGTCTTTATTTGCTGTAAAAATTCTTTATCCTTATCTTAAAGATGTGAAATTTTTACAGAATACGGGCAATGTAACCTATCATATTATGGCAAATCATTTGTTTGTTATGTATATTTTGACTGCAATTTTCCTCAGATTGAATGGTGTGCCGATTGAAGAAAGAGCAAATCATGATATTTATTGGATCTTTGATCCTGTTAAAAATACGTATCTGTATTTTGTTGTAACAATGGTTGTTACAACTTATATAGGTGTCGGGTTGAAAAAGATTAAGGCTTACATTTTTAGCCACATCGCATCATAAGGTTTTAAACGTACTGTTAATTGTTTATTTTTAACCTGCGCTTTTGTCATTTTATCAGTCAAAAGATCATAAAAGTATACTTCTTTTGCTTTTTTACCAAAATCATCGTCAGTGAGGTTTATTGTTGCTTTTATTCTATCATTTGTCAGGTTGTTTATTACTACAACTCGGGTATCATTCAGAGCTCTTACGTAGGCAAAAACTTCCGGTGACTCAGGTTTAATTTCAACAAATGTACCGCGGGTCATTACAGGATAGTATTTTCTTAATCGTATAAGTTTTTTGACGCGTTCATAGACTATATTGTTGTAGGATCCTTTTTCTTCAACGGCTTTTTTAAATGTTTCTTCAGTAATTGGTCCGCGGTTTATGTCACGGCTGTCAAAGTAGCTTAGCATTTTAACTTTGTTTTTGCTGTGTTTTTGTTTGTATTCGCGTATTCTTGCACTGCGTCTTGCGTTTGCGTAATTATTTTGCGCGCCGATTTCATCACCGTAATAAATTATCGGGACACCGGGTAATGACAATAAAATTGAAAATGCCATCCCTATTCGTTCCGGATCATAGTCTAAAAAGCTTGCCATTCTGCCGCTGACACCAAAACCTTTTCTGAAACCTGCACCTTTTGGTGCAAGACCTTCAAATAAAAGTTCACGTGTTTTTTCATTTACCATTTCCAACGTTAATTCATCGTGAACTCTCAGGAAAATTCCCCATGCTGCGGAATTCGGGATTTGAGGGGTTTGTTTATATGCTTTCCAAAAATAACTGTTGTCTTCTGCTATGAGTGATGCCCAAATCGCAGGCATATACGGGAAATGATAGGCTATTTGAACTTCATCAGTTCTGATTATTTCGCGTTCTTGACCGTTTATTGAGTGTTTGATTTTTTGTTCCGTTCCAAAGTAGGGAAGAATTTTATTCGGATGCTGGCATGCCTCCGCTTGAATTACAGAGCGCGGGGCAACAGCTTGGAGGTATAAACTTAATATTTTTATTATACGGTGGGTGTTTGTAAGATTTTCCGCATCAGTCCCGTCTTCTTTTATAAGATACGGAATTGCATCCATTCTGAAAATATCGATGCCTAAATTTGCCCAGAAACTGATGGTTTCAAGATTGTAGTATAGTACCTGCGGATTTTGCCAGTTTATATCAAGCTGGAACGGATAAAATGTATGATATAAATAATAGTCTTTATTATTTATGGTTACTTTACGATAATGGTTATCTGTAATTTCCGGAAATATCAGGCGTCTTTTTGAAATTTTACCGCTTGGTTCTTTATATTCCACAACCTGTCCGAGTTTTTCATCTTTATAACTTTTGTATTCAGGCATTTGTTTTCTGACTACAAAATAATTTAATTTTTCAAGGTCTCCTTTTTGTGCTTGTTTAAACCATATATGTTCATCTGAAAAATGGTTCAAAACTAAATCCGCTTTGATTTTAAATCCTTTTTCCCTTGCTGCTGTCAAAAATTCTTTGAATTCTTTCATTCCGCCGAGATCTGCTCTTACATCCCGCGGATCCCTGACGTCAAAACCTGCGTCTTTCATCGGAGAATCTGCAAACGGCAGGATATAAATTGTCGTTACTCCCAATTCTTTTAGATAATCAAGCATTTTGATATCGTCTTTGAATGTATTAGGTGTGAATGCATTTTTTACGCCGAATTGATCTGCGTAAAACATATAAATTACTTCATCTTTATACCAGTCGTCAGCTCTTTTTAAATCTTCATCTTTCAAGCTTTGTGAACGCGTAAGTTTTGTCTTTAAGGCAATGCGTTCAATGTTTGCATATATTATATCAACATTTTGCTGACCGTAAATTTTGGCTAAAGATGTTTTGATTTCTTTTTCTATTTTTGCAGGAATAACCGGTTCTGTAATTTTATTTTGCTGGGTTATAAGGGCGGTTAATTCATCTTTTGCATATGCTATGTTAAATAAACAGGCATAGTTTAATGAAAATATCAGCGTTAATATTAGTGCTGTTAATTTGCTCAAAGATACTTTTCCCATAATATAACCTTATAATATTTATCTGCGAGAGTAAGCTAGCGCTATTGCAAGTGCGACTTCGCTATCGGCAGAAATTTTATTTTTCTTTGAATATTTGTTTTCATTAGGAATTTCTTCAGGGAAAATGGTATTTATTTTTTTGATAATAAATGCCATAATATTCATAGCGTAAACCATTATTACCAGAAATAAAAATACAAATCCCATACCTATCAGCATGATTATCATTCCGTCTTCAAACAAAGAAATATTATCCATATTTTCTCCTTTTAGAGATTCAACCTGAATTTATTTTATTATAAAAAAAATATATTTCAAACAATTACAGGTACGGTTATTTCAAATTCTGTAACGGATTTTGTAGATTTGTTCAGTTTTAATTCCGCATTTTGTGCAAGCAGATTGGATTTGCAGATATGCAAGCCCAGCCCGCTGCCGGTTGTTTTTGTCGTAAATCCTTGTTTAAATATTTCTTTTTGTTTTTCTCGGGGTATCATTTTTCCGTTATTTGAAATTTTTAAATGGGCAACGTTATTTTTGACTTCTCCTGTTACGTTTATTTCACCTTTGATATCTATAGCTTCAATGCCGTTTTTGATAATGTTTACGAGGCAGGCGAGAAATTTATTTTCGTCAACAAAAATTGTTCCTGTATTTTTAATAAAGCAATTTATTGTGATATTTTTGCCGAGAATATAGGCTTGTGCCAGATTTACGGCTTCTTCAGCTAAAAATTTAAAATTACAGTTTTGCGGCGCTATATTGTTTATAGCTTTGAGATCCAGAAGAGAGTTGCCAATAATTTTTAGTGATTTTTTTATGCATTCAAGTGCATTTTCTGCAGCAGGATTTTGATATCCGTCACGTTCGAGGTTCTTTCGTAAAATTTCAGTGTACATTTCGCATATTGAAATATGATTTCTTATTTCATGTGAAACGCATCTTGTTTGAAGCCTAAGTATTTCAGTATCGTTCATTTTGACCTTTCTTAATTATAAGGTCCAGCCATACACAAGCTGAACCTTATAAACCTCTTTACTTTTTTTGTTGTTTTATACGGCTAATTTGGCACGTCTTCTGTTTGCAAAACCGTTATTTAAAGCGTATAAAACAGCTTGTGTTCTGTCATTTACCTGAAGTTTTTGGAATATATTGTTAACGTGTGTCTTAACTGTAGTTTCAGAAATAAATAATTTCCCTGCAATACCCTTGTAGTTATTACCCTGTGTTAAAAGATCAAGTACTTCTTCTTCTCTCGCTGTCAAAGATGTAAGAAGATTTTCCGTACTTACTGCTTCTTCTCTGAAAGTGTTCTGGAAATATTCAAAGAATCTTGAAGAAAGTGCAGCAGGAAGATAAATTTTACCGGCAGCTACTTCATCTATTGCGTAGATTAATTGTGCTGACGCCATTGTTTTTAAAATATAACCTTTTGCGCCAAGTTTCATCGCACGGAATATTAAATCTGAATCATCATAACCGCTGAGTGCTATAACTCTTGTTCCGAGTCCTAATCTTTCAATTTCTTGTATTGCTTGCAAACCGTCTTTTTCCGGCATATTGATATCCATCAGTACGATATCCGGATGATATTTTTTGATGAGGCTTATACCGATGTTTGCGCTTGTTGTCGCACCTACTACGTCATAACTGCTTTCAAGAGTGATTAATTCTTTTACGCCTCTTAAATGATCAGCGTTGTCATCAATTAATATTACTCTTAATTTACCTCTAAACTCTCTCATTTTATCTCCCCTTTATTTTTTGTAACCTTCAACTACACTTTATATACTACTATTTTTAGAGGGGGTTATTCATCCATGCCCCGATTGATATTGTAGTCATGGCGGTTTGAGAATTTGGCGTAAACCTTTGGATTGATAAAATGCCTCAACCATGCTCTAGACCATGATTGGCGGCATGGTTGATTTTTTTGTAAATTATTTTTCGTTACATTTTTTGATGTACAACAATTGTGGTATAATTTTTGACAAGGAGAATGCGATGGAAATATTGATATTTATCGGGGGATTTTTATTCGGTGCCGTGTGCGTGTTTGTACCGTTTTATCTGGCACAAAAAAATAACAGAGCAGATTTTGAAAATCTTGCAAACAGAATTTTTAAGGAAAATTCTAATGAGCTTTCATCTCAAAATCGTGAACGTTTGGATGAATTTTTTAAACTTTTTAAAGAGAGAATTGAAGATTTTGAAAAACGAACAGAGGATAATTTTAAGCAGGAAAAAGAAAATTTTACTGTTTTTGATTTGAATATTAAAAATTTTTTAGAAACCGGTAAAAGAATTTCAATGGATGCTAATGCCCTTGTTAATGTTATGAAATCAGACAACCGTACTTCCGGAAAATGGGGTGAGATAGTTCTTGAAAGAGTTCTGGAAGCGTCAGGTTTGAGAAAAGATGAAGAGTACAAAATTCAGGCAGGCTCCTCTGAGGGCAGGCCGGATGCAACGGTTTTTCTCCCTGATGAGAGATGTATTTATATTGATTCAAAAACTTCATTTGCTTCTTTTGAAGGTTATGTGAATTCCGATAATGAATATGAAAAAGATGTCTATCTCAAACAGTTTATTGAATCTACAAAAGCTCATATAACGGGGCTTGCAAAACGTGATTATTCGACTGATGAAAAATCTCCGGATTATGTTTTAATGTTCATTCCGATTGAAAGTTGTTATGCAATGATGTTTTGCGAAAATTGCGCACTTTGGGATTTCGCGTGGAAAAATAAGGTTATGCCTGTTTCACCGTCCACACTGCTTGCAGCTTTGAAAATTATTAATTCATTCCATATTGTTGACAGACAAAATAAAAATGCGCTTGAAATTTCAAGAATTTGTTCACGTATGATTGATAAATTTTCTGATTTGCTGGCGGATTTAGGAAAGATGAAGAATGCTTACAATTCCGTAATTACCAAACTTACCGGCAAAGATAACATAATTAATCAGTTGAACAGAATTGAAGAACTCGGTGTTAAAGGTTCTAAAAATATTCCGGAAGTTCCAGAAGAAATCAGTTAATCGGTTTTAATTCTTCAATTCTTTGATACTTTTTTGTTGTGCGGTTAAATGTGTTGATATTATAAAGATAACCGCTTGTTGAAATTTTTATTGAGTTATTAAGGTCAGTTCTGTAAATTTTTGTATGACGTAAGATATCAAGAGTCGTTTTGTTCGGATGACCAAAGTTGTTCGGACCGGTTGAAATTATGGAAACTTCTGATTCAAGATAATCTGTCATTTCTTTATTAACCACATTTTTACCTCCGTGGTGTCCGACTTTTAAAATTTCAATCTTTCGGGGTAAATCTTTTTTAATCTTTTCAAAAGCTATTATTCCGGCATCACCCGTAAAAAGCATATCAAATTCTTTAAAGCTTAAAAGTGTTATTATGGAATTTTCGTTGTCATCATTCGGAATGTTTGCTATAAATGTTTTTATTCCCATATCGCGTTCTTCATAAATTAGTTTATTGTTTTGTGCAAGATGTGTATTTATTCCTGCTTCATCAATGGCTTTAAAAATATTAATTACGGTATAAGTGTCGCGTTTTAGGGAATTTACATAAATATTTTTTATGTTTAATTCGTGTATAAGATCAACGGCGCCTCCTGCATGATCAAGGTCGAAGTGTGTCAAAATCATTCCTTCAATATTTTTTATTCCGCGGTCTTTTAAGTATTTGGCAATGACAAGTTTTGCAGTTGATGAGGAACTTTTGTAGCTCATTTTTGCCGTATCTATAATAAAATATTTATTTTCAGGTGTTTTAATAAGAAATGCATCAGCGTTGCCTACATCAAAAGTGATTATCTCAAGTTTTCTGTTAGGCAGGCTTATAGTTGTCAAAAGAAGTATTATTGAAGTTATTACAACAGTTTTGAAAAGCTTTTTATCAAATCCTTTTTCAATAAGGATTGTTATCATCAGGATTATTCCGTAAAAAATTAAAATCTGAAGGACGCTCGGATGGGTCGTCTGTAATATAGAATTTGGCAGTCCTGCAAAATATTTTGAAATAATTACTATCATATCCAGTGCATATTTTAAAACACTGTCAAATATCATACATACAAAGTCTGCAATCGGTTTTATTGTGGCAAGTATTGAGCTTACAAATCCGCCAAAGCTTATTACACTTAAAAACGGAACTGTAGCAATGTTGGCTATAATTGAATATGTGCTGAAAGTGTTAAAGTAAAACATCTGTAACGGTGCTACCCAAAATTGGGCAATAACAGGAATTAAAATCCCGCCCTTAATCCATTCCGGCAATTTGATATCTTTACATTTTTCAAAAATAACCATTCCGGTAGTTAAAAGTCCGAAGGTTACGATAAATGAAAGCTGAAATCCTACATTATTTATGTATGCGGGATTATATAAAAGCATTAAAAATGCAACAAAAGATAATAAAGATACGCTATGCGCATCACGGTCAATTAATTTACCTATTTGGATAAACAAAAGCATTAACGCGGCTCTTAAAACAGATGCGCCAAGACCTGTCATTAATGTATAAAGAATTACCATAATCATTCCGCCTGTTACGTTAAGTTTGTAAGGTATGCGGAAAAATCGCATTATGAAAAACCAGAACCCGAAGATAAATGCAACGTTCATACCTGATGCTGCAAGTATATGAAGCAATCCTGAATTAATAAAGTTTGTTTTTATGTAATCCGGCGGTGCAACGGCGTCATCGCCGAAAACTACACCGCCTAATATTTCAAGATTTGGCGACTGCAGGTACTTTGCATGGCTTTTTAATATTCCGTCCCTGACTTTGTTTAATCTTCTTAAAAAATTCCATCTGAAAGATAATTGCGAATCAATTGTCCTGCAATCTTTGTAATCGGCATATACGGTTGTAAATGCGTTGAAGTTTTGAAGATATTTCCCGTAGTCAAATTGTGACGGATTACCGGCTTTAAAAGGACGCCTGACTTTCGCATCAATAATAAGATTATCTCCTATATTAAAATCAGCGTTTATTTTTTCTTCATTGTATAAAGTTACATAACTTTTGGCTTTAATCTTTGAGTTTCCGGCTTGAAAAACATCAAAGAAAAAGCTTGTTTTGTCTTCTGTTGTATTCGGAATTGATACTATTTGTCCGGTAATTTTTGTATCTGCAGGTGCAATATCATATAATTGATCGCGTGTGTCGATTCTGAAATAAGAATTGAAAAACCCGAGATAAAATATTATTATCCAAAAAATTACATATTTGACGGACAATTTTCTTCGAAAAATCAGAATTACGCCCAGTATCGTCAAAACAGCAGAAACGAAAATTTCACAGTCGTTAAAATATGACAGTATCCCTGCCATAAACATAATAGACGTTATAAACATTACAGCATTTTTACTCTGTAATGTCGAATTAATATATTCTTTAATCATTCCAACAAAGGAATTATATCATGGAAATTATTTCTTAAAGAATGAAAACCATTTTTTCTTCTTCTTTTCCGGTTGTTTGACTTGTTGTTTGACCGGTTTAAAAGCTCCTTCCGAAAGTGTTTCGGCATATTCTCCTTTTGTATGTGCATAATCAAAAAGTATAACGCCGTCGGCTTTCAGTTTTCTGGTTTCATGGATTTGTCTTATCAAATCTTCGTTTGTTCCGCCCATAAATGTTACAAAAATACCGGCATAAATATTTGTTTTACCGCCTTTTATTTTCATTACATCGCTCATCATAGAAGAAACCATTTTGGGGTCATAGGTTAAAAACAAAGGTGTAAACCCGTCTACAAAATCTCGTTTTGACCAGGTTCTCCAATCTTGTTGCTTAGTATTTAGAGCGTGTTCAACGTCAGGGAAAATTACGGTGCTGATATAAACACAATTTTTCCTTCCAAGAGTTCCGACTTTTGCTACAAATTTGGTTATTTGTTCTCTGCGATAATTTTCCCAATCTTTCCATAAAGAATCTTCACATGTCAGCTTAACAGGATCGGTTTTGTACATATCTTTAAAATCTTTTCTCGCGAATTCCGTGAAACCCCAGCTGCCGGTTTCATATTTGGAAATAGATTGCGGATATCTGATATAGTCAAGATTTATTCCGTCCGGGTGGTATACGGTTATTATTTCAGTCAATAGTTTAATTAAAAAGTCTTGAACTTCAGGATTCGCAGGATCAAGGAAGTATCCGTTGTGTTCTGATTTCGAACTTGTCGGGTTTTTAGAAAGGTATTCCGATTTGATTTTGTTCCCCCATTCAGGATTTACGGCTAATATACTTTTGGCATTATTTGCGGGCGGTATGTTACCTACATAAAATGATTGGAACCATATGTGGATTTTCATATCCCGTTTATGTGCTTCTCGTATCCAGATTTTTAGCGGATCAAATGTGTTAAATTGTTCATTTTGAACAATAAAACCATATTCTTTCATTGTTTTGCTCGGAAAAATTGTCTTGCCGTGATAAAAAGTTTCCAAAAATACATTGTCAATCCCGATATCTTTCATTTTGTTAAGAGTGGAAACTATCTGGGATTGGGTTGTTTCTGTAGGTCTTATCCAGACGCCTTTTAATTCATTCGGCATGTATGGAAGGACGGATATGATGGCATCGTTTGCTTCTTCAATCGCGAGTTTTGAATATTTTTTTACGTGATCCTGATCTTCAATATCTTTTTTTGCTTTTTTTAGACACTCTTGCGCTTCTGTTATGTGTTTGTTAGGGTTTTTTATGTTGTAATTTGATACTTTACCTTTATAATAATCCATCATTTCTTTAGCTTCATTGATTTTATTTTCCGCTTCAAACATGTAGCTTTCTGATGTTGTATATACATTCAAGGTGTTTGTTTTTTTGTCAATATATGCTTTAGTGCCTACTGTAATATTTTTGTTCATCCAGTTTTTAGCTTTGCCGTGTCCGCTTATTACAATCCCGTCCGGCGGAATAAAAGAATTCGCTCCGCTTATCATTGTTACAATATTATTTTGTACAATTGCTTCCGTACCGTATTCATTAGTATTCGTACGGTCACCAAATGAGGGTGTGTATATTACAAGCTGATTTGAGCCTCTGCCGCCCGGGAAAATACTTCCTGAAGCGTTATTTTGAGGTGTCGGATCAATTACATTTATGGCTAACGAAGAATTTGAAAATACAACTTCATTTCTTGAAAATTTTACCGGATTATAAATTTCATCAGATGCGTAAACATTTGATGAAACTAAGTAAATTGAAAGTATAATCGCGAGTATTCTAATTTTCATTTTTATTCCCTGACAGAATGTTTATAGTAGCCGGAATTATAATAATTTAATGAGTCTATTTGTAGTGCTTTATCTTTTAAATTTGTATTTGATTGATTTAAAGAAAAAGCCTTTTTATAATAATACTTTGCTGTTAAAAGATCGGCAAATTTTTCATATATCGTAGCAATTTTTAAATTTAAGTCATAATAATCGCTGTAACCGTTTTCGTATGCACGTTTAAAATATCGCAGTGCTCTTTTAAAATCATTTCTTTTATAGTAAAAATCACCCAGATAGTAATTAAGATAAGGGTCTTTTTTGTTTATATCATAGCAAATGCTGAAATATTCTTTTGCGAATCTGTCGAGTTTTTTTTCGTCATAAGTTCTTGCAAGCTGCACCATGGGATAAATTTCAACAGGATAAATTTTAGTCACTATATAATATTTCCCCATCGCGGTGCTTAAATATTTAGGGTCATTTGTGGCTTCATATTGCTCAAAAAAGCTGTCGGCTTCTTTAAGAATTTTTTGACCGTCTAACACGGAATAATCCATTAAATTATCTTCGTACTTCACAGAACCTTTTTCAATTGAAAAAACCGGAAGTACGAAGATTAATAAACAAATTAATAAATATAATATTTTTTTACAGGTCTTCATAACTGGGAGATGGTTTTATATCATGATTCATAAACTTCCCGTCATCCAGAGCCGGATCTAAATATATAAAAATATTTTTAATCCATCTTATAAATTTGGGATCATTCGCTCTGCGTGCTTCGGCAGACGTAATGTATTCTTCACCGTTAATTCCCGCTTTTGTCATTTGAACAATATCAACGACAGCTTCTGAGTGACCATGTGAGTACAGATAATCAGAAGACGTAGAATCCTGAGTCGTTATTTCCGTGAACCCGGGAAGAATTACAAATGTAAAGATTAAAGCTGACAGTAAAAGTTTTATTTTCATATACACCTCATTTTCATTATATAGGCTTTTTAGGTTTAATTCAAATATATAATATTTTTGTTACACTTTCCTGTACTATTCGTATGATTTTATTATAATTTCTTCCAATTTTTCCAATAATTCGTTTTCAGGAACTTTTGCGACTATTTCGCCTTTTTTGAATACATACCCTTCATTTATACCGCCTGCAATACCAAAATCAGCGTGTCTGGCTTCGCCCGGACCGTTAACTGCGCAGCCCATGGTTGCTATTGTAATATTTTTATCCAGATTTTTGAATTTTTCTTCCACACGTTTTGCAAGACCGATTAAATCAATTTGAGTTCTTCCGCAGGTGGGGCAGGATATGAAATTAACGCCGCCATGTCTTAGTCCTAAACTTTTTAAAATATCAAAACCCGCGCTAACTTCTTCCGTCGGATTTTCGGTTAATGAAACTCTTATAGTATCGCCGATACCTTCCGCAAGCAGTGTTCCGAGTCCGACTGAGGATTTGATTAATCCGCCTCTGAGCGTTCCGGCTTCTGTTACACCAAGGTGCAACGGATATGGAATTTTTTCTGCTATTAAACGGTAAGCCTCTATAGTTGTTAAAACATCTGATGATTTTAATGAAACTTTTATCAAATCGAAATCTAAATCTTCCAGAATTTGGATGTGTTTCATCGCACTTTTAACCATTTTTTCCGAAAGCGGAATATCTTCATCCGTAAGTTCTTTTTCTAAAGAACCGGCATTAACTCCTATTCTTATCGGAATTTGCTGTTGTTTGGCAAGGTTTACAACTTTTTCAACATTTTCGCGTTTGCCGATATTTCCGGGGTTTAGTCTGAGTGCGTTTATCCCGTTATTTATACACTGTATCGCCAGTCTGTAATCAAAGTGGATATCTGCAACAAGCGGAACATGAGATTTTTTAACAATATCTTTAATAGCTTCTGCCGCATCTTTATTTAATACTGCAAGGCGGACAATTTCGCAGCCTTTTGCCGCAAGTTCGTTAATCTGGGCTAAAGTCGCATTCACATCGCGTGTATCTGTATTACACATAGATTGAACGCTTATAGGTGCATTCCCGCCTATTTTTATATCGCCTATGGAAATCTGTTTTGATTGTCGTCTTTTTATCATAATAATATTTTAGTATAAAATAATTATTTGTGCTATACTTATCCTCAAAAAGGAGAAAATTATGAGAGTTGCTGTTATATCAGATATTCATGCTAATCTTATTGCTTTGCAGGAAGTTTTAAAGGATATTGAAAATGAAAAGTGTGAGCATATCATATGTCTTGGAGATTTAATTCTTGCAGGGCCTCAGCCAATAAGTATAATGGATTTTATTCATCAACAAAACTGGACTATTATTCAGGGGAATACCGATAAATTAATAGCTGAATACGGATCCGAAATATTAGAAATGATGAAAGAAAAATACCCTGTTATGGCAAATGCAATAGTTGATGATATGAATTATGTAACTGAGGAGACTCAAAATTTTCTAAAAGAATTACCTCCTCAGCTGGAAATGGATATCGACGGTGTTAAAATTCTTTTCGTTCATGGATCTCCAAGAGCAAATAATGAAGATATTTTGCCTAACAGACCGTTAGAAGAAATTGAAGAAATTGTTGCAGGCTGTGATGCTGATTTGATTTTATGCGGGCATACACATATCCCTTGCGGTTATCAGACTCATAGCAAACAGACTGTTGTAAATGTCGGTAGTGTCGGAAGACCAATGACGCCGACACCTTTAGCTTGTTATGTTGTCATTGATTTGGAAAACGGTATTTTTAATATCAGGCATAAGTTTGTAGATTATGACAGAGAAAAAGCTGCCGAACAGCTTCGTGCAAGAAGTTTTGAGGGTGCCGATAAATTGGCTGAATTGCTTATTAATCCTGTTATACGCCACATTTAGTTGTAATTTTTATTTTTGTGTTATAGTGTATTTACGAGGATTTTTTTAGAAAGCAGATTTTATGAATATGGATAAAGAAAAACTCGTTTCTTACATTAAGAAACTAACCGAACCTAAAATATTAGTTATTGGTGATTTAGCTATAGATGAAATGATTTACGGTGATGCCGAGCGTATTTCGCGTGAAGCTCCTGTTCTTATTTTGCAGCATACAAGAACAAAAATCATTTTAGGCGGCGCCTCAAACGCTGCTCACAATGCTTCAACATTAAATAAAGGCAAGGTCGGTGTAATCGGTGTCTGCGGAGATGATTATCAGTCAGGTCAAATGATAGACGCGTTTGAAAAGGCTAATATTGATTGCAGATATCTGGTAAAAGACCCTGCACGAAAAACCACAACCAAAACGCGAATTTCAGGTTCTATAACAACATCTATTACACAGCAGATAGTGCGTGTTGACAGACAGACAAATTCGCAGGTATCAGCTGAAACTGAGAATAAAATTATAGATAATATTGAAAAAGCAATTCCCGAGTATGATGCGGTTATATTATCAAACTATCATATCGGAACTCTTACAAAAAAAATTATTGAAACAACCATAAAACTTGCGAACAAATACAATAAAATTGTTATTGTTGATGCCCAAAAAGATTTGAATATTTACAAAAATATTACTTCAATGACTCCGAACCTTCCGGATACTGAAAAAGCCGTAGGGTTTGAACTGAAAAATGATGAAGATTTGAAAAAAGCAGGTGATAAATTGCTTTCAGATACAAAAGCAAAAGCAATTTTGATAACCTGCGGGGCTGACGGCATGTTTGTCGCAGAACCCAAAAAGAAATATACTAAAATTCCGGTATTTAATAAGTCGGAAGTGTTTGACGTAACAGGTGCCGGCGATACGGTTACCGCTGTTTATTCACTTGCTCTTGCGGCGGGCGCGGATTTTGTCCATGCCGCCATTATCGGAAATATAGCGGCAAGCCTTGTCGTAAGACAATTCGGCTGTGCAACGACAACTATTCATGAATTGCTGGATGCCGCCGCAAAATTATAGGAGAATGTTATGCAAAAGTTTTTGGATTTACTTAAAAAAGTTAGACCGATTGATATAATTATAATTGTCGGTGTTGTTATTGCTTTAATTGTCGGATTTTTTACGTTTACAAATTTCAGACAAACTGCGGATAAACAGATTGAAGCAACTTCTAAAATCAGATTTCAGGTTTATATAAGAAGTGTCACCCTGACCAGCAACAAAATTCCTATGGCAAAAGGTGAAAAAACGTTTATCAGCATAAGAAATGTTCCTTATTCGGATTTGGATATAGTGGACGTTCAATCAGAGAGAAAAAAAATAGTTTTGCCGACATTTAATTCAAAAAAAGTTGTTGTGGTAGAAGATGTTTCACAGGCAAGCCTTTATGATATTATCGTAACTCTTGAAGATACCGCTAAAATTACAAAAGACGGTGCTGTTGTGGGCGGTAATAAAATTAAAATGGGGCTGCCGATTACATTAGAGGGAGAAGATTACAAGTTTAACGGTATAGTTTCAGACTTGCAGCTTGTGCCGGTTCCTGACAGCCATGACGTAATTAATAATCAAAGTACCGCATACGATGTTCAGTAAAATAATATTCAAAGTTCAGGATAAACTGAAATATTTATATGATAACAGTCTTTTTTTGCAAAAGATAGATACATTTATTTTTTGGTCTATTATTGCAGTAATTATTGTGTCAACTTTTTTGTCATCGGATTATATAGGGTTCATTGCGCTTGTGACAATGTTTTTGACCTTTGTGAAAATTATGACAAAACAGGGTGACAAATTTACGTTCAATCATTTTGAATTGTTTTTGGCTGCTTATTTTATGATTGTTCTTATAAGCCTTGCCGGCTCAAGTCTTTTTGCATTAAGTTTGAAAGGGTTTTTAAAAACTTTTATCTATATAGGCTTTTATTTTTCGGCAGCGCATTATTTTAAAAATAATTTGTCTAAAATTCCCTATGTTATTGCAGCAATAGCCTTGTGTATCGGGTTTGAAAGTATTATTGCGGTTTTGCAAAATTCGGCGCATGTTGAGGCAATATCCGGCTGGCAGGATACAACAGGTCATAATCCGGAAGAAATTATGACCAGGGTTTACGGAACTTTGAAGCCGTTTAATCCGAATCTTTTAGGCGGATATTTTGTTGCGGGAATTCCGGCAATTTTCGGAATGTGCGCGTATTTTCTTTTTCATAAAAATTATAAACGTACGATATTTTTTGCGTTTTTTTCTTTGCTGGCGGTTCTTGCATTGTTTTTGACAGGCTGCAGGGGAGCATATCTTGCTTTGCTTTTAATTCTTGCTCTTACGTTTCTTGTTTCCGCAAAATTTTTCTGGGAAAAATATAAGACAATTTATTTATCCCTAATCGGCGCTGCAGTCGGATTATTTACTGCTGCATTGATATTTGTTACATCTTTAAGAGCAAGATTTTTGTCTATTTTTGCAATGCGGCAGGATTCATCAAATTCTTTCAGATTTAACGTATATCAATCATCGATTGAAATGTTCAAAGATAACTGGCTTTTGGGAATCGGCGTCGGAAACAGAAATTTCAGGGAAATTTACGGACTCTATATGAAAACGGGGTTTGACGCTTTAAGCGCTTATAATATTTTTCTGGAAATCGCGGTTGAAAGCGGAATTTTTGCCCTTGTTGCATTTTTGGGATTTTTAATTTTGCTGGTTAAAGATTCCGTAAAAATGATATTGAATTCTATTGATATTGAAAAAATAATTTTTGTATCTGCGGCTTTGATATCAATACTTGCCGTAATGTTTCACGGGCTTGTGGATACGGTATTTTTCAGACCGCAGATTCAGTTTGTTTTCTGGACTATGGTGGCAGTTATCTCTGCATACAGTTATAAAAATACTGACTTTGCAAATGTCTGATATAAAGCTTTTATAAAGGCATAAAAAAGGTGTGGTAAACTTAAATTAAGGGTAGTTAAGAAGGAGAATTATATATGATACCTATTTTAGATTCAAAACGTCAGTACGCAACAATCGGTGCGGAAGTTGAAAAAGCTGTTTGTGATGTTTTACGTTCGGGTTCTTATATTTTGGGACCGAATGCTAAAGCATTGGAGCAGGAATTGGCTGATTTTATCGGTTGTAAATATACTGTTGGTTTAAACTCAGGAACAGACGCTTTACATTTGGCATTAAGAGCGCTGGATATAGGTGCAGGTGATGAAGTTATAACTGTTGCATTTACATTTGTTGCTACAACGGAAGCTATCGGAATTGTAGGTGCTAAACCTGTTTTTGTCGATATTGATCCGGATACATTCAACCTTGATGCTTCAAAATTGGAAGCGGCAATTACTCCGAGAACAAAAGCAATTATACCGGTTCACCTTTACGGTCAGCCGTGTGATATGGATGTTATTATGGATGTCGCAAAACGCCATAATTTACATGTAATAGAAGATTGCTGTCAGGCAATCGGTGCTTTGTATAAAGGCAAAATGGTGGGTACATTCGGCGATTTCGGATGCTTAAGCTTCTATCCGACCAAAAATTTAGGCGGCATGGGCGACGGCGGTCTTATTATGACTAATGATGAAAAATTAAGAGATAGAGTTATTGCATTACGTAACCATGGCGGTGCAATTCGTTATCACCATGATGAAATCGGTGTTAACAGCCGTCTTGATGAAATTCAGGCTGCAATCTTGCGTGTAAAACTTCCGCATGTTAAACAGTGGAATGAAATGCGCCGCAAGCATGCTTACTATTACAATGAATTGTTTAAAGATTGTGCATATATTCAGACTCCGAAAGAATTGCATGACACATATTGTGTTTATCATCAATATACGGTTAAAATTCCAAATAGAGATGAAGTTCACAAAATGCTTCAGGAAAACGGCATAGGTGCAATGCTTTATTATCCTATTCCGCTTCACCTGCAAAAAGTTCATGAATATTTGGGTGTAGGAAAAGGCTCATTGCCTGTTACCGAAAAAAATACGGAAATGGTTATTTCACTTCCGATGTTCCCCGAGCTTACGGAAGAAGAACAACAAACAGTTGCAAAAACTTTGATTGACTGTATTAATAAATCAAAATCCAAAGTCGGAGTTTAATTTATAATTTGTAATTAAGCGTCCCCATAAAAGGGGGCGCTTAAATTTTTACATAAAAACTATTATGGGTATGTATCAGCATTTTCTTTCTCTTTTTTGGCGAGGAAAAGAGAAAGAAAACGCTGGCAAAAGAAAGAGAAACACGCTAAATAAATTGCAATCCTATGGATTGCTCAAGCCCTAACGGGCGCACTTCGTGCCGTTGCAGTATTTTATCCCTCGCCCCCTTTGGGGAGAGGGTGTCACGCAGTGACGGGAGAGGGGCTAAAATCCTGCAATCTTTTACCGCGCCTAATGACAACGGCGCGGCTTGAACAAATATTCGACCTTAACGGAACGAGCAATCATTACATAACGAAGCAGCTACAAAGCGAGCGTTGTCTGAGCGGCAAATCTTTTAGATCCCGCAATAAATGCGGGATGACGTTGAGCGAGTTTGCGAGCTTAGGGCGAGTTATAGTAATGATTAGCGAGTGCAGTTCCGGTCGAGAGCTTCTTTGGGTACTTTCTTGTCGGTACAAGAAAGTACCATGTACCCATAATAGTTTTTATGTAGAAAAGATGCTTCTAGAAGCGTCTTTTTATCCTATGGTATGGAGTAATTTGCCCTGATCTTGCGATAGCTTTTGATTAGGGTTTAACCCGGATGTCGTTCCAAATTGAAAGTCAAAATTATATGAATTGAATTTTGTTGTTGTATGCTGTGCTGTAAGACTTAAAAATTGTGTCTGATTATTTGTTTGATTTGCTCTGAATGAGTTGTAATCACTATTGGGCAGCGTAACCGGTGTGGAGCCGATACTTGCCGAATCAACTCCTAATGCTTGTATATTCAGGTCTTTAACGCCGCCTATTGCTAAATTGTCACCGTTTGACATTTGTTGTTACCTCATCCGAAAAGATTTAATGTTTGTCCTTTTTGTATTGCTTCGCCGTTATTTAGGATGGCCTGCTCCCGTGCATTTACATACCCGTGTGTCCCGATACCAAAATCAGCACCGGTTACGTTGTAATCTTGTGTGTTTGCATATACTGCCATTACAAACCCCTCATTTGTCATTTTGTCAGGGTTCAGGTTCATAGGTCTGTAATTTGCTTGATTAAGCGCTGCAAATTTTGTGTTGAAAAAACTTTGCATACTCTTTCCTTTTTTATACTCTTGTATATATAAAGTATATATCGGGTAAATAATTGCCTTTTTGTTAAGAAAAATAACTATCCCCATGTCTATTATTCCCTTATTTGACAATAATTACAGCGTATGTTAAGTTTTGTAAAGTGTAAAATCTACACTATTATTAGCTTTTCGGGTATACGAAAAATTAATTAAAACATTTTGTACACTAAATATAAATAGATTCATTAACCCCAAAAACATATAAACTCCTAAATAATAAACACTAAAAGAGACCATTAGGATGCAGAAAACGACCCACTCACTTGTTGAGTGGTTTTTTTTGTGCCAAAGGCACGATAACATGTTTGACAAGGTTGATGGCACTCATATGTTATTGTCAAAGGTGCCAAAGGCACGATATCATGTTTGACAAAGTTGGTGACACTATATGTTATTGTCAAAGGTGCCAAAGGCACGGCAATGTATCAGCCTTTGATAATTATTAAATTTCTCGTGAAATTTTCTTCAAGCGGCAGTTTGTATTCTATAATATCAATGATTTTGGCATGGTATTTTTTTAGAATTTTTTCGGCATCAGCAATTTCTTCGGGTGTTTTGCGGGATTTGTAGGCGATAAAATATCCGTCTTTTTTTAATAAAGGGAGTGCGTATGTACAGATTTTATCAAGTGACGCAACTGCGCGCGAGGTGATTATGTCAAATTTTTCAGCTAAATTCTCCGCCCTATTACAAATTGTTGTCAGGTTTTGGATATTTAATTCTTGTTTAATATTTTCTATGGCATTAATTTTTTTTCTTATGCTGTCGAGTGCCGTGACTTTTAAATCAGGATAGGTTAATGCAATCGGAACGGCCGGAAATCCTCCGCCTGTTCCGATGTCAAGCAGCTTTACACCTGAATTTTTAACACTCATACTTCGCGTTGAAATTCTTCCTTCTACCAAAGGTGGAGGGCAATATTTTTCAAAGAATTTTTCTATTGAAAGGCTGTCAAAAACATGTTTTTCCCACAAAAGTTTTTCATCATTTTTGGAAATTAAATTAACTATTGCGTTTTGGCGTAAAAAAGCCTGCATATATTCTGTATAAAATTCTTTATTTTTCAAGCTCTTTAAACCTTTCTTCACCGACACGCATTTTTATATCTTCAATTCTTTGGAGAATTTTTTGTGAGTTTTCTTTGTAAATCCCTTCATTTGCAAAATTATAGGCATGTTTATAATTCTTGAGCGCAAGGACATCATCTTTCCTGTTATAGTAAAAATCTCCCAGAGCAGTAGAGGTTGAAATTATATAAAACGGTTCATTCAGCATACTTGCATAGTCCAAAGCCTGATTGTAAAATTCAACAGCTTTTTCCGGAGATTTCGCGGCATAAATTTCAGCTAATTTCATTGAGGATGAATATATGCCGTTGATGTTTCTTGTTTGTTCGTCAAGTTTAATACTTTCAAGGTAGTATTTTATTGCAGTATCGGATTCTCCCAAATCGTCATATAAAAGCGCAATATTTGAAAGTGCATTTGAAAGATTCGGGTTGTTTTTCGGATTTGAATCCAAATTTATACATTTTTTGTAATATTCAACAGCGGTCTTCTCATCATTTCTGTCCTCATTTACAAGTGCGAATTTGTAATAAAGTTCGGACAGAACATCTTTGCTTATGTTAACCGGATTGATCTCAAGGGCTTTTTGATAATAATTATAGATAATATTGCTGTCGCTGCTTAAATTCGCAAGGGCATTCAAAACTTTTATTCTTAATTCATCGGAAATATTGTTTCTTTCGATTTCTAAAAGCAGCGTCTTTGCCTTATCGCGTTTGAAGGTCATATAGAAAATATTTGCTATATTGAATTTTATCTCGTTAATTTTTTCCAAATCTCCGGTTGATGTATAAAAATCTCCCGCCATTTCAAAATATTTTTGAGCATCGTACCAGTCGGATATATGCTGGTAATTTTGTGCAAGTTTCGTATATATGGTCGGCAGATAAGTGTAGTAATCATCGTCATTTTTTTGTGTCAGGCATTTTTGATAAAGCGAGATTGCGTGTTTGTAATTGAATGAGGTTTCTTCCTGTTTCGCTCTATTCATAAGTTCCGTAAGCGTAAGCTTGTTTTCTTCTTTCTCCTGTTTTGCACGTTCGTCGCTGAATGTTAGGAAATTTTTTATTGAGTCCGCAATTTTATCCAGAACACCTGTATTATCGTCATCAAAAATGAATGAGATGTTTTGAATTTTTTCTTCTTTGGGCTGTTCAATATTTTCATTTTTTAATCCGTTTGCCTGTTCGCTGTATTCCGTAAATTCAGCCTTTTGGGTTATATCTTGCGCCGGAACATAGTGTCTTTTGGGTATAAACATTGAATGATATTCAATTTCGTTGCGCATTGTCTGGCGTGAGATTATAATGTCACGTTCAAGCGGTTTTAAAGGTAATTGAGTGTTGTAAAGATCAACACATCCCTGATGAAGTTTTATTGCCACATTCGGCGGAATTGAATTTTCCGCAATTACTTTATAATAATCCTGCAGATATACGTATTCGTTCATTCTTGAAAGTACAAGATTGTTTGTAAAAAATAGCATTTTTTCTTCATCCCATAAATGGATTGTTTTCAGAAGTTTTATGCTTACGGGATGTCTTAATACGGTTAAAAATCTGAATAAATGACCGCTTACAGGATCAATCAGGGCTAAAGCTTCTCGTAGTATAAAGTCATTAAAGCTCAGAAAGCTTTTTGAAAAACCGTCTAAAAATTTACCTAAGTCCAATTGTCTTAATTTCATTATTTTTAAAGACAATGTGGTATAGAAAAAATATCCGCGGGTTAATTTGTATAATTCATCCGATAAAGGTCCTATTTGTTTGAAATCCTCAGAGCGCAGATATTTTTCAAATATGGATTTTTGAAGTGCGAGAATAGTGTTTTTTTCGTATTTTATTTTTTCTTCAAAATCCGATAAATCAAAGTTTCTTGAAATTAAAATAACTTTTATATTTTGTATCCCGCAAAGATGAAATATAAAGCCCAAAATTTCCTGCTTGTTAGATTTTAAAATCTGTTCAAATGAGTTGATTACAACCACTACGGGCTTGTTTACTGATTGAAAATAGGCATTGATCTTCTGTGTAAAATTTTCTGTTTTTATTTTCGGAACATTAATTTTTTCAAGGGCGGTAAGCTTTTTAAATTCTTCAAAAAAGGCAAGTAAAATGTCATCCAGTATGGTTGTTTCAAAACAGTCATATTGCAATATGACGGCGTCTTTATCCAGTGCTGTTGTTAAACAGTGATTAACTATAGCGGATTTTCCCGTTCCTAAAAATCCGTTGACCAAAAGCAGAGGAGTATTACTTTGTAAAAAATTGAAGATGCCGTCAATTTGTTTGGTGCTGTTTTCCAACAGAAACGGGTTTATTCCGCTTAATTCATTTTTATAAAGTGTTTTTTGATCAAACTCTCTGCTTGTAAAATTGTATTCCATAACGCTATATTAAATGATTTTACATTTTTTTGCAAATTTATTTTAAATAATTGCACTTTGTTTTTTTTAATAGTATCATATTAGTAATTAATGGGGAAATTATGGAATTTTTCAGAAAACATCAAAAAATTATAATTGCCGTTATAGCAGTAACATTTATTGCCTGGACTGTAGGTTTAATGCTGCTTCCGGTTTTAATTAAATAATTATGAATATTACTAGAACTATAAAAACAATTACTATATTTGTTTTATTGGTGTTTACGTTTAACTTTATAGCTGCACCAATGGCATTTTGTGCTTCAAGTGTCGAGCAAAAACACAGGCAGACGAAAGAAAAAATCAGACAATTGAAGCTTCTTGAAAATGCGGAAAAAAGTAAACTGGTTAAAAATCAACGTAAACTCGAAACCACCTCAAATAACTTGCAGTCATCCAAAAATCAGTATAACAATATTGAAAGTCAGCTTAATCAACTCGAAAGCCAATTGGCAGTTGCTGCCAGTGAATTTAATTCTATTGATGCACAGCTTAAAGAAAGAATCAGACAGGTTTTCAAGTCCCAGCGTACCGGAATGTTTGAATTGATTCTTTCAGCAAAAGACTTAAATTCTTTTCTGGATGTAATTTATTTTGAAAGATTAATCATCAGAAATGATTATAAACATATGGTGGCGGTCAAAGATAAAGCTAACAAAATTGCTAAAATGAAAAAAGACGTAGAAGAAAAGAAGAAGTATCTGGCACAGTCTATTAAGTCAATTAATTCCCAGCAGCGGGATATAGAAAGAGCAATTGCACAGAATCAGAATATGATTAATAAGCTTAAAACAGACAGAAGATATTATGAGCAAACAGAAAGAGAATTGGCAAGACAATCTCAAAATCTTCAAACAATGATAAGCAAAAAGCCTCAAGATACGTCTGTTAAAGTGTCATCATCAGGCTTTATAAAGCCAATAGGCGGACGTATTACTTCCCCATTCGGCTGGAGAACACATCCGATTTTTAACAGCAGAACATTTCACTCCGGTGTGGACATCGGCGGTCCTAATTATGGTAATATAATGGCATCCAATGCGGGAAAAGTTATTTATTCAGGCTGGTACGGCGGATACGGCAAGGTCGTTATAATTGATCATGGCACAATAAACGGCAATCCCATGACAACTTTGTATGCACATATGTCAACAATAAAAGTTAAGCAGGGTGATTACGTGAAAAAAGGACAGGTCGTAGGACTTGAAGGTACAACAGGTTACAGTACAGGTCCTCATTGTCATTTTGAAGTTAGGATAAACGGAAAACCGAATAATCCGTTGAATTATATATAAGAAGGTAGAAGTTGAAAAAAATATTAATTTTAAGTTTAATAATATTAGTATCCTGTACAAAAGTACTTGCTGCCGAGCAGGTGGAAGAAATGTATCAGGATCTTAATAATATTGAAAAACAATTTTTTGAATCTGCCGTAATACCTTCTCCTGACGTAAAAGTTGAGAATAAATCTACTATTGTTCGGGAAGAAGAAAAATTCAAAGATCATATGCCTTTTTTCAAACAAACAAGATTGAGAATTCAGCAAGCCTGGAAGGCATATGATAAAAAAAGAGAAGAAAAACGTCTTAAAAAAGATATTGCTCAAGACGATCCCGATTGGATGTCCGGTAAAAGTGAATTACGTGATATTGATGATGATTTATCAGAGATGGAAGAAAATTTTGGCTTTGTACCGGAAGCTCCCGCTGTTTCTGATTCAAAAACAAATAAAAATAAGAAAAATTCAGATTCGGTAAAGTCATATAATATTGGACTTGTCGGCGGGGTAAAAGAACAATCAACTGAAAACGAAATGGTTCTGGACTGTAATGATGTTGTTTACAACGATCATACCGGGGATATAGAAGCTGTTGGTAAGCCTGTTCTCATGTTTCCTCCTCAAAAGATAAAAATGACTGCAGACAGAATGATTTATAATAAGGATTCAAATATTTTAAAAGCTATTGGCAATGTTATCCTTACAAAAGACGGTATGCCTGTTTATGGTGATTATATTCAGGTGAATATGAATGAAGAAAACATATTTATGGATAATATTGAAACTGCGCCGACTGCTATTAAAATACGTGCTGAAAAAGCACAAAGTGAAAATAATAAGCTTATTCTTTCAAAAGGTAAAATGTATTCGGATATTTCAAGTAAATACAGGTTTGTTTCAAGAATGATAGGGCCTGATTTCAGCCGAATGATTATCAGTGAAGAAGATCAAAACCTTTTAATGTCCGGCGAAAATAAAAAATGGAAGCTTTCAGCCGCCGAAATCAGTGTAAATGCACTTAAGGATCATGATACTGTTCAGGTAAAAGATGCCGAATTGTATTATAATGACAGATATCTGTTTACTTTACCGTCATTTACGGCGCATACGAATAAAAATCAGGAGTTTGTCGAGGCAAATTATCCTGAATTGGGATCTATATCAAAATTCGGTATGTTTGCCGGTCCGGGTTTTGTTTTTGATGCACCTTTCGGGTCAGTTATCAAGCTTATTCCCCTTGTGAACTACAAAGATGATTTTGGTGTTGGCGGTGCAATTAAATATAAATCTGCGTTTAACCAGACACAATTTATGTACGGATCAGGATCGGATATCTTTGTTCTTCGCGGTCGTCAGGAACTGGATGACAACTTGTTCTTGCAATACGGTTCCAACGCATATACCGATAACTGGTTTTTGGGACGCAGAATGCCCAGATATTTGGCGGAACTTGTTTATGATAAAGGGACTACAATAAATGATTTTCTTACGGAAGGCAGAGATTTAAGATTCAGACATCGTGCATCTGCTGCGTTTGCTCAGGACGGTAAATATAATATGCATACCGAGAGTATTCAAAGTACTAATTTATCTACCATGCGTTTTAGATACATGGCAGAAGTAGATCAATCACTTTTTAAATATAAAAATGAAGCAGAACGAAAAGCTTTTGAGTTAAGCATGGTAATGCAAGGATCAGCAGCCGTATACGGAACAGGTGATACGCAGTTTATAGGTCGTGTCGGTCCGCGTATTCACACTCAGTATAAATATTGGATGCAGGATATGGGTTATTTTATATCCGGCTATTCGGATCATACGCCAATGCCTGTTTACGACATGTATCGTTACGGACATTCAAATATTTATTTAAGAGAGGCTTTTCGCGTTAATAAATATTTGACTGTCGGCTGGTGGGGATCTGTCACATTGACAAACGATTCTCCCAACGGCGAAATGTTTCAGGAAAATGCGTTTATTGTTTCTTTGGGTCCGGATGATTTCAAGGTTAATCTGGGTTATGATTTTATGCGTCAGACAACATATTTTACTATTGCAATGATGTTGGATACAAAAGGAACAACCGTTGAATTTGACAAAATGGAAATAAAAAATCCGGAACGTTTGGGGCATTCCGATAAGAAAAAGGATGATAACAGTGTCGCATTTAAGTCAGGCACCCAAAAAGTATCGGCGTCTAAAAAATTGCAGTATGCGGAAGTTATTGATATAGAAGATCCGAATAAGGAAAGTATATAATGAAAGATTTAAAAGATGTAAAAAAAGAATTAATAAAATACGGTAAACTCGCCGGCAAAAAGAATTTGACGCCGGGTGTTTCGGGTAATTTGTCTGCCAGATACGGGCAAAATATAGTAATAACCGTTTCAGGATCCTCGAACGGTTATTTGTCGGAAGATGATTTTGTCGTGATAGATTTTGACGGAAATGTAGTTGAAGGTGATAAAAAGCCTTCAAGTGAAAAAATGTTGCATGTCGAATTTTATAAAATGAGGCAGGATATAAATTATATAGTCCATGTACATTCTCCTTATTTGAGTTCATTTGCATCAGCGGGAATAGCTCTTGATGAGCCGATAATGGCAGAAAATGTTTTTTATTTCGGTTCAATTCCGCTTGCTGAATACGGAATGCCGTCTTCAATGGATTTGGTAGAAAAAACAGCAAAATATTTCAAAGATTTTGATGCTGTTTTGATGGCAAATCACGGGTTTATTGTCGGCGGAAAAACTGTAAAAGATGCATATTTGAAGCTGGAATTGGCAGAATCATATGCACAGGTTGTGTTTAATACAAAAATGCTCGGCGGAGCAGTTTTGTTAAACGAAAAACAGGTAGAAGAGATAAATATATTGAGAGGTAAATAAAAGTGTCTGTAATGTTGGAAAGTAAACAGGGATTAATAGCCGGAGACGGTATTTTACCGGTTAAAATGGCTCAGTATGCCAAAGAAAACGGATTTGATGTTATTTGTATTTCTCTGGCGGGAGATAATGTAAAGCAGCTTAAAAAATACTGCTCAAAAGTCTACTCCTGCCATCCCGGTGAGATAAATAAAATAGAGAAAATTTTAAAAGAAGAAGAAATTAAGCAAGCAACTTTTTTGGGTAAAGTCCATAAACGTGTTTTGCTTCAATTGTATAAATTTGACGCAAGAGCAATTGAACTTTTAAAGACAATGAAACGTCTTAATGATGACGAAGTTATGCTTTTGATTGTAAGTGAGTTTGAAAAAGCCGGAATAACTGTTTTGGATCAGACAATATTTATAAAAAATCTTATGATACCAGCAGGTGTTTTAGGAAAACATAAACCCACACCCGAGCAGCTTGAGGATGTAAATTACGGATTTTGGCTGGCAAAAGAAATGGGCGGTGTTGATGTAGGACAATCCGTTGTAATAAAAGATAAAATGATTATGGCAGTCGAGGCGATAGAAGGTACCGACGCTTGTATTAAGCGCGGTTCAAAACTCGCAAAGAAAAACGCTTCTGTTATAAAAGTTTCAAAGCCAAAACAGGACAAGCGCTTTGACATACCGGCAGTTGGTTTAAGAACTCTAAAAACAATGAAAAGATACAAAGCTTCATTGCTTGCTGTTGAAGCTAATGAAACAATTATTGTTGATCAGGAAAATGTTATCAAATTCGCGGATGACAATAATATAGTAATTATGGCAGTGTAGATATGAAAAAACTTTTTATTATAACAGGTGAATATTCAGGCGATATCCACGCTTCGCATGTGGCGGAAGAATTGAAAAAAATATATCCTGATGTGATTATTGAAGGTATTGGCGGTGATAATTTAAGAAATGCCGGAGTGAAACTTTTTTCGGATCATAAAAAAATGTCTGCCGTAGGCATTTCACCTGCAATTATCTGGAATCATTTTTTACTCGGGAAACGTGTAGTCGATTATTTAAAAAATGATTTTAAGCCGGATTTGGTATTGTGTATTGATTACGGTGCGTTTAATTTGAATGTTGCCAAATTCTTGAAAAAAGCGGGTATAAAAGTGTTTTATTATATTCCGCCTCAAGTTTGGGCAAGCCGAAAATGGCGCATTAATACAATTAAAAAATGTATTGATAAGGTTTTGTGTATATTCCCGTTTGAAAAACCGATGTATGAAAGTTATGGAATACCGACGCATTATTGCGGTCATCCTCTTGTTTCGCAGCTTGCGCCGAAAGCGGATAAAGAAGAATTTTTCAAAAAACACGGTCTGGATATAAATAAAAAACTGGTTTCGGTTTTTCCCGGTTCAAGAAAATTTGAATTAAAACAGTTAATGAAGATATTTATCAAATCCGCTGAACGTTTGCAGAAAAATCATCCGGATCTGCAAATTTGTATTTCTCATGCGCCGAATTTATCTGATGATGTTTACAATAAATATCTTAAACATAATAGTTTCAAGGTAATAAAAGGAGAAAATCAGGCGCTTTTAAGTTGTTCTGACGCTTTGATTCTGGCATCGGGAACGGTTGCACTGGAAGCCTGTCTTTATCGGGTGCCGATGATAATTGCATATCGCGGACCGTGGATTTTATATTTTATCTATTTGATGGTCAGATGTATAAAAAAAGTTTCCCTTCCTAATATTATTGCCGATAGAATGATTGTTCCCGAAATTATTCAAAAAGATGTTTCGGTAAAAAATATTTCTTATCAAATAGAAAAGATATTATTTAATGATTCGTATAGAGCAGATTACATAAGGCAATTGGGTGAGGTTAAAGAATTGTTATCCGATAAAATTTCTTCAAAAGAAGCGGCAAAAGTTATTTTGGAAGAATTTTGTAATAATTCTTAATCAAGTCTTTAAAACTCGCAATTTTGCAGGTATTTTAGCATTTATTATATATAGTAAGTGTTATGGTTAGCAGTGTTCAAAATAATTTTATAAATATACAATCGCAAAATCCTTTTGCTAAAAGTTCAAGTAATTATTATATTACACCCGAAACAGCACAGGATATATTTGAGATGAGCGAAAAAAACAAAGAAAAAAAACGTAAAAAAACAGGGTTTATTATTGTAACCAGTGCACTTGCATCTGCTGTAGGAATTTTTATTCTGATTAAAGGCTTACCCAAAAACACTTACAAATGGTTACAAAAATGGAGCCAAAAACTGGAAAATAATGTAAATGAACGTAAAGCTGCCGGCAAAAGCGGTCCCGTAACTTCTTTTTACAATAATTTGTTAAAGAAAATTCCGGTCTGGGCAGAAAAATCTAAAGGTGTCAACAATGCCGGCACATTTAAAGATTTGTTGTTTACAAAACTCATGCAAAAAAGCAAGATTACGCGAAAAATTCACGAAAAGATAACGGCAGTGTTTGAAAAATTAGCAAGGCGTTCTGTAAATAAGGCATATAAGACATCAAATAAAAAGTTTACCGAATTGTTTGATACTTATTCAATGATGAATAGAGCCATTTTGTCAGATAATCCTGATAAAATAATTACTATCAATAACACTGCTAAAAAAGCATCAGAGTGGGTTGAGGATATAGTAGCAAGGCAAAATAAAGTTCAAGCCGGATTGGAACAAGGTTTTGGAAATAAATCCCGTAAGGGGCGTTATTTGCGTATGAAAAAGGCTGTAACCGGTTTAGAAGATAAAGTTTGGGATATTATGGTAAAAGATAAAGATAAGCAGCGAGCAAATAAACTTTTCACAACTTTCATTGCCGAAGATCTTATTGCTGCGGATAAACTGGCGATAATGAGAGGTGTGGATTTGTCCAGAAATAAAATAACCCATAGTATTCTGGATGTTTATAATTCATCTTCAAAAGCTCTGGATAACATAGCATCGTTTGTAGATCCTTCAGACAAGACTTCCTACGATCTTGTAAAGAAGCTTCGTTCAAATCTTGTTACATATAAAAAACTTTCCGGTAAGAATGAAAAACAATTGCGGCAAAAAGTTAATGAAGAAATCCTCGAAGGCTTAAAGGCTCTTGCCTCAAGACTTGGTCAATCATCCGACAGGTTTGATTATAATAAATCCACAGTAGAGCAGGTTACGGCATATATTGGCGAAATAGAAAATATTCTCGGAAAAAGTTCCAAAGGTGAAATGCAGGAAATTTTGACAATTTATAAACAGCTTTTGCCAAGAGAACAATATATAAAATTGCGTGGCAGAACTAATAAAACTCTTAATTCTCTGGATAAGGCAATAAAGACAGAGGCGGATTTATTTTATGATAAATTAAGAGATTTGAAACTCGGTTCCGGTCCGACGGATGTTCTTTCATTGCTCGGGTCAATAGGCGGTGTGGGACTCGGACTTGCAACTGCTGACAACAAAGAGGAAAGAACTTCGGCTTTACTCGTGTACGGTATACCTATCATAGGCAGCGTTGCGACATCTATTGCTTTGACTGTCGGTCTGGTCGCAGGTATTAAAGCTATGATAATAAGCGGTCTTTCTGGTATGGCGATGAATATTGTCGGTACCAGAGTTGATAAAGCCAGAAAACAGTTTAATAAAAAGCAGGAAGATCTTAAACATGCACAAAGTATTAAAACTGAAATTAATGCCGCAAAAGCATAGATTTTTGTTTGTGATATAGTGTTTATATGAAAGTCGTAAATGAAGAAACAATAAGATATAAGCTTGAACAGCGGGAAATTGATAATTTAAGTGAATACGCTACCAAAAGCAGATTTTCCAAAGGCAGAAAAAGACCGATTGAGGAATGTAATTTAAGAACATGTTTTCAAAGAGATCGTGATAGAATTCTTCATTCAAAAGCTTTTCGAAGACTTAAACATAAAACTCAGGTATTTTTGTCACCTTTTGATGATCATTTCAGAACACGTTTAACACATACTCTTGAAGTTTCTCAGATTGGCAGAACAATTGCCCGTGCGCTTGATTTGAATGAAGATCTGGTAGAAGCGATTTCATTAGGACATGATCTGGGACATACACCATTCGGTCATTGTGGAGAAGGTGTGCTGGATGAACTTGTAAAGGGTGGTTTCCATCATAATATACAGAGTGTTCGCGTTGTCGAAGTTTTGGAAAATTTAAATCTTTGTCAGGAAACTATTGACGGGATTTTGACACACACATGGGGATATACGCCCAAAACTCCCGAAGCTCAAGTCGTTCAACTGGCTGATAAGGTTGCTTATATCAATCATGATATAGAAGATTCCGTACGGGCAGGGATTATTGTTGAAAATGATCTGCCTAAAGATTGTATAAATTATTTTTCATCAATTCAATCTAAGCGTTTGAATAAAATGATTACCGAAATTATAATAAATTCGCTTGGCAAACCGAATGTAGCGATGAGTGAAGAAGGATGGTATTATACGACAAAACTAAGACAATGGATGTTTGATAATGTTTATATAGATTCACCGGCCAAGCTTGAAGAAGAAAAAGCACGTAAAGTTATAAGAGAATTGTTCTTTTTATATTGTGATATGCTGAAACCGGTTTGTGAAGAAAGCAAAATAGAAAGGATTGTAACGGATTATATATCCGGCATGACAGATAGATTTGCGGTAGAAAGGTTTAAGGATCATTTTGTGCCCAAAGGTTTGCAGCTGTCCGCAAAGGATGATTATTTGTTTAAACTCGCTAATTCAGCCGAATAAAATTTTAATATATATTAAGTATTTACCAAAATTCCATAATACTGTATAATCATAATATGGAAAGAGTGAAGCTTTTAGGTGCCGGCATAGATACATATAGTTATGATGAAGCTTTAGAGTTTGCAAAAGCAAATTCGGGTCAGGTTATTACAATTAATCCTGAAATGCTTGAATATGCGCAAAAACATTCTGAATTTTTAAATATAATAAAAAATGCTGAACTGGTGATTCCTGATGGTATTGGTGTACAGCTCGGATTGAAAATTATGGGCTATGATATAAAGCGTATTCCCGGTATTGAATTTGCGAAGGAATTGCTTAAGGAATTTCAAGGTCGTCCTGTTGCCTTAATAGGAACCAGACCGGAAATTTTGTCTAAGGCTGTCCAAAATTTAAAAAAAGAACTTCCTGATTTGAATTTAGTATATGTTCAAGACGGATATTTTACAGATACGGAAAAAATATTAAATGAAGCAGTTGCGAAAAAGCCTGCGCTTATACTTGCCGCTCTCGGTTCTCCTAAGCAGGAGGAATTTTTGTACCGGATGAAAAAAATGCTTCCGAATGCTTTAATGATAGGAGTCGGCGGTAGTTTTGACGTATGGTCGGGGGTTGTCGAAAGAGCTCCGAAAATTTATCAAAGGTTAGGACTGGAATGGTTATACAGAACAGTTAAAGAGCCAAAAAGGTTTAAGCGTATTTTCCCTGCATTGCCTTTATTTGTTTTAAAAGTTTTAAAAGAAAAATGGAGTTAATCATGTTATCAGATAAAGAAGTAAAAGAATTGGAAAAACTCGCCAATGAAAATCGTCAAAATGTAATAAAGATGGTATATAATGCAAAATCCGGTCATATAGGCGGATCGTTGTCTGCTGCGGACATAATGACAGTTTTATTTCATAAGTGTATGAAAAATGTACCTGAAGGGTGCGTTTCAAAAGAATACAACAACCGTGACAGATTTGTTTTGTCAAAAGGGCATGTTTCTCCTGTGTATTATTCTATTCTGGCACAGTTGGGATTTTTCCCGAAAGAAGAATTGCTGACATTTAGAAAGCTCGGTACAAGACTTCAGGGGCATCCTTCGCTTTTTTGTCCCGGGGTCGAGGTTTGTACAGGTTCTTTAGGGCAAGGGCTTTCTATTGCGTGCGGAATTGCTATTGCTTTAAAGTTAGACAAAAATCCCTCTCATGTCTTCGCGTTAATGGGTGATGGTGAACTGCAGGAAGGCAATGTTTGGGAATCTTTTATGCAGGCTGCTCAGAGAAGTTTAGATAACTTAACAGTTATAATTGACCGTAATCGTTTGCAAATAGACGGCTGCACGGAAAATATTAAAGCTCTTGACCCTCTGGACGCAAAATTAAAAGCCTTTAATTGGGATGTTATTGTGATTAACGGGCATAATATATTAGAGATATATAATGCAATTGAAAAGGCAAAATCTAATCGTAAACCTACCGCTATTATTGCCGATACTATAAAAGGCAAAGGCGTCAGCTTTATGGAAAACAATGCAGGCTGGCACGGAAAAGCGCCCAATCAAGAAGAATATGAAAAAGCTATGGAGGAATTGTTAAAATAGTATGAAAAAAGGCTTTACTCTTGGTGAATTAACGATTACTTTGATAATTATATCAATGGTTGTTATTGTCACATTGCCTATAACTTTGAATAAGATGAAAAGAGTGGAAAATGATGCGTATTACATGGGTTATAATGCAGCTGTAGACATATGGGCAAATGTTTCGGAAAATTTGCAGCCTGAGGTTACTTATGACGATCCGGGCGAAACTGATGAAACACCTGATGAACCGGAAGAGCCTCTTGGAAGATGCAGGGTTAGGTATATTGATGTAGGTCAGGACGACAGACCTATGGGCGGCAGGACATATGAAAATCTTACGAGAAAAGAATGCGATAATCATGCGGCGGATTCTTGCGGTTTCAACTGTGCTACGGATGTTCAATGGACTCAATATAACTAAAGCGAGGTAGTTATGAAATTAAAAAACAAAATTTTATTGACAATATTTATTGTATTAATAGTTTTTGCTGTTATATTACCTGTAAGTACATCAGGTGGTACCTTAGGTACTTGTGAAGTGGTTTATGATGATTATTCAAGTGGTGATAGGCGCAGAAGAACAGTGAACTATGAAAATATGACAGAGGTTGATTGTATGAAATATATTGGTCAATCATGCGGTCCTAGGTGCTATATGCAAGCATTTTGGTATGAATATGAAGATTCTGAGCCCGAACCTGAGCCAGATCCTGAGCCGGATCCTGAGCCGGATCCCGAACCTGAACCGGAGCCGGAACCGGAGCCTGAACCTGATCCGGTCCCGGTTGTAGTTAATCCTACTATGGCAGATTTTTGTCAGGAAATAAAAGATAAGTATAATACACATGCGACAAATTGTTCTGCTGCGGCCACTGCTGTGAATACCACTAATTTTCAGGGTAAAGCTCCGCATGTAACTATGCCTAACGGTTTGTTGCTTTATATTTCTGATTTCGGAACAATAGATGCACTGTCAGACTCTACGGATGAAGATGACCGGCAGGGATTTGTTTTGTTTATTGACGTGAACGGTACTAATGGTAATTCTATGTTGTATGAAGACGTATTCCCTTATTATATGACAGTTTCAGGAAAAGTAATCCCCGGTTATCAGGATGAAGATGACAAGAGAGCCGGAGCAATTAATAATGATCATTTGAGTATAAATGTAATTTATGATTCGTATTCAGGTGACAAACGTGAAATTAAATTATTGCTTAAAGACAGTAATTTTAAACTTGCTGCCTGTACTACCGGTTATGTCGATTCTTCAAAGTATTGTGATGGCGATAAACAGTACAATATATGCAAACAAGATTATCATGATTGCCGATTTGTAATAAATAAACCATTTAAGATATTCTAATTATGATTACAGATGATATAAGAAATATAGAAAAATATAGAGAAATTCCAAAAGAAATTTGTGAATTCATAAAAAATATGCCTGCAGATTGCGGTCGGCATGAAATTAATTCGGAAGATTACGTGAATATAGAAATTTATGAAACAAAATCACCCGAGAAAGGCATTTTTGAATCCCATAAAAAATATATTGATATACAAATAATTTTATCCGGCACCGAACGTATTGATTTTACGGATATGGCAGGTTTAACTGTTGATATTCCGTATAATGATGAAAAAGATATTATATTCTATAAACGTGAGAATTTGACTGCCGGACGAGTTATTTTAAAAGAAGGACAATTTGCAGTTTTTTATCCGCATGAAGCCCACATGCCGCAGTTAACGGCTGAAGGTCAATCCGTCACGGTAAAAAAAGCTGTTGTTAAAATAAAAGTATAATCTATTTTTTCTTCAGCCTCAGTTCGCCCGCGCCGAACCGATAAAGCTGCCGCTTTGGGTTGCAACTCTTACATAAGTCAAATAAAAAGAGACACATTTGTGTCTTTTTTTATTTGCCGATGGCCACTCTGCCGAGCAAAACGATTGAGTATCGTTTTGTGAGAGGTGAGAACCGCAAGCCGAGCAGAGGATGAAAGGCATAAGCAGTATCCGTTTAATGCGAGGCGCAGAAAGGTTCGACTCCGTAAAGAATGCATTTGAGCAATAAAAAATGCCGATGGCCGGAGTGTCTTGCTCGCTCGCATTTAACGGCATTCCGCGTTTTGCTAATGTGTTTTCAACACAATCTCAAAACCGCTTCAGCCTCAGCTCGCTCGCGCCGAACCGATAAAGCTGCCGCTTTGGGTTGCAACTCTTACATAAGTCAAATAAAAAGAGACACTTTTGTGTCTCTTTTTATTTGCCGATGGCCGGAGTCGAACCGGCACGTGGGGTGAACCACACCAGATTTTGAGTCTGGCACGTCTACCAATTTCATCACATCGGCATTTGCTATAAATCTTTCAATGTTTTTATAATAGCAAAAACATTTTCAAATATCAAATAAAATTTTTACTTTTTTAAAAATATCCTTAAAATATTACCAAAATACCAGTTTAAAATAGATGTTTTAAAGCTAAATTTGTATTGAGGTTTTATGAGAAAATTATTAACTATCATAGTATTTATATTTCTATTAACTTTGCAATCGCAAGCGGCAACTGTATCAGGAGGAGTTTCCAAGGTGGATATCGGCAGAGCCAATAGAGTTGTGGATGCGGCAACAAATGCCCCAATCGGTAAGGCAAAAGTTTCTTTGCCGAAATATAATTACAGCACATATACGGATGAATACGGCAGTTTTAATATAGGAAAAGTAAACGGTCCAACTATTATGTCTGTGGAAAAAGCGGGTTATAGACCGTTTTCTTTGACTATAAATGATACTATTGCCGCACGTCCGATGATATTAGGGATACAAAAGAGTAATATGTCGGATATTGTTATTGCATCGGATGTGTTTCATCTTGGTGATGACAATTACTCAGAGCATTCGTCCGGTGCAGGAACATTCAGATTGCGTTCCACCGGTCCTTTTTTTAGTAAAACATTTATGTTGGGTGATGATGCAATATCTTCAAATAATTATCTTGTAATCGGTTCAATAATAGGTGTGGATACGCTTATGGCACGTTCTATGGGACAAAATAAAATTGTTAATTCCTACGCAAGTCCTCCTGAAATTTTTTTCAACGGTTCAAAAATAGCTGAAATTCAATTGAATGGTGATAACCAAAAAATTAAGATTCCGCGAAATTTGATACGTCCTAATCAGCAAAATGAAGTCACTATAAAGGCAGGTAGAAATCTTATGCAGACAGCTTATGTGGATTATGATGATATAGAAATTGCTAATTTGTCTATTGTTTCAGAATAGCAAATTGCAAAAAAAAAACGACCTAAACAGGTCGTAAAGGAAAAAAAGGGGAAAGGTAGTAGGTTCATCGTGAGATGAAAATCTACGAAACTCATTAAAAGAAAAAC